>NZ_JCAFRP010000006.1:0-277404 GCF_059368315.1 Stenotrophomonas sp. YJH_SMC_119 | reverse complement strand
ATAATAGCACCTGATAAGGTCGCCATGCCTCCGACCCGCCTTGACCCCTTTGCGGGGCAAGGGGCTCTGACCGGGTTGCCGGGTAGTGCCGGCCGCTGGCCGCCACCCTCGCCTGCCGGCCAGCGCCCGCCATTACCGGCTCATGCGCCCTTGGCATTACGCCGCCATCGGCAAACCCGGCGGCGGCATAATGCGCGTCCACCCGTGTGGACCATCGTATTGGCCAGCCACTCGCTGCTGTTTCCCGCCCTGCCGCTGCACAGCGCGCGGTTGGTGCTGAGCCCGATCCGCCGTGACGACGCGGCCGCGCTGTTCGCGCTGCAATCCAATCCGGACGTGATGCGCTGGTGGAACCATCCGGCCTGGACACGACCGGCCGAAGCCCGCGAACAGATCGACGACGACCTTGCCGCGCACGCGATCGGCACCCAGTTGAAGCTGGCCTTGCGCGAATCACCCAACGGCCCACTGCTGGGCGTCTGCGTCGCATTCGCCATTGATCGTGAGGCCATGCGGGCCGAGATCGGCTATCTGCTGGCGCCCGACCGCCAGGGCCAGGGCTACATGCATGAGGCCCTGCAGCAGATGCTGGGCTATCTGTTCCACACCCTGCACCTGCACCGCATCGAAGCCGAGATCGATCCACGCAACGTACCCTCGGCACATGTGCTTGACCGCCTCGGCTTCCACCGCGAGGGGGTGCTGCGCCAGCGCTGGCGCATCCAGGGCGAGCTTTCGGACTCGGCCGTCTATGGCCTGCTGGCCAACGACGAAGCGGCAGCCACCCTGCCCGTTTGATCCAATCTGGCCGCAAGCCGCTGCAGAACGTGGCCATGCCTTTGGACACATACGGCATGGCACTCCACCGGCCTAGCATCGGAACCCCCTTCCGCTGCCGATCCGGTGCCATGAAGTCCCTGCTGCACACTGCCGCGCTCTGCGTCGGCCTGCTCATCGCCCCCACCAGCGTGCTGGCCGCGCCCGCCGCTGACACCAAGCCCGATTCGAAAGACGACAGGACCGACGCGCCTGCGCTGCCCGCCGATGCGTCGGCGCGCCAGAGCATGCGCCTGGCCGGCCGCACCCTGGACTACACCGCCACCGTCGGCACCCTGCCGGTGCGCGATGAGAAGGGCAAGGTCATCGCCGATGTGGTGTTCACTGCGTACACGATGCCGGGCAAGGACCGGCCGGTGACGTTCGCGCTCAATGGCGGCCCTGGTGCCTCGTCGGTGTACCTCAACATGGGCGCGATCGGGCCCAAGGTGGTCACCTTCGGTTCGGAAGGCGACAGCGCCTCGGCGCCCGCGACCCTGCATGACAACCCGGGCACCTGGCTGGATTTCACCGACCTGGTATTCATCGACCCGGTCGGCACCGGTTTCAGCCGCGCGCGCATCGGCGATGACGAGGCGAAGAAGCAGCTGTACAACCCCGGCGCCGACATCGAGTACCTGTCGCGCTCGATCTACGACTGGCTGCTGCGCAACCAGCGCATGGCGTCACGCAAGTACCTGACCGGCGAGAGCTACGGCGGCTATCGCGGCCCGCGCATCACCCATTTCCTGCAGACCCGGCTGGGCGTGGCGATGAACGGCCTGGTACTGGTCTCGCCGTACCTGAGCCCGACGCTGGAAGACAACGCCGACGTCTCGCCGATGGCATGGATGCAGACGCTGCCGTCGATCGCCGCGGCGCACCTGGAGCGCCAGGGCAGGCTCACCGACGCGGCAATGCGCGAGGTGGTGGAGTACACCCGTGGCGATTACGCCACCGCGTTGATGAAGGGCCGCAGCGATCCGCAGGCCACCGAGGCGATGCTGCGCCGGGTGACCGAGCTGACCGGGCTTGACCCGCAGTTCGTGCGCCGTGCCGGTGGCCGTCTTGAAACCCAGGCCTACCTGCGCGAAGTATTCCGCGACAAGGGCACGCTGGGCAGCCGCTACGACTCCAATGTGACCGCGTTCGATCCATTCCCGAATGACCCGGAGCAGCGCGCCAATGATCCGCTGCTGGACAGCATCATCGCGCCAACCACCACGGCGATGGTCGACTTCGTGACGCGCGTGGTTGGCTGGAAGGTGGATGCACGCTACCAGGCGCTGAACTACGACGTGAATCGTATGTGGGACCGCAACGGCGAGCTGCGCCAGGGTGCGGTGACCCAGCTGCGCCAGGCGGTGGCGATCGATCCGCATCTGCAGGTGCTGATCGTGCATGGCTGGAACGACCTGTCGTGCCCGTTCATGGGCTCGATCCTGACGGTGGACCAGATGCCGGCGATGGGCAGCAACCCGGACCGGGTGCAGGTGCGGAGCTATCCGGGCGGGCACATGTTCTACAGCCGGACGGACAGCCAGGCGGCGTTCCGCAAGGATGTGCAGGCGCTGTTCCAGCGTAATTGAGGGGTTCGGCCGGGCCTGCGGCCCGGCACCCGCTGACTGCCACGGCCACTGCCACTGCAAAAGCGGGCTTCCTGGGGGCTGGCAAGGTGGGGTGGATATGCAGGACACGCCGTAAACCCGTCCATGGGGGCTCGATGGCGCCATCCATGGCGCCAACGGTCCTGCATATCCACCCCACCCCGCCGCTGACAGGTTCCTGCTGCTGTTGGTGGGTGCCGACCGTTGGTCGGCACGGGATCGGATCCCTGCTTCTGCTCTGGTAGGTGTCGACCTTGGTCGACACGATGTGTGCGGAAAATTCTTTGCCCATGAAAAAAGCCCGCCGGATACCGGCGGGCTTTTTCGTTTGCAACCCTGGCGTGGCGATCAGGTCCAGCCGAACAGCTCGAACAGCTTCAGGATCAGGTACGCACAGCCGCCGGCTGCCGGGATGGTCAGGATCCAGGCCCAGACGATGCGTTCGATCACGCCGAACTTCAGCGAGCGCGGGTTCTTGGCGAAGCCGACGCCCATGATCGCGGTGGAGATGCTGTGCGTGGTCGAGACCGGCATGCCGAAGTGGGCGGCCAGGGTCAGGATGGTGGCCGAGCTGGTCTCCGCGGCGAAGCCGTGGATCGGGTGCAGCTTGACCATCTTGTGGCCCAGGGTCTTGATGATCTTCCAGCCGCCCGAGGCGGTACCGGCAGCCATCACTACCGCACAGGTCAGCACGATCCACATCGCGATGCCGTCACCGGCGTGCGCGTCCGGGTGCATGAAGGCCAGCCAGGACGGCAGGTCATCCAGTGCGCCGGTGGCCTCGGCACCGATCAGGGTCATGGCGATGATGCCCATGGTCTTCTGCGCATCATTGTGGCCGTGGGCGAAGCCCATGTAGGCCGCCGAGGCGATCTGGGCCTTGCCGAAGAAGGCATTGACGATGCGCGGGCGGGCCAGGCGACCGATGGCGCCACCGATCCTGGCCAGGCCGGCGATCAGGCCCCACAGCAGCACCATCACCACGATGCCGAGCAGGAAACCGGCGATCGGCGAGGTGATCATCGGCACGAACACCTTCCACAGCAGGCCCTTGTTCTGCGCCCAGCTGCCCAGGCGCTCGGACCAGATCAGCGCGTCCCAGTTGTTGTGGGCGGCCGCCAGGCCGGCGCCGCAGAGGCCACCGATCAGCGCATGCGAGGACGAGGACGGCAGGCCCTTCCACCAGGTGATCAGGTTCCAGATGATGCCGCCCAGCAGCGCGCACAGGATCACCTGCGGGGTGACCTCGACCACGTTGGTGTTGAGCAGGCCCGAAGCGATGGTCAGCGCCACCGCGGTGCCGGTCAGCGCACCGATGAGGTTCATGAAGGCGGCCAGCATCACCGCCCAGCCGGGCGAGAGCACCTTGGTCGCGACCACGGTGGCAATGGAATTGGCGGTGTCGTGGAAGCCGTTGATGAACTCGAAGACGAGTGCGGCCAGGATCACCACCAGGACAAGGGTCAACATGCGGCGGCGTCCGTCAGCTGTTCTTCAACACGATCTGATACGCAACCACGCCGGCCTCGCGGCAACGGTCGATGGCCTTTTCCAGGATCTCGAAGAATTCCTTCAGCAGGAACATCTGCAGGTTGTCCAGGCGGCCGGAATAGATGTCGCGGTACAGCTCGAGCATCAGGCGGTCGGCCTCGTTTTCCAGCGAGCGCAGCTTCTCGTTCAGCGCGGTCATCCGGTCCAGGTTCATGTGGCGCAGGTCGGCCACCATCTCCACCACCACGCCGGCGGCCTGTTCCAGCATCGCCGCGCGCGGCGCGAAGTCGATGTGCTCCAGGTGGGTCGTGGCCAGCGAATAGCGATCGGCGAACTTCTCGATCTGCTTGGGGATCTTGTACAGGGCCGAGCCCAGCGCTTCGATGTCTTCGCGCTCGATCGGGGTCATGAAGCTGTCCACCAGCGCCTGGCTGATCTTGTCCGAGGCCGCGCGCTCGCGCAGGCGGGCCAGCTTGAAGGCGTCCAGCGCGGGCTGGCGGTCGGCCTCGCGCAGCATGGAATGCAGCGCCTTGGCGGCGTCGGAGGCCGCGACGGCGGCCTCATCGAGCAGGGTGTAGAACTGTTTGCCGGAACCGAAAATGGTCTGCAGAGAGAACATTGAGAAACCTGTCAGCCGTCGCGGGAAGGACGGCACCAGACGGAATTATGACGGCTAGATGACCATCTCGGGTATCCCCGCCCCCTTTCCGGGGCTTGGAACCCCGAACCTGAACAGGCGGTTGCCACCCTGCCACGCCCCTTTGCTAAGATGCCAGCGCGCCTTCGGGCGCATCCTATGGACGACGACCCTTATCCCCCAGCGCCGCGCCGGACCCCGTTCCTGAGCGCCTGCCGCCATCGCAAGCACCCGCCCTCCCTGCCACCAACCGGGGACGACGCCCGTGTTTGAAATGATCCTGATTGTCTTCGCGCTTGTTCTGCTGAACGGCTTCTTCGCCATGTCCGAGATGTCGGTCATGACCTCGCGCAAGAGCCGCCTGAAGCAGATGGCCGCCACCTCCAAGCGCGCGGCCAAGGCGCTGGAGCTGTCCGAGAAGCCGGAGAGCTTCCTGTCCACCGTGCAGATCGGCATCACTGTGATCGGCGTGCTGACCGGCTACCTCGGCGGCGAAGCGCTGGGCGAAGCCTTCGCCGGCTGGATCCAGGGCCTGATGCCGGGCTTCGCCTATGCCGGCAACATCGGTACCGCGCTGGCGGTCAGCCTGATCACCTTCATTACGCTGATCTTCGGCGAACTGGTGCCCAAGCGCCTGGCGCTGACCCGTTCGGAGGCCATTGCGGGCCTGGTCGCGATGCCGATGAGCTGGCTGGCCAAGCTCGCCCTGCCCTTCGTCTGGCTGCTGTCCAGGACCACCCAGCTGGTGCTGCGCCTGTTCGGCCTGGGCAAGGATGAAGTCGCCTCGGTGACCGAAGAAGAGATCCGCATGCTGGTCGCCGAAAGCCACGAGGCCGGCGTGATCGATGCCCACGAGCGCGACATGATGAACCGCGTCATGCGCCTGGGCGACCGCACCGCCGACAGCCTGATGACCCCGCGCAACCGCATCGCGTGGCTGGATACCCAGGCCGGGCTGGAGCGCAACCTGGAAATCATGGCCGAACACGAGTTCTCCCGGTACCCAGTGTACCGCGACAACGACATGGACGTGGTCGGCGTGCTCGAACTGAAATCGCTGGCCACGCGCATGGCGCGCGGTGACAACGCGCTGTTCCAGACCCTGCGCGAACCCCTGTACGTCTCCGAATCGACCCACGCGATGAAGCTGCTGGAAATCTTCCGCGAGGAACAGCAGTCGATGGCACTGGTGGTGGACGAGTACGGCGAGATCCAGGGCCTGGTGACCATCAGCGACCTGATGGGCGCGGTGGTCGGCCGCCTGCAGGCGGTGGAGAACGCCGACGAGGACGCGCTGGTGGTGACCCGCGAAGACGGCTCGCTGCTGGTGGACGGCTCGCTGCCGATCGAAGACGTGCGCGAACTGATCGGCAGCAACGACCTGCCCGACGCCGAGGACGGCGACTACTACACGCTGGCCGGCATGTGCATCCATTACTTCGGCCGCATTCCGCACGCAGGCGAGTACTTCGACTGGGCGGGCTGGCGCTTCGAAGTGGTTGACCTGGATGGTGCGCGCGTGGACAAGCTGCTGCTGCGCACGTTGTCAGACGAGCAGGCCGATGAGCTCACCGCCTGAGCCCGGCAAGGGTCCGGGCGACGAGCGCCCGGCCTACCGTAACGAGGGCATCCGTACCCTGCTGGAGATGTTCGCCTCTGGCGATCCCGCCGAGCACATGCCGCTGGGCCAGATCCTCGGCAACCTGCAGCAGAGCGCGTTCGGCGTGTTCCTGTTCGTGGCGATCCTGCCGTCGTTCATCCCGATCCCGGGCATGGGCGGCGCGGTCAGCGGCCCACTGGTGGTCCTGATCGGCCTGCAGATGCTGTTCTGCCTGCGCCGGCCCTGGCTGCCCGGCTTCATTGCCCGCCGCGGGCCGAAGCGCGGCACCATGCATCGTTTCCTGGACCGCATCGACCGCCCGCTGCGGCGCCTGGACAAGATGCTGAAACCCCGCCTGCCGCAACTGCTGACACCGCTGATGGCGCACGCCTTCACCGGCCTGCTGCTGGTGCTGCTGGGCCTGCTGCTGTCGTTGCCGATTCCCTTCACCAATTTCCTGTTCGGCTTCCAGCTGCTGCTGTTCTCGCTGGCGCTGCTGGAACGCGATGGCGCGCTGATGCTGTTCAACTGGATTGCCGCCGTGGCAGCGATCGCGTTCTTCGGTTTCAGTTCGGGGCAGCTGGTGGGTTATACGGTGGAGCTGTTCCAGCGCTGGTTCTGATCCGGAATCCGGTAGAGCCGGCCGCTGGCCGGCTGCCACGTTTCCAGGGCTGCCGGCCAGCGGCCGGCACTACCAATACCGGACATCGGTCATCACCGAAGATCAATGAAACCGTTGTCGGCCAGCGCCGCCGGTTCGTCCTGCACCGCCGACAGCACGAACGTCAACGCCTTGCCCAGCAGCGTGCCCGGACCGTCCCAGTACTCGGCACTGTCGGCGCGCACATGGATCAGGCGAAGGTTGGGGTCATCCTTGCCACCGGGGAAGAACAGCTTCATCGCCGGTGACCACAGCTCCTCGATCTTCGCGCGATCATCGACCACGCGTGCCCGCCCCGCCACCGACACATAGGTGTTCTTCGAGGGCGAGGCATACGCCACGTTGACCCGCGGGTCGAGCGCGATCTCGGCCACCTTGGGGCTGTCGCCGGTGATCACGAACCACAGGTCACCGTCGAAGGCGACCTGCTGGGTGGCCAACGGCCGGCTGTAGAGGCGGCCATCGACGCCGGTGGTGGTGAACATCGCCACCTCCACGTCCTTGATCAGTTCGGCCAGCTGGGCGATGTGTTCGGCACGGGTGTCGGCCATGTGGGGGCTCCTTCGATATGAGCCCCCATCAGACGCGGTTCGGCCGCAATGGGCCGTGACGCAATTGTTCAGCCCGCGTGGCGGGCGTGCCAGGCCTGCATGGTCAGTTCGAACGAGCGCAGGCGCGCGCGGTGGTCGTACAGGTTGGCGGTGAGCATCAGCTCGTCGGGCTTGTGCCGTTCGACGAACGCGGCGATGCCCTCCGCCACCTGCTGCGGATCGCCCAGCACGGTGCAGGCCAGCGCCCGCTCCACGCCCGGTTTTTCGTGCGGCTCCCAGAAGGACTCGATGTCGTCGATCGGTGCCGGAATCTTGCCCGGTCGGCCGCGACGCAGGTTCACGAAACTCTGCTGCTGGCTGGTGAACAGGCGCCGCGATTCGGTTTCGCTGTCGCTGGCAACGACGTTCAGGGCCAGCATCGCGTGCGGCTGCTTCAGCGTGGCCGAGGGGCGGAACTCGCGCCGGTATACAGCAACGGCTTCATCCATCGCGTCGGGTGCGAAGTGCGAGGCGAACGCATACGGCAGGCCCATCGAGGCGGCCATGCGCGCACCGAACAGGCTCGAACCGAGGATCCAGGTCGGCACCCGCAGGCCGCCACCCGGAACCGCCTGCACCGCCTGTCCGGGTTGTACCGGCTCGAAGTAATGCAGCAGCTCGCGCACGTCCTGCGGGAACTGGTCGGCGCTGTCGAAGTAGCGGCGCAGCGCACGCGCGGTCGGCTGGTCGGTACCGGGTGCACGGCCCAGGCCGAGGTCGATGCGGTCCGGATACAGCGAAGCCAGCGTGCCGAACTGCTCGGCCACCTGCAGCGGGGCATGGTTGGGCAGCATGATGCCGCCGGCACCAACGCGGATGCGCTTTGTGCCACCCGCCACGTGGCCGATCAGCACGGCGGTGGCCGCGCTGGCAATGCCCGGCATGTTGTGGTGTTCGGCCAGCCAGTAGCGGCGGTAGCCCAGCGCATCGGCGTGCTGGGCCAGTTCCAGCATGTTGGCGAAAGCGGCGGTGGTGTCACTGCCCTCGCAGACCGGGGCCAGGTCAAGGATCGACAACGGGATCATCAGGCGTTTTTCCGTCACAGGATCCCCCATGCATGGGGTCGGCCAGGCGCCGCGGCCAGTGACGGTGGCGGGATGCTGATTCCCGTGTGGCGGGTTCAGGGCTGACCGGGCCGATCCGGGGTGCCCTGGTCCGCGCCAAGCGCGATTGGTAGTGCCGGCCGCTGGCCGGCATACAGGTAGATGGCTTCGCAGCCGGCCAGCGGCCGGCTCTACCGCGGAAGCGTCAGAACGCGCTGGGGCGCGGCTCCGGCAGCGGCTGGTCGACCATCGGCTTCAGCTCGGCATCCAGCGCCACGCGCTCATCGAACACGAAGCAGCGGCCTTCGTAGCCTTCGCCGCCCACCTCCTCGAAGTAGCCGAGGATGCCACCGTCCAGCTGCAGCACGTTGTCCATGCCGTCGTTGACCATCCACAGCGCCGCCTTCTCGCAGCGGATGCCGCCGGTGCAGAAACTGACCACGGTGCTGTCTTTCAGCGCCTCGCGGTGCGGCGCCAGCGCCTCGGGCAGGTCGGTGAACTTGTGAATCGGCAGCACCAGCGCATCCTTGAAGGTGCCGTACTCCACTTCCTGCAGGTTGCGGGTATCGAGCATCACCACCGGCTTGCCGGCGTCGTCATGCCCCTGCCGCAACCAGCGTTGCACCGTGGCCGGATCGACCGCCGGCGCGCGCGGATAGTCCAGCGGCTGACCGTCGTCACGGCGGAAGCTGATGATCTCGTCCTTCACCTTGGCCTTCAGCCGCGCGAACGGCTGATGTTCACTGAAGCTGGTTTTGACCCGCATATCGGCAAACCGCACGTCAGAACGCAGCGCCGCGTAGAAACCCTCGACCGCCTCCGGCGCACCCGCCAGGAACAGGTTCAGCCCCTCGCCCGCCACCAGGATCGTGCCCCGCAACTGCGCCGCCTCGGCACGCGCCAGCAACTGGTCGCACAGGGCCTGGGGAGCGTCGATGACGGCGAAATGATAGGCAGCGGTATTGGCGATCATCCTGGCATTTTAGCGCCTCCCGCCCCTCCGGGCAGATTCAGGGGTCAGAGCCCTCTGCACGGCAGAGGGACCCGACCCCAAGCCCGGCAAACAACCGGAATCTGTCATGGGTGGGGCGGTGTGGGCAGGCGGGGGCGCAGAGCGCCATGGATGGCGCTCTACGAGGCACGCAGGAGCAGCTTTTGCCGTCCCCCGCCTGTCCACACCGCCCCGCCCTCCCACTGAAGCCCGGCTTTTGACGTTGCTGTTGCCGTTGCGTCTGCGGGTGCCGGGTGCAACCCGGCCAGAAGCCCCATTACCCCCGCAACAGCACGAACGGCAGCAGCACCAGCGCCGCCGCACCGGCCATCCCCAGCAGCACCAGCACCACGTAGACCGGCCGCCGCCGGAACAGGCTGCCGAAGGTCTCCGCCGTGCCATCACGCAATGCCTGCTCACGCTCGGCACGGATGCGCGGCCCGCGTTCGGCCTGGTATTCCGCCATCAGCGCCTTCGCTCGTGGATGATCAGCGTCCTCGCGCAGCCACAGGCCACCATTGGAGATGCCCCAGGGGCTGGGTTCGGTGCGATACCAGGCGATGTCGTGCTGGTCGAGCAGCGTGCAGACATCGGCATATTCGTCGTCGCCGACATTGCGCAGATTGAGCAGGAGTTTTGCCATGCCCCCATGATACCCGGCGCCGATGCGCTACCCTTGCCGCCCTCGCCCTGCGCCCTTCCGGAGACGCCCGATGCGCCGCCTGCTGCTTCCCCTGCTGCTGTCCCTCGCCGCCGCTGGCTGCACAACCGAACCGTCCGGCCCACCGCCCGGCGGCACCCTGACCACCTTCGAGCGCATCGATACCGTGCCCGGCACCGGCACCGAAGCCGTTGCCGGCAGCAAGGTCACCGTGCACTACACCGGCTGGATCTACGACAACCGCACCGAAACCAAGCACGGCAAGACCTTCGACAGCTCCTTCAAGCACGGCGAACCGTTCACCTTCGCACTCGGCGCCGGCCAGGTCATCCGCGGCTGGGATGAGGGCGTGGCCGGCATGAAGGTCGGCGGCAAGCGCACCCTGATGATCCCGCCGGATTACGGCTACGGCGACCACCGGGTTGGCCCGATTCCGGCCGGCTCGTCGCTGGTGTTCGATGTCGAGCTGCTCGATGTCAAACCGTAATGCCGCACCGCTTCCGCGGGTCGCCGTCATCGGCGGCGGCCCGGCCGGCCTGTTCGCCGCCGAGCGCCTGCGCGCCGCCGGTCTGGAGGTGGACCTGTACGAGGCCAAAGGTTCGCCCGGCCGCAAGTTCCTGATCGCCGGCAAGGGCGGGCTCAACCTCACCCATTCCGATCCGCGTCCGCTGTTCGACAGCCGCTACCGCGAGCAGTCCACGACCGTGGGCCGCTGGCTGGATGGCTTCGATGCGCAGGCATTGCGCGACTGGGCCGGCGGTTTTGGCGTGGAGACCTATGTGGGCAGCTCCGGCCGCGTGTTCCCGGTCGACCGCAAGGCCGCGCCGCTGCTGCGTGGCTGGGTGCGCCGGCTGAAGGAACAGGGCGTGCGCCTGCATGCCAACCACCGTTGGATCGGCTGGAGCAACGACGGCGCGCTGCGCTTCGCCACCGAAGCCGGCGAGATCGATGTCCACGCCGATGCCACCGTGTTGGCGATGGGCGGCGGCAGCTGGCCGCAGCTGGGCAGCGACGGCGCCTGGGTTGCCCCGCTGCAGGCCCGTGGCGTGGACATCACGCCACTGCAGTCAGCCAACTGCGGCTTCGACGTGGACTGGACCCCGTTCTTCGCCCAGCGCAATGCCGGTGCACCGTTGAAGCCGGTGGTCGCGCACTGGATCGACCTGGCCGGACAGCCACAGTCGCTGCAGGGCGAATGCGTGGCCAGCGAGTACGGCATCGAAGGCAGCCTGATCTATGCGTTGGCGGCGGACCTGCGCGAGACCATCAACCGCGATGGCCACGCGATGCTGTGGCTGGATCTGGTGCCGGGCCGCGACGAAGCGCGCCTGCTGGCCGATCTGTCACGCCCGCGCAAGGGCCGCAGCTTCGGCGAGCACCTGCGTCGCCAGGCGGGCCTTGATGCGGTGAAGGCCGCACTGGTGTTCGAGATTCTGGGTAAGGAAGCCGGCAACGACCTGCCTGCCGTGGCGGCTACGCTCAAGCGCCTGCCGCTGCGCCTGCTGCGTCCCCGGCCGATGGCCGAGGTGATCAGCACCGCCGGTGGCGTGCGCCTGGATGCGCTGGATGATGGCCTGATGCTGCGGGCCGTGCCCGGCGTGTTCTGCGCCGGCGAGATGCTGGACTGGGAGGCGCCAACAGGTGGCTACCTGTTGACCGCGTGCTACGCCAGTGGCCTGCGCGCCGCCGAGGGCGTGATCAGGTGGCTGGCCGGGCGGTGACGCCTGCATTGTAGAGTCGAGCCATCCTCGACTGCCTTACAGTCCCCGGGCGCTCACCATGGCCTGCGCATGCTCACCGAAGCCAGCGCCACGCCGCTGGGATGCGGGTAGACCTCTTCGCGCACGCTGATGAATCCCTGCCGTTGGTAGAACGGCACCGCGTTGAGCGAGGCCGACAGCACCACCTCGCGCTCACGATCGGCCATTGCCAGCAGGCGCTGCATCAGCGCCTGGCCAATTCCCTGGCCGCCACGATCAGGATCAACGAACAACGCGTCGACTTCATTGGCATCGGCATCGAACACACCGAAGCCAAGAAGGCCACCCCGCCCATCCTCGGCCACCACGCAGCCGCCCTGCCCCAGCAACCGCGCGTACTGCGACGGCGGCGGCGAGGCCGACCAGGGCGCAATCACTTCGGGCGGATAATGGCTGCTGCAGGTCTCGCGCACGCAACGCGTGCGCAACGCCCACAGCGTGGCCACGTCATCCGTGGTGCCGATCCGGAACCGCATGGCATCTCCTTGCAGCGTCGAGCCATGCTCGACGGTTCTTCGTTCCAACATCGCGATGAGAGAAGCAGCCGAGCATGGGCTCGGTTCTACAGCAACACGTTATCGCGACTTGCTGGCCCGCAGCGCCTGGATCTTCGGCGGCGGCTGGAAGGAATCGCTGCGCGCATCGGCCCAGAACGCATGGAACACGGCGTGGTCCGGCACCTTGTGCAGCAGCTCGCCCGGTTCCAGGTAGCGGTACAGCGAGGCCAGCGAACGGATCTCAACAGGCGAAACCCGACGCAGGATATGCTCCGGACCCAGTTCCGCCGGGTCGTTCAGGCCCGCGGCACACAGCAGTTCCTTCAAGGCATGCAGCGTGTGCTCGTGGTAGCTGTACACACGGGTGGCCTTGTCCGGTGCATCCAGATGCTTCCAGCGCGCCGGGTCCTGGGTCGCGATGCCGGTGGGGCACTTGTCGGTATGGCAGCTCAACGACTGGATGCAGCCCAGCGCGAACATGAAGCCGCGGCCGGCATTGCACCAGTCGGCACCCAGCGCGATGGTGCGCGCGATGTCGAACGCACTGGTGATCTTGCCGGCTGCACCGATGCGGATGCGCTCGCGCAGATCGAGGCCGACCAGGGTGTTGTGCACCAGCAGCAGCGCTTCGTGCATCGGCACGCCGACATGATCGACGAACTCGGCCGGCGCCGCGCCGGTGCCCCCTTCGGCACCATCCACCACGATGAAATCCGGCAGCAACCCGGTTTCCTGCATCGCCTTGGCAATGCCGAACCACTCCCACGGGTGGCCGATCGCCAGCTTGAAACCGACCGGCTTGCCCCCGGACAGCTCGCGCAGGCGGGCGACGAACTGCAGCAGCTCGACCGGTGTCGAGAACGCCGAGTGACGCGACGGCGACACGCAGTCCACGCCCATCGGCACGCCCCGGGTCACCGAGATCTCGGCAGTCACCTTCGGCGCTGGCAGCACGCCGCCATGACCCGGCTTGGCACCCTGCGACAGCTTGATCTCGATCATCCTGACCTGTTCATGGGTGGCATTGGCAACGAAGCGTTCCTCGCTGAAACCACCCTTCTCGTCGCGGCAACCGAAGTAGCCCGAGCCGATCTCCCAGACCAGATCGCCGCCCATCTCACGGTGATAGGGCGAGATCGAGCCTTCGCCGGTGTCGTGGTAGAAACCACCACGCCGCGCGCCTTCGTTCAGTGCGCGGATGGCATTGGCCGACAGTGAACCGAAGCTCATCGCCGAGATGTTGAACACGCTGGCCGAATAGGGCTTGGCACAGTTCGGGCCGATCAACACGCGGAAGTCATGCTTGGCGATGGCGGTTGGCGCCAGCGAATGGTTGATCCACTCGTAGTCCACCGCATAGGTGCTGCGCAGGGTACCGAACGGCACCGTGTCCATCTCGTTCTTGGCGCGCTGGTAGATCAGTGCACGTTGCTGGCGCGAGAACGGCACATCCTCCAGGTCACTCTGCACGAAGTACTGGCGGATCTCCGGGCCGATCGATTCCAGCCCGTAGCGGAAGTGCGCCATCACCGGATAGTTGCGGCGCAGCGTGCTGCGTTTCTGCAGCAGGTCCCAGGTCCCCAATGCCACCATCGCGGCAGTCAGGCCGACGCCCCAGTACCAGGCCGGCCAGATCGTGGCCAGCCACAGGCATATCGGGAACATCAGGATGGCGAGCAGGTAGACGATGTACCGGTGCATGGCTTTCCTCGGTTGCAACTGTTCCCGAGTCTACCGCGCCGCTCGCTGCCAAGGCTTACAAACGATCGTCAACCACGTTGCGCGGCCAGGCCGATTTGACGTCGTAGACCAGGCCGCCTGGCGCCAGCAGCGCCCGGATTGCGTCTTCATCCATTGCCTTGAAACGGGCGTGGGCCACCGCCAGCACCACCGCGTCATAGCGCCCTGCCCCGGGTTCGGCCAGCCAATCCAGGCCCTCGCCGGTCAATGCCGCCGGGCCGACCCACGGGTCGCTCACCTCCACCTGCGCACCCGCATCGCGCAGGCGCTGGGCCAGTTCCAGCGCGCGGCTGTTGCGCAGGTCGGGGCAATCCTCCTTGAAGGTCACGCCCAGCACCAGGATGCGTGCCTCCGCCGGTGCACGGCCACGCTCGGCCAGCATCGCCAGCACGCGCGCCGCCACGTGCTCGCCGACGCGGTTGTTGACCTGCCGCGCGGTGTGGATCAGGTCCGGGTGGTAGCCCACGCTTTCGGACTTGTGCAGCAGATAGTACGGATCGACGCCGATGCAGTGACCGCCAACCAGGCCTGGCCGGAACGGCAGGAAATTCCACTTGCTGCCGGCGGCGTCCAGTACGTCCTGGGTATCAATGCCGAGCCGGTCGAAGATCAGCGCCAGCTCGTTGACCAGCGCGATGTTGACGTCGCGCTGGATGTTCTCGACCACCTTGGCTGCTTCGGCCACGCGCATCGACGGCGCCGGGAACGTACCGGCGTCGATGATGCGCTGGTAGAGACCATCGATCACCGCAGCGACTTCCGGGGTCGAACCAGACGTGATCTTGCGGATGTCGGCCAGGCGCCGCTGGCGGTCACCGGGACTGACCCGTTCCGGGCTGTAGCCGCAATAGAAGTCTTCGTTGAAGCCCAGGCCCGAACCCTGTTCCAGCAGCGGCACGCACACTTCCTCGGTGGTGCCGGGGTACACCGTGGACTCGTAGATCACCAGATCGCCGGCGCGAAGATGACTGGCAATCAGCCGTGTCGCCGAACGCAGGGGCTCCAGGTCGGGCTGCTCGTATGCATCGATCGGGGTCGGCACGGTGACGATATAGACGTTGCAGGCATCGAGCAGCGAAGGATCGCTGCCGTACTGCAGATGCGTGGCTTCGGCCAGCTCGTCGGCCTCCATCTCCAGCGTGTGATCGCGGCCACCGCGCAGCTCCGCGATGCGGCCGGCATCGATGTCAAAGCCCAGTGTCGGCCAGTGCCGGCCAAACGCCACCGCCAATGGCAGGCCGACGTAACCCAGGCCGATCACGGCGAAACGCGGCGTCACCGCCGCCGCAACGGGCACGCTCATCGGCATATCCCGTGCGCCGGGTGAAACCGGATGCGTGCCGCCATGGCTTGGGCCAACCCACTCATTCGCTGTACCACTCCGGGAAACCCGCACCAGAAAGGCTACAGCCTACCGGCCCCGATACCCCGCCGCCAAGGCGGGCTCAGGAACCCAGCGCGACCGCGGCGGGTTCCAGCTCGCCGTCGGCACCGGTCCAGGCCTGCAGCAGGCGCTCGAAACCACCGCTGCCAAGCAGGAAACCCGGCCACGCCGCGTCAACGATCTGGGTCAGCAGGTCCGCATCGATCCGCCGCGTCCCCATCGACCAGCGCGGGAACGCACGCTGCACCACCGGCGCGCGGCACAACAGCCTCATCTGCGCGTGGCTGCGTGCATTGAAGATGCGCTGGAACACCGAATCGATGCCATCTTCGGGGCCTTCCAGATACTGCAGGAAGCGGCTGCCGTCGAACATCAGGACACCGGTGACACCGGCTACACGATTGAATGCCGTGGCGTCGGCCAGCAGGCGATCAAGATCGGTTGTCCGCAGATCGGCGCGGGCCTCACTGGCATAGGCAATCGCGTGCAGCGACATCGGGTGGCTCCCCCCCTGGGAACGGTGGCTGGGACTATGACATGAACAGGGATAACAGTTAAGCACGTCGCTCCCGCGCAATCCGGCTGCAGCGACACGGGTAGGCTACAATCGGCGCCGCGCTGCAGGCCCGGATGGCGAAACTGGTAGACGCATCGGACTTAAAATCCGCCGGGGGCAACCCCATGCCGGTTCGATTCCGGCTCCGGGCACCACACGCACGCAGCACATCCCGCTTTCAGATCGCCCGCGAGTAACGTGGCTGCTCATGTGCGGCACGCAGATACGGGTCGAAGCACATTGCCAGCAACCGCAGCAACGGTCGCCCGGGCTCGCTCGCACGCACCACGCCATCGCGGTATTCGGCCAGGCCATCTTCCTGCAGCCGCTGTACCGAACGCAGGTCCTCGGCGAAGTACTGCTGGAAATCCACGCCGTGGCGCTGCCCCAGCACCGCACCATCCACCTCGCCCTGGCACATCAGCTGCTGGATCAGCTCCGCGCGCAGCTGGTCGTCGGCACTCAGCGCGACACCGCGCCAGACCGGCAACTGCCCCTGGTCCACCGCGTCCTCCCAGGACGCCAGGTCACGTGGATTCTGGCTGTAGGTGGCGCCGATATGGCTGATCGCACTTACACCCAGGCCGAGCAGATCGGTATCGGCGTGGGTGGTGTAACCCATGAAGTTGCGATGCAGCTGGCCGGCACGCTGCGCGCGTGACAGATCCTCTTCCGGCAATGCGAAATGATCCATGCCGATGTACTGGTAGCCAGCCGCGGAGAGCTTCTCCACCGCCAGGCCCAGCAGCGCCAGCTTGTCTTCCGGCGACGGCAACCGGCTTTCGTCGATCTGCTTCTGTGCCCGGAACAGATGCGGCAGGTGCGCGTAGCCATACACCGCCAGGCGGTCCGGGCGCAGCGCCAGCACCCGTTCGAGGGTGCGGCCGAATCCTTCCAGGCTCTGCCCGGGCAGGCCGTAGATCAGGTCGACGTTGACCGAACGCATGCCGCTGTCGCGGCAGGCGCGCAGGATGTCCAGTGTCTGCTGCACGCCCTGTATGCGGTTGATCGATTCCTGCACCTGCGGGTCGAAATCCTGCACGCCCAGGCTGGCCCGGTTGAAGCCCAGGCGCGCCAGCATGGCGACGTCACGGGTGTCGATGAAGCGTGGATCGAGTTCGATCGAGAAATCGCGCTGCGGTGAATCGCTGAAATCGAAGCGCCGGCGCAACCCTTCCACCAGTGTGGTCATCGCCTCGGCATCGAGGAAGTTCGGCGTACCACCGCCCAGATGCAGCTGGATGACCTCGCGACCGTCCTCGAACTGTGGTGCCAGCAGATCGGCCTCGGCCAGCACGCGCGACACATAGCTGTGGCCACGGCCGCGATCGCGGGTGATCACCCGGTTGCAGCCGCAGTAGAAGCACGGGCTGGAACAGAACGGCACATGCACGTACAGCGACAGCGCGCGGGCCAGCTGGTTGCTGTCGGCGATCGCCTGGCGCAGCGCCGGCGCGTCGAACCCATCATGGAAATGCGGCGCGGTCGGGTACGAGGTGTAGCGCGGGCCCGGCCGGTCGTGCCGGCGCAGAAGGTCGGGGTCGAAGGTCCAGGCCAGGCCACCAGCGGCGGGAGAGAACGTGTCCATGGCGCCAGCATCGCGCCGGGCGGCCTGCGCCGCCTTGACCCAGATCAATCCTTGGCGGGCATCCCCAGCACCGGCAGGCCGACCTGCGGCCATCGCAGCATCTGGTAGCGCTTCCAGAAGGTGTCACCGATGCGCGCAGCCACGTCGTTGGCCAGCTCCTGCATCGGCGGGTTGTCGCATTCGGCGGTGGTGATCCGGAACAGCACCAGCCAGCGGTCGAACAGATCCTTGTCCAGCTCGATGGCCATGTGCTTGGACATCGGCGAACCCTTGAAGCGCCGGGTGCCGCGCAGCATCGCCGACCAGAAGTCGACCAGCTGGGCCAGATGCTCCGGCCAGTCGTGGACGTGGGCCTCGAACACCGGCCCCAATCGCTCCTCCCCGCGCACGCGGGCGTAGAAGTCGTGCACCAGGCGGGTCACTTCCTGCTCGGTGCACAGCTCGGGCGAGGCGACAGGAAGGACAGGCGGCGTTGCGTTCATCGGGGTACCCAAAGCGTGCCGGCAGTGTGCCGCAGCCGGCCGGCACCACCGTTGATCCAGATCAATGTCGGCGCAGTCCGCTGCACCTAGGCTGGCACGCTTGCAGGAAGCATGCCCTGCGGATGCCGCGCCAACCCAGGCGAGTATACGCGCCGCCCACTTTTCGATCCGGGACAGCATGAACAGACCCTCTCCCAACCGTCGCCAGCAGTTGATCCAGCAATGGGGCGCGATCCTCTGGCCCAGCTTCATCGCTGCCGGCCTGGCCAGCGTGGTGTTCTTCGCCTTCGTCGACCCGCTGCGGTTGCAGGCCATCAGTTTCCCGGGCACGCAGATCAGCCGTGAAATGGGCTACACGGCCGGCTTCTTCATGTTCTGGACGGTGACGGCGCTGTCCAGCGCGATCACCTGGTACCTGCAGCGACCGATGCCCAGCGGTGACGACGACGAGTTGCCGCTGGGATGAGTACGACCTGCACACCGAGACCACGGCACTGGCGCGGCACGCTCAGCGCCGCCTTGCTGGTGCTGTTCTACGCATTGCCATGGCTGCGCTGGGATGGCCGCCAGGCCTTGCTGCTGGATATCAACGCCCGCCGCTTCGATCTGTTCGGCTGGACGCTGTGGCCGGGAGACATCGGGGTGCTGGTCGGCCTGCTGGCGGTGCTCGCGGTGGGGCTGGCACTGCTCACCCACCTCGCCGGGCGCATCTGGTGCGGCCACGCCTGCCCGCAGACACTGTGGCGCCGTGCCTTCGACTGGATCGCCGACGGCATGGCCCGCACGCTTCCGGCACGCGTTGCGCGCGCGGCCACACAGCTGGCCTGGGGGCTGCTCTCGCTGTGGACTGGCATCACCTTCGTGGGCCTGTTCAGCCCGATCGCCGAGCTGGTGATCGCAGCGCCGCGTGCCGGCTGGAGCGGCTGGGAAACGTTCTGGGTGCTGTTCTATGCCGCCGCCACCTGGGCAAACGCCGGCTTCCTGCGCGAGCAGGTCTGCCGTTCGCTGTGCCCGTTCGCACGCATGCAGCCGCTGCTGACCGATCCACATACGCCGCGCATGCTGTACGACGCCCGCCGCGGCGAGCCACGCGGACCTCGCCCATCTGGCCTGGGCGGCGTGCTGGGCCGTGGCCGCGGCCTGCTCGACCCGACTACTGCACAGGACTACGTGTTCCGCGCCGCGCATCCGCTGCTGGCCGGACCAATGCCGACCTTCAGCGCCGACCGTCTTGGCGACTGCACCGATTGCGCGGCCTGCATCAGCGCCTGCCCGATGCAGTTGGACATCCGCCAAGGGCCGCAGGCAGACTGCCTGGCCTGCGGCGCCTGTCTGGAAGCCTGCGCACGGCAACAGCACCGGGCCGGGTTCGGTCCGGGGCTGGTGCGCTACTGCAGTCCGCAGGCGATGGCCGGGCAACCGAAGCGCTGGTGGCGACCCCGGACCCTGGCCCTGCTGTCTTTGCTGCTGGCGCTGCTTGCCTGCGGCGCCTGGCGCCTGCTCTGAATCAACGCGGCCCGTCGGCGTGCGGTGGTACCAGCTGCGCGCGTCGGACAATGCCCAGCTGCTCGATGATCAGCGCCATTTCGTTGGTGAACTCGGTACGCTCGGTCCCCTGCGGGACGAGCCGGTCCAGCACCTGCTGGTAGGTATCCCAGAACGCCGGACCGCATCCGTGTTTGTGATAGCTGGCTTCCAGTTCGCGGCGTACCCGTTCAGCCAAGCCATGCATGCCGTATTCCATACGACCTCCGTTGGACTTGTTCTGCATCGTTGACGGTCTACCGACTCACTTGCGTGCTACTGAAAGACTCCCAGGCTTCACGCCCGGTTGATCCAAATTAGTCACAGATTTCACGACAGGTCAATTACATGCAGCGACTTTCACGATTGAAATTATTAATCGTTCACGAAACCACATACGGGACCCCGCCCCTCCCGGATGGGGTGAAGCCGACAACGCGCCCCAGCCATCTGTCCGACAGCCGGTAGGCCTCGACAATAGGTACTGCCAGAACGATCAGTTTTTCCTATTTTGCTAAGTGTACTTAACAGAATGCGCTTAGCACGCTAAATGCGACAAAAGGCGGCGTAATTCAGGCGGATTCAACTTCGGCGGCGCCCGTTGCGGGGAACAGGTTCGGGTAGCGCTGATGCAGGATGTACTGCCGCAGAGCGGGGATCGGGAAGTCTTTCGGCCATTGCGATACCGCGGAACGGCTGATGCCGAAGAAGCGCGCCAGCTCCGCATCGGTCTGGAACCCCAGCCGCGCACGCACCTGCCGCTTGTTCCAGAATTCGGTCATGGTCTGCCCTTTTGTTAACCAGACTTATTCTTGCGGCAAGGATTCTTCGCATTCCACGCGTTAAGCTGGCTTGCATAGATGAATACTCTCGGCCAACGACTCGCCGCCGCCATGAAGAAAGCCGGGCACCCCCGCCCGGCCGATCTGGCCCGCGCCGCCAAATCCACCACGGCAACCATCAGCAACTGGCTCAACGACCATGTCAGTGCGTCCCATGTGAAAGCCGAGCAGCTGTTCCGCATCGCCGATGCGGCCAAGCTGGACGCACGCGAGCTGCTGTATGGAGTGAACGGGCGCGGCGTCGGGGAGCCGGGTAACGCCTACATTCCCAGTCAGGCCCACCTTGACGTCTGGCAGGACGCCTATGAGCTGGTCAGTCACCTGGTGGCCGAGAATGGCCTGGAGATCGACCACCGCCGCCACGCGGCGCTGGACCTGCTCGCATTCGAACTGCTGATGGATGGCTTCAGCCGCAGCAAGGTGGCCCGCGTGCTGACCACCTCGATGACGTGAATGCACCGCCGCTGGTAGCATGGACCGCGATGGGGATGGGGCTCCCCCGATAACCGCCTGAGAAGGCTGATGGCTCCTGCCAGGACGAACCCGGTGTTCGTCGACGGCAGGTCTTGCCTGCCCTCGGCGTTCGCCATTGACCCTGCGAACCCGCATTCGAGGCACGCCATGCAAGCATTGAACAACTATTTCCTGGTCTTCGTCGGCGGCGGCATCGGTGCCTGCCTGCGCCACGCCTGCAACCTGATCGGCGCCCGAGTGGCCGTCGGCAGCCCCTGGCCGTGGTCGACCTTCCTGATCAACATCAGTGGCGCCCTGCTGATGGGCGTGGTGGTCGAGGTCTTCGCGATGCGCAATGGTGCCTCGCCGCAGCTTCGCCTGTTGCTCGCCACCGGCATCCTTGGTGGCTACACCACGTTCTCTACCTATGCGCTGGAGATCGGCCTGCTGCTGCAGCGCGGGCAGCACGGACTGGCCGCGCTGTATGCCGGTGGCTCGGTGGCGCTGGGCCTGGCCGGCCTGTTCGGTGGCATGAAGCTGGCCCGGCTGGTGCTGGGCTGAGGCTCAGGCCGCGCCAGCACGCGCCTGTCCGCGCCATTCGCGTGGTGACTGCCCCGTGTGCGCCTTGAACGCGCGCGAGAGTGCCGCCTCGCTGCCATAGCCCACCTCGTCGGCAATCCGCTTCAGCGGCCGGCCCTGGCGCAGCGCCTGCTGTGCCAACCCGACCCGCCAGCCTTGCAGGTACTGGCCCGGGGTGGTCCCCATCGCTTCGCGGAAGCTGGCGGCGAACACGCTGCGTGACATGCCGGCCACCTCGGCCAGATCCTCCAGCGTCCACCCCTGCGCCGGGGCTTCGTGCATCGCCACCAGCGCCAGCCGCAATCGCGGGTGGCCAAGCCCAGCGAACAGACCGCCGCGCATTTCGCCACCTTCCATCAGCTGGCGCAGCACCTGGATCATCACCACCTCGAACAGGCGGTTGACCATCGCCGCGCGCCCGCAACGCTGCTCGAACGCTTCTTCGAACAACAACTCCAGCGCTGCGTTGCCGCCATACAGCCCAGCCAGCGGCAGGCAGATGAAATCCGGCAACGCGGCGCTGATCGGATTGAGCCGGCCGCCTTCGAAATGCAGGTTCGCGCAGGCCATGTCGGCGCCCTGCTGTGGGTCGGTACTGAAGCGGTGCGGCATCGGCCGCGGATACAGCAGCAGGCTGGGCACATCCACCTGTACGGTCTGCTGGGCATGACTGACCTGCAGCGGGCCACGTCGCACCAGGTGCAGCTGCCCGGCTTCATCCTCACCCTCCAGCGTGTTGATGCCGCACAGCGCACCGGCATGGAACACCGAGGCGGTGACCGCGAAGCGTTCAAGCAGAATGGCGAGACGGTCGACCATGACGGGACTCCGGGTCAAGCGAGACAAGCTCAATGTGACAGATCGTATCGGAATCGGCACTGGAAAGGACGGCACTGGCCGCATGATCTGGCGGGCGCTATACAGGCCGCACATTCCCGCGCATGGAGGCACCGATGTCACTCCGCATCGCCCTGGCCCTGTTGCCGCTGCTGCTCGCGGCCCCGCACGCGCTATCCGCCTCACCCTCGAAGATCGAACACCTGGCCTGGCTGGCCGGTTGCTGGCAGCTTGATGGGCAGCCACCCGGTGCCGGCGAGCAATGGACCAGCCTGGCTGGAAACACCCTGTTCGGCAGCAGCCGCAGCCTGCGCGACGGGCGAACCGTCGGCTTCGAGTTCATGCAACTGCGCCAGCACGATGATGGGCGCCTGGTGCTGACTGCCCTGCCCTCTGGCCAGAACGCCACGGACTTCAACGCCACCCGGGTCGATGCCAACGAGGCGGTCTTCGAGAATCCTGCCAACGACTTCCCACAACGTATCCACTACCGGCGCCTCGACGACCAGCGCGCACATGCGCGCATCGAGATCGCGCAGGACAATCCGAAGCAGGCAATGGACTTTCCCATGCATCGCGTCGCCTGCGGTGCACCGACGCCCGCACCCTGACACGCAGACGCCCCGGACCGGCCGGGGCGCCTGCATGCGGTCAACGCCACACGGGCATTCACCCGGCCAGCGTGGTTTCCAGGGCCTTCAGGCCATCGCGATAGATGCCCTCGAACAGCGCGGACGCTTCTTCGTTGCTGACGCCCACCGGAGTGAACTCACCGGACCAGTCGATCCGCGAACCGTCGCCCTGCTCGACCACACGCAGGGTGGATCGATAGCCGCTGACCGGGAACGGGGCCTGCAGGATCGAGTAGGTGTAGCTGCGATCGGCCTGGTCGAAGGCTTCCAGGCGCTCGACGATGGCATCGCCATCGGGATTGGCCAGATGGCGCACGCGACCGCCTTCGCTGAGCGTGCTCTGGGGAATGTACGGAAGCCAGTCGGGCAATGAATCGAAGCCGCCGATGAGGTTCCAGACCTGGTCGGCCGGGGTCGGCACGGTGATGGATACAGAAGCAGTTGCCATGGGAATGTCTCCTTCGGGACTCAGATGTTGTCAATCGGCAGCGGGGCGTTGGCCGCGACCAGGCCCTGGGCGCGCAGCGCCTGCCAGAACCCGGCCGGGATGATTTCCTTCAGTGCGGCGTAGTCTTCGGCGATGCGCTCGGGACGGCTGGCGCCCGGGATCACCGCAGCCACTGCCGGGTTGGCCAGCGAGAACTGCAACGCGGCCGCCTTGATGCTGATGCCGTACTCGGCCGCGATGGCCTTGATGCGCTCGACCTTGGCCAGGATCTCCGGCGACGCCTTCTGGTACTCGAAGTGGCTGCCACCGGCCAGCACGCCGGAGCTGTACGGACCGCCGACCACGATGCCGGTGTTGCGCTCGGCCGCCTTGGGCATCACCCGCTGCAGCGCACGCTCGTGGTCGAGCAGCGAGTAGCGGCCTGCCAGCAGGAAGCCATCCGGACGGGCTTCGTCCAGGTCCAGGGTCAGCTCGATCGGCTCGACACGGTTGACGCCCAGGCCCCAGGCCTTGATCACGCCCTCCTCGCGCAGGCGGGTCAGCACCTTGAAGGCACCGCGGCGTGCGGTCTCGAAGTACGACAGCCACTCATCGCCATAGAAGTCCTGTGCGATGTCGTGCACCCAGACGATATCCAGGCGATCGGTCTTCAGGCGCTTGAGGCTGTCGTCGATCGAACGCAGGGTGGCATCGGCCGAGTAGTCGTTGACCAGCTTGTTGGGGCGGCCGGCGACGAACAGGCCGCCCTTCTCGCCAAGGTCGCGGGCGCTGGTGTCTTCCACTTCGTCCAGGATCAGGCGGCCGACCTTGGTGCTGAGCACGAAGTCATCGCGGTTGCGCTTGGCCAGCGCGTCGCCAAGGCGGATCTCGGCCAGGCCTGCGCCATAGAACGGGGCGGTATCGAAGTAGCGGGTGCCCTGTTCCCAGGCCGCGTCCACCGTGGCCTGGGCCTCGGCTTCCGGGATGTCACGGAACATGTTGCCCAGCGGCGCGGTACCGAAGCCGAGGGTCTTGCCAGCCAGCAGCGTGTTGATGCTCATGGATTCCCCCTTGGGGAGGTTGTTAAAGTTGAGGCACAGGCTAGGCTTGCCCGATAAGACTGTCCAAGACATAATTTAATTATCTTGAGTCCTACAAGGTCTTATGCTCGACCTCCGCCAACTGCGCTACTTCGTGGCCGTCGCCGAAGATGAACACGTCGGCCGCGCTGCCGAGCGCCTTCACATCTCCCAATCCCCGCTCAGCCGGCAGATCGCCCAGCTGGAGGAACGGCTGGAACTGCAGCTGTTCGAACGCTCGCAGCAGCGCATCCGGCTGACCGCCGATGGCCGTACCTTCCTGGCCGAGGCGCGGGCCCTGCTGACCCATGCCAACCGGCTGGAATCGCTGGCACGCCGGCTCGGCCGCGGCGACGAAGGCGGCCTGTGCATCGGCTATCTGGAGTACGCGATGCACTCCGGCGTATTGCCCACCGCCCTGCGCGAACTGCGCGGCGATCGCCCGGCGGTGCATATCGCGCTCTACAACCAGCAGTCGGACGTGCAGCTGGAAGGCCTGCGACAACGCAGCCTGGACATCGCCCTGGTCTGCGAACCACCGGCGTTCGACGATCCGGACCTGGAGGCCACGCAGGTGCTGAACGACCCAATGCTGCTGGCCGTGCCGGCAGCGCACGCACTGGCCAGCGCAGAACTCATCACGCCCGCGGATCTGGCCAGCCAGCAGTGGATCGGCGTGATGCACAGGGAAAACGCACTGCGCCACGACACCTTCATCGCCGCGTGTGCGAAAGCCGGGTTCACCCCGACCATCGCCATGGAAGCGACCGAGCCACTGGCCGCGCTTGGCCTGGTTGCCGCCGGCCTGGGCCTGACCACCGTCCAGCAGAGCCTGGATCACCAGGCGCCGGACGGCGTGGTGCTGCGCGAGCTGCCGTGGTTCAGCTACCGCACACCGCTGTGGGCGGCCTGGCACCGCATCAACCTGCGCCCCCTGGTCGAGACCTTCCGCAGGACGCTCGTGCGCACCGCCACCGAAGGCAAGCCGGCATTCGGCGACTGAGCCGACCGCGCTATGCCGGGCCTGCCTCGGTGTAGCGCATCACCATGAAACCCTCTTCTGCGGCCGGTGCAACGAAGTGGCGGGTGATCTGCTTGAATTCCTCATCGCTGGCCTGGAAGGGATGCTCGCCGCATGCATTGCGTGCACGCAGCCGCGCCTTGCAGACCTCGTCGGCGATATCGAGGAAGTGCAGTTGATGCGCGGCGCCCACTGGCGAGAACACCTCACGTGCCCACCCGCGGGTGGCGGGCGTGTTGAAGGGGAAATCGAGCACCACCGAGACGCCGGCCCGCAGCAGCGTACGCAGATGATCGGTCAGCACGCTGCGCAGCGTGGCTGCGCGCTGCAGATAATCGGCGACGGAGTGGATTTCGCCCGGGTGCAGCGTGGCCAACCAGGCATCTTCGCTGATCAATACGTGGCGAGGCTTGGCCGCCAGCTGTTGCGACAACGTCGATTTTCCTGCGCCGATCTTGCCGCACAGCAGGTGCAGGGTTGCGCCGCCATCGGCGGATGAAGGGTGTTGCATCTGCGATCTCCTCGGTGGATTCCAGTTCCCGGGAGAGCGCTGCATGCAATCCGCCTTCCCGGGCGGGTTGCAGGGCCGTGACGACCGCGCGCTACCCCGCCTTCCCGTGGGGAATGCGGATAATCAACGCGGTGACGTGCGGGACCATGTCGCCAGCGTAGAGCGCCGCCTGTTCGGCCCGCAATCCCCTGCGGCAGTGCAGCGCGCGCAACATTCCGCTGGCATCTATGCTCTGCGCCATTCCCGCATGGAATGACCACGATGCGCCCCTTGCTTCGATGTGCCCTCGCCCTTGGCCTGCTGCATGCTTCGACGGCATCGCTGGCAGCACCAACCACGGCACCACGCACGCTCAGCGGCGAGCTGCAGGGCGCCCCCTGGCGGCTGGATGTACCGGCAGACTGGAACGGCGACCTGGTGATGCTGGCCCATGGCTATGAGCCCGTGGGCGTGCCACGCACCACGCCGATGGCCGCCGGTGACAGCACCGCAGCACTGCTGGGCGCGGGCTACGCCGTCGCGCAGAGCGCGTATTCCAGCCAAGGCTGGGCGGTGGCCGAGGCGATCACCGACATGGAACACCTGCGACAGCATGCCCTGGGTGAACTCAAGCGCGTGCGACACACCTGGATGCTGGGCTTCTCGATGGGTGGTGCCGTAACCATTGGCAGCCTCGAGCGTTTCCCGCAGCACTATGCCGGTGGTGTGTCGCTGTGCGGCGCCAATCTCAGTGGCGAACAGATCGCGGCCGACCTGCTGACCACACTGGTCGCGTTCGATTATTTCTTCCCCAAAGCTGAGGGGCTGCCGGTCACCGGGTTGGCGTCGCGCGAAGCAGCCATGCTGCCCCAGAGCGAGCTTTACCAGGGCATCGTCACCGCGCTGCAACGCGACCCGGCGCATGCCGCGTTGCTGGCGCAGCGGCTGCAGGTTTCCCCCGATGAAGTGGCCGGCACGATCAGCCTGCACGCCCTGGTCCTGCACGAGCTGGCCACACGCAGCGGTGGCATGCCGGTCGGCAACAGGGGCATGGTCTACAGCGGCTTCGGCGATGACGCCGCATTCAACGCCGGGGTGCGGCGCATCGATGCTGTACCTGCCGCGCAGGCCAGGGTGCGCGCGACGCTGGCGCTGACCGGCGCACTGCAGCGCCCGCTGGTGATCCAGTTCAACCACAACGACCCGACCATCGTGCCGCACATGCAGACGGTGTATCCGCAGTTGGCCGCACACGCAGGTGCGCGGCCAGCGCCACGGGTACTGCCATCGGTGGGCGAAGGACATTGTGGCTTCTCTGAAGCACAGGTTGTCGATGCCTTGAAGACAGTGCAACGCTGAGTCCATCGCGTAGCGAAACGCGTCCGCCACGCTGGTAACGCTTACGGTGCAGGGACCCGCGCAGCATGTGCCGCCTCCCCTCGATCTGACCGCGCACCTGTTCGGCATGCCCGAAGGCGAGTGGCTGGGCTTCGACATGTCGGTGCCGTTTGGCCACCCGGGTGTCGGCCGACCAGCACAGTGCCGTTCGATGCGCGCGGTCAGATCGGCGCGCTCGGCCAGGTCTTGGCCGTGCGCCCGTGGCCGCGGCAGGCGGGGATCAGCCGCCCAGCGTGCCCATCGTGAAGGTGTAGCCCGAGCTCATCAGGAATTCGCGCATGCGCATTTCCGCGCGCCGCGGTGAGGCCAGGTTGGCCGGCGCATACAGGGCATACACCAGGCCCGATCCCTCGATATGTTCGCGGCGGACCTCGCAGCGGGCGGTTTCCGAGGCTATCACCCATCCGTCCTTCAGCCGCTCCGGCCCGATGGATTGCCCGTTCTTCAACCGAAAGGTCAGCCAACGCACATCTGCCATGATTTTGCTCATTTCCGATTCGCTCCGTGCCCGAAGCGACCCGTGATGTCCTTGCTCGCCATTGCAGCTCCCTGAGACGTGGAACTCGACCATAACGCCTTGCCATGTCGCGGGTGACTGAGACTGGCCGCGCCGCTCAGGTCGCCAGGTTGAAGAGCCGCCACAACGCCTCGCGCCCGGGTGGCGTCAGCCGTAGTTCGCGCCGGCCCTCGACGCGCCGCAGCCAATCGTTGTTCACGAAACTATCCAGCATCGCCTCACCGACCAGCCCTGCCAGGTGTGGCCGCCGTTCGGTGCAGTCCAGGCAGCCACGGCAGTAGCGCGCCGGGTTGGCCGCCACCGGCTGCTGCAGGAGCTCGCGCAACGGCAGGCCCAGTCCGGCAAGGAATGCGGCGCCTCCAGCGCTGATCTGCCAATGCCCTTCGCATGGCAGTACATGCCCCGCCTGCAGCAGGCGATCGGTGATGGCGACCGCGTGCACGCCGGCCAGGTGCCGATAGCAGGAACGCGCCTCGCGCAGTGCAGGCATGCTGCGCGTGGCCGCAGCGGTACACGAAGGGGTACGGTCGGCCACGCGCAGGATGCCTTCGAGCATCTCTGCCACCTCGCTCGATGCCAGCCGGTGGTAGCGATGACGCCCCTGCGCCACCGCCACCAGCAGGTCGCCCTCGACCAGCCTGCGCAGGTGCGTGCTCGCCGTCTGCGGCGTTACCCCGGCCACGCGCGCCAGCTCCATCGCGGTGTAGGCCCGTCCATCCATCAACTGCAGCAGCATGGCGGCACGCGCCTGGTCCCCGACCAGGGCACCGACACTGACAAGGGAACCGGAGGTGTGGACCATGCCCCATTGTGGCATGCCGTCATCTGCCAACAGTTCGATGCAGGCCGAAGCGTCAGCAGCCGACTGCGCGGCACAGTGCTCGCCCGCAACCGCGAGACCTGCCGTGAAGACCGCTTCGATCCATCGCCGCCGCATCACCCCTTCGGTCCTGTACCCAGGCACGCCCGTGCTGCTGATGACCACGTTGAATGACGACGGCAGCAGCAACATCAGCCCGCTTTCTTCGTTCTGGGCGCTGGGCAACCGGGTAGTGCTGGGTCTCGGTACGCAGGGCCAGGGCTATCGCAACCTGCAGCTGCGCAGCGAGTGCGTGCTGAACTTCCCCTCATCCGCGCAGGCCGCACAGGTCGAGGCGATCGCGCGGGCAACCGGCTGTAACCCGGTGCCGACCGCCAAGCAGGCGATGGGCTACGTGCACGTGCGCGACAAGTTCGCACTGGGCGGATTCACTGCCGCCGTGTCGACGCATGTTGCTCCGATGGCCATTGCCGAGTGCCCGCTGCAGGTGGAGGCCACCGTCATGGCGATGCATCCACCCGGCGAGGATGATGGCCAGGGCTTCGTGATCGTCGAAGGCCGCATCCGCTGCGTGCATGCGCACGAAGACATCACTGTGGGCGGCACCCAGCACATCGATGTGGCGCGCTGGAAACCGCTGATCTACCTGTTCCGGCACTACCTGGGCGTGAGCGCGCCGGTTGGGCGCAACTTCCGTGCGGAGACACCCATGCGCCTTCCCGCCTAGCGGGAACGACTCATGGCGTACCCGCGGGTACGTTGCTGAACTTGTCGCGCACCGAGCGCTCGCGTTCACGCCGGGTCGAGGCGCACTGTTCGCGCGCACTCGCCATCTGTGTATCCGCCGCCATCCGCTCGGCACTCAACGATTGCTGCAGGCTGGCAATCTGCGTGCGGATGCCCGAGTCACGGGTTGCGCCGGCCAGATTGTTGCTCGACGCGGCCATCTGCCGGTTCAACTCGGCGATCTGCCGACCGATCTGCTGGCTGCGCGACTCCAGCGGACCGTAGATGCGCGAGCGCTCGCCCTGCACGCAGTTGCGCTCGGCGATACCGGCGTCGGCCAGTTCGGTGTTCTGGTACACCGCCGCGCGGTTCGATGCCTCCCCCGCCGTTTCCGTGGAGGAACGGCTGGAACGCAGCTTCATGGGTTCAGCGCCGGCAGCACAGGGATTCTGGCTGTATACCGTTTCACCGGAAGCGCCCTTGCACTTGTAGACCTGGGCCGATGCCAGCGGGAAACACCCCAGCAGCAGCATCGCCATCACTACCTTCCCCTTCATCCTGCACCGCTCCCTGGTTCATTGGACAACCGCCACGATACGGTGGTTTGGTGGTGACTGCACGCTGGCGCCGTTCAGACCGTTTCGCCCTGCAGATCGAGCAAGACCGTGGCCCAGCGGCGCGCTCCCAGCGTGGCCACCATGCCGCCGCGGTAGACGAACCTGCGTACGTGGCCGTCTTCAATGAAGCAGGTCTCGTTCTGCATCGGCACATAGCCCACAGAGGCATAGTGCCGATGATCCAGGGCGAACAGCACGGCGAAATCGATACCGTGCCGGCGCAGCTCTGCATGGGCCGCTTCAATCAACCGCGAGGCAACGCCCTGCCGGCGAACGTCGGCACGCACCACCACGCCGCCAATCAAGCCCATGCGTTCCGGCTCGCCGTCCAGCAGTACGTTGCGTTCGTACAGCGCGAGATGTGCGACAACGTGATCACCTCCCATCGCCAGGACCAGAGCGACCGGCCCCGGGATGGCGTAGCCCTCGCCCTGCATGTCCGGGAAAGCCTGGCGGAGCAGATCCACCGCCTGCTGACGGTGTTGCGGCGCTACGCTTTGCCAGCGGCATACCTGAACGCGCATTGCCCTATCTTCGTCGAATGAATGTGTGTCCAGGCCCATCGTGCCACGGAAACATGACCGGGCTCGCAGTAACGTTTCACTGTCAGTGCAATGTGATCCAGTACGAGACGATATCCGTGTAGATGCCCTCGCGCTTGACTGCGCGCGGCTCCCTGCCGAGTACGCTGAAACCCAGCGATTCATACAGCCCGCGCGCAGCAGCATTGTCCTCCAGCACCGTGAGGGTGAGCGATTCAATGCCCTCGGCGCGCGCAGATGCAAACGCAGCAAGAAGAAGCTGGCGGGCGATACCCTGGCCACGGTGGCCGGTGCCCACGTGGACACTGTGCACTTCCGCCGTATGCCGTCGCGCCATCCGCATCGGGCGTACGTAGCGCAGGAAGCCCGCAAGCTTGCCGTCGATGAAAGCGCCGAAATAGCGCGTGCCGGGATCAGCAAGCTGGGCGCGCATCACGTCTGCTGTCTCATTCTGCGCCTCGGCCAGCGTGGACAGGAACGCAGCGGGCGACTCGCGAAGCGCCTGCAACCGCGCCTGCCAGAGACTGTCGGCGTCGTCAGCACCAAGTTGCCGGATGACCATGCGACACACCCGCGAGGTTGTTGATGCACAGGTGCCCAGCCTAGCGCGAGTTCGCCCGGTGCGGCGTGCATGCAAGAATGAAAACCGTCCCTTCTTCATTCACCGCCATGACTGAACTACAGATTCCCCGCGTTGGATGCGGCGCCGTCGTCCGTGATGCCGACGGCCGCATCCTGCTGATCCAGCGCGGACGCGATCCGGAGCGCGGGCATTGGGGCCTGCCCGGCGGCAAAGTCGACTGGATGGAAACGGTGGAGGCTGCCGTGGTCCGCGAAGTCCGCGAGGAGACCGCCTTGGAAGTGCAGCTGCTGCGCCTGCTGTGCGTGGCCGATCATTTCGAGCCGGCGCTTGTGCAGCACTGGGTCGCGCCCATCTACGAGGCACGGGCACTTGCGGGTGCCGAGGCTTCCATCCAGGAGCCGGGCGTGCAGACCGGGCTGGGCTGGTTTGCCGTGGATGCTCTGCCCCAGCCGCTGACGCAGGCCACGGTGCAGGCGCTGGCCAGGCTGTAGCCCATCAGGCCACGACCAAGGCGGCACGGATGCCGCCCGGCCTTGCGGCTCACTCGATCGGAAGACCGTGCATCTTCAGGAACGAGAGTTTGTCCCAGTAGCCGCGCTGGAACGTGATCAATCCTCCGTCAACCGTGAAGAAGCCGCATCCACGCAGGCCAAGAGGGTCGCGCCATTCCAGCGCAGCGACATTGCCGGCCTCATGGATGACTTCGGGAATGCAGACCATTTCAGCAGTGCTGAATTCACGCTCGAAGGTGGCACGGATCGCATCGCGGCCCTTGATCGGGTCCTGGGTGACCTGGTGATTGATCGCGTCGGGGTGATACAGCTCCGCCAGGCCAGCAGCATCGCCTGCGTTGAAGCGCTCGATCCAGGTTTCCACGATGTGTCGGGGAGTCATCCGCATGAAGTCCGCTAAGGTCCAGACCCGATCATAGCGCTCGAGCGACCCATTCCAGACCGCAAAAAAAGCCCTGGCCGGAGTCAGGGCTCTTCAAATGGAGGCCTCAAGCGGAATCGAACCGCTGTAAACGGATTTGCAATCCGCACCTTATCTTTTCATTTCAAATGATTACTCAATCCCTCCACCCGGACTGCCACCTTGGATGAGCTTGCGCAAGAGCAACATGTTCGACCCGACTACCGCGTGCCAGCCGGTCCGAACTGCGAGGGAGACCGAAGCAAACAGCACGGCCGCCATCGCGCCTTCCACCGGCGCCCGTGTCTGGCAGGGAAGCAAGTACGGCAAATTCAGTAGAGGGACACACCAAGCGGAGATGACGGAAATGTTGATAAGAATGCACAACTGAAACGTGTAAACATACTCCAGCGGCCCACCCTTCTCGTTCAAGAATTTCTGCACCTCTTCGGTCTGCATGATCGAATTAACGTTACCGGCCCAAGAAAAGGTCAGGCCGACCAGAATCGCCATCAGAGGTAGCAGTGCACCCTTCGCAAGCTCCTGGAAGTCAACTTCGACCACGAACGCGACAATGCCCCCCAAGGCAAGATGAAGAAATCCCCAAGCATTAGCCACGCGCCTATAGCCAGGCCTTTTGGCAACACCGTGGAAGAACCAATGCCAGAACGTGGGGATGGGCTCGTCACTCATGTCTTATCTTTAAGTACTCTTCTCTCATACGTCGTACTATGAGGTCCGCAATTCTCAGTGGCTGAGATTGTTCGACGTACGCCACATCCTGCCCTGAGACAGACGAGTCCTCTGTGACGATATCCTGCTCAAGGATCACAGGATTGTTCTTCTGCTTGACGGTCACAACTCTATCGCCGGCAGACTTCTTCACCCAAGCGACAGCTGCCTTGCCAATTGCGGACGATGCCTTTGCGAGGCGAACTAGCGGCCCTCTTCGAAGATCATCACCCTTGAAGACCGCAGCTCCCTCATCGGCACCCAGAATGCGAGTTGTTTCCTGCATTGGCTTCTGGAAATCATCGGCGTCCCAAACGTTCGGCAGCCCGTAGGTGACCTTGAACTTCACCACCGCCTGAGCCGTCTCCAAGACCCGAATGAAATCTGTAGGGTCATTAACGGCTGCTACAGAAACTTTGCATTCCGTCTCACGGACACTCTGACTTGACGCAAGCAAAGTGCGAATCCTGCTCGCGACCGCGTAAACACTCTGAGAGAGCTGCACCCGGTGAGCAATGGCTAAAAGCTGATATTTGAGATCCACAACAACCAGAGTATTCGGAGCCACTACTGCCTCCGCTTCATGGAAATCGCCATCCGCGCCGACTGTGCCAAACGTCGTCGGCTGCTCTTTTCCTATGAAGAAAACCATCGCATCGCCGGAGACCTCGCTGACATTGCCAACTCTCCAAATGTGCCCTCGGACCTCGTCCCAAGGCTTTTCGAGCAATGCAGCTCTGAGGATTTGCGCTTCTGTCGCCTCCACCCCAAGCAGAGGCATCTGTTGAGGCTTGTGTAGCTGAACGCGAAAAAGAGTAAATGAATGGGTAAGTCTCTGCATGCGCCTCCCCCTGAGGCTTCCTTGCCAATCTTGGAGCTTCGCACGGAGGGACGACGAGAGCTATAGGGAGGAACCTTACCTACTGCTTCGCGTTACTTCGGTGCGCCCAGCTCTCACCCATGCCTTCATCGGGTCCTTCGCCCTGGGCTTGGTCTCCTCCGGCGATCGGCGCGGCTCCAGTGCCTCCCTGACCCTCGCTGTGGCAGCTGACGTGGCCTCGGCCAGCCGCCGGGCCTGTTGCTGCTGCTCTCGGGTCGGCGGCAGGCCGGGCACCGGCGGCTCGGGCTGAATCGGGGTGCTGTCGGTCAGCCGGGCAACCGCTTGGCGCAGAGGCAGATCGGGATAGAGCCTGGCAGCACACCATCGCTCGGCGTATCGCTTCGCCTGCCGGACGTTTGCCGCGCGCACTTCCTTCACCTGCCACATCTTCTGGCCTTCCATCCATAGCCGGCCCCTGGGACCACCATCGGGCGTGACGCCAGCCGTCTCGCGGCCGTTATACCAGAGCGCCCAGCGCTCACCGGTCTGGGCCCAACCAGAGGGAATTGGCGCGGTGCGGAAGCCTTGGTAGGTGGAGGAGATCATGGCCGGAAGGATACGACCGGCCGTCTCAATCGCTGCGATTCGCTCAACCGCAAGTCTTAACCGCTCAGGACGCCCTGCTACACCTCTATCAGCGCCGCCCCCTAGGCTTTTCCCTACATGCCAGTGAGCGGTTTTCCTATTGCGAGCATCCAAGTCCGTTGAGACCTTCCAGTTGCCCACCGGGCATTCATCAACTTGACAACCATAGGACCACCTTCCATTCAGACCTAGAGAGCGATAGCTCTACTGCCTAAGGAGAAGCGCTTGTGAAAGCAATACTCGTATCTCTGTTGCTTGCGACCCTTACCGCGATTAGCTTCGGCGCCAGTGCCGCTCGAAACAGCTCGGTCAACTACGTTTACTTTGATGTCAATGGCACGCCTGTCGGTCAACGCGCATACTTCTGCAACGGCAGAAGGCTGGAGGGCGGCGACACCACCACCCCGTACTACCTGAAGGTCACTGATGGCTGCGATGGGAGAGTAATCTGCACCCCTAAGGGTCAATGCCATATCGGCGACGACCCATCGCACGCAGTCCTCCTGCTCGGTAACCCGCCGTTCACCAAGGAAGAAGCTTGTCAATTGGCGGGCGAGATGGTCTGCCTGTCCATGGAACCATGGATCTTGTACGAGTTCGGTTGGACACCTAGCTGATTCCTAGCACTGCCGGTGCAGCCCGTTCGCGGGCCGCACCTGCGCTTCACTTCACTTTGCTGGAGGGGTCTGTTTCGGCCTTCTGATCGTTTTGATCTGCATCGCTTGCCGGTATCGTATCCGCAGCTGGGCGGGCCACGAACTCATCCCCATGGAGCGCATTTTGCATTGCGCCGAAGGTTTGGCGGTTGGCCTGCGCGCGGTACTCGCGGTCAACCCGCCCCATTTCCGCTACGGCTAGGACAACGCCGACGATAATCACGACGGCAATGGTGCTCTTCCAAGGGAAGCCGTCTTTGCGGCTGGGCTTCTTATTCCGCTTTGGCAATTCTTCCATGATCCAGTCCGGCCATATCGGTCAAGGGCTTCAGGGCCATGCTAGCGTCATGGCCCCCCATTGGCACCAGCTACGCGGCAACAGCATAAAATTCGACCGGCCAGGCAGGAGATACGTTGCCATATTGAGCCGACGAGGCGCTGCTCACGCGCCCCCCGGGTTGGCTGCCTGCGGCCCCGGATCCGGCATTACATTACTTACTCGCGAGTCACACCGATCTCAAGTCCTTGCTTAGAAACACACGACGCGTCCCAGGGGGATCACACGGCACTTCGCCGAATACTATCCAGCCCCGCTTCCGGACCGAATCGACACCCTACCAGCGCATAGCGGTACATTTGTAGGGGTCGCGTGCAGAAGCGCTGCACACCTTGTGGTTCCCGCATCTCGGATGCACCGCGCTTAGCTCTTCCTCGATGCGCAGGAGGGTTCAGCCGCGGACCTCCAGCCGTGACCACACCGAACGATTGACCCTGCACCTTCCCTCCTAAGGCCAGCTTCTGCAGGTAGTAGAAGCGCGCAGCACGCTGAATGTCGGTCAACGTCTCCGGCCGCTCCATCTGCGCCCACTCGAACATCTGCCGCGATACCAGAGACCAGCGGAACATGCGTACGAACTCGTCCAGGTGATGCCGCACGCAGCGGTACAGGGAGACCAGCTCACCGTTGATGTCGTTGAGCACTTCCATCTGGGCTGGATACGGCCGCATCAGCAGTGAGGCGGCGCCACCAGCAAACGCCTCGACGTAGCAATCGTGGATCGGGAAGTGGGGATACAGGTGCTTCAGCAGGCGGCGCTTGCCGCCCGGCCACGAAATGATGGGCTTGGACATGGTTTCTCAGTATTTGCGATAGAGGAAGCCGACAATCCCGTCGCTCTCGCGAGGGCGACGGGGCCACGGCCAATGCCAGGTGCTGAGATCACCTGTGTTGCGGCGCTGTCTGGATGCTTGCAGGCATCTAGGCAGCGCCCTGTCTTGCTAGATGGTGACTTCCATCACCGGAAGGTTGGGAGCCGCCTCGACCAAGCGAGCACCACGAACCCAGACGTTGTATGGGATGGCCTGCTGCAGCTGGCCGAACGCCCGCATCTGTACACCGTCATACGTCGTCAGCGTGCTGCTGCCATCACTGTTGTGCGCGGTGACGGTCGCCAGCAATCGAGGATTGCTGCTGACCAGTTCGCCGAATTGATCCCGAAGGTCAGTTCGCATCGTTGTAGTGCCTTTCGAGGGCTGCGGCGTGCTCGATCACAACTGCCTGTTGATCGATCACAACATCAACGCGCAGCGACTCGCACTGCCCATGCCATCTCCCCGCAGCGCCAACCACTTCCACCAGGTCCAATGGCATGACTGGGCCGACCTCACCTGGCTTAATCGGCTTGGGGAACAGCGGCATAGTGAGGTCGACGGCGGCTTGCTCACTTCGTTTACCAAGGATGTTCCGCCCGCGCTCGGCGCCGACGGCAGCAACATGAATCAGTGGGCTGCTGACCTGCTGTGCGAAAAGCTGACCTGCCTGACCGTCCTTGCGTACTTTGCAGGTGATGCCCTTCCCCGGCAGCTCACCAGTGACCACCACCGCATCGTGCGGCGGTTCGCTACGCATCTGGAGGCTCTCGGCAAGGACGATGTCCTCCTGCACAACGTGATCAGGAGGTGATTCCCGCCAAAGCTACGGGCTGACCGGATAGCTGGCCCGAACCCGCAACACCGGCTGCGCCGGGTCGGACTGCACACCACCGCGACACTTGCCCCGGCCAAGCCGCTGATGGCATCGAGAGGCGTGTTCGCGTCGCAGATTCTTCGCTGCCGCCTCGGTGTTGGCTAGCTCCTCCGGCACCACGCCGCGATCAAGCAGCACGTCCAGACGACGTACATACTCGTTCCTCGGCTTCATAGGACCTGCTGACAACGGGTGGCAAACAGATGATTTCATGGCCGAATCAAGAGATTCTGCACAAAGGCGTCGAACGCCAGGCAAACAAAAAGCCCTGACCGGAGTCAGGGCTTTTCAATTGGAGGCCTCAAGCGGAATCGAACCGCTGTAAACGGATTTGCAATCCGGTGCATAGCCACTCTGCCATGAGGCCAACGTACTGCGCGCCAGGAACTGGGCCCTGACAAGACAAAACCCCATGATGGGGCCTGTCGGAACATGGAGCGGGAAACGAGACTCGAACTCGCGACCTCAACCTTGGCAAGGTTGCGCTCTACCAACTGAGCTATTCCCGCGTAAGCCGACATGCTACCGGAAATCCGGAAAACACACCAGCGATTTCACATTTCTGACTGCGCGCAAAGCCTTGTGGCCCAACGTGCCCCGCCTTGCCGTGGCGGGAGAAAAACAAGGCCCCTGCCGGGGCCCTGTAGAATCTGGAGCGGGAAACGAGACTCGAACTCGCGACCTCAACCTTGGCAAGGTTGCGCTCTACCAACTGAGCTATTCCCGCAGATTCCGTTCGACCTGCGTCGAAGGAGCGCTATTGTGTCCAAATTCCTTCACGCCGTCAACAGTCTTCACATCATGCAGTCACGGGCGTCCGCAGTGGGGTACGCTGCCCCGCCCGGCCCCGTTCGCCCATGCTCCTTCGCGGCACGCCTCTGTTGATCGCCCTGCTGCTGCATCTGCTGGTGGCCCTGCTGTACTGGGCGCTGATGCCGATGGGAATGAACTGGTATCGCGACCATTTCGGCTTTGCTTCACATCGTGACATCGGCCTGGGCATCGCCCAGTTCTATCTGTTCTGGATGTTCATTGGCGCCCAGCCGCTGATCGCGGTGCTGCGGCCACTGTTTGCCAAGCTGCTGGTGCTGGCGATTCCCCTGGCGTTCGCGAGTTGGACACTGATGCACAACCATCCGCTGCGCCTGCTGTACTTCACCCTCGGGCCCGGCCTGCTGGCACTGGCCGCGATCGTCACAACCGCGTGGTATGCATCACGCAAGCGCCTGCCTGCCACCACGGACACCGCCGATGCCTAGACGCTACGTCCGCCTGTTCTGGTTGCTGGTTGCGTTGACCTGGCTGGCGCTGATCGCCGCACTGGTCAATGCCGGCTTCACCCCAGACTACTGGCTGCTGCATCACCTGGAAGGCGCCGAGTCGCCCTACCCGACCAGCACTGTCATCGTGTTCGCGTTGCTGGGCACCGTCGAACTGGTGGTAGCCGCCTTGATCGTGCGGCCGTGGCGACTGAAACGACTGTGGCTGCGCCTGCTGATCGCCTTCGCCCTGCTGCTGGCATGGTCGGTGCCGTGGATGCTGTCAGCCATGCACCAGCCGCCGGTACACGGCATGCATCTGCTGTGGTTGTTGATGCTGGACGTGGGACTACTGCTGGCGCTGTGCTTGGTGTCGGCGGTGAGCGCGTGGCGGGCTTTCATAAGCTCACCGCATGGCTTCCGCAGGGAGAAGACGCGCAGAGATGGCCTACGCATTTCAGAATAGTTGCATGGACCCGCAGCGGACCGGCGAAGGACAGTACCTGACCCGAGGCCCACAGAGCCGGCAATACTTTCACTGTCGCTGCTCTGCATATGCCTCTGCCAAACCGGGATAATTCATGCAGCAGTCGAGCCAGCAGGCATCACAGCTCCCCGACGACGCGGATCCGCTTGAGGCAGCGTTACCAGCGATGGCTGGAGACCGGCCGATTACTCCCCTGGAACTTGCCACGCGACTTTCCGCAGCCTGCCCCTTTCAGGTCGTCCGATACGCCGACATCAAGGGTGAGGTACCGCAGGACTCAACATACGCACCAGAGCACTACGTCTGGGGTGATCCCGATGAGTTAGTTCTCTTGGTTGATGGCGACCTCAAGCTCGACACGCTGGACCTGGACGACCCGCTGGCCCCGTGGCGGGAAGAAGATCTTGGTGCGTACATCCGTTTCATCCTGGTTCGCGGCAATGCAGAGATAGCGCGCCATGTTCACAGCCTTGAAACCGACGGCGCATGCGGATTGCTTGTCTCGGGCGACCTGACGACAACCAATGCCATCGCCGGCGGACAGGAAATCCGCGTAGGCGGCAACCTGCTGATACGCGAGCTGTTCTGGGGCGACTACAACCACGGGGAACTGCACGTGGTCGGGAACACCCAGGCAGCGCTTCTCATTCAGACCGACTACTCCATGCAATTCGATGGCTCGGTTCACTGCATTCGCAGGATGGACGACGAAGCCATCATTGACGACGGAATTGAGCAGATCATCGAGCCCGATTGCCTCTCACGCGAATCCGAGGGTCCGGACAGCTTCTGGTCACTGGATGCAGGAGCCATGCTGCAAAGGCTCACTGCCGGGAAGAGCGTCATCCGTGCGGAGGGTCTGTCAGCGCCGGACCCGACGCTATGCACAGTGAACCTGTTTGGCGATGCAACTGTCAGCCCAGAAAGTCTGCTACGCGCCTGTGGAGAAGACATGCTTCCCATGGATACCCGGACCTATGAATTCCACCGCAGCGGCATCTCACTTCTAGCAAGTGCGGACAACACCGACGCCGACGCCCGCGCATACACCGTGCAGATGGAAGATCCATCGAAGAACATCGCTGCACGCCTCGTAATGCGGCGCACTGAAGCGACCGCCAGCACCACAGCCTCTCACATGGGAGGTGCTGGATCTGGTTGGAGCCTATTGAAATACGTCTGCAGCGATGCTGGACAAGTTCAGCCCGAATGGGACGAGGTGGAGTCACACGACATCCAGCCCCCCTTCATCGCACTTATCCTCGACGGGTGGCGATTTCTTAAGGAAGGCGCATCGAACCGCCAAAGGACCACGGAGACAATTTCAGCGGCCGAGATACGCGATCTCCTGGCGCTTCCGATCTGCCAGCCATACGACGACTACGGCGATGGTGAACGTTGCGGATTCTGGGTGGGTCACTGTCATGCTGCATTTCGCCAAGAGAAACGCGGGCCTGGCCGCGAGGAGCCCATGCTCCGCCTTTCACGGGAACTTCAACAGGTCGACGGTAGCAGCGTCATCGAAAGCTACTACTACTGCATTGAGACATGCATGGATGGAGGGGAGCGCGTTCACATTCGTTACAAGGCAGACCTGCGCACTGAAGACTCGCCGGTTCAGATAGATCCCGTCGGAGGGGAGGCGCTGGCCGACGCACTACACCTGTTCAAGCGTGGCGCAAGGGAAATGCGCGGCACAAATTCGGGCTTACTGAAAGGAAGAACACCCTACCTCGCGAAAGACCATGCGTTCGCGATGAACTTCTGGAAGCAGCAGGGATACCTGCCCGAGTAGATGCCAAACCTCTTTCAGAAACCGACGGCAATCCAGGTCTTCTGGCTATCCGCATCCGTTGTATGGCTGCTACTGGCGTTCGCACTCATCCATGCCGGCTTCAAGCCAGACTACTGGCAACTGCGTCACACCGAGTCTGGAACACTGCCTTACCCCACAAGTTCAGTCGTCACCTTAACGCTGATCATTCTGGTGGAGATTGTTGCCCTGGGCCTGATCGTGCAGCCATGGCGATTTCACCGTCTGTGGCTGCGAATGCTTGTCTGCGCCTTCCCCTGGCTGGGCTGGACAACACTCTGGGGCGTGACCGCCATGCATCAGTCTCCCGTGCGCGATGTGCACCTGTTCTGGTTGCTTGCAACCAGCGGCATCCTTCTTCTGGCGCTGCTGGTCGTGGTCCCGGCCTCCGTCTGCCCGCGCCTACGCCGCTGGCTCAACGGCTGACCGGACCTACTTCCGGAACTCCACCCGCACATGCTGGCCGAAGCGCGCCTTGGCCTCGCCATCGAACTCCAGTACACACTCCACTACCTTGGCCACGCCACGCCCTGCATCTTCAGGCAGGCGTGCCTGCGCGAACACAGGGCTGATGCGCACCACGCGTGCGGACGGCAGCGTGCCGGTGTTCTCGGCACCATCGCTGTCCGGCACCACGGTAGCCTTCATGCCCACCTGCACGGCATCGGCATAGGCGGCGCTGAGTTCGGCACGTACCTGCAGCGGGCGCGCGGGCAGCAGGGAGATCGCCGGCTTGCCCGCCTGCACGAAAGCTCCGAGGCCAGGCACCTGGCCGACCACGGTGCCGGCTTCCGGCGCGCTCAGCGACATCTGCTGCAGTTTCAGCCTGGCGTGTTCCAGCTTGTGCTGGGCCAGGTCGACCTGCGCACCGGCCACGTCAACATCGGCGCGCACACCCGCCAGCTGCTGCTTGGCCGCATCGGCCTGCTGGTTGGACGACACGCCTTCGCTGGCCCCCGTGGAAAGGCGAGTAGCGTTGCGCTCCAGTTCGCGCAGCTGCGCCTGACTGCCCTTCAGGCGGTCATTGGCCAGGGCGAGATCGGCGCTGGCCATCGCCACCTCCTGCTGCAGCAAGGCACCATCCAGCGACAGCAGCAGCTGCCCCTTCTTCACCGTGGCGCCTTCCTTCACCGGTGCGGCGGTGATCGAGCCATCCACCGGCGGTGCCAGCGCGATCAGGCCACCCTCGACGTCGATGATGCCGCGCGCCACCGCGACCTTGCCGACGGCGGTTGCACCGGCCTTGCCCGAAGGCGACTGTGCAGGCGCAGGCGCGTCCCTGGAACAGGCGCCGAGCAGCAGTGCCGCGGACAGGGCCAGGCTGAGGGGAAGCAGGTGCGACGTCTTGGTCATGGGGCGGACTCTACAGTTTCGTTCTGGCGGCGGTCATCACGGACCATGCCGTCTTCCATGGCGATCACCCGATCGGCATGCCGGATCAGGCGCGGATCGTGGCTCACGCACAGCACGGTGGCGCCATGCGCACGTGCGTAGCGATGCAGGATGTCGATCACGCGCTGGCCGTTCTCGGCGTCCAGCGCGCTGGTGGGTTCGTCTGCGAAGATCAGCGTCGGCGACTTGGCGAAGGCGCGGGCAACGGCCACACGCTGCTTCTCGCCGCCGGACAGCTGCGCCGGGCGCATGTGACTGCGGTGGCTGAGGCCCACTTCTTCCAGCGCCTTGCGCGCCAGCGGTTCGCTTTCGCGATTGCGCATGCCGCGGTAGCCCAGCGGCAGCTGCACCTGCTCCAGCGCAGTCAGTGCCGGGAACAGATTGAAGCCCTGGAACACGAAACCGACATGGTGCAGGCGGAAGCGCTCCACCTCGCTTCGGGTCATGTGCCCCACATCCTGGCCAAGTGCGTGCACGCGGCCACCATCGGGCGCGGACAGGCCGGACAGCAGCGACAACAGCGTGCTCTTGCCGCAACCCGACGGGCCCGATACCAGGGTCAGCTCGCCAGGATAGATGTCCAGCGACAGGCCGCGCAGCACCGGCACCTGCACGTCGCCGGACATGAAGCCCTTTTCAAGTGCATCGGCCCGCAGGGTCGGGGCGACGGCGCGTGTGGAAGTCATCGGCCGGTCCTCAACGCAGCAGCAACGATGGATCGGAGCGGACGACACTGCGCACCGCCATGATGCTGGAGAGCATGGCCATCACCGCAACCAGTGCGACGCAGCCGAGGATCACCATCGGTGTCAGCTGCACCGGCACGCGCTGGGTCTGCGCGATCAACAGCACCACGGTGCTGAAGGCCGCCGCCAGCAACATGCCCACGCCACCGATCAGCAACGCCTGCTCGAACACCACCCGTGCCAGCGCATAGCGGCCTGCACCGAGTGCATTGAGCGTGGCGTACTCGCGAACCGAGCCAGCCACCACCGACGCGAACGACTGGTTGGTGATCACCGCGCCGACGAAGCAGACGATGACGGCCATGAACAACACCGCGATGCCGGCACCGGTGTCGAACAGCCAGTACTGCTGCGAGCGGCTGGCGAACTCCGGCGCGGTCCAGAACTCGACCGGCGTAGCTTGGCCCATCGACGCGGCCAGGCGATCGCGCACGCGGTCGGCCAGGTCCGGCGAGCGCAGGCCCGCCACGAAGTAGGTACTGCCCTCATGTGGGTCGGTACCGGCGATGGCGCGCGCGGTATCCAGCGAAGCCAGTACGTTGACACCACCAAGGCCACGCAGGCCCGGCTGCGCGGCAACCACGCGCACGGCCTTGCCATTGATCCAGGCACGGTTGTTCTGCAGGTCCACGCCCAGCGTATCCAGGTCAGCGCTGTCGACGATCACCGCACCCGGTTCGCGCAACTGCGCGCGCAGGTCGATGGGCAGGATGCGCGCGAACATCATCGCGTCGTCCTGGGTGGAGATGCCGGACAGATACACCGACACGTTGCCGGTGCCCTGCGCGCTGGAGCGCCATTCGCCATCCACCCACTCGTAAGGTTCGACGCGGGTGACATCCGGATCCATGCGCAGGTGGCTTTCCACATCGGCGCTGATCGCGTGGCCGTAGTTGACGCTCTGGGTGCCGGGGAAACCGGCCCAGATATCGGCCGAGGATGCCTTCACATAGATCGCGGCGGTGCCGAAGATGCCCAGCACCAGTGCGGCCTGCACGATCAACAGCACGCCGGCGAAACACATCGCCAGCACCACCGGCAGGAACCGGCGCCACTCATAGGCCAGGGTCTTGCGGGCCAGCGCGATCATTGCGGTTCGCCCTCAGCCTCGACCGGCAGCGGTGCGCCACCAAGGGCGCGGTACAGCGACGCAAACGCCAGCACGCGCGCGCCCTGCGCACCGATCAGGTCGGCCTGCGAGGCCAATGCGGCACGCTGCGTATCCAGCCCATCGAACTCGCTGGACAGGCCCAGCTGCACCTGCCGCACCTGGCGCTTGACCTGCTGGTTGGCGGCATCATTGGCCGCACGGAGCGATTGGATGCTGCTGTCCTGGCGCGCCAGGCTGCCCAGTGCGCCTTCCACTTCGCTCACGCCTTCCAGCACGGCCTTGCGATACCCGAGCAGCGCGGCGTCCAGTTGCTTCTCATCGGCATGGAAACGCGCACGGCGTTGGCCCCAGTCCCACAGCGGAATATCGACGTATGGACCGATCGACGGACTGGAGTCGGAATTGGAGCGCGCGTTCTGGGTGAGGTTGTAGGCATACAGAATGGAGCCGCCGAGGCTGATCCGCGGGTACATCGCGGCGCGCGCCGAGCCCTTGCTGGCGGCGGCCTGCATCACCTCCGATTCGGCCAGCAGGATCTGCGGACGATGGCGCAACAGGTCCGCTGGGACCTGCTGCAACGAGAACGTGCCCAGCTTCGGCGGCGTGCGATAGGCGCGCCAGGCCGGGTCCGGGCCGTCACGGCCCAGCAGCAATGCCAGCGCGCGGGCCGCGTTGTCAGCATTTTCGCGGGCCTGCGCCGTGGCTGCGCGGGTCGCCGCCTGGCGCGCACGCAGGCGGTCCAGCTCGCCGGGTTCATCCAGGCGCAGGCGCTGGCGGACCAGGGCCAACTGTTCACCGCGGTCGTCCACAGTCTGCTGCCGGGCCAGCAGGTCCTGCTGGGCCTGTGCCACGGTGAGGTCAAGATAGCTACGCACCACGTCGGCGATCACCGCGACCTGCGCGGCATTGCGCAGCGCCTCGGCATTGCCAGCCGAAGCCTGCGCGCTCAGCTGCACACTCTCGGCGGCGCCGAACAGGCCCAGGTCCCAGATCGCTTCAATGCCGGCATGGAAGTAGGTATCGACAGCGGCGGCGTCCTGCACCTGCTTGGCGCTGGCGGAGATTTCCGGCAGGAAACGCGAGTCGGACGTGCCAGCGACGATCCGAACGGCCTGCAGGCGCAAGGTGGCCTGCTGCAGGTCGAGATTGCCGGCGACCGCCTGATCGACCAGGCCATCCAGCGCCGGGTCGGCCAGCACCTTCCACCACTGCCTGGCGTCCACCGCCACGCCCTGGCCCTGCGGTACCTGGGTCCAGGCGCTGGGTGTGCGATCAGGCAGGTCCGGGACGGGCACCGACATGCAGCCGGCAAGGGCCAGGGTTGCCAACAACGCACCGGGGCGCAGCACTGCCTGCAGGGAGAGTCCGCGCCCTGTCCTGGGCACTGCCACTGAAGTGATACGCCTGACCACCAGCCCGCCAACGTGTAGAAGGAGCATGAAGGCTACCGTGCGATTGTGGAGCGAACATGGAGAAATGGTCCGAAAAAGGTCACAGCACGCATGCGGTTCAGGCAACGATGGCGTTGGCCTTTCGCCAGCCTTTCACTGCATGCGACGCACGGAACGCTGGTGCGACATCCGGGCCATTGCGTCTTGTTGCCACCTTCCCCGAGCCCCGCCCCTGCGGTCATCCCCACGACCGATACGCCCCGCCATTCCGATTGCGACACTAACGCTGGAATCGTCCCGCCAGGCCGCCGATATCACGCCCGCCATGACAATGCCATGGCGCGAATGTAGCGCCCCGTGCCGCCAACGTCATGACAAACGAAAAACGCCCCCTTTCGGGAGCGTTCTTCTTGAATCTGGAGCGGGAAACGAGACTCGAACTCGCGACCTCAACCTTGGCAAGGTTGCGCTCTACCAACTGAGCTATTCCCGCAGATTTCGTTCGACCTGCGTCGAAGGAGCGCTATTGTGTCGATATTGCTGCACGGCGTCAACAGGAATTTTCGCCTGCATTGCGGGGAGGCGTTCAGGCCCCCAGGACCGATACCTCAGGTTCGCAGGCCACGGCGGTGGAAGTAGACCTGCTCGGCGATGCGCCGCGTGGCCGCCGTGTGCAGCAGTGCATTGAGCGGCCAGTCGGCCTGCAGATGGTCCATCGCCCAGCGCAGCAGGCGCTTGCCATGGAATGCCGGCGCCACCCGCCGCGCCACCCGTTCCGCTTCCGGCCCTTGCCCACGCAGATGGCGGGCAATCGCCTCGCCGACCGCCCAGCCATGCCGCCACGAGGAGTGGATGCCCCCGGCGGACAGCGGCGAGACGATGCCTGCCGCGTCGCCGGTCAGGATCACGCGTTGGCCGGTGAACGGCCCATCCGGCCGGCCGCACGGGACCAAGCCGGCGCGGGTGGCCGAGGGACGCGCCGAAGGCGGAATGCCGACCACATCGCGCACGTGGTCGAGGAAGCCATCGATATCCGGCGGCCGCACCTGTTGCGGGTCATGACGCAGCGCCAATCCCACCTGCAGCCCGGTCGGATTCTGTGCGACCCAGCCGATGTAGCCCGGCGCGTAGCGCTTGCTGACAAAGCAATGCAGCGCATTGCCTTGCGCCACCTGCAGGCCGGCGAACTCGCGCTCGACGCCGTAGAGGGTGTCGCGCACCTGGCCAAGGCCGGTGCGCTGGGCCACGCGTGAGCGTGCGCCATCAGCACCAACCAGATAGGCGCATCGCCCTGCCCCATCCACCTGCCAGCCATCACCACTGCGATGGGCATCGGTGAAAGACCGTTGCAGGCGCAGGTCGACACCATTCGCGCGCAGCTCGCTGGCCAGCCAGCGCATCAGGTTCGGTGTATCGGTGGTGAGGAAGTAATAGCCCGGCGCGGCCAGCAACACGTTGCGCAGGTTCGGCGCATACAGGCGCACGTTTGCGACCCGCTGCACCAGATGCTCGGGCATGCGCCCCAGCCAGGTCTGCTCCATCGCTTCCTTCACCACGATGCCGGTGGTGTGCAGGCGCTCGCCGGGGTCGGCCTTGCGTTCAAGCACGCAGACGCGCAGACCGTACTGGGCGGCAGCCAGTGCGCAGGCGGCACCGGCGAAGCTGGCGCCGACGATGACGACGTCGTGGTCGTAGGCGGAGAGAGTGTGAGGCATTGCGGCATCGCCGTGGAGAGTCGGAGATGCAGCTTCGAACTGCCGCGTGGTGAGGCGAAGGAGTGGCGGTGAAGTGAGGATGAAGCGTGGAACACGCAAACGAAAAACGCTCCCTTGCGGGAGCGTTTCTCTTGAATCTGGAGCGGGAAACGAGACTCGAACTCGCGACCTCAACCTTGGCAAGGTTGCGCTCTACCAACTGAGCTATTCCCGCTTGGGAGGCGAAATTTTACCTATTCCAAGGATGGCGTCAAGCGCTTTTTTCAGGGTCTGTGAGGCGCCTTGCACCGCCTATCCACGCATGGCGTGGATCTACTACAGCGTCTCCGCAAACTGATGGATCCGCCCCCTCCGTGGATGCGGCATTTCCAATAGATCCACGCCATGCGTGGATGGCAGCAACCGTGGGGTCAGAGCCCTTTCCTGCAGAAAGGGATCCGACCCCGGGCTCAGTTGCCCAGCTTCTTCTGCCGCGCACGCTCGCGCGCAGCGCGCTCGTCATCGCGCAGGCTCGGCCAGGCGGCGTGCAGGTACTGCAGTCCCGACCACAGGGTCAGCACCGCGGCAATCGCCAGGGTCCAGTCGCCGATATGGAACACCGGCCAGCCCATCCAGATGTCTTCCACCGGCACGTTCGGGGCCACCGAGTACAGCAGGCACAGCAGCGCGACCATCTGCGCGGTGGTCTTGACCTTGCCGATCATCGCCACGCGCACCTTCGCACGCTGGCCCAGCTCGGCCATCCATTCGCGCAGCGCCGATACCGCGATCTCGCGGCCGACGATCACCGCCGCCCAGAACGCCATCCACGGCGTCGGATGGCCCTGCACGATCAGGAACAGTGCCACTGCCACCATCAGCTTGTCCGCGACCGGGTCGAGGAAGGCACCGAAGGCCGACTCCAGCTGGTAACGGCGTGCGATCCAGCCATCGAGCCAGTCGGTGATCGCGGCCAGGCCGAAGATCGCCGCCGAAGCGAAGTTGGTCCAGGTGTAGGGCAGGTAGAACACCAGCACCAGCACCGGGATCATCACGATCCGCAACAACGTCAGCCAGGTGGGCAGGGTCAACTTCATGCTTGCGTGCTTCTCTCTCTACTCGGCCGCATCAGGCGTGGCCAACCCGTGCAGGTTAGCGTAGATACGTGCCGCGAGGGCGTCATTGATGCCTTCCACCTTGGCGATTTCCGCTTCGCCAGCGGCTTTCAGCCCCACCAGGCCCCCGAAATGCTTGAGCAGGCTGGCGCGGCGGCGCGGCCCGATACCGGGAATGTCCTCCAGCTTGCTGGTCATCCGCGCCTTCTGCCGGCGGCCGCGGTGGCCGGTGATGGCGAAGCGGTGCGCCTCGTCGCGCACCTGCTGGATGAACTGCAGCGCCGGGTTGGCCGCGCCGGGGCGCAGCTCGCGGCCGTCGGGCATCACCAGCGCTTCATGGCCGGCGCGGCGCTCCACGCCCTTGGCCACACCCACCAGCAGCACGCCTTCCACGCCCAGGTCGGCCAGTGCGGCCTGGGCCTGCGCCAGCTGCCCGGCGCCGCCGTCGATCAGCAGCACGTCCGGCAGCACGCCCTGCTCTTCCACCGCACGGCGGAAGCGGCGGTCGATGGCCTGGCGCATGGCGGCGTAGTCATCGCCCGGCTCGATGCCGCTGATGTTGAAGCGGCGATACTGCGCGCGCACCGGACCGGCAGCGTCGAACACCACGCACGAGGCCACGGTAGCCTCGCCCAGGGTGTGGCTGATATCGAAACACTCGACCCGCTTGACCGGCTCGGCCAGACCCAGCATCTCGCGCAGTGCGTCGCTGCGCGCATGCTGCGCGTTGCGGCTGTTGAGTTCGGTGGCCAGGGTCAGCTGCGCGTTGCGGCTGGCCAGTTCCACGTAGCCGGCGCGCTCGCCGCGCACGTTCCACTTCAGCTGCACCTTGCGCTCGGCCGAGGCCGACAGCGCGGCGACCAGCAGGTCGGCATCGGGGATCTCGCGGTCCAGCAGGATCTCGCGCGGCGGCTCGAATTCGATGTAGTACTGCGAGACGAACGCGGCCAGCACTTCCTCCGGGCTTTCTTCACCATTGGTGCGCGGGAAGAACGGGCGGGTGCCGAGGTTGCGGCCATCGCGGAACGCCAGCAGCAGCACGCAGGCCTGCGAGCCCTGCATGGCCACCGCCAGCACGTCCAGGTCGGCAGCACGGCCATCCACGTACTGGCGGGTCTGCATGCTGCGCAGCGAGGAAATCAGGTCACGCAGGCGCGCGGCCTGCTCGAATTCCAGTGCCTCGCTGGCGGCCTGCATCTGCTCGCCCAGCTCGCGGGTCAGTTCGTCGCTCTTGCCTTCCAGGAACAATGCAGCGCGACGCACCGATTCGGCGTACTCGGCAGGCGCCACCAGCTCCACGCAGGGCGCGCTGCAACGCCCGATCTGGTATTGCAGGCACGGCCGCGAGCGGTTGCGGAACACGCTGTCCTCGCAGCTGCGCAGCTTGAACAGCTTGTGCATCAGGTTCAGCGTTTCGCGCACCGCAGTGACGCCGGGATACGGCCCGAAATAGCGGCCGGGAATGGCGCGCGGGCCGCGATGCAGCGCGATGCGCGGCCAGTCCTCGCGGGTCAGCAGCACATGCGGATAGGTCTTGTCGTCGCGCAGCGAGACGTTGTAACGCGGCGACAGCGACTTGATCAGCTGGTTTTCCAGCAGCAGCGCCTCGGCTTCCGAGCGCGTCACCGTCACGTCCATGCGCACGATCTGCGAGATCATCGACATGATCCGCGCATTCTTCGGGCTGCCGTTGAAATAGCTGCCGACTCGGTTACGCAGCGCACGCGCCTTGCCGACATACAGCAGGGTGTCGTCGGCCGCGTACATGCGGTACACACCGGGGGCGGTACTGAGCTGGGCCGCGAAGGCCTTGCCGTCGAAGGCCGGGGCGGGAACGTCGGTCATTCGCTGATCGGCACTTCGCTGAGCACGCCGCTTTCGGGGTCGAATCGCAGCACGGCGTGGGCATCGGTCTCGGCGATCCACACCGCACCGGCACCCACGGCCAACCCGGCCGGGCCGTGCAGGCGGCGCGGCAGCGGCTGGGTGGTCAGTTCGCCACCGCCCAGCCGCAGCGTGCGCAGGCGACCATTGCCAGTATCGGCAATCCACAGCAGCGGCGCATCCGGACTCAGCGCGATCGCCTGTGGGAACTGCAGGCTGGCCTGCGCGCGCGGGCCATCTTCGTCACCGAAACGCCAGGGGCCCTGCCCGACCAGCGTCTGCACCAGATCCCCGCGCAGCTGCAGTGCACGGATCGAGGAGCCCAGCGCATCGGCCACGTACAGCACCTGCTGCACCACGGCCAGCGCAGTCGGTTGGGCAAAGGCAGCCAGGTGGCCGCTGCCGTCACGCTCGTCGATGGCACCGCTGCCGGCGCGCCACTGCAGGCTGCGCTGACCCAGGTGGTAGCTCCAGATGCGGTTGTCGCCGGCCATGGCGATGTGCAGCTGGTTATCGGCGATGGCGAGGCCGACCGGGTGGTCCAGCGAGACCTGCCGCGCCTGTGCTACCGGGCCCTCCACCGGCGCACCGGGGCGGCCATTGCCGCACAGCGTGTCGACGATGCCGGTCAGCAGGTTGATGCGGCGCACGGCATGGTTGCCGGTGTCGGCCACGTACAGCGCGTCGCGCTCCAGCACCAGCGCCTGCGGGCGATGGAACGCCGCTTCGGCGAGGTTGCCGTCCATGAAATCGGCCGTCCCCAGCCCGAACTGGCGCAGGATGCGGCCGCCGTGGCTGCATTCGAGGATGCGGTGATGGCCACTGTCGGCGATGTACAGGCGTTCGGTGCTGACCGCCAGGCCCAGCGGAAAACGCAGGGCCTGCCGCGGCTCCGGATGCAGCTCGGTACCGCCGCGCGGCGGTGCCGACGGCGCACCGTGGCACAGCGCATTCAACGCACGCTCAAGCTCTCCCGGAGCCCCCAGCCCGACCAGCCGCTGCTGCTCGCGACCCTGCGCGTCCAGCAGCACCACGGTCGGCCACGATGTGATGCCGAAGCGACGCCAGCCATCCCAGTCGGCATCGAGCAGGACCGGCATTGACAGCCCCTGGCGGCGCAGCAGTTTGAGTGCGGCGCCGGCGTCACGCTCGAAATCGAAGCGGGGTACCTGCAGGACCAGCGGCTGCAGCATGCCAGGGTGACGCGACAGCCATTGACTGAATTCGGCCAGGCGCTGCGCGCTCCAGGCAGAAGCGGCGTTGACGAACAACAGCGCCACCGGCCGACCGCGCAGTTCGGTCAGGGTACAGGGAGCGGCATTGAGCCAGGTGGCGAACTCGGGCAGGTCCGGGACGGGCTGGACGTTCATGGCCCGATTATGCCGGAGTCGGCGTCATGCAACAGTCGTGCCACTGCACGTTTTGCAGCATTGTCGACCAGCGTCCAGACCTGTTCGAAGTGATCGCTGCCGCCGGTGTAAGGATCCGGGATGGCCGCCTGCCCCTCCCCGCCCGACCAGGGCAGGTACAGCGCCAGCCGCTCACGCTGGGCGGGTGCCACCAAGCGTCCCGCGTCCCGCAGGTTCGCCTCGTCGGCGCAGAGGATCCAGTCGAAGCGGTCGAAATCAGCGGCGTGCAGCTGGCGCGCACGCAGGCCGCCGATGTCCACGCCGTGCCCGGCCGCGCAGGCGATCGCACGCCGGCCCGGCGGCTCGCCCACATGCCAGTCGCCGGTGCCGGCCGAATCCACCTGCACCCGCCCCGCCAGCGGTGAAGCGTCCAGGCGTGCGCGGAGCGCACCTTCGGCCATCGGCGAACGGCAGATGTTGCCGAGGCAGACGACCAGCAGCCTCATCGCGCGGCCAGCGTCTGCAGCAGCGCTTCAGCGCGTTCCAGATCCTCGGGCGTATCGATGCCGGGCGGGAACGGCTCCGGCGAGATCGCCACGCTGATCGGGTAGCCGGCCTCGAGCACGCGCAGCTGCTCAAGCGATTCGACCTGCTCCAGCCGGCCCGGGGGCATCGCCGCGAACTGCTGCAGGAAACCGGCGCGGTAGCCATAGATGCCGATGTGGCGCAGCCAGGCATGCCCTTCCGGCAGCGTGTCGCGGCTGCGCGCGAAACCATCGCGGTGCCAGGCGATCGGCGCGCGGCTGAAGTACATCGCCTCGTTGCGCACGTTGCGCACCAGCTTGACCACGTTCGGATCGAACAGGGTTTCTGCATCCTCCACGGCGGTCGCCAGGGTCGACATCGGCGCATTGCCTTCAACCAGCGCCTGGGCCACCGCACGGATTCCCGCAGCCGGCGCGAACGGTTCATCACCCTGCAGGTTGACCACCACGGTGTCGTCGGCCCAGCCGGCGATGCGCGCGCACTCGGCCAGGCGGTCGGTACCGGAGGCATGCGAGGTGGCGGTCATCGCCACCTTCACCTCGGCCAGCCCGGACAGCGCGTCGGCAATGCGTTGATCGTCGGTAGCGACCCAGACCTCGCCAGCGCCGGCCTGCAGCGCGCGGCGCGCCACGTGCAGCACCAGCGGCTCAGCGCCCAGCAGGCGCAGCGGCTTGCCCGGCAGCCGCGAGGCGGCATAGCGGGCCGGAATGGCGACGACGAATTCGGTCATGGGGCAATACTCGGCAGGCTCGTTACAACGGGGATGCGGCCGGCGGCACGTGAATGCAAGCGCCGCCGCGCCGCTCAGTTCGGTCGCAGCTTGTCCAGGCGGTCGGTCAGCGCCACCCAGAACGCGGCAGGCAACTCGGCACGCAACGGCACCGCGTAATGCCAATCGTTGCCGAACGCGCGGCATTTCACCGCATCCTTCTCGGTCATCAGCACCGGCAGCTGGCTGCCGAACGACAGGTCCTGCGGCTGGTAGGCCTGGTGGTCGGCAAAGGCGTGCGGCACCACGCCGATGCCACGCGCGCGCAGCATGTCGAAGAAGCGCTGCGGATGGGCGATGCCGGCCACCGCATGAACACGCTGGCCCTTGAAGTACGACAACGGGCGCGCGCGGCCACCGGCCAGCGGCTGCGCACTGTCGATGTGCAGGGCCATCGGCCACTGGCCGAAACCGCAGGCCTGTGCCGCGCTTTCCTCATCGGCCTGGCCCAGGTTGACCACGCGGAAATCGCATTCGCCGGCACGGCTGACCGGCTCGCGCAGCGGTCCGGCGGGAATCATGCGGCCGTTGCCGTAGCGCCGCTGGGCATCGACCACTTCGATCTCGATGTCGCGCGCCAGCCGGTAGTGCTGCAGGCCGTCATCGCAGACGATCACATCGCAGCCGGCCTGGACCAGTGCCCTGCCTGCGGCCACGCGGTCAGCGTCCACGCGCACCGGTACGCCGGTCTTCCAGGCGATCAGCACCGGTTCGTCACCGCCCTTGGCGGTCGGCGTGTCGGCCTGCACCCACAGCGGCTTGTCAGCGTCTTCACGGCCATAGCCACGGCTGGCGACGCCCGGCTTCCAGCCGGCCGCACGCAGGCGCTCGACCAGGGCGATGGTCAGCGGCGTCTTGCCGGTGCCGCCGGCGGTGATGTTGCCAACCACGATGACCGGCACCGGCAGCGCGTAGCGCTTGCGCCATCCACGCCGGTAGGCACGGCGGCGCAGCGCGGTGATGCCGGCATACAGCGGCGCCAGCAGGCGCATCGCCCACGGAACCGGGCTGCCGTCGTACCAGTACGGCGGGGTCTGGGTACCCTTGCCAGCCATCAGTCCTGCCTTTCGCGGAACTGCATGCTGTGCAGATGCTGGTACAGGCCACCCATGGCAAGCAGCTCCTTGTGGGTACCCCGTTCAACGATGCGGCCGTGGTCCATCACCAGCACCTGATCGGCATGCTCGATGGTCGACAGGCGGTGCGCGATGACCAGCGTGGTGCGTTCGGGCATCAGGCGCTGCAGCGCATCCTGCACCAGTCGCTCGGATTCGTTGTCCAGCGCGGCAGTGGCTTCGTCGAGGATCAGGATCGGGGCGTCACGCAGGATCGCGCGGGCGATCGCCAGGCGCTGGCGCTGGCCGCCGGACAGCAGCGCGCCGTTCTCGCCGACCGGGGTCTGCAGCTGCTGCGGCATGCGCGCGATGAACTCCCACGCATTGGCTGCTTCGGCCGCCGCACGGATCTGCTCCTCGCTCGCTTCCATGCCATAGGCGATGTTGGCCGCGATGGTGTCATCGAACAGCATGACCTTCTGCCCGACCATCGCCACCTGCCGACGCAGGTCGGCCAACGGATAGTCATCCAGCGCGACGCCATCGAGGGTGATGACACCACCGCTGGGCTCGTAGAAGCGCGGCACCAGCCGGATCAGGCTGGTCTTGCCACTGCCGGAACGACCCACGATGGCGGTGACCGTGCCGGGCTTGGCAACGAAACTGATGTCGTCCAAGGCAATGCCGCTGTCCTCGCGGTAGCGCAGCATGACGTGGTCGAAGGCCAGTTCGCCGCGTACGCGCTGCACGCTGTTGCGGCCCTCGTCACGCTCGACCTGCATGTCGAGGATGCCGAACAGGCGCTCTGCGGCGGCCACGCCGCGCGAGATCGAGGTCTGCACGCTGGTCAGGCGGCGCAGCGAAGGAATGATGGCCATCATCGAGGTCATCAGGCCCATGAACTGGCCGGCGTTGAGGCGGCCGGCCAGCGCTTCGCGGGTCGATACCCAGACGATCACCGCCAGCGCCAGTGCGGCCAGGAACTGCACCACGCTGGAGGCGGCAGCACGGGTGACTTCCACCTTCATGTTCAGCGACAGCATGCGGTTGGCCAGGCGCGAGTAGCGCGAGATCTCATGCTGCTGGGTGCCGTGCACCTTCACTTCCTGCTGCGCCGCCAGCGACTGTTCGGCGGTCTGCGCCATCGAACCCATACCATCCTGGATGCCACGGCTGATGCGGCGGTAGCGCTTGCCCACGTAGGACACGATCACGCCGATCAGCGGTACCACCACCAGCATCGCCACGGTGACCTTCACGCTCATCTGCAGCATTACCGCCAGCATGGCGATGATGGTCAGGGTGTCGGCCACCACGGTCTTGAGTGCGTCGGCACTGGCCTGAGTGACCTGTTCGGTATCGAAGTTCAGGCGGCTGACCATCACCGGCGTCGCTTCGGTATCAAAATGCGAGGACGGCAGGTGCAGGTACTTGGCCAGCACCTGTTCGCGCAGGTCGCGCACCACGCTGCGACCAGTCTTGGCCAGCGCGTAGTCGCTCACCCAGGTGGCGACGCTGCGCATCAGGAACAGGCCCAGGATGGTCAGCGGCAGGATCACCGCCATGCGCGGTTCCGGGTTGACGAAACCGCGGTTGACCAGCGGCTCCATCAACTTGGTGAAGTGGTAGCCCGCCAGGGCTTCGACCACCATGGCGATGACCGCGGCCACCATGAACACCCAATAGGCGCGGGTGTACCCCAGCAGACGTTTGTAGATCGGCCACACCGGCGCGTGATTGGAACTCATGGACGCACCTCGGGTGCTGTTGCAATGGCAATACGGCGGAAGCCGAGCTGACCCAGCGCGTCCTGCGCGGTCACCACGGCCTGGTAGGGAGTGCGTGCGTCGGCACGCAGCAGCACGGTCTGCTCGCGATCGCTGCCGGCCACGGCGGCGATGGTCTGCTTGACCGACTCTACGTCGCTGCGCAGCACTTCCTGGTCGTTGATGAAGTAACGGCCTTCGGCGTTGATCAGAACGCTGAGCGAGCGCGGCGGCTCGTTGGTCTGCTGCTGGCTGGCGGTCGGCAACTGCACCTGCAGCGTCGAACGCGCGTCGAAGGTGGTGGTGACCACGAAGAAGATGATCAGCACCAGGATGACGTCGATCAGCGGCACCAGGTCGATATGCGGCTCATCCTGGGATCGGTCGTTGCCGATACGCATCGATCAGGCCTTCGCCGTGGCGGCGCCGGACTGGCGCGCGGCCGGGGCCGGGTTCATCACCCCGGGGCGGCCGTCGAGCGTATCCAGCAGGGCGCTGGCTTCCTGCTCCATCTCCACCACGTAGCCGTGGATGCGGCCCTTGAAGTAGCGATGGAACATCAGCGCCGGAATCGCCACGATCATGCCGGTGGCGGTGCACACCAGCGCCTTGCCGATGCCGCCGGCCAGCTGGTTCACGTCGCCCACGCCGTGGTCGAGGATGCCCAGGAACATCTGGATCATGCCGATCACCGTGCCGAGCAGGCCCAGCAGCGGGCCCGCCGAGGCAATGGTGCCCAGTGCGTTCAGGAATCGCTCCATGCGGTGCACCAGGTGGCGGCCGGTGTCTTCGATGCGCTCGCGGATCTGGTCGCGCGGGCGGTTGCGGGCTTCCAGTGCGGCAGCCAGCAGCGCGCCCAGCGGCGAATTCGCCCGCAGGGTCTGCAGGTGGGCCGGGTCGAGCTTGCCGCGAGCGGCCCAGTTGCGCACTTCCTGGCCGAGGCCGGGCGGCAGCACTTCAGTCCGCCGAAGGGACCAGAAACGCTCCAGGATGATCGCCAAAGCCAGTACGCCCAACAGCAGCAGCGGCACCATCGGCCAGCCACCGGCCTTGACCAGTTCCCACACGTTTCAACCCTCCGGCCCAACGGCCGCTTGTTCGATCGGCGATAGGATAGCAGCCGACCGCGCCCGCCCAGCGGCATCCCACCACCGGGATGCATGGATGCGCTGTTCACGCAGCTGCAGGCCTTGTGCGCCAAGCCATACGCGGATCGCCCCGGAGTCGGCCGTGGCCAGCACCTCCGCGCCTTGCGCCTGCCAGCGCTGGACCACCTCCCGGCGCGGGTGGCCGAAGCGGTTCCGGTGCCCGGCCGAGACCACCGCCAGCCGCGGCGCCACCGCCGCAACCCACGGCGCACTGGAGCTGCCGCCGCTGCCATGGTGCGGCACCAGTACCACGTCCGCCCTCAGCGCGTGCGGGTACGCCTGCAGCAGCGCCCCCTCGGCCGGTCGACCGATGTCACCCGGCAGCAGGACCACGCCGTGACGGCTGGCAATGCGCAGCACGCAGCTGTCCTCGTTTTCGGCTTGCCGGCCGCCCGGCGCCGGGTGCAGGACCTGGAAATCAACCCCGTCCCACTCCCAGCGCATCCCCTGCTGGCAGGGCGTGGCGCCGCCGATGGTGCTGCCCGGTGGCGCCAGCAGCTGCAGCCCGGGCAACTGCCGTCGCAGGCTGGGCAGGCTGCCGGTGTGATCCAGGTGGTCATGGCTGAGCATCACCTGCCGGGGCGGCCCCTGGCCGAGCGCGCGCAGGGCGGGGACCAGGATGCGTTCGTTGCCCTCGCCGCCAGTCGGCGGCCCCACGTCGTACCAGAGCGCGTGCCGCGCCGTGCGCACCAGCACCGCCGTGCCCTGGCCGACATCGTGCACCAGCAGCTCCAGCTCCCCCGCGGCCGGTGCATGCCGGGCCGGCCACAGCAGCGGCAGGCACAGCAGCAGGCCCGCCAGGCCACCGCCGGCGCCGCGCGGCAGCAGCCACCAGAACACGCCCAGCAAGGCCACGGGTAGCGCCCAGCGCGGCGCCTCGGCCAGCCACCACATCGCCTGCGGATGCAGCGCCAACGGTTGCAGGGCCCCCCAGCTGAGCTCGAACAGCCAGGCCGCGGCACGCCAGGCCCAACGCCCCGCGCCGTCATGCAGCACGTGCAGGCCGGTACCGAGCAGCGACAGCGGAACAACCAGCATTGTCCACCACGGGATGACCGGCAGGTTAACCAGCGGCCCCAGCCGCGCGGTCCCGCCGAACAAGGCGATGCACATCGGCAGCAGCCCAAGGCTGGCAACACCCTGCGCGGCAAGGAACCCGCGCAGCCCGCCACCGATTCCCTCCGGCCCCGTCCTCGGCAGGCACCAGAGCAGCCACAGCACGCCACCGAAGCTCAGCCAGAATCCAGCCGAGAGCACCGACAGCGGCGCAGGCAACAGCATCACCATCGCGGCCAACGCCAGCCCCTGCCCTGCGCCCACCGGGCGACGCCCGGCCCTGGCCAGTGCGACCAGCCCGATCATCAGCGCTGCGCGCACCGTCGGCAGCGCACCACCCGCCGCCACGGCATAGGTGGCTGCGGCCAGCGCCGCTCCCCATGCGGCGGCCTGCGGCCGTGGCCAGTACCGTCCCAGCAACGGGCACAGCCACCACCACAAGCGGCACAGCAGTACACCGAAGCCAGCCACCACGCCCACGTGGAAACCGGAGATGGCGACCAGATGGGTCAGGCCCAGCGCGCGCAGGTGTTCCCAGTCGGCATCGGACAGGCCACGGGTATCGCCCAGTGCCAGCGCCTGCACGAACCGCGCGGCAGGATGTGCCACCTGCACGGCGATCGCCGCACTGCTGCGTTCCCGCCAGGCCTGCAGGCCCTGCGCCGGCAGCCACTCCCGCGCACGGGCCGGATCACGCACCGAGGCATTGCCGGAGATGCCCCGCAGCACGGCGTGGCGCTCGCCATCGAAGCCGCCGGGATTGATCCGCGAGCGTGGCGCGCGCACGCGCAACGACAACTGCCAATGCGATCCTGCGCGAACCGCATGGCGCCCGCCCTCCGCCTCGTGCGCCGGCGATCCGCGCCACGGGTCGCTCCAGGTCACCTGCAGGCGCTTGCCACGCAGCGATGGCAGCGCGCCGGCATCTTCGACATGCAGCACGAAACGCGTGTAGCCGGGCCCCTGCCGGGGAAGGTCGGCCACCCGGCCCCGCACCTGCACATCCTGCGGTGGCGCGCCGGGTGGCAGCTGGCCATGCAGGACCCAGTGCCCGTGCACCGTTGCCCAGGCCAGGCCGAGCAGGGACGCAGACCAGGCACGGCCGCGCCAGGGCAACAGCCAGCCGCCGGCGCCGGCGATCGCCATCGGCACACTCAGCCACAGCGGCAGCAACATCGGCATCTGCACGCAGGCCAGCGCCCCCAGCACCAGGCCTGCAGCGCAGCCAAAGCCAAACAGGGCCGGGGCGGATCGATCGGGAACCATTTCCCCAGCCTGCCGCTGGAGGCCGCAGGCTGCCTATCGGGCCTTTCCCCGTGCGCCTGTCAGCGCCGTACGGTACCGCGGTGGAAATTGACTCTGAAGCTGGCGCCGCCGCCAGCCGCTTCGCCAACGCTGACCGAGCCACCGTGGTGCTGCACGATTTCCTTCACCAGGTGCAGGCCCAGGCCACTGCCGCTGCCGGCTGCACGCAGGCGGTGGAAGGGCTCGAAGATCGCTTCGCGGTCGCCGACCGGAATGCCGGCGCCCTGGTCGCTGACCTCCAGCAGGCCGCGTGCATCGAGGCGCACGCAGATCGTGCCGCGCCCGCCGCCATGGACGATGGCGTTGTGCACCAGGTTGGCGATCACCCGCCCCAGCGCCAGGCTGTCGCCATGGATCCACACGGGCGACTCCGGCGCATCCACCTCGAAGCCATAACCGGCGCCGACCACCAGCGGCGCCAGATCGGCGGCCGCCTCGCGCACCAGCAACGCCAGGTCCAGCCGCTGCAGCGCGCCGACATTGCGATCGAGACGCTGCAGGTCGAGCAGGTGCTCAGCCACGTTGCCGAGGCGGGCGACGTCGGTCAGCAACTGCGATTTCAGTTCACCCTGCGGCAGCTGCGACAGGCGCGCCTGCACCACCGCGATCGGTACGCGCAGCTCATGCGCGGCATCGGCGAGGAACTTGTCGCGCGCTGCATAGCCCTGCTGCACCTTGTCGATCGCATCGTTGAACGCTTCCACCAGTGGTGCGACCTCGGTGGACACCAGCTGCGCATCCAGGCGCGCGCCCGGCTGGCCGATGTCCAGTTCCTTGGCCTGCTGCGCGGAGCGGCGCACGCCGCGCATCGCGCGATGGATCACCGTCGGCATCACCAGCAGCGTGACCACGATCAACGGCAGGAAGAACCACAGGCCGATCAGGCGCAGCACCATCAGCGCGCCATCCAGCAACCCACCCTTTGGAGCACCACCGACCATCACCGTGATGCGGCGTCCATCCTCGTTGCGGATCATCACCCGCGCCACGTCCAGATAGGGTGGCACCAGTGAACCCAGTTCGGTGGCGCCCACTGTCGGCAAGCGTGCCAGCAATGGCGCGTGGACCGCAGGAATCGTGCCGCGCTCCAGCCACGTGCCCCTGTCATCAACCGCCGCGAACCAGAGGTTGCCGCCGGCCCCGGCATTGAGCTTGTCCCAGCGCGCCTGGTCCAGTTCCAGCCGGCCGCCTTCGCTGTGCACGGCTTTGGCCACCGCCTCGGCCGTGACATGTCCATGCCCCAGGAGTCCTTGTCACCCCAGGTCAGGATCAGCGCGACCACCGCGAACAGCACGGTGAACGCCTGCGCAAGGAACAGGCGCCAGGCCAGGCCCAGGGTGATGGAACGGATCGGGCGTGCCATCTCAGGCCTCCGCCAGCAGGTAGCCGACGCCGCGGATCACATGGATCTCCACGCCGGCCCCGGCCTGTTGCAGCGCCTTGCGCAGCTTGGAGATGTGCGCGTCCAGTGCATTGGACTGGATCTCGTCATCGAAGCCGTACACCGCCGCCTCCAGTGCACTGCGGGTGACGGTGCGCCCCTGCCGCATCGCCAGCGCCTGCAGCACCAGCACCTGGCGCCGGGGCAGCGCCAGCAGCTGGCCATCGACCTGCGCCTGCAGCGATTCGAAATCGAACTCCAGCCGGCCCAGTCGCAAGCGTGGTGTCACCATTGCCGAGGGCCGTCGCGAGACCGCACGGATGCGCGCCATCAGTTCCTCGATCGCCACCGGCTTGACCAGATAGTCATCGGCGCCGACATCCAGGCCCTCGACCTTGTCCGACAGCGTGCCCTTGGCCGTCAGCATGATCACCGCCAGGTTCGGACGCAGGGCCCGCGCAACGGCAACGAAGCCAGCGCCATCGCCATCAGGCAACTGGCGGTCGAGCAGCATCAGCTGGTGCACCGGTTCGCGCAGCGCGATGGCCGCTTCGGCCAGGCAACCAACCACATCGGCGACCACGCCCTGCCGCTCCAGCCCCGATTGCAGGGCACGGGACAGGTCAGGATCGTCTTCGACCAGGAGGATGCGCATCGGGGGCTCGGCTACCGGAAACGGTGCCGATCATAGTGCCTGGCGCCCACTTTTTCCGCTTCGGCCTGGCGGATGCGCCGACGCAATGTTCTGACAATGTTGCGCCCCCATCATGCGCAGCCATCCTCCGCAACGTCGTTGACCGATGCCGCCACTGCCCTCGACCCTGCTGCGCCCGCTGCTGTTCTCCGCTGCCTTTGGCCTGCCGGTGTTCGCGCAGGCCGCCGACAGCAACCCGGGCATACAGGCCGGCATCAGTGCTGGCGCGACCTCGGGCGCGTATGCGCACTACGACGTCAAGCCACTGGTGGTCCCGTCCATTGCCTGGCAGGGCCAGCGCTTCTTCGCCAGCCCGGGCTCGCTGGGCATGTACCTGTACAAGCGCGAGGGCCTGCGCCTGTCGGCGGCGGTCACGCCCTACACGCTGCGCTTCAAGACCGACGACGTGAACGATCCTCAGCTGCGCCGCCTGCACAGCCGGCAGATGTCCGCCATGGCCGGCATCAATGGTGAATACAGCGCCGACTGGGGCATCGTCGAGGCCAGCGTGATGCGCGAGGTCACCGGGCACGGAGGTGGCATGGAGTCGCGCCTGCACTACAGCTATCCGATCCAGGCTGGTCGCTTCACCTGGGTCCCGAAGGTCGGCGTGGTCCACTCCAGCGCACGCTTGCTGGATTACTACTACGGCATCAGCGATGAGGAAGCGCTGCGCTCGGGACTTGCCGCCTACAACCCGGGCAGCGCGACATCACCGAGCCTGCAGATCGCGGTCAGCACGCCCCTGGGCACGAAGTGGCGCGCGACCGGCGTGGTCGCCAACCAGTGGCTCGGCGATGCAGTAAAGGACAGCCCGATGGCACGACGCGGCACTCAGTCATCGGCCTTCATTTCCCTGATGCGCTCGTTCTGAACGAGCACCCGCTACGGACAAGGACTCCCCATGGCCTCCGTCTCCCCCACCTCCGAAGCACACGCGATCCTGCGAGCCCCCGATCTGGACAGCGCCGAACGCGTCTACCTTGGCCTGATGCCCGACCTTGAGCACGTAAGCGCGCTTGCACGTCGCGCGCTCGGCCAGTCGCGCGTTGCCGACGCAGCCCGGGGATACGCGCTTTCGATGACCCTGGTCGGGCTGCGCCTGCAGGAACTGGAAATGGGCGAGGCCAGCGCGAAAGAGCACCGGCAGGCCACCCTGCGCAGCCTGCGCCAGGCCTTCAGCGCCTGAGCACCGGCCTGCCGCAACGCGGCGGCAGTGCCGCGCCCCCGCTCAGCGGAACGTGGTCCAGGCCAGCACAGCGGACAACAGGGCGACCCAGATCACTGCCTTGAACGTACCTTCCAGCATGTTGCCGCCGAACAGCAGTTCAAAGAACGGATTGGGCCTGGAAACCGGCACATGATCGCTCATCGTTGAAAGATCCTGGGGATGGGTGGAGGGCATGCACGCATGCCTGCGCGGGCACAACTCTAGTACATGCGCTCCGTCGGAGGATGTGCCGGGAACATCCGCTTAACAACCTGCGCGCCAGTTCGGGTATGTTCGACCCAACGCTGTGTTCAAGGATGATCGATGCTCAAGCGCGTCCTGTTCCCCGTTGTCGCCCTGCTGCTGTCCGTGCTGGTCATCGCGCTCGGATGGCAGAACCGCCAGCTGCGGCAGATCAATGAGCAGATGGCCACGCAGCTGCAGGACATGCGTCTTGCAGCACATGGCCTCGAACTGGGTAGTCGCCCGGATGCGCTGGCGCTGCGCACCACGCAGCAGACCTTCGTCGATATCGGCGGTGCCCGCGAGGTTCCGCAGATCCTCTATTTCTTCTCCACCGCATGCCGCTACTGCCTGGCCTCGGTACCGCAGCTGCAACAGATCGCTGCGGCCCGCGGCAACAGCGAACTGGTCGGTGTCGGCATGCCGCCATACGACCAGCTGGCGGACTACGCCGGCAAACATGCACTGCGCTTCCCGATCGCCATCGACAACGAAGCCGCCGCGTCCACGCGCTATCGCGCCACCGTCACGCCGATGCTGATGGTGCTGGCTGCCGATGGCCGCGTTGCCTACAAGCATGTCGGCCAGCTCGACGCCCAGGTCGTGCAGGCTGCCGTCGCGTCGCTCGCACCGAAGCCGGCGCTGCCCTGATCCCGCGTGCCGCGCATTGCGTCGCGGCCCCCTGTTACCGCATTCGCGCCACAACCGGCACTCCCGTGCCTTCGGCAACTGCAACTCCACAACGCCAACCAAGGAGATACACATGATCGGAAAGAAAGTGCTTTCGTCCGTCGCCGGTATCGTCGTTGTCGCGGCCATGGCCTTCGGCGCCAGCCAGGCCTTCGCCGTCTCGCCCAAGACCGGATATGCACCGGGCTGCGAACCACACCCGCAGTGCCCGTTCGGCAACGCGGGCAAGCACGGCCAGCTGCTGTGCTGCGATCCGTTGTAACCGGATCCGTGCATGGGGTCGGCATCGCTGACCTGCCACACCCGCCGCGGAGCTGAGCCAGCGCCGCGGCCATGACCGGGCCACCCCGCAGTGGCCCACCACGCCGGGCCGCCTTGAAGCGCGGCCCGGCACTTCCTGGCCCGGATTCATCCTTCCCGCAGCGACTTGGCGGGCGCTTTTCCGGCTTTCGTCGCATACCGGTTTCACAGCGCAGGGGGCAGTGCCACGCTGGACTCCCTTCTCCGGAGCACCGTGCCATGCCGATGCTTGCCCTGCTGCTGTTGTGCGCTGGCCTGTTCGGCCGCGATGCCGACGCCGGGGATGCCTCCCTGCGCAGCCAGATCCTGCAGGCCGACGCCGGGCATGCGGGCGTGCCCCCGGCACATGACCAGACACCGGAGCCGACGGCCCTGCAGTTGTACCGGCTACGCCAGGACCGCGTGCTGCGCGTGGGCAACCAGCGCCTGCCTGCAGGCGGCCAGCAGCATCAGGCCGGTTCAGCACGTTTCGCGCAGGTCTGGGAACGCGTGGACGGGCACTGGCGGCTGCAGCGCATGATCAGCATCGACGAATGGGTTGCCCAGCGCTGACGCTCGGCACCGGCACCGGCACCGGCACCGGCACCGGCAACCGTCGTAAACGAAAAAGCCGGCCCAGGGCCGGCTTTCATCGTGATCCACCGCTGCACCGGCAATGCCGGGAGCCAGGTGGTGGGCGGTACAGGGTTCGAACCTGTGACCCCTACCATGTCAAGGTAGTGCTCTACCGCTGAGCTAACCGCCCATCTTGTTCCTGCCGCCCGAAAGCTGGCCTTGCTACGTAAAAACCCGGCGCCAGGGCCGGGCTCTTCAGTTCACGACAGCCTCCTTCCGGAGACTTCGTGGTGGGCGGTACAGGGTTCGAACCTGTGACCCCTACCATGTCAAGGTAGTGCTCTACCGCTGAGCTAACCGCCCGTTTTTGCTTCTGAACGTCCGCGATTGCGTCGGTGCAGGCCGCGTATATTACGGATGCCGGCCGTGAAGCGCAACACTTTTGTGAAGAAGATGCTGCACCGCCGCGTTCAGCCCAGACTCGCTTCCTTCAGCTGCCGGATCTGGTCACGCACCCGTGCGGCATCCTCGAATTCCAGGTCCTTGGCGTGCTGGTACATCTGCTGTTCCAGCGCCTTGAGACGCGCCGCCAGCTGCGCCGGACCGAGCGAACGGTAATCGGCTCCGTCCTCGGCAACACCCGCCCTGCCCTTGCCCTTGCCCTTCTTGGCTTCCTTCTCCGCCGCATCCGAACGCGCACCTTCGAGGACGTCGACGATCGGGCGCGCCACCGAGCGCGGCACGATGCCATGTTCTTCGTTGTACTCGACCTGCTTGGCGCGGCGGCGGTCGGTCTCGTCGATCGCTGCCTGCATCGAGCGGGTCACCTTGTCCGCATACAGGATCGCCTTGCCGCGCACATTGCGGGCGGCGCGGCCGATGGTCTGGATCAGCGAACCGGTGGAGCGCAGGAAGCCTTCCTTGTCGGCGTCGAGGATCGCCACCAGCGACACCTCGGGCATGTCCAGGCCTTCGCGCAGCAGGTTGATGCCCACCAGCACATCGAACTTGCCCAGGCGCAGGTCGCGGATGATCTCCACGCGCTCGACCGTATCCACGTCCGAGTGCAGGTAACGCACGCGGATACCGTGTTCGGTCAGGTATTCGGTGAGGTTCTCGGCCATGCGCTTGGTCAGCGTGGTGACCAGCACTCGGTCACCGGCCTTGATGCGCGCGTTGGCCTCACTCATCAGGTCGTCGACCTGGGTGCCCACCGGGCGGATCTCCACCACCGGATCGATCAGGCCTGTCGGGCGCACCACCAGCTCGGTGATCTCGTCGCCGGCCTCGCGGTACTCATACGGGCCCGGCGTGGCGGACACGTAGATCGCGCGCGGGCAACGCGCCTCCCATTCCTCGAAACGCAGCGGTCGGTTGTCCAGTGCCGACGGCAGGCGGAATCCGAACTCGACCAGGGTCTCCTTGCGCGAGCGATCGCCCTTGAACATGGCGCCGATCTGCGGAATGGTCACGTGCGATTCGTCGATGACCAGCAGCGCGTCCGGCGGCAGGTAGTCGAACAGCGTCGGTGGCGGCTCGCCGGCGTTCTTGCCGGTCAGGTGCCGCGAGTAGTTCTCGATACCGTTGCAGAACCCGACCTCGGCCATCATCTCGATGTCGAACTGCGTGCGCTGTGCCAGGCGCTGCGCCTCCACCAGCTTGTTTTCCGCGTACAGCTGCTCAAGCCGCTCCTTCAACTCCACCTTGATCGTTTCCACCGCGGCCAGCACGCGCTCGCGGGTAGTGGCGTAGTGGGTCTTGGGGTAGACGGTGAAACGCTGCATGTTGCGCATCGTCTCACCGGTGAGCGGGTCGAACAGGGTGATCTTCTCGACCTCGCCGTCGAACAGCTCGATGCGCAGCGCTTCGCTGTCCGACTCGGCCGGGAACACGTCGATCACTTCGCCACGCACGCGGAACGTGCCGCGCTGAAGCTCGTACTCATTGCGCGTGTACTGCAGCTGGGTCAGGTGATTGATCAGGTCGCGCTGGTCGATGCGCTCACCCTTGGACAGGATCAGGCGCAGCGACAGGTAGTCCTCCGGCGCACCCAGGCCATAGATCGCCGACACCGTGGCCACCACGATCGCATCCGGGCGCGACAGCAGGGTCTTGGTCGCGGCCAGCCGCATCTGCTCGATGTGCTCGTTGATCGAACTGTCCTTCTCGATGAAGGTGTCCGACGAAGGCACGTAGGCCTCCGGCTGGTAGTAGTCGTAGTAGCTGACGAAATACTCGACCGCGTTGTGCGGGAAGAACGCCTTGAACTCACCATACAGCTGCGCCGCCAGCGTCTTGTTCGGCGCCATGATCAGCGTCGGCTTCTGCACGTTCTGGATGACGTTGGCGATGGTGTAGGTCTTGCCCGAGCCGGTGACGCCCAGCAGGGTCTGCTTGGCGATGCCCGCCTCGAAGTTGCTGGTCAGCTTCGCGATGGCATCAGGCTGGTCGCCCGCCGGCGAATACGGCGAGACGAGTTCGAAACGGTCGCTCATGGTGTTGCCAGTTCCCGGGAAGGACAAGTATACGGGGCAAGGGGTGACGGCCGGCTGAGGGCTTTCCGGGCAGGCGGGCGCGGCAGTGCCTGATGGCGGCCGTCCCGCTGCGGCGCGAGGCTTGATGCCATGCATCGCACTCCCGCCCACTGTCGTTCAGCATCACCCGGCATGCATCTGGTTGAGATGCTGGTGGTGATCGCCATCCTTTCCGTTCTGCTGGCCGTGGGCTGGCCGGCCCTGCGCCCGGTGCTGTTGCGGCAACGCGCCGACGCCCTGCAGCTGACCCTGCATGCCAGTCTTTCCAGCGCCAGAAGCGAGGCCCTGAAGCGCCGCGAACTGATCGGGCTGTGCGCCAGCGACGACGGTGAGCAGTGCTCCCGCGACTGGAGCGCAGGGTGGATCATCTATCGCAGCGGCAGGCACCGGGGGACACCAGCATCCGCCCAGGACATCCTGATCCACCATCAAGGCCGGACCGACATCGCCATCGTCGCCCAGGCCAGCGGTGGACGGCCGCTGCTGTTCTTCCAGCCTGACGGGCGCAGTCCCGGTGCCAATCTGACGCTGCGCATCTGCGCAGGAGACCGGCTGCATGGCAGGTTGGTCATCAACAACGGCGGCCGCATCCGCAGCGAGCGTGTCGACCGCACCCTTCCCTGCTGACGGGCCAAAACGACAAAAGCCGCGATTTCTCGCGGCTTTTGCAGTATCTGGCGCCCGAAGTTGGACTCGAACCAACGACCCCCTGATTAACAGTCAAGTGCTCTAACCGGCTGAGCTATTCGGGCGGGGAGGCGCATTGTACTGGGCGTTCAGAGGAAGATCAACACCTGATTTACCAGCAATCGGAAACCGTGCCGCTGGCCGTTTTGCGGTTGGCCTGGTCCACGCTCAGCGTCCCGCAGCTGTCCTTGGTCTGGTTGCCCTGGGGCGTCGCAGTCAGCGTGAACGAGGACGCCTTGCCATCGAACGTGATCGCGTACCGTGTGGTCCCGCCCTCGCGCGGCGACACCTTGCTGGGCAGCGCGAAGCCCGAGTAGGTGTTGTTCACCGAGTAGTAGCGCTCAGCACGCTGCGCGTATTCCACCAGGTCCGCCTTGGCCACGCCCCGGTGCGACTGGCGGATGTACTGCTGGTACGACGGAACGACAATCGCGGCCAGGATGCCGAGCACGATCACCACGATCATCAGTTCGATGAGGGAGAAACCGTGCTGTTTGCCGGGACGACGCAGGGTACGGGAAAGAGTGTTCAGGCTCATGGGCATGTCTTCGTTACTGGATCTGGCGCCAGGATTGGCGACCGCAGGGATAAGGCACGTACATCGTCGGAGCACCCGCCACATTGACCGCCATCCAGCAGGCACGTCCGCCTCGATCGGCACCCTTTGCCAGGCGCGGCATCACCGAGACATTGACGTCCTTCACCGGTGCGGTGCCGCCGGTGTCGAGACTCACGCCAGCCGTGCCCGCTCCGTAGGGCGTGCCGGTAATGGACCCGACCCGCGCCTGCTCCAGCGATGCAACACCCGAGATCGGATTGAGGCCAAACAGCCAGTTGCTTCCCTCGGTCGAACAGCCACGGCCACCCGCGGTAGGCATGTAGGTCGGCATGAACACCGTTCCCGACGCCACGGCAGGATTACCAACAAAGCGTTCACCTGCGCCGGGCAGTGCAATGCTCCATCCGCGCGCCGCCCCGGAGAAGGGCGTGGCCGTGACCGTGCGCAACTTGTTGGTGGTGGTCACCGTATAGGCCACCAGATTGGCGGGCACGATCGTGGCCTCCGGCTGATCCTTGCTGGTGTCGTTGACACCGTACAGCGACTGCGCGGTGAGATCCTGAGGGTCATTGTCGAAGGAGAAGCTGCCGGTACCCAGCACCAGCATCACGCCACCACCGGGTCCGGTCACGGCGGTCATGCCACCGGTAATCGGCTGGCGATACACCTGGTTGTTGTTGTTGGTCTGGCGCGCCGTGGTGAACACCGGCGTGGTGACCGAGGTCGCCGTGCTTTCCAGGTCGAACTTCCACAGCGCGCCGCGCTGGTCGGCCGCATAGATCGTGTCCGCCAGGCCGTCACGGCCACGTACACGCCCGGTCCCACCGGCGCTGTCGGCGCGCCAACGGTCGACAGCTACGATGTTGCCCAGGCCATTGTCACCGGCAGGTGCGGTTGCTGCGGCCTCGGTAGCAGTGATCATCCGCACCGCGCCCGATCCCAGGTCGACCACGAACAGCACGGCCTTGCGGCTGAGGCTGTTGTAACCGTTGCCGAAGATCGCTTTCCACGCCACCCCGGTCCCTTCCTTCACCGGCACGATCACCGGCTTGCCAAGGACATGACCGATATTCGCCTTCACGGTGCTGTCGAGCCCCGGCGCCACGTCACTGATTTCCCACAGGCGATTGCCGGTACCGAAGCTGGACGGCGTGGTCACATCCAGCGCGAACACCGAGCGCCCACCGGCGCCGGCCGTACCGACCAGTGCCGTGGCCCAGTTGCCACCGATCTGCGCGTCCGCCACCGCGATCGGTCCATCCACGTAGTAGCGATGACGGAAGCGCTGGTCGGACTTGTTGGCCGCCACGTAGGGATACAGCAGGTTGGCCATGTGGCCCAGCGCGGTTCCAGGGATGTAGGCGAAGGTCTCGCTGCCACCGGCACCGTCACTTACGCCATTGCCGTTCATGCCACCGTCGAAGGCATGCAGCATGCCGTCATTGGCACCGACATAGACCATGTAGCGGCCATTGTTGCGCTTGCGGGTCAGGTACGTCGCATACGAGGTCGCCATCGCGGTGCTGATGCGCTGGTAGCCATAGTCGTCGCGGGGCGAACTGATCACCGGGCTGGAATTGACAATGTCACCCAGCACGGTGGTACGGGTGCGATAGATGCCCCCCGAGTTGCGCACTTCGCGTGATGCGTCGCCGCGCAGATAAGCCATGGCCGTGGCGATGTCGCCGCCCAGCTTTTCAGCCTCGGTCGCAGAACAGCGCGCAATACCCGGATACTGCTTCTCGTCCTTGTTGCAGAGATCGGTGAAGGCGATGTTGGTGCTGCTGAAGTCAACTGCAGCATTGCCCTTGGTGGCGACGATGGTGCGCGAACGCTGCGCGCCCAGTTTCTCGGCCGCTTCCCACACCTGCGTGTACTCGGTCTGCTGCGTCTTGTCGTTCACCGCAAGCTTGGATGCCTTCAGGCGGCTGAACCAATCGGTTTCCTCGTTGGCCACTTCGAACTGGGGCGTGACCGCCAGCGACCCGGTACCGATACGCGCGCCGGTCAGGCCCTGGCTGCCCGAAGGCGCTGGCCCGGAGGTGACCGACGAGAGCACCCGGCGCATGGCCGTGGTGATGTCTGCCGGAGTACGCGCGTTGATGTACTCACCGCGGGTATTGGTCGCGGCGTGCCAGATGTCATCCACGGTGCTGGGGTTGTCGTTCTGGCGACTTGGCCAGTTGCTGTAGACCGCCGAATCGGTATACGGGTTCTGTTGCTTGTTCGGATCGAACAGATTGCCACGCGCGCCCAGCGTGATCCCGTAGAAGTTGATATGCAGGTCCTTGTTGCAGTCCAGCGACTTGTCTGTACTGGTCGCGCACTGCTCCGGCACCGGCACATTGCCCTTGGGCATCGCGGTATCGGTGCGCAACGGATTGACGTAATAGTACGCCGCGATATCAGCCATCGTATCCGAGTTGCTGTCCTTGAACGGGGCACCCATGGCACCGTCAATGTTCCCTGGGGTGGGGATCGAACTCGATGGGAACCCGTTGCCGTTGTTGCTGTAGCCATCGGTGAACAGCATCACCGCGTTTTTCTGGCAGGAAAGCTTGATGGGGGCCGCATCGTCGGTTCGCATGAACTGCAGGCCGGCCGCATTTACCGCATTGCGGTTTGGCGTGCCACCGCTGGCCGTCAGTGCGATCATGTCGTTATACAGCTGAGTCTTCTGACCAATCAGGCTCATGTCCTGGATCGTTAGACGCTTCGCAGCATCCGTCGAGCTGTTGTACTTCAGGAAATCGTTGATCCTGAAATAGCCGACATACATATCGTTGACATTCAACGCATGCGTCATGCCCGCGATCATCGCGCGGTTGCGGTTTCCGTAGTAGGTAAACCAGTTGGCGAAGTTCTGCATTGCCGCCGCATCACTTGCCGTGAGCACGTACTTCCACATGTGGCAACCCTTGCCGCAGGCATCCAGGACCTTGGTCCGATTGTTGCCCGCGTTGGCATAGGCATTGGGCGTTCCCGCCAACTGCGGGTAGGGGTCGCCATCGCTCTTGAAGGGCATATAGAACGTCGCAGGCGTGTACTCCAACGACGCGTTGGCCGCGGACGACCATGAGGTCCCAGATTTGTTCTCCTGCACGGAACTGAACCGTCCGGAGTCGGATACGGTCATGTATCGCTGGCCCGGCGGGGCATACATGCCGTCCTGCATGCGCTGCACATCCCAGGATCGAGTTCCCAGGTAGCTGCTCGATACATTTACGACATAGTTGCTGTCATTCTGGTTACGCGGATCAATGAGCGCGGCACTGGCGACCGATGCCGGGTAGGATTCAACAGCCTCATTGACGATACGGAGCCAGGGTTGATACTGGATCGAGGGATCGTAGTAGGCTGGATTGTAGGCAGCGGATCGGGCAAACCCGAACACGTCCAACGCAGGGATTCCGAGATAACTGGTGTTGATCCGCGGCCCCGGCAACAGGTAGAAATAGTTGCACTGCCCATCGTTGTAGGGCCTGTTCCACGCATCGTAAGCAATGATGTCATCCGGTTTGTTCAGGACCCCGGCCGACTTGAAGAAGCTCTTGCGCGCGTTGCTCCAGCACGCCGTTCCATCCTGCCCCGGGAACTGGGTCTGGAAGGTCATCGAACCCGAATCGTCCACCGCCATGATGAATGACGGCGGCGCGGAGACCTTCAGGTTCATCGGGTGCTGCGACAATGTGCCCTGCGCCTGCGCGGCGAACAGGTTCATCGCAAGCCAGGTGCCGCCAGCCACCGCCAGCAACAGCCCGGAGCCGGCCAGGATCTTGATCTTTCGGGTCGCCATGACCGGGTTCCTCAAAGCTTGAAAACAGTGTCGACAGCCGCCGAGGAAGTACCCTCGTTGCTGGTGGCGGCATCGCGATCGGAGCCGAACGCGGTGATCTGGTAGACGCGGGTGGGCTCTTCGCTTTCCGGCGTGCCCATGCCCAGCGTCGATTCGCCCTGGATGCAGGCGTCGATGCGGCGCACGCTGACCACCGGCGCCGCCGACAGTTTCTGCTCTCCCACCCAGCGGGTGGGATCGAAGCCGTCATCGCAGATGCGCTTGATGGCGTCAGCCTTCAACGAGCCGCCGTCGCCGGTATTGTTGTCGATCTCCTCGATCGACCGCTCGGCGTCACGGACCGCCCGCTCGCTGGCCTGGAACGCCACGTTGGCGGCCCGGTAGTTGGAGGACATGCGCTCCTGCATGCTCGCCACCTGCATGCCGACCACGCCGATCAGCGACAGCAGGATCAACAGCATCAGAGCCACGTACAGCACCGCACCGCGCTGCTGCGTACGCCCCTGGAATCGACGGGAGACGGAGGGCTTCATGGGTCAGTTCCCGAACAGTCGGTTGCGCAGTGCCACGGACACCTCGTAGGAGGCGCGGTAGCGATCGTCGTAGGTCGTGGGCGGATTGAAGCCAACGCCGAGCACGCCCAGCTGGGCCACGGCCGTATTGGCCTGCTCGGCCGCGGCGCGCTGCGGGCTGCGCACCAGCAGTCCAAACTGCACCAGGCCAACCCGTCGCCACGCAGCGACAGCGGCGGCATCGGTACCGGTACTGACCCCGCTGGCAGTCTTCTGGAAGGCGATTACCCCGGTCGGCGGCGCGGTGCTGCTGATCGCCGTCTCGGTATCCTGGCCGTAGAGGAACTGCAGGCTCTCAATGCCCTCCACCAGCTCCTCACCGGTGGCGAACGTGTTGTCGCCAGCGCCACGCGCGCGGTACAGCGCGGGTTCGCCGGCGGTATTCGTTGCCACGTAGTACGCCATCGATTCCACCCGATAGACCATGGTCACCGCGTTGTTGGCCGAATACGCCGAGAGATCGGCTTTGCTGGCCGTGATCGTGCTGCCGGCGATTTTTCCGGCAAACACGTCCACTTTGCTGCAATCGGCCACGGCAAACGCCGAGGGCGTGGTGACGGCACCGGCCGACAGGCGGGCCGCCGCGTCACTGGCGATCGTGATGTCCGGCGAAGTACCGGAGCCGATGGACAGCACCGGCGAGCCTTCCGGCGCAAGGTAGCGCATCACGATGATGTCGCTGCCGCCAAGCGGTTTGGGCTTCAGATTGGTGATCGCCGACGGCGTGCTGCCGGCAGCCCCCCAGCTTGCGCCGAGGGTCAGCTTGTTGCCAGGCGCGGTGCCCTGTGCCTCGTAACCCTGGATCGGCACCGAGAAGTCCATCGGGCTGCCATCACCCGACTTCACGCCGGCAATGTTGACCTTGACACTGTCCTGGGCGCGCACCAGGTGCGCCTGGTCATTCACGCAGCCCATGTGCCCGGCCATCCGGATGTCGCGCTCGAGGAACTCCAACGCGAATCGGGCGTTCTCCTGGGTGCGCGCGACACCTTCGGACAGCTGCGAGGCCGCCCGCGAAGCCATGAAGATCTGGGTCACGCCCAGCATCAGCACCAGGCCGATGACCAGCGAGATCAGCAGTTCAACCAGCGAGAGGCCAGCCGCATGGCTGGCAGCGGAAGGCGCGCGCTTCATAGACGGGTAACCAGGGTGAACGTGGTGATGCTGTCGGGATTGGCTGCGTTCCATCGCTCGTCTCCCCAGCCGATGCCCACCGTGACCAGACCATCATTGACGGTCACGTTGGCGCTGGCCTTGCCTCCCAGCACCTTGACGACCTGGCATTGCCAGCGCGCCACGTTCGCCTTGGAGGCTGTCACGTCGGCACTGTTGGGCCAGGTGCAGGGGCCAGCCGGCGCGGTGACCGAGCCGGCAGTGAAGGAGGCCTTGGTGTATTCGCCACCGTTGAGGGTTTCGCTGCGCTGTACGCGCATCAGCTCGATCAGATCGTAGGCCAGGCTGGTGGCCTGGGTGCGCTGGCTGGCGCTCTGCACGAACCGCACGTTCATGGTCTGCAGCAGCGCAAAGCCAAGCAGGCCGAACGCCAGCACCAGCAGCGCGATCAGCACCTCGATCAGGCTGAAGCCACGACTGCGGGCAGGCCCGCCCATGCCGGAACGACGACGTTTCATTTGCAGGTTCCTGCGGTGGAGCGGACCTGGCCGGAGAATAGGACGGTCAGGGTCCGCATGGGGTCACCCGTCTTGCAGCCTTGCGGCACCAGGCTCACGACCTGGTCGGCGGACGCGCGGCGGCGTCCCTGGGAATCGAAGGTGATGACGGTTGGGCTGGGAGCCTCGACCGCCAGGCTGCTGCTGCCCTTGGAGAAGCGCAGCACGCTTTCGCTGCCGCTGACGGAGCCATCGCCATCGGCGTCGCCCCAGGCCAGCATGCCCTTGCTCCACTCACCATCGCAGGACGTGCCGTTGCTGCTGCCGCACACCCCGCCACCATGGCGGTTGCGGATGGCCTCGCTGCGAGCGAGCGACAACAGACCGATCACCTCGTTGTTGGTGGTGGTCAGCCGGTTCGAGCGCATCGCGGTGCGGAAGCTGGGATAGGAGATGCTGGCCAGAATGACCAGGATGACCAGCGTGATCATCAACTCGACCAGCGTGAAGCCGTTTTGCCGGCGCAAAGACATTGGACGCTCCCCAGCGTGTTGATGGCCACGATGGGCCATCGTCCCGCCACCGGCAAGCGGCGGCAGGATGAACGGTCAATCCAGGGCGACGGGCGTCAAAGCCTTGACGACCCGCACCTTCCCACCCCGGCCGGCGCGATCCCCATCGCACCGGCCCGGGCTCAGGCCAGCACCTGGTAGCAGGGCTGGTATTCGCCGGAGATCTTCATCCGGCGCTGCTCGACGAAAGCGCGCAGCAACGCGTCCAGCGCCTGCATCATGTCCGGGTCGCCATGGATCTGGAACGGTCCGAACTGTTCGATGCGACGCATGCCGTCTTCCTTCACGTTGCCGGCGACGATGCCCGAGAACGCGCGGCGCAGGTCGGCCGCCAGCGCATGCGGCGCACGCCCGTGGTGCAGGTCCAATGCGGCCATCGCCTCGTGGGTGGGCACGAACGGCTGCTGGTACTCCCACGGAATCTCGATCGACCAGTTGAAGAAGAACGAGTCCTTCTGCGCCAGGCGGTGCTCGCGCACGCGCTTGATGCCGTTGGCCATCTTCTTCGCCACCGCCACCGGGTCGCCGACGATGATCTCGTAGCGCTCGGCGGCCGCGTCACCCAGGGTCAGGCGGATGAAGCGGTCGATCTGCTCGAAGTACGGCGCCGCCACGGTCGGTCCGGTCAGTATCAGCGGGAACGGCAGGTCCTTGTTTTCCTCGCGCAGCAGGATGCCGAGCAGGTACAGGATTTCCTCGGCGGTACCGACGCCACCGGCGAACACGATGATGCCGTGGCCGATGCGGACGAAGGCCTCCAGGCGCTTCTCGATGTCCGGCATGATCACCAGGTGGTTGACGATCGGGTTCGGCGACTCGGCGGCGATGATGCCCGGCTCGGTCAGGCCGATGTAGCGCGTCACGGTACGGCGCTGCTTGGCATGGGCGATCGTGGCCCCCTTCATCGGGCCCTTCATCGCGCCCGGGCCGCAGCCGGTGCAGATGTCCAGGCCGCGCAGGCCCAGTTCATAGCCCACCTGCTTGGTGTACAGATACTCGTCGCGCGAGATCGAGTGGCCGCCCCAGCACACCACCAGGTTCGGGTCACCCGGGTTGAGGATGCGCGCATTGCGCAGCAGGCCGAACACCGCGTTGGTGATGCCCTCGGACGACTCCAGCTCGGCCGCGTAGGCAGGGCCCATCTCGATGGCCATGTAGGCCAGGTCACGCACCACGGCGAACAGCAGTTCGGCAACACCGCGGATGATCTCGCCATCGACGAAGGCCATGGCCGGTGCGTTGACCAGGTCGATGCGCACGCCGCGATCCTGCTGCGCCACCTGGATGTCGAAATCGGGATACAGATCGCGCGCCGCGCGAGGATCGTCAGAGGCACTGCCGCTGGTCAGCACGGCCAGCGCGCAGCGGCGCAGCAGCTCGTGCATGCCGCCGGCAGAGGCATCGCGCAAGCGGGCCACTTCGGCCCGCGACAGCACATCCAGCCCACCGCGCGGGTAGATCCGCGCGTCCTGCACTGGCAGTGCGCGGGCTGATTTTTCGTTCGTGGTCATGTCCAATTTTTTGCTTCCTTCAAGGTTTCCGACTGTACTGCCGCCCCCTTAAAAAGCAAAACGGCCGGGAAGCCCGACCGTTGGATGTGTGCTCCCCGCGTTCGCCTTTCCGGGACCGCATCGGCGGCGTTGGCACCGCGCACATTTCTGGATGCTACGCCGATGCAGAGTGGCCTGCAAGGACTTTCGCCTGAACGGAAAACGGCCGGGTTTCCCCGGCCGTTTCCGTTTACATCATCAAGCTCTGACGGATCAGAACTTGTACTTCACAGTCAGCTGCATGGACCAACGCGACACGGCAGTGTTGCCCTTGTCATTGTTGTTTTCCTGGATCGAGGAATCATCCGCACCGGTGAACGAGTACACATACTTCCCGGTGGCCGGATCGATACCTGCGAAGTTGCCCACGCGGCGGGTTGCATAGAAGCCGTAGTCGTCAATGAGGCCCCACTTCTTGTTCAGCAGGTTGCCGACATTCATGATGTCCAGGGCGACTTCACCCTTGTGACCCTTCACGAAGCCTGGGAATTCCTGGCTGATACGAACGTCGAAGCTGTTGACCCACTTGGCGCGGTGCGAGTTGGCCGGGACCACGCTGCCACGGTAGGCCTCGAGTTCCGGGTTCTGCGCCAGCCAATCGAAGAACTTCTTCTCCATCGTTGCGCCGCCAGTGAACAGCACGTCGCCCACACCCTTCGGCACGTAGAACAGATCGTTGCCGATGGCGCTGTCGCCGTTGGCATCGTTGTAGAACACGTAGCTGTACGGACGGCCCGAGCGACCTTCGTAGAAGAGGCCGATACGGGTAGCGTTGTCACCGAAGAAGTTGTGCTTCCACTCCAGGGTGCCGGTGATACGGTCCTTGATTGCATAGCGCGAGTTGTACGCGATGTTCTCGTTGGCGTTCAGGATCTGGGTGTTGTTCCAGTTCGAGGTGTTCTGCGAGCTGGTCAGCGGGCTAACTTCCTTCGACTGGGTGTAGGTGTAACCCAGCGACCAGCCCCAGTTCTCGGTCAGCGGCTTGGCCAGCGAGAAGGTAGCCTGGCTGCCACGACCCTTGTCGGTGTTGCGCAGCAACATCACGTCACCGATGTTGTTCGGACGGTTGGCGCGGTTCAGCGCGCCGTTGGTGCCGTTCTCCATGCCCAGGTTGTCGCCGGAACGGCTGTCGATCTTGCTGTTGGCCTGATTCAGACCTGCCGGGTTCCAGTACAGCTCACGACCGTCCTGCGCCGAAACGAAGGTCGCACCCTTGCCCTTGCCGTCCGTCAGGTCCAGACGTTCGAAGTACAGACCATCCTTGACCTTGGTGAACAGCACTTCAGCCGACGCCACGATGCCGTACCACGGCAGCTCATGGTCGAACGCCAGGTTGGCCTTCCACACCGACGGCAGGCGGGTGCCCGGAGCGATAATGTCCACGTTCTGGCGAGCAATGATCTTCGACGGATCCGGAATGAACGGATTGTCGGCATCAGCACTGAAACCACCCGGGTTGCCACTGACGTTGTACTCGACGTAGTTCAGACCGGTGTTCTGGTAGGCACCTGCCAGCCACACGTTCGGTGCTGCACCGCCGAACAAGCCAACGCCACCGCGCAGCTGGGTCGGACGATCGCTGTCGAAGGTGTAGTTGAAGCCAACACGCGGCTGGAACAGGCTCTTGTCCACCAGTTTGGTGTTGTCGTAGCCGTAGCGCGACTGGATGTCGGTGTTGTACTTGTTCTGGCTGGTGAAGTCCGGGATATCAAGACGGACACCAAACATCAGGCTCAGGTTGTAGTTGATCGCCCAGGTGTCCTGGATGAACAGGCCAGTGTTCTTCAGATGGAACTTGGCCGGAATATCATCCAAGCTGCCACCCGGACGCGGCACGCGCAGCTGGTAGCCGTTGGCGGTACCCTTCAGGAACGACGCCAAGTCGCGGAAGTCGTACGCGCCGTACAGATTACGGCCGTAGAAGTTCATCAGGTTATTGTCGGTGTAATCGAAACCGAACTTGACGGTGTGGTCACCGATGTACCAGGTACCGGCACCGAAGGCGCTAAGTTCCTTCGACTCGACCAGATTGGTGTGAGTGTTCTGCTCGGTGCCCAGGTACAGCGAGTTGTTGCCGAAGCGCACGCGCATCTGCGGCAGGTGCGAAGCCGCGACACGATTGGACGAGTAGTCCTTGTGCGAAACCTTGAACTCGGTCGAGAAGTTCTCGGACCAGTCACTGAACAGTTCACCCATCCAGGTTTCGTACTGGGTCGGCTGGGTGTACCAGAAGTCACTCAGCGACAGCGCGCTGCTGCTGACCTGCGGGAAGCGGACGACGTCCTGCTTCATCTTGTTGTAGCGCAAGGCCGCACGGTGGTTCTCGTTGATGTTCCAGTCGAGCTTGACGGCGTACTCTTCGATCGTCGTCTTGTTGTTCAGACCGTCAACGCCGCCGACCGGATAGCCCAGATCACTCATGCGCTTCTGGACTGCCGAGATGTCGGCGTCACTGATGCCGCCCTTGGACGGATCCTTGTTGTACGGGCTGTCACTCAGGCTCACGCCGCCGCCGCTACGCTCGTACTTTTCATAGTTGGTGAAGAAGAACAGCTTGTCCTTGAGGATCGGACCGCCGAACGTCATGCCGTAGGTCTTCTCGTCCTTGAAACCATTGAAGTCCGACTTGTCACCTTCCAGGCGCGAACGGACCATGTCCTTGTCGCGGTACGAGCCGTACACGGTGCCGTGGAACTCATTGGTACCCGACTTGGTCACGGCGTTGATCACCGCACCGGTACCGCCGGCGATGGTGGTGTCGTAGTTGGCCAGGTCGATGTTGATTTCCTGGATGGCATCCATCGACACCGGCTGACGCTCGGTCGGCAGGTTGTTGGAGCCCAGGCCGAACGGATCGGAGGCGCTGATGCCGTCGATGCGGATGGCGTTGTAGCGGGTGTTCTGGCCACCGGCCGAGATCGCGCCGTCAGCCTTGCTGACCTGCGAGATGCGCGGGTCCAGGCGGATGTAGTCCTGGATGTTGCGGTTGGCCGACGGCAGCGCGTCCATCGTTTCGCGCGTCACGTTGCTGCCGGTGCCCATCTTGTTGGCGCTAAACAGGTCCAGGCCGCCGGCGGTCGCAACAACGTTCACCGCGTCCAGGTTGGTCGCAGCCAGGTCACCGCCCAGGTTGGCGTTGACGGTGTTGACCTGGTTCAGGTTCAGGTAGACACCCTCTTCGGTCTTGGTGCCTTCACCGGACTTGGTGATGGTGATGGTGTACGGACCACCCACGCGCAGGCCGCGCGCGTTGTATCGACCCGACGCATCGGTGGTGGCACGCGAAACGGTGCCCGACTCGGTGTGGGTGATGGTGACTTCAGCGCCGGCGACAGGCTGGCCTGCGGCGGACATCACCTGGCCGCCGACACCGGCAGAGGTGCTCTGGGCGAAGGCGGGAGCGGCGGCGAGCGCAGCCACGAGACCAAGGGTGAGCTTGGACATCCGGAGTGGGTGGGTCATTTTTCGGTAGCCTCGATGCGAGTTGGCGATGGCGGAAAAAAAGCGCATCCAAACAGCCCTGCGGGTGGCTGGTCGGAGATTTATCTGGGGTTCCCTACCGCTTGGCTGAAGGCAGCCACAACGGTTAACACTAGATTAACACGCTACGCCATCAATGTGACGGTTGTGCGACAAACGGCACCGGATCGCAACGCAATCGTGACGGGATCTTCACTCCGCCTTTCCCCCGGCCTCATTCCGGCAGGGGCGCCTCACTGGCGTCGAGAATCCGGCCCCGCCAGGCAAGCCCAGCGCTGGACAGCAGGGTCACGGCCGCCGCAGCGGCGGCCTCCGGGCCCCGGGCGGCCGGGTCCTGGTCGACGGAATAGGCCCTGGCGCGCAGCGCCGTGCGCAGGGGGCCCGGATACAGGCCGCTGACCCGCACCGGGCTGCGGCCGAGTTCGTCATGCAGGCTGGTGATCAGCCCGCGCAGGCCATGCTGGGCCACACCGTATCCCCCCCAATAGGCCTGCCCCACCCGTTCGGAGGCATCGACCGCAAACACCAGGGCCGCGTCCTCGCGCTGCCGCAGCAGCGGCAGACAGGCCTGGGCCAGCCACGCCGGGGCAGTGAGCGTGACATGCACCGCACGGGCGAAACTGGCCGGGTCGGCCAGTTCGAACGGGGTCAATCCGGGGAAATGGGCGGCACAGACCAGCACTCCATCCAGGCGCCCCAGCTCGCGCTGCAGGGCCTGGGCCAGTTCGGCATAGTCGTCGGGGCCCGCACCCTCCAGATCCAGCGGATACAGCAGCGGTTCCGGGCCGACGGCCTGGACCTGGGCGTAGACACGGTCCAGGCGGCGCGGCTTGCGGCCCAGCAGGACCACGGTGGCCCCGGCGGCGGCGGCGGCAACGGCCGCCGCACTGCCCAGCCCACCGCCGGCGCCGGCAACCAGCACCACGCGATCCTGCAACGGGCGGCCATCGAGCGCCCCGTTGGTCGGTGACGTCGATGGCCAGGCACTCATCCCTGGGTCGCCTCTTCGACGATGCGCTTGAGCTCGCCGGCTTCAAACAGTTCCAGGACGATGTCGCAGCCGCCGATCAGCTCTCCATTGATGAACAGCTGCGGGAAGGTCGGCAGGTTGGAGAACCGCGGCAGGTTGGCGCGGATCTCGGGTTCTTCCAGCACGTTGACGGTGCGCAGGGTGACCGCGCCGGCAGCCATCAACGCCTGTACGGCGCGGCTGGAGAAACCGCACATCGGGTATTGCGGGGTGCCCTTCATGAACAGCACGAGCGGGTAACGATCGACCTCGGCCTGGATTTGCTGCATTACCGCCACAACCTCACTCCTTGCTTCGCCGGACAAACCGACCGCGGTGGTCGGCTAGACTGCCCACGGTAGCCGCCATTGTAAGCGGATGGAACCGGCTGTCGCCGCCCCTCTGGCCACGAACCTGTCCATGCCTGTCGAATTGCCTGCCCTGCCCTACCTTTCCGGCTCCCTGCAGCCGCACCTGTCCGCACAGACCCTGGAGCTGCACCACGGCCGCCACCATCGCGCCTACGTGGATGCGGTCAATGCCGGCATCCTCGGCACCGAGTGGGAAGACGCGCCACTGGAAGAGATCGTCCGCCAGGCCCAGGGCAAGCTGTTCGATGCGGCCGCCCAGGCGTGGAACCACGGTTTCTACTGGCAGTGCCTGCGGCCCCGTGGCGGTGGCGAACCGCAGGGCCGCCTGGGCGAGCTGGTGAAGCGCCAGTTCGGCGACGTGCAGCGCCTGCGCGAGGAATTCAACCGCACCGCGCTGGGCCTGTTCGGCTCCGGCTGGGTGTGGCTGGTGCAGCATCCGGGCGGACAGCTGGGCATCCAGGCGACCCGCAATGCCGGCACGCCGCTGACGGGTGAAAGTACGCCGCTGCTGTGCTGCGATGTCTGGGAGCACGCCTACTACACCGACTACCAGAATGACCGCGCGCGTTATCTGGATGCGTTCTGGCAGATGGTCAACTGGGAATTCGCTGAGAGCCAGCTACGCTGAGGCAACGGCTCCGCCCCGGGGTAGTGCCGGCCGTTGGCCGGCATCCCCATCGGTGTACAAGAGATGGCGAATCTGCCGGCCAGCGGCCGGCACTACCGGAAAGCAGAGCGTGGCTTCACGCGTTCTCGTGCGCGGCCACCGCATCCATCACCCGCGCCGAGTACACCAGCGCCGCACCGGCATTGAGCGACACCGCCACACCCAGCGCCTCGGCGATTTCCTCGCGGTTGGCACCGTGCTTCAGCGCGGCATCCACGTGCACGGTGATGCAGCCGTCGCAGCGGGTGGTCACCGCCACCGCCAACGCGATCAGCTCGCGGGTCTTCGCATCGAGGTGGTTGGTCTGCGCGCCAGCGTTGGCCAGGGTGGCGTAGCCCTTGACCGTATCCGGTGAGAGCTTGCCGATCTCACCGATACGGCCCTTCAGTTCCTTGCGGTAGGCATTCCAGTCGAGCATGGGGGTGACTCCTGTGAAAGGAGCTCCACGCTACCACCGGGAATGTTGCGCCGATGCCTGCACCGGCGCTTCACAGCGTTGCACTGCCGGCCAGCGGCCGGCACTACCGGGCTCAGCGATTGCGCAGCGCGTGCACCGCCGGCGCCACCTGGGCCTGGCGATCCAGCTCCAGGCCGACCTGCTCCAGCGCATCGGCCAACGCGGCAGCATCGTCATCGCGCAACGTGGCGTGGCCGACCTTGCGGCCTTCGCGCGGCTCCTTGCCATAGTCGTGCCAATGGCCGCTGGCCTGGCCCAGCACCGGTGCCGGGCCAGGCATCGCGCCCAGCCAGTTCAGCATGCAGGCGTGGCCGAGCATGCGGGTGCTGCCCAGCGGCAGGCCCAGCACGGCACGCAGATGGTTCTCGAACTGCGAGGTCTCGCTGCCCTCGATGGTCCAGTGGCCGGAGTTGTGTACGCGCGGCGCCATCTCGTTGGCCAACAGCTCGCCATCGCGACAGAACAGCTCCAGCGCGAACACGCCGACGTACTGCAGGTGCTCGGCGACACGGCGGGCATAGCCGATCGCGGCCTGCTGCTCGGCATCGGACAGCACAGCCGGTGCCACGCTGGCCGACAGCACGCCGTCGACATGCCAGTTGCCGGTGACCGGCCAGGCTTCGAAGCTGCCATCGCGGCCACGCACGGCGACCACGCTGACCTCGCGCTGGAACGCCACGAAGCCTTCCAGGATCAGGCCGGTACGCTCGACCTGCGCGCCCAGTGCATCCCACGCGGCGTCGATGTCGGCCTCGCTGCGCAGGCGGAACTGGCCCTTTCCGTCATAACCAAGGCGGCGGGTCTTGAGGATGCACGGCAGGCCGAACTCAGCCGCCTTCGCAGCCAGCTCGTCACGGCTGCGGATATCAGCGAAGGCCGGCAGCGGGATGCCCAACTGCTGGAACAGGGTCTTCTCGCTCAACCGGTCCTGGGCCACCGCCAGCGCGGCCGGCGGCGGATAGACCGGCACGCGGTCGGCCAGGAACTGCGCGCTGTCTGCGGGCACGTTCTCGAAATCGAAAGTGACCACATCGACCTTGGCGGCGAAGTCCGCCAGCGCGTGGCGGTCATCGAAGGCACCGACGGTGAGCGGCGCCAGCGGGCCACTGCAGGCGTCGGCCGCCGGGTCGTACAGCTGGAAGCGCAGTCCCAGCGGCGCACCGGCCAGAACCATCATGCGGGCGAGCTGGCCGCCGCCCAGGATGCCGACGGTCAGGCTCATTGGCGCGGATCGTCGTGGGCCATCACGTCTTCGGTCTGGCGTGCACGGAAGGCGTCGAGCGCCTGGCCGATCGCCGGCTGGTCGCTGGCCAGCATCGCAGCAGCGAACAGCGCCGCGTTGGACGCGCCGGCATTGCCGATGGCGAAGGTGGCAACCGGAATGCCGGCCGGCATCTGCACGATCGACAGCAGCGAATCCATGCCGTTGAGGGCCTTGGACTGCACCGGCACGCCCAGCACCGGCACGGCGGTCTTGGCGGCGATCATGCCCGGCAGGTGGGCGGCCCCGCCGGCGCCGGCGATGATCGCGCGCAGGCCACGCGGGCCCGCCTGCTCGGCGTAACTGAACAACACATCCGGCGTCCGATGCGCGGACACCACCTTCACTTCGAACGGAACACCCAGGGCTTCAAGCTTCTGGGCGGCGTGCTGCATGGTTTCCCAGTCGGAACGGGAACCCATGACGATGCCGACAAGCGGCGCGATCGGGTTGGGGGTCATTGGCCGTCACCTGCCTTAAAGACGTATTCTAGCCATCTTCCACGCAAGACGAAGAACCATGGATCGCAAGCTGCTCGACCTGCTGGTGTCGCCGGACACCCGCCAGCCCCTGTCCCTGCTGGATGGCAAGGGCCTGGAAGCCCTCAACAAGGCCATTTCGGCCGGCGCGGTGAACAAGGCCGATGGCAACCCGCTGGCGCAGCCGCTGCGCGAAGCGCTGGTCACCCGCGACCGCAAGCAGGTGTTCCGCGTTGACGACGGCATCCCGGTGCTGCTGGCCGAAGAAGCCATCCCGACCGCCCAGATCGCCGACTTCCCGGCCGCATGAGCGCGCTGCCGACGCCGGATGCGGCCGTTGTCGCCGCCGATGTCGCGCGGGCGCTGGCCGAGGACCTGGGCAGCGGCGACGTCACCGCCGCCCTGCTGCCCGACCAGGCCGACAGCGCTTACCTGCTGTGCAAGCAGGACGGGGTGATTGCCGGCCGTCCGTGGTTCGACGCCACCCACCGCGCACTCGACCCGGACGTGCGCATCGAATGGCGTGTCTCCGAAGGTGACGCGGTCACCGCAGGCACCGTGCTGGCCCTGCTGCACGGGCGCAGCCGCAGCCTGGTCAGCGCCGAACGCACCTCGCTGAACTTCCTGCAGACGCTGTCTGGCACCGCCACCACCACTGCCCGCTACGTGGCGGCGGTGGCCGGTACCGGCACGCGCATCCTCGACACCCGCAAGACTCTGCCTGGCCTGCGCCTGGCGCAGAAGTACGCAGTGCGCTGTGGCGGCGGCGACAACCACCGCTTCGGCCTCTATGACACGGTGATGCTGAAGGAAAACCACATCCGTGCCGCCGGTTCGCTGGCCGCGGCGGTGGCCGCCGCGCGCCGGCAATGGCCCGCGCTGCCGCTGGTGGTCGAGGTCGAGGACCTGGCCCAGCTGCGCCAGGCGCTGGAAGCCGGTTGCGAACGCATCCTGCTGGATGACTTCAGCCCCGACCTGCGCCGCGAGGCAGTGCGCATCACGGCCGGCCGCATTCCGCTGGAAGTGTCAGGCAGCGTGGGCCTGGGCGGCCTGCGTTCGATCGCCGAGGACGGCGTTGACTGCATCTCCATCGGTGGACTGACCAAGCACGTGCAGGCCATCGATCTGTCGCTGAAGCTGGGCCCGCCGCCGGGTTGAGGCCTGGCCGGGGTCAGATCCCTTTTCCCGTGGAAAAGGGATCTGACCCCGTTCTCACACCCGGCGTTCACGACAGCGCTGCGACGCTGAGGTATCCCCCACAGGAGCCGCGCATGCGCCGGATGCTCTTGCCTGCCTGCCTGCTGCTGGCCGCGGCACCGTTGTCCGCAGCGGCCGCCGAAGCCTGCGATGTTCCGCCCCGCTTCGGCCTGAGTCCGTTGGCGGTGGCCATCCGCAACACCGCCTGCAATGAGCACCGGCTCTGGTACCGGCCCTTCATCGATCGTGAAGGCCGTGCCGCCAGCCTCAGCGTCACCGAGGCCGAAAGCGATCACCTGGCAGACAATGGCCTGATCGCCTGGCAGCGCGTGGCCGGCTACTGGCGCAACAGCGGCACGCTCAATGCGATGGGCAGCATCGCGGGCGCCAGCAGCTGCCTGGCGCCGTTGGGCACGCGCTACACCGACAGCGACTGCCGCGCCTTCCTGATCGACAACCCGTGGTCGGCCGCGTTCATTTCCTGGGTGATGGTCCAGTCCGGCGTTCCTGGCTTCAATACGTCGCCACGCCACATCGACTACATCCGTGCCGCCTACCAGGGCGGCCCCTCGGGCGTGCCGTACCGGCTGGTCGACCCGGCCACGGCCAAACCCGCACCGGGCGACCTGCTGTGCTTCCTGCGCGACCGCAGCACCACGCTCAGCTACAGCGGGCTGGTGCAGGCACTGGGCAATGGCTCGGTGGGCCACTGGAAATCGCATTGCGAAGTGGTGGTGGCGGCCAACCTCGGCGGCGACCAGACCCTGTACCTGGTCGGTGGCAACGTGATGAACACCGTAGCGATGCGGTTGCTGCAGCTGGATCGTACGGGGCTGATCAAGCTGCCTCCGGCACGCGAACGCAACAGCACCGGCATCGACCCCGGCTGCACACCAGGTCGCGAGGACGAATGCAGCTTCAACCGGCAGGACTGGGCAGCGCTGCTGCAGCTCACTGCAACCTCACCGCTGGTGATGCCCTCGCCCACTGCGACGCCGATGCAGCCCACTCCGGCACCGCAACCGGTCATCGTGCCCGCGCAGCCGATGTCCAGCGAACCGCAGCCGCGGCGGTGAGTGCAGCGCTTGATCCCGCGCGCGTTCGCCGCCATCTTTGCGGGATCGACCCCTGACGGCTGACGCCATGCCCACCCTGCTGCTGTTGCTGATTGCCGGCGGAATCATCTATTTCTTCTGGAACGCGGCGCGTTCGGCCGCCGAGCGCGCGGTCGAACTGGGGCGCAATGCCTGCCGTGCTGCCGACGTGCAATGGCTGGATCAGGCGGTGCACGCCACCGGCCTGCGCCTGTCGCGCGGCGAAGATGGCCGGCTCGGCTTCGAACGTACCTTCAAGTTCGAGTATTCCTACGACGGCATCGATCGCCACGTGGGCCGCATGGTGCTGCGCGGCGACCAGCTGATCTCATTCACTGGTCCGGGCGCGGCGCGGATCAGCCAGATCCGCGCGGATGTGGACGATGCCGAGGATGTGTAAGGGCTGAAGGCGTGCCGACCAATGGTCGGCACCCACCGTTACCTGGTTACTTGACCACGCGCAGGTTCGGGCGCCCCTTAGGCGGCGGGCTGGCTGGCGGCGTATCGTCCGGCGGCGTGCCTTCCTCGTGCAGCAGCTCATCGCTGGTCGGAGCGGTCTCGTTGCCCGGGATGTCATCCGGTAGCGCCATGCCCTGCCCGGTCTCGCGGGCGTAGACGGCCAGCACGGCGCTGATCGGCACCTGCACCGGGTAGCTGGTACCGGAGAAGCGCGCCGAGAAGCTCACCATCTCGTTGTCGATCATCAGCCGCACGACAGCACGTTCGGCGATGTTGAGCACGACCCGGCCATCCTTGACCGCCGAAGGCGGGACCTGCACGCCGGGAACGCCGGCGTCGACCAGGATGTGCGGGGTCAGCTGGTTGTCGTTGATCCATTCCACCAGCGCCCGCAGCAGGTACGGGCGGTGGCTGGTCATGTGGAAGAAGTCTTCGGTCATGCGTGAAGTGTACGCGCCCGGCGCCCCGCCGGGGCGGATCACCTGCACGCCGGTCGGCGTGCAGACGGGTAACGCAGGCCCGGATCAGACCGGCAGATCGCGCAGCTTCTTTTCCTGATCGGTCAGGCTGCGGACGAAACCGGGGTGGCGGAAGATGCGGTTGCCGTAGTCCTCGATCGCCTTGCCGTCCTTCGGCAGCGGTACGTCCAGCGACTGCAGGCGCCAGATGATCGGCGCCATCGCGCAGTCGGCCAGGCTCATTTCCGGGTTGAGGAAGAACTTGCTGGCCTTGAACAGCGGCAGCGAGGCGGTCAGCAGCTCCTTCAGGCGCTTGCGGCCAGCCTCGGCCTGGGTCTTGTTGCCGAGCTGGATGGCCTGCACCTGTGGCACCCAGTCGTGCTCGATGCGCAGCATCGCCAGGCGGATGCGCGCACGCGAGAGCGGATCGACCGGCATCAGCGGCGGATGCGGATAACGTTCGTCCAGGTACTCGCTGACCACTGATGCGGCGTACAGCACCAGCTCGCGTTCGACCAGGGTCGGCACCGAGTGATACGGATTGAGGTCGATCAGGTCTTCAGGCGGGTTCTGCGGATCGACCGGAACGAAGTCGAAGGTCACACCCTTGGCCGCCAGCACCAGGCGTACACGGTGGCACAGTACATCGTCGTTCGAGGAAAACAGCGTCAGTGTATTGCGCATGCGTACGCTCGCCGCCATCAAAGGCTCTCCCACGACAGGAGACCGCCTGCCGCATCGGCGCCGCCGGCACCGTGCCGGCGGTCGACTCCTCCCCGAGTGTGCAACCGACCATCACAAAAGCCAATAGGCCCGTGCGATGGCCGGCGGCAGATTCAGTGAACGTCCTTCCAGTATTCCTTCTTCAGCAGGTACAGCAGGAAGGTGAGCAGGGCCAGGAACAGGATCACCCACACGCCCAGCTGCTGGCGCTTGAGCGCGGCCGGTTCGCCGGCATACTCGAGGAAGTTGGTGATGTCCCGCACCGCCTGGTCGTACTGCCCGGCATCGACCGACCCCGGCGTTTCGATCTTCAGGCCGGTCACCGGCGGGTCCATGCCGGGCGCTTCCGCCTTGCCATGGACCGCATGCTGCAGGCCCTGCATCTCCCACAGCGGGTTGGGCATGGAGGCATTGGCGAACAGCGCGTTGTTCCAGCCCAGCGGCCGGCTGCTGTCCAGGTAGAACGACTTGAGGTACGTGTAGACCCAGTCACTGCCCCGCACGCGCGCGATCAGGCTGAGATCGGGCGGCATCTTGCCGAACCACTTCTCCGCGTTCTCCTTGGGCATCGCCACCGGGATCGGGTCGCCGATCGCCGAGCCGGTGAAGTTGAGGTTGTTCATCACCTCTTCCTCGGTCAGGCCCAGGTCCTGCGCCATCCGCGAATAGCGCAGGTACTTCAGCGCGTGGCAGCCGGAGCAGTAGTTCATGTACAGCTGCGCGCCGCGCTGCAGCGAAGCGCGGTCGCCCAGATCGTTGCCGGCCTGCAGCAGCTTGGTGCCACCTTCGGCGGCGGAGGCCAGGAAACTGCCCAGCATCAGGGTGGCCGTCAGGGCCAACCGGACCATCCAGCGATCAGTCATGGGTGGTCACCCTCTCCGGTACCGGCTTGGTCTTGTCCAACCGTGTCCATAGCGGCATGGTGATGAAGAACGCGAAGTACAGGAAGGTCAGCACCCGCCCGATGTAGGTCTCGTGCACGTCGGTGCCCGGGCCGGAACCAATCACGCCCAGCCACACGAAGCACACCGCCAGCACGCCCAGCATCACCTTCGATATCCAGCCGCGGTAGCGCACCGACTTCACCCTGGCCTTGTCCAGCCACGGCACCAGGAACAGGATCGCAATGGCCGAGAACATCACCAGCACGCCACCGAGCTTGTTCGGCACCACGCGCAACATCGCGTAGTAAGGCGTGTAGTACCAGACCGGCTTGATGTGTTCCGGGGTCACCAGGCGGTTGGCCTCGGTGAAGTTGTCGTGCTCCAGGAACAGGCCGCCGAAACCGGGCGCGAAGAAGATGATGAAGGCGGCGATGATCAGCAGGAAACCGGCGCCGACGCCATCCTTGAGCGTGTAGTACGGGTGGAACGGAATGCCATCGGCCGGTGCGTTCGGCGACCAGCGGTTGCCCTTCGGCCCCTTCTTGATCTCCACGCCATCGGGGTTGTTCGAACCCACTTCGTGCAGCGCGCCCAGGTGCAGTACCACCAGCAGCAACAGCACCAGCGGCAGAGCGATGACATGCAGCGCGAAGAAACGGTTGAGCGTGGCGTCACTGGGCAGGTAATCGCCCATGATCCATTCGGTCAGGCCGTTGCCGATCACCGGTATCGCGCCGAACAGCGAGATGATCACCTTGGCGCCCCAGAACGACATCTGGCCCCACGGCAGCACGTAGCCCATGAAGGCTTCGGCCATCAACACCAGGTAGATCAGCATGCCGAGGATCCACACCAGCTCGCGCGGCTTCTGGTAACTGCCGTACAGCAGGCCACGGAACATGTGCAGGTAGACCACGATGAAGAACAGCGAGGCACCGGTGGAGTGCATGTAGCGGATCAGCCAGCCCCACTCCACATCGCGCATGATGTATTCGATGGAGCCGAACGCCTCGGCGGCGCTGGTCTTGTAGTGCATCGTCAGGAAGATGCCGGTGACGATCTGGTTGACCAGCACCAGCAGCGCCAGCGAACCGAAGTAGTACCAGATGTTGAAGTTCTTCGGTGCGTAGTACTCGCTGACGTGCTTCCGGTAGACCGGCATCAGGCCGGGCGCGCGGGCGTTGACCCAGTCGGCCACGCCGCTGGCGGTACGGCTGAGGATATTGGCCATCAGGCAGCCCCCTGCGGATCGACACCGATGATGATGGTGTTGTCGTCCTGGTAATGGTGCGCGGGCACCTTCAGGTTGATCGGCGCCGGCACGTCCTTGAAGACGCGTCCGGACATGTCGAAGCGCGACTTGTGGCACGGGCAGAAGTAACCGCCCTTCCACTGCGGGTCGTAGGGCTCAGGCCGGATTTCGGCGACCATTTCCGGCGAGCAGCCCAGGTGCGTGCACAGGCCGACCAGTACGGAGATATCCGGCTTGATCGAGCGCAGTTCGGGGTTCTGCTTCAGCACGTAGTCCGGCTGCTGGTCCTTCTCGCCGGACTCGGGGTCCTTGAGCCGGCCGTCCAGCCCGTGCAGCGCATCGAGGATGGCCTTGGACCGCTTGACGATCCAGATCGGCTGGCCACGCCATTCCACGATCAGGCGTTGGCCTTCCTGCAGGGCGCTGATGTCGGCCACCACCGGTGCGCCGGCAAGCTTGGCGCGGGCACTGGGGTTCCAGGATTTGATGAAAGGAACTGCGGTGAATCCGACGCCGACGGCGCCCACCACGGCTGTGGTGGCAGAAAGAAAACGCCGACGTCCGGTGTTGACTGGATCGTGTACCCCATCGTTGGCCATCCGGCACTCCGATATTGATTAGGTAGCTTTAAGGCTGCCAGCGGATCCGGTGGGGGCCAGAGCCGCATTGAATCACGGTCGAGTGTAGCGGAACCGTCGCGCGCCACACAACGCATTGCAACAACATTGATTGCGGGGTTGCCGGCCAGCGGCCGGCACGACCTTTCAAAGGAGTGCCGACCAACGGTCGACACCTACCGTTCAAGGAGTACCGGCCAACGGTCGGCACCTACTGGTGACTCAGGGCGGTGCGGTAACGCTCGGCCAGCTGCCCGACCCGGCGCACGTAGTACTGGGTCTCGCTGTAGGGCGGCACGCCACCGTGGCGGTCGACCGCGCCTTCGCCAGCGTTGTAGCCGGCTGCGGCAAGGGTCAGGTCGCCATTGAAGCGTTTCAGCAACCACGCAAGATACTGCACGCCGCCACGGATGTTCTGCCCGGCGTCATAGGAATCGCTTACACCGAAGCGCGCGGCGGTCGGCGGCATCAGCTGCATCAGGCCCTGCGCGCCAGCACGGCTGAGCGCGGTCGGGTTGTAGGCCGACTCGGCATGGATGATGGCGCGCACCACCGCCTCCTCCACACCGAACTCGCGCGCGGCCGAGGTGATCTCGGCCTGGAAGGCCGAGGTGTTCAGTCGCACGGTGCCGAAGTCCACGCGTGGATTGACCCCACAGGCATAGCAGCGCTCCATGAAGCTGTAGCGGATGGTCCGGACCGGGCCGAGGTTGGCCACCTGTGTCGGGCGCGCACTGGTGTAGTGGCGCACGCCATCCTTCATGAAGGAATACACCTGGCCACTGACCATGCGCCCGCTGCGCGAGGCGACCGGCTGTGCGGGACCGGATGCCGGCACGGACGCAGGCGCGACCGTTGCCGGCGCTGCGGCACTCGCGGCAACGGCCACCGGATTGCGTTCGATGCTGGCCACCGTGGTCGGTGCCGGCCTGGGCGCGGCCACCACCGGTCGAGGTGCCGGGCGGGTGTCACGGGTGTAGCTGATGGTGCTGCAGCGCGCACCCGCCACCCGCTTGCTCACATAACTGGTAACGCCATCAGGCCCCTGGCACTTGTACAGGGTTCCAGCGCTGGCCGGCGCAGCGGTCAGCGCAGCGATGATGATCGCCGTTGTCCCCAGTATCCCCTTCATGGCGGCGAGTGTCCCAGCTTCGCCGGGGCTTGCCAAGCGACGTGGCTCAGCCTGTGACCGGCGGCACAGCCAGCAGCTGGCCGAGGCCCGCCAGGCGCTGTGCCAGTTCGTCGCGCAGGCCCGGCGGGGTGGTCCAAAGCGCCACGGGCAGGCGGTCCAGGCTGAGAATCTGCGCCAGCATCATGCCGCGGCTCTCGGCGCCCATGCGCAGCAGGCAGTGGTCGGGGCCATCCGCTTCCAGTACTCCACACCACGGCGGGATGCGGCCTTCCAGCTCGGAATGGCTGCCGGACAGGCGGAGGATGGCCTGCAGCGCGAACGGCGCCTGGCTGACCGCCTGCCGCACCATCACATCAGGCGGCGCCGGGGCGCGCCGGTGCAGGCCCGGCCCGGCGCACTCACGTACGGCGCCCATGCGGTCCACGCGCAAGGTGCGCCAGTCCTGCCGCCCCAGGTCCCAGGCAAGCAGATACCAGCGTCGCCCGTAATTGACCAGGTGCTGGGCCTCGACCTCGCGCTGGGTGACGGCTTCCTGCGCGCTGCGGTACTCGAAGGCCAGCCGTGACGCCTGTCGGCAGTGCTGGGCCAGCCGCCCGAGCAGGCGTGCGTCGGTGGACGGAAGGTCGGACAGGGTGGCCGTCGCTGCATGCACCTCGCCGGCCTGCTGGCGACGACGGGTCGGCACCAGCGGATCGAGCTTGGACAACAGGCCACGCGCGGTGTCGTCGATCCCGGCAACGGTGGCCGAGGCTGCGCGCAGGGCGATGGCCAGGGTGGTCGCCTCCTCCTCGTCCAGCAGCATCGGCAGCACCGGGGCCCCGGCCCCCAACTGGTAGCCGCCGCCGACCCCGGACGAGGCCTGCACCGGATAGCCCAGCTCGCGCAGGCGCTCGATATCACGGCGGATGCTGCGCCGGTCCACGCCCATGCGCTCGGCCAGCTCGGCCCCGGACCACTGGCGGCGGGCCTGCAGCAGGGCGATCAGGCGCAGCAGACGATGGGCGGTATGGCGCATGAAGGATCGAGGACAGAAGTCGTCCGCAATAGTGCCCCAGGATGGCCTCCAGTTCACCACCCACCGCAAGGAGCAATGCCATGAATTCACGCCAGATCACCCTTTACCACGCCGCCCGTTCCCGCTCGAGCGGCGCCGTGGCCCTGCTCGAAGCGCTGGGTGCCGACTACCGCATGCAGGTGCTGGACCTGAAAGCCGGCGCCAACCTGGCCCCGGCCTACCTGGCCATCAACCCGATGGGCAAGGTGCCGGCCATCGTCCACAACGGCGCACTGGTGACCGAGCAGGTGGCGATCTATCTGTACCTGGCCGACCTTTACCCGGAAGCCGGGCTGGCACCGCCGATCGGCGACGCCCTGCGCGGCCCCTACCTGCGCTGGATGGCCTTCTATGGCGCCTGTTTCGAGCCGGCGATGATCGACAAGGCGATGCACCGCGAGCCGCCGCCGCGCCTGATGTCGCCGTACAACGATGCCGAGACCGTGCTGCAGGTGGTCGAGGCCCAGCTGGCGCAGGGCCCGTACCTGCTGGGCGAGGTCATGAGCGCCGCCGACGTGCTGTGGGGCAATGCACTGGCGTGGACCACGGCCTTTGGCCTGGTACAGCCGGCGCCGGCCACGGCTGACTACATCGCACGGATGAGCGCGATGACCGCGTTCGACCGTTCGCGGCAGATCGATGCGGAGCTGGCGGCGGCGTAAGGGCGCCCGCCGGGCACCGCCCGGCGCTACCGGGGCCGGCGGGATGCGGGTAGCGCGGGGCCGTGCCCCGCGAGCGCACAGCGCGGCGTACGCGCCGGGATGCAGGTAGAATTGCCGGCTTTCCCGCCACCCGAATGGATTAAGCGCCATGACCGGGACGCCAGACGTCTTTCCGCCCGCCCCGCCGGGCGGTGCCCCGCTCGTTGCCCTGCCCGCCGGTCCGCGCAAGCCCGACCAGGTGAAAGGCAAGCTGTACATCAAGACCCACGGTTGCCAGATGAACGAGTACGACTCGGCCAAGATGGCCGACGTGCTCGCCGCCAGCGATGGCCTGGAACTGACCGATACCCCGGAAGACGCCGACGTCATCCTGGTCAACACCTGTTCCATCCGCGAGAAGGCGCAGGAGAAGGTGTTCAGCCAGCTGGGCGTCTGGAAGGGCCTGAAGAACAAGGGCCGCGAGGTCATCATCGGCGTGGGCGGCTGCGTTGCCTCGCAGGAAGGCGAGGCGATCATCAAGCGTGCGCCGTTCGTGGACCTTGTGTTCGGCCCGCAGACCCTGCACCGGCTGCCGGAGCTGATCCGCGCCCGACGCGAGCAGAAGCGCCCGCAGGTGGACATCAGCTTCCCCGAGATCGAGAAGTTCGACCGTCTGCCGGAACCGCGTGCCGAAGGCGCTTCGGCGTTCGTGTCGATCATGGAAGGCTGCTCGAAGTACTGCTCGTTCTGCGTGGTGCCCTACACCCGCGGCACCGAAGTCAGCCGCCCGTTCGAGGACGTGGTGGTGGAAGTGGCGCAGCTGGCCGCGCAGGGCGTGCGCGAAATCAACCTGCTCGGGCAGAACGTCAATGCCTATCGCGGCCCCTATGGAGATGGCGAGTTCGCCGATCTCGGCCTGCTGATCCGGACCATCGCCGAGATCGACGGCGTCGGCCGCATCCGCTTCACCACCTCGCACCCGCTGGAGTTCAGCGACTCGCTGATCGATGCGTTCCGCGACGTGCCGCAGCTGGCCAACTTCCTGCACCTGCCGGTGCAGGCCGGCAGCGACCGCGTACTGTCGGCGATGAAGCGCGGCTATACCGCGCTGGAATTCAAGTCGAAGATCCGCAAGCTGCGCGCGGTGCGCCCGGACATCTCGATCAGCTCGGACTTCATCGTCGGCTTCCCCGGCGAAACCGATGCCGATTTCGAGAAGACCATGAAGCTGATCGAGGACATCGGCTTCGACCACAGCTTCTCCTTCATCTATTCGCGCCGCCCGGGTACCCCGGCGGCCGACCTGGAGGACACGATCAGCGATGCCGAGAAGCACGCGCGCCTGTCGCGCCTGCAGGCGCGCATCAATGCGCACGCTGCCGGCATCTCCGAGAAGATGGTCGGTACCGTGCAGACCGTGCTGGTGGAAGGCCCTTCGCGCAAGAACCCGAACGAACTGACCGGCAAGACCGAGAACATGCGTTCGGTGAACTTCCCGGCGCCGGCGCGGCTGATCGGCCAGTTCGTGGATGTGGTGATCACCGAGGCGCTGACCAATTCGCTGCGCGCCCGCGTGGTGGCGGAATAAGGTGCGCCGACCAACGGTCGGCACCCACCGAATTGATGCCGGCCAACGGTCGGCACCCACCGAATTGATGCCGGCCAGTGGCCGGCACCTGCCGGAGTTGATGCCGGCAGGCGGCCGGCACCTACCAGGGTGGATGCCGACCGTTGGTCGGCATGCCTCAATCCAAACGCTTGCGGAAACGCAGGATCGCCAGGGTCATCATCACCGCGATGAAGCCCAGCAGCGCCAGCGCGTCGTGCCACAGCTCCCACAGCGAGGCGCCGCGCAGCATGATGCCGCGCACCAGGCGCAGGAAGTGGGTCAGCGGCAGTACTTCGGCCAGCCATTGCACCGGCCGCGGCATGCCCGCGAACGGGAACATGAAGCCCGACAGCAGGATCGACGGCAGGAACAGGAACAACGTCATCTGCATCGCCTGGAACTGCGAGCGAGCGCGCGTGGAAATCAGCAGGCCCAGCGCCAGGTTGGCCAGCACCAGCAGCACCGCGGCTAGGTAGATATCGAGCAGGCTGCCGCGGATCGGCACCTGGAACAGCCAGGTGCCCAGCGCCAGCACCAGCGTGGTCTGCAGCAGGCCGATGGCTGCATAGGGCAGCACCTTGCCGACCATCAGTTCGCTGCTTGACACCGGCGTGGCGATCAGCAGCTCCATGTTGCCGCGCTCGCGTTCACGCACCACCGCCACCGCCGTGAACATCACCAGGGTCATGGTCAGGATCACCCCGATCAGGCCTGGCACGATGTTCACCGCCGAACGCCGCTGCGGGTTGTAGAAGCTGGTCACGCTGATTGGACCCCCGGCGATGCTGCCTTCGCGCAGCGGCCGCGTGTTGCTGGTCGGTCGCGTCTCCAGCGGCACCTGCGCCAGCTGGATCGCCGCGCTCTGCACCACGGTGTCGCTGCCATCAACCAGCACCTGCACCGCCTCGCGTCCATCGAAGCGACGGCGCTCGAAGTCGGCCGGCACCACGATGCCGACACTGATCTCGCCACGCCGCAGCGCCTGCATCAACTGGTCGGGCGTATAGGCTTCGCTGCGCGGCGTGATCACGCCGGTGGCGACCATGTCCTGCACCAGCGCGCGTGACGCCGCACTGTTGGCCTGGTCGGCGACACCGGCGTCGAGGTGGCGCAGATTGAGATTGATCGCGTAGCCGAACAGCAGCAGCTGCATCACCGGAATGCCGACGATCATCGCCAGCGTGATGCGGTCGCGGCGCAGCTGGCGCAATTCCTTGAGCATGATCGCCCACAGCCGGCGCAGGTTCATGCCGCTGGCTCCCGGCCACGGCCGCGGGTGGCGGCGACGAAGACGTCTTCCAGGTTCGGCGCCACCGCCTCGATGCGGGCCTGCGGGTCGGCGTTGGCCAGCGCGCGCCGCAACGCTGGCGTATCGGCGGCCGCCTCGCTGCACAGCACGCGCAGCTGCGTGCCGATCTGTGCCACGCTCAGCACGCCGGGCAGCTCAGACAATGCGCGGCTGGCCTGCCGCGGCTGCGCCGACGTGACCTGCAGCGTGCGGCCGTCCAGCCGTGCACACAGTTCGGCCGGCGTGCCATCGGCGACCAGCGCGCCTCGATCGAGGATCGCCAGCCGGTGGCAGCGCTCGGCTTCGTCCATGTAGTGGGTCGATACCAGCACGGTGGTACCGGCGTCGGCAAGTTCAAACAGGGCCTCCCAGAAATCGCGGCGTGACTCCGGGTCGACCGCGCTGGTCGGCTCGTCCAGGAACAACAGCTCGGGCGCGTGCACGACGGCGCCGGCCAGCGCCAGGCGCTGCTTCTGGCCACCACTGAGGGTGCCGGCCAGCTGCGGCTGCCGGTCCAGGAGACGGTACTGCTGCAGCAGTTCGTCGACCCGCTGCCGGGCCTGCATACGCGGCAGGTCCTGGATGGCGGCGAGGAATTCCAGGTTCTCGCGCACCGAAAGGTCTTCATACAACGAGAAGCGCTGGGTCATGTAGCCGATGCGCCGGCGCAGTGCCTCGGCCTGCTCCGGCACGGCCAGGCCGAGCACCTCGATCTGGCCGGCACTCGGTTCCAGCAGGCCGCACAGCATGCGGATGGTGGTCGACTTGCCCGACCCGTTCGGGCCCAGGAAGCCATAGACCTGGCCACGCGGCACGGTCAGGTCGACATTGTCCACGGCCAGCAGATCGCCGAAGCGGCGGGTCAGGCCCTGGGCATGCACCGCGATGTCGTTGCCGGTGTTCAGAAGCTCACCTGCACCGGCATTCCCGCCGGCAGCTTCTGCATGTCGGAGGGAGCGTCCACTTCGATCTCGGCGAGGTAGCTCAGGCGCGCGACGTCGTCACCGGTCAGTGCGTAGTACGGAGTAAATGAAGGCTCGCTGCGGATCGAGCGCACATGCCCCTTCAACGCAGTGCCTTGCCCTTCCAGGTGCACCTGCGCGACCTGCCCGACCTTGACCTGCAACCGCAATGGCTGCGGCAGGTAGACGCGCGCATAGGGGCGCTCGCCGACCAGCATCACCGCCAGCGGCGCGCCGACCGGCGCCTGGTCGCCCTGCCGGTAAGGCAAGGCATCGACCACGCCGTCGCGCGGCGCACGCAATTGCAGCTTCTGCAGGTTCACGGCCTGCACTGCCTGTTGCGCCTGCGCGGCATCGGCGACGGCCTGGCCCTGGGCGATATCCTGCACACGGCTGCCGTGCACCCGCTCCAGCCAGGCCTGCTCGGCAGCACGCACGCTGGCCTCGGCATTGCCGGCGGCGGCACGTGCACGATCCAGCTCAGCGGCGGCAATCAAGCGCTGCTGTGCCAACGGCTGGACCCGCCGGTAATAGGCACTTGCTTCGGCAGCCTGTGCGCGCAGCGCGGCCAGTTGCGCCTGGGCCTGCGCGATCTGCTCCTGGCGTGGGCCGATCTTCAGTTCTTCCAGCTGCGCCTGCGCACGCGCCGTATCAGCCTGCGCTGCGGCGAACTGCGCGTCGCCGCGGGCCGGGTCGAGCTGCATCAGCACGGCGCCGGCCTTGACCTGCTGTCCCTCGCGCACCTCCACCGTGGCGATCACTTCGGCCGCCGGCGCCGGCACCGTGATCCGGTCCCACTCCAGCGTGCCCAGTGCAGTCGGTGTTGACTGCACACACCCGGCCAGCAGGCCGATGCCCGCCAGTCCGACTCCTCGCATCCCGTTGCCGATGCCCATGCCATCCCCTCCTGCGACGGCGACACGGTGCCATGTGCCCCGTGCACCCTCAATGATTCCGATCAGCCCTGGCGGTTTTTTCGCCACACGCCGGCACGCCTTTTGCTGCAAGGCTCCGCACCACCTATCCACAGGTTGATTCGGCATCATTCCACAACCGTTGTGGAAATCCGCCAGCGCCCGGCTTTGTTGCTCACCCGGCAACGAAACCTGCACTGTCGTCACGATGAATGCCCCCGTGCAGGCCCCCGTGGCAGTGCTGCCGAAGCGACGAGCGACCATGACGTTTTTTTCACCAGGACCTCATGGGCCTTGTGGCACAAGCATTGCGAAGGTCTATCCACAGGTTTTCGCGCCCCCCGTCCACACCGGGTGTGGAAAACGCTGTATCGACCGTCTGCTGGCCGTGTGCCCCGCACGCGCGCTACCCTTGTCTCCCCTGAATACACTGCGGTGGAAGGCGTCCGCCCCACCCGAAGCAATGAAAAGCATCGAGCATCGAGACTTCACCCTGTCGCCGGAAGACAACGAACGGCTGGCCAACCTGTGTGGCCCGTTCGACGGGCACCTGCGGCAGATCGAACTGAAACTCGGCGTGGAAATCGCCAACCGTGGCTTCGTGTTCCGCATCAGCGGGCCGAACGAAGCCATCGTCGAGGCGCAGAAGCTGGTTGAAGCGCTGTACGCCGAAGCCGGCGAAACCACCTTCGACAACCACGCCATCCACCTGCGCCTGGCGCAGGCCAATGTCGAGCAGATCGCCGAACGCTCCTACGAAGCGCAGGAGGTGGCGATCAAGGTCAAGCGCGGCACGGTACGCGGGCGCGGTGCCAACCAGGCCCGCTACCTGCACCAGATCGCAACCCACGACATCAACTTCGGCATCGGGCCGGCCGGCACCGGCAAGACCTTCCTGGCCGTGGCCAGCGCAGTCGAAGCGCTGAACGAATCGCGGGTGCAGCGGCTGATCCTGGTCCGTCCCGCGGTGGAAGCCGGCGAGAAGCTGGGCTTCCTGCCCGGCGACCTGAGCCAGAAGGTCGATCCCTATCTGCGACCGCTGTACGACGCCTTGTACGAGATGATGGGCGTGGAGAAGGTGGTCAAGCTGCTGGAAAGGAACGTCATCGAGATCGCGCCGCTGGCCTATATGCGCGGCCGCACGCTCAACGATGCGTTCGTGATCCTGGACGAAGCACAGAACACCACCATCGAGCAGATGAAGATGTTCCTGACCCGCCTCGGCTACGGCTCCACCGCAGTGGTCACCGGTGACCTGACCCAGACCGACCTGCCCAAGCACGTGAAGTCGGGCCTGCGCGACGCCATCGATGTGCTGCGCGACGTGGAGGGTGTCAGCTTCACCTTCTTCGAATCCCGCGACGTGGTCCGCCACCCGCTGGTGGCGCGTATCGTCAGCGCCTACGACCGCCGCGACCTGCATCAGATCCAACCTGGAGCAACTCCATGACCCGTGGTCCCGTGCGACTGGACGTCGCCGTCAGTTATGCCCTGCCGCGTGCCGGTCTGCCGGCGGCAGTGAGCTTCCGCAGGTGGGTGGCTGCCGCGCTGAAGGGCCGCATCCGCGAGGCCGACCTGGCCATCCGCGTGGTCGACGCCAAGGAAGGCCAGTCGTTGAACCGCCACTACCGTGGCAAGGACTACGCCACCAACGTGCTCAGCTTCCCGGCCGAAGTGCCCGAAGGCCTGCCCAAGGGCGTCAAGTTCCCGCTGCTCGGCGATCTGGTGATCTGTGCACCTGTCGTAGCGCGGGAGGCCGACGAACAGGGCAAGGCGCTCAACGCCCACTACGCGCACCTGACCGTGCACGGCGTGCTGCACCTGCTCGGCTGGGACCACGAGGACGACAAGGAAGCCGAAGCGATGGAACAGCTGGAACGGGAGATCCTGGCCGAGCTGGGCATCGACGACCCCTACGCGGGCGAGCGCTGACACCGGGCCCTGTTCCGAGCCCACGCACTCACGGAAGAGGAGCGCAGCATGACCCTGCCCGCACTTGTGCTTGCCGCGCTACTGCAGTCCGGGGCAGGCCTGATGCCCGATCCTGACCGTCCCTCACCGTTCCCCGCCAGCGACAGCGAGGCCGACATCGCCGCAAAGATCGCCGAACTACGGGCGTTCTTCGGCAGCAGCGAGCGCGACACCCGCAACATCGTCGCCACTGCCCAGCAACGGGCACTGATCGAGCGCCTGGAAGCGCGGCACGCGGCACGTCTGGCCGGCATCTGGGTGGACAATGCGAGGGGCTGGAACGTTGTCGTGCGACTGACAGGCGCCGCACCCGAGGCCGATGAGACACATCCAGGGGCGGATGGCCCGCAACGTGTGCGCTACATCACCGGCGCCGCGATGACCGAAGCGGAGATGACGCGCCGCCTGCACGCACAGCAGGACTGGCTGCGGGCCCAGCTGCCCGACCTGTTCGGCCATGGCCTGGATGTCAAGACCGGGGAGCTGGAGGTGGAGCTGCGGGATACCCCAGCCAACCGCGCGACGGCGGCGGCCGTGCGTGACCACCTGCAGGCGCGACTGGGCTACCCGGTCAGGCTGCGCTGGTACCCAGCGGCCACGCGCTGGAGTCCGCCCTGACTGCGCCACGGCTGGAGTGCCCGCCATGCGCTGAGCTACTGTTCAACACCGGCCAGGACGCGGAAGGAAAAAGGATGAACCCAGGGAACAGCTTCACGACGTTTGCGATGGCCGCCGGCCTGCTCGCGGGCCTGCTGGTGCTGGGCGCTCACACCGTGCGCCGCATCAGCGCCCGCGACCCCGGCGGCAGGCACTGGCTGCTGCGCAGCCTGGCCCTGCTGTCGCCCGTGTGCCTGCTGGCCGGGCTGGCGATCGGCATGTTCGGCCCGCACCTCACAGGTAGAGCGGAACCCGCCCACCTGCCGGGGCTGTGGGAAACGTCGATGGTGCTGATACTGGTCGGTGCCTTGACCTTGCCAGTGCTGTGGCGAACGCTGCTGCAGCAGCGGTTTGGCAGGCCGGTCAATGCACTGCCGTTCTTCCACGCCAGCCGCACCTCGCTGCTGGTGCTGTTCGTGCTGGCCGTGATGTACATGAAAGTGGCCAGGACAGCCGCGGCGGAACTGATGCCCTGGCTGACCAGCCCGGGCCTGTGGCCGGCGGTGGCGCGCATCGCGGGGCAATCGATGCAGGTCGCCATGCTTGCGGTCGTGCTGACTCTCTCACTGATGGTCGTACGGCGGGCGATGACCGGTTTCCTGCGCCTTCTAAGCGGGCTGTTCCGACGCTCGCCGGGGCTATGATGGCGGCCCCTCGCCTGCGGAAACCGACCGTGTCACTGCGCTGCTGTCTGCCCCTGCTCTGTGCCCTCGCCGCTCCCTCCGCCTTCGCCACCCGCCTGGACCTGCCGGCCCTCATCGAATGCCGCCAGGGCGTGGCCGAGCAGGCCGCGCTGGCGCCGCTGCTGGCCGATCCGCTGAAGGCCGTGGCCCAGGGCCTGCAGCCGCTGCCGCAGGGCAACCAGTTCATGAGCGAGTTCCGGCTGGCCAGCCCGATCACCGTCTTCGGCCAACAGACCGATCGGGTGGCGGTGGCCGGCGCCAGCGTCATGGCCGTCCTCGACCAGGCCGACCCACGCCCGCTGGCCAAACGGCTGGAATTGGAGACCGGCTACGACCAGGACGGCAAGTTCATGGCCGGCCGCGAGCTGGTCAGCCGCGACGTGACCGACCCGAAGACCGGCGAGGCCCAGATCGAGTCGATCATCCTCAGCGTCTCCACCGTGGCCTCCCACCCGGGCAAGACCCTGGCCGGCTGCACCTACAGCCTGGACCTGCCCGAAGAGGCGCCGGCCGCGGCCGCCGCAGCCCCGGCCACCGGCAGTCACTGACAGGCCGTCACATCCTGCTAGACTTGGGTCAACGCCCGGCCTGCCGGGTGCCTTTTTTCCAGAGATGTCAGAAGACGACAGTAGTAGCTCCCCTGCGGAGCACAGTGAAAAGAAGCGCGGCTGGCTTGAACGCCTGACCTCCGCCTTCTCCGGCGAACCCCATACCCGCGACGAGCTGGTCGCTGTCCTGCACACCGCGCAGGAAGAGGGTCTGATCGCCGCCGATACCCTGAAGATGATGGAAGGCGCCATTTCGGTGTCCGAGCTGACCGTGGGCGACGTGATGATCTCGCGCTCGCAGATGGTCTCGCTGCCGGTTGAAGCGCCCTTCCTGGAACTGATGAAGCAGGTGGTCGAATCCGGCCATTCACGCTTCCCGGTACACGGCGAGAACAAGGACGACATCCTTGGCATCCTGCTGGCCAAGGACCTGCTGCGCGGCGTGGTCGCCGACAACGGTCCGGCCAACGTGCGTGAGCTGCTGCGCCCGGCGGTCCTGATCCCGGAAGCGAAGAAGCTCAACGTGCTGCTGAAGGAATTCCGCCTGTCGCGCAACCACATGGCCATCGTGGTGGACGAGTACGGCGGTGTCGCCGGCCTGGTCACCATCGAGGACGTGCTGGAACAGATCGTCGGCGAGATCGACGATGAGCATGACGAGGCCGAGGATCCCTCGGCGCAGATCGCGATCCAGTCCGACGGCCAGTACGTGGTCGACGCGCTGACCCCGATCGGCGACTTCAACGAGCGTTTCGGCGCGACGTTCTCCGACGAGGACTACGACACCATCGGCGGCCTGGTCACCGAGGCCGTGGGCCACCTGCCGGAAGTCGGTGACGAGCTGGCGCTGGACCGCTTCATGTTCCGCGTGGCCCGCGCCGATGCGCGCCGGGTACAGGCCTTCCACGTGACCGTGCTGCCGCCGGACGCGCAGGACGACGCTTGAAGCGCCGCGGCCTGATCCTCATGGTGTGGCTGGCACTCTACGTGCTGGCCTTGGCCCTGCCGCTGGCCGCCTTCGCGCAGCCGGCGCCGGCCACACCTGCCGTGCCCGCGGCCAGCGCTGAAGCCCCTGCTCCGCGCATCGGCGTGGTGACCATGCAGCCGGGCACGGTGTTCTTCGAACGCTTCGGCCATGACGCCATCGTGGTGGTCGATCCGCTCAGCGGTGAAGCGACCTCGTACAACTTCGGCTACTTCGATCCGTCCGAGGACGATTTCATCAGCCGCTTCGCGCGCGGCGACATGATGTACTACCTGGTGGCGCTGCCGCTGCAGCAGGACCTGTCGTACTACGACGAGACCGGCCGTGGCGCCAGCGTGCAATGGCTGGACCTGCGCCCGGACCAGGCGCGCTCGCTGGCCGCCGGCCTGGCCGAGCGGGCCAAGCCGGAAAACGCGCGCTACCACTACGATTACTACACCGCCAACTGCGCCACGATGGTGCGCGACACGCTGGACAAGGCGCTCGGCGGCGGCCTGCAGTCGCAGCTGTCGGGGCGCTCGCGTGGCAACACCTATCGCAGTGAATCGGTCCGTCTGGCCTCGCCGGCACCATGGATGTGGCTGGGCTTCGATGTGGGCCTCGGACCGTTCGCCGACCAGCCGCTGTCGCGCTGGCAGGAAGCGTTCGTCCCGATGCGCCTGGCCGATGCCCTGCGCCAGGCACGCAACAGCGATGGCCGGCCGCTGGTGCAGTCCGAACAGGAACTGTTGCCGCACCGCATCGATCCGGAGCCGAAGGAGTTCGCACGCCGCTGGTGGCCGTGGCTGCTGTGCGGCCTGGTGATCGCCGCTGGCGTGCTGGCGCTGCGCAACCGCCCGCGCCTGCTGGCCGGGCTGGCCCTGCCGTTCTGGCTGCTGTGCGCCCTGTTCGGTGGCGTGCTGGTGTTCCTGTGGGGCTTCAGCATCCACTACGCTGCATGGGCCAACCGCAACCTGCTGCTGCTTTCGCCACTGGCCGTGCTGCTGCTGCCGGGCGCGATCGCACTGCTGCGCCGGCGCGTGCCGGGACGCATGTTCAGGATCGTGCTGTGGCTGCTGGCGGTACAGGCGGTGGCCGCGCTGGTGCTGCACTGGCTGAGCCTGCAGGCGCAGTACAACGTGCAGTGGATCGTGCTGCTGCTGCCGGTGCACGTGGCACTGGCGTGGGTGCTGGCGCGTCGTCCTCACTTGTCCGAAACACGGCCCTGACGCACGATGGCGGGCATGTCATTGCCCGCCTCCGCTTCCGCCCCCGCTTCGGCCAACCCTACCTGCGTCATCAACTGCGTCCACTACGATGACGAGGGCAAGCGCCACGACATCAGCCTGGATGCCATCAGCGATGTCATTGCCAGCGGCAACGGCTTCGTCTGGGTCGGCCTGTACGACCCCAACGAAGACGTGCTGCTGAAACTGCAGGAAGAATTCTGCCTGCACGACCTGGCCATCGAGGATGCGCGCAATGCGCACCAACGGCCCAAGGTCGAGACCTATGGCAACTCGTTGTTCGTGGTGGTGACCACCGCGCAGATGGTCGACGAACGCATCCAGTATGGCGAAACCCATGCCTTCCTCGGCCCGCGCTTCCTGGTGACGGTCCGCCACGGCGCCTCGCTGTCCTACGCGCCGGTGCGCGCACGCGTCGAGCGCGAGCCGCAGCTGCTGAAGATGGGCCCGTCGTACTGCCTGTACGCGGTGACCGACTTCGTGGTCGACAACTACCTGCCGATCGTGCACCGCTTCCGCGACACCCTGGACCTGCTGGAAAAGGACATCTTCGCCGACACCTACAAGCGCAGCACGGTGGTGCGGCTGTACGAGCTCAAGCGCGAACTGAACAAGATGCGGATGGCGGTGGCGCCGTTGCAGGACGTTCTGGCGCAGCTGCGCCGCTACCAGGGCGAACTGATTCCCGATGAAGTGAAGCTCTACGTGCGTGACGTGCATGACCATGCGGTGCGCATCAGCGATGTGATCGACACCCTGCGCGAGATGCTGGGCACCGCGCTGAGCGTGAACCTTTCGCTGGTGACACTGGCGCAGGGCGAGACGGTCAAGCGGCTGGGCGCCTGGGCTGCCCTGCTCGCCGCGCCGACGCTGATCACCAGCTGGTACGGCATGAACTTCAGTCACATGCCGGAGCTGAGCGAACCCTGGTCGTACCCGCTGATGATTGTTGGCGTGGGCGGTGTGTGCGTGGGGCTGTACCGGTTGTTCAAGCGCGCGAAGTGGTTGTAGCGCGTATCGACCAACGGTCGATACCCACCAAGCACGTGGGCGTCGATACCCACCATGCACGGGGGGGCGTCGATACCCTGCAATCCGGTAGGCCACGACCGTTGGTCGTGGCGCATGGCCCGCTTCTGGTAGTGCCGGCCGCTGGCCGGCAACCCGGCAATGCCGGCCGGCGGCCGCCGGCCGGCGGCCGGCGGCCGGCACTACCGTTCGGGATCAAGCCACGTAGACGGTCTTGATGTTCATGAACTCATGGATGCCATGGTCGGCCAGCTCCCGACCGAAACCGGACTGTTTGCTGCCACCGAACGGAAGCCGCGCGTCGCTCTTGACGATGGCGTTGACGAACGCCGCACCGCATTCCATGCGCTGCGCGAAGCGCTCGCCGCGTACCGGATCGCCGGTCCACACGCTGCCGCCCAGGCCGAAGCGGGTGTCGTTGGCCACGCGCAGTGCCTCGGCCTCATCCTTGACCCGGATCACTGCGGCCACCGGCCCGAACAGCTCCTCGTCATACGCCGGCATGCCCGGGCCGACCTGGTCGAGCACCGTGGCCGGATAGCCGGCATGGGTGCCGGCAATCGGCTCACCACCGATCAGCACCCGCGCGCCCTTGGACACGCTGGCCTGCACCTGCTTGTGCAGTTCGTCACGCAGGTCGGCGCGAGCCATCGGCGCCAGCGTGGTACCGCGCTCATCGGGATCGCCGTACTGGCGCTCGCCCGCCGCCTGTACAAAGCGACGGGTGAATTCATCGGCCACCGCCTCGACCACGATGAAGCGCTTGGCCGCGATGCAGGTCTGCCCGCTGTTGTCGAAGCGCGACTTCACTGCCGCGGCCACGGTCTTGTCGAGGTCGGCATCGTCGAGCACCACGAAGGCATCGCTGCCACCCAGCTCCATCACCGACTTCTTCAGCTGGCTGCCGGCATTGGAGGCGATCGAGCGCCCTGCCCGCTCGCTGCCGGTCAGCGTCACCGCCTTCACCCGTGCGTCGCGCAGCACGTCGGCGGCCTGGTCGTTGTCGATGTGCAGCACGTCGAACACGCCATCAGGCAGGCCGCCGTCACGGCACACCGCCAGGATCAGGTCGGCGCACTGCGGCACGTTGCTGGCGTGCTTGAGCAGGGCGACGTTGCCAGCCATGAACGCCGGGGCGAGGAAACGGAACACCTGCCAGATCGGGAAATTCCACGGCATCACCGCGAACACGCAGCCGATCGGCTCGTAGCGCACGTAGCTGCGCTGGGCTTCGGTATCGATCAGCTGCGGCTTGAGATAGTCGGCCGCGTGATCGGCATAGTACTCGCAGGCGGCAGCGCACTTGTCGACCTCGGCCAGCGCCTCGGCCTTGAGCTTGCCCATCTCGTGGGTCATCGCCTGCTGCAGGTCGTCGCGCCGCGTGCGCAGCTGCGCGGCGATCTGGCGCAGGATGGCGCCGCGGTCCTGCAGCGAGCGATCTGCCCAGCCCGGAAACGCATCGGCAGCGGCCTGCAGGCGCTGCTCGATGTCGGCTGCGCCCATCAGTTCATGGCGGTAGGTCACCTGTCCGGTGGCCGGGTCGACGATCTCGACGGTCATGGGGGATCTCCATCTGGAAGACCCCCATTGTGCGCCGCCGGCTGTGAGCCGGGTGTTGCCGGCGTTGTCGGCAGACCGTGTCCTCAGCCGTTATCCTGCCGCGCCAGCTGCAGGTCGCGCTGGCGCCGCTTCTCGGCGCGGGCGTTGATGTACCAGCCGATCACCGCGGCGATCGACACCGCCGACACCAGCAGCGTGGCCAACGCGTTGATCTTCGGGCTGATGCCCATGCGCACCGAGGCGAACACCTTCATCGGCAGCGTGGTCGAGCCCGGCGTGGCGACAAAGCTGGCCACCACCACGTCATCCAGCGACAGGGTGAACGCCAGCAGCCAGCCCGCCACCAGCGCCGGCGCGATGATCGGCAGGGTGATGCGGCCGAACACGGTCAGCCGGCTCGCACCCAGGTCCATCGCCGCTTCTTCCAGCGACAGATCCATCTCCTGCAGCCGCGAGGACACCACCACGGTGACGAAGCACAGGGTGAAGGTGACGTGGGCGATCCAGATGGTGGCCAGGCCGCGTGCCGGGAAGCCGGGAATCGCGCCCATCGAGGCCAGCAGCGCCATCAGCGAGAAGCCCAGGATCACATCCGGCATCACCAGCGGCGCGGTCACCAGCGCGCCGAACAGCGGCTTGCCGCGGAAGCGCTTGAAGCGGGTCATGACCATCGCTGCCAGCGTGCCCAGCACGGTGGCCGTGCAGGCAGTCCAGAACGCCACCACCAGGCTGGTCCACATCGCATCCATCAGCGCGCGGTCGGCGAACAGGTCGCTGTAGGCACGGGTGGAGAACCCGGCCCAGACCATCGCCAGCCGCGAGCTGTTGAACGAATAGAACATCAACAGCAGGATCGGCAGGTACAGGAAGGCGAAGCCGAGCAGCAGCACGCCCAGCCCCAGGCCCTTTGCGCTACGCGGGCTCATGCCTGCTTCCCTTCCAGCAGGCGCTGCTGGGAACGGTTGAACAGCAGGATCGGCACCAGCAGCAACAGGATCATCGCCACCGCCATGGCCGAGGCGCCCGGCCAGTTTCGGTTGTTGAAGAACTCGTTCCACAGCTGGCGGCCCACCATCAGCGTCTCCGAGCCACCCAACATTTCCGGGATCACGAATTCACCGATGGCCGGAATCATCACCAACATGCAGCCGGCGATGATGCCCGCTTTGGACAACGGCAGGGTGATGCGCAGGAACGCCTGCCACGGCTTGGCACCGAGGTCGTAGGCCGCTTCCAGCAGGCGGTGGTCATGCTTGACCAGATTGGCGTACAGCGGCAGCACCATGAACGGCAGATAGCAGTAGACGATGCCGATGTAGGCGGCGGTCGGGGTGTCGATCAGCTGCAGTTTCGGCAGGCCCATCGACGTCATCAGCGTCTGCAGGCCGGTGAACTGCAGGAACTGGTCGAGCAGGCCGTTGCGGTCCAAGATCGCCTTCCATGCATACACGCGGATCAGGAACGAGGTCCACGACGGCAGCACCACCAGCATCATCGCCACGTTGCGCGCGGCGGGCGACAGGCGCGCGATGGCATAGGCCATCGGATAGCCGATCAGCAGCGTCAGGAAGGTCGAGATCGCCGCGATCCTGATCGAGCTCAGGAACGCCTGGGCATAGATCGAATCGCGGAACAGCGCCAGGTAGTTTTCCAGGTTCAGCTTCAGCGAGAAACCGCCATCGGCGTACTGCAACAGCCAGGTGTACGGCGGCGAGCCGACCCGGCTGAGCGAGAAGCTGATCATCAGCACGATCAGGAACGGCACTGCGAAGAACAGCAGCAGCCACAGGTACGGAATGCCGATCACCGTGGCACGCAGCCCCGGCAGCCAGCGCTTCAGGCCGGCGGTGCTCATGAGGTGAGCACCACGCCGTCGTTGTCGCGCCAGTGCACCCACACCTCGTCGCCCCAGGTGAGGCCATCACTGGCCCAGCGCTGCGAATTGGCGAAGTTGGCCAGTACCTTGGCGCCGCTGGGCAGGCGCACGTGGTAGACCGAATGGCTGCCGAAGTAGGCGATGTCCTCGATCACGCCCTGGGCCTTGTTGGTGTGCCCTTCCGGTTCGTCCTTGCCGATCATCACCTTCTCCGGGCGCAGCGCGAACGCGACGGGCTGCCCTTCATAACCGGTGATGCCATGGGCGATGTAGATCGGCGCCGGGAACAGCGGCGAGCGTACGGTCACGTACTCCGGCAGGTCCTCGTCGATCACCCCGTCGAACAGGTTGACCGAACCGATGAACTCGGCGACGAAGCGGTTGGCCGGCTGCTCGTAGACCTCGTCCGGCTTGCCGACCTGCTGGATCCAGCCGGCATCCATCACCGCGATGCGGGTGGCCATGGTCATCGCTTCTTCCTGGTCGTGGGTGACCATCACGCAGGTCACGCCCGACGATTCGATGATGCTGACCAGTTCCAGCTGCATCTGCGAGCGCAGCTTCTTGTCCAGCGCGCCCATCGGCTCGTCCAGCAGCAGCAGCTTCGGCCCCTTGGCCAGCGACCGCGCCAGCGCCACGCGCTGCTGCTGGCCGCCGGACAGCTGGTGTGGCTTGCGCTTGCCCAGGTGGCCCATCTGCACCAGGTCGAGCATCTCGCCCACGCGCTTGCCGATCGCATCCTTGCCCAGGCCATCCTGCTTCAGGCCGAAGGCAATGTTCTGCTCGACCGTCATGTGCGGGAACAGCGCATAGGACTGGAACATCATGTTGACCGGCCGCTGGTACGGCGGCAGCGCGTCCAGGCGCTGGCCATCGAGGGTGATGCTGCCCTTGGTGGGCGTCTCGAAGCCGCCCAGGCAGCGCAGCAGGGTCGATTTGCCACTGCCGGAGCCACCGAGCAGGGCAAAGATCTCGCCCTTGCGCACGTCCAGGTTGACGTCGTCGACGGCGACGAAACCGTCGAATTCCTTGCGCAGGTCACGAATGGAGAGATAGCCGGGCACACCGGTCGTGTCGACGACGGCGGCTACCGGCTGGGCTTCAACGGGCATGGGGGCTCCGGGAGCGGGCGGTGGACAGCGGCCGCCATTCTAACGGCCGGGGGGCCCAGGGGATATGACGGCGGCAGGCGGAAGCGGCCGCTGGCCGGCTCCGGGGGCCCCAGGAGTGTCGGTTTTCCCCCGCCATGGTGGCCTGCCCGCGCAAAGGCCCGGGCTCCCCGGGACGACCCTGCGGCCGTCCCGGCCAGACACCACAGGCGACGCCTCGATCTGCAACGTTTTTCAGAACCGGATCTGTTGAAGGCCCGGGGCATTCCCCGCGCAATGGCCCTGATCAAGGCCTTGCATGGACCCACACTGGTGATTTCCCCGGACAGCCCCTCCCCTTTCCCGCCCCGCCTGCCCGGCTCCCTGCCTGCAAGGCTGCCGCTGGTCATCATCGGCGCCGGCCAGGCCGGGTTGTCCCTCAGCGCGCTCCTGCAGGAAGCCGGCGTCGAGCATCGCGTGCTGGAGGCCGAAACCGTAGGCGCCAGCTGGCAGCGGCGCTGGGAGTCGTTCCAGACCAACACCGCCAACGCGACGATGGCCCTGCACGGCCATGCCTATGCGGGTGACGACCCGGAAGGCTTCATGGGCGCCCCGGAGGTGATCCGGCACCTCCGCGACTATGCCCACGAGCGTTCCCTGCCGATCAACGAGGGATGCGGGGTGCATCGGGTTGGGCCTGGGCCCGGTGGCTACGCCATCCACAGCAGCCAGGGGCTGATCCATGCCCGCGCAGTGGTGGTCGCCACCGGTGAATACCGCCGCGCACGGATGCCCCGGGTCCCGTTCGCGCCCGCGCCAGGCCTGACCGTGCTGCACTCGGGCGACTACCGCAGTGCCCGCCAGCTGCCCGATGGCGCCGTGCTGGTCATCGGGGGTGGGCAGTCCGGCGCGCAGATCGCCCAGGACCTGCGCGACAGCGGTCGCAGCGTGCACTGGTCACTGGCCCAGCGGCATTCGCATACCCGCCGGCTGCGCGGCAAGGACTCGATGACCTGGTGGGACATGGCCGGGCGCATCCATCAACATGTGAGTGAAGCGGCGGGCGTACTTGCCGGGGAACCGGATGCACTGCGCAAGGCCCGCACCGCAGAGTTCCCGCTTATTTCCGGCAAGGGAAACGGTGGCCTGGGCAGCTCGATCAGCCTGCTGGCGATGCACCGCGCGGGCATCAGGCTGCTGGGCCGGTTGCAGGGCTTCGATGGAAACGTCGCCCGCTTCGCCGATGTGCGCCCGCAGCTGCGTACCGCGATCGAGGCCACGCAGGCCGAGTACGCCTATCTTGATTCGCTGGCCAGCGCGTACTACGCCACGCGTCCCGAGCCACGCACCGACGATGCCCGCTACATTCCGGAGGAGGTCTATCTGCACTGGGAGCCGGACGCCGCCCCGCGTGAACTGGATCTGCAGGCGGAAGGCATCCGCTCGGTGGTGCTGGCCACCGGCTTCGTCGCCGAATGGCCCTGGCTCGACGTACCGGGCGCGCTGGATGCACATGGCTACCCGCTCGGCGACTTCGGTGTTTCACCGCAACCGGGGCTGTTCTTCATCGGCATGCACAACCTGCAGCGGATGAGTTCATCGTTCCTGTGCAACGGCGGTCGCGATGCACGCGACCTGCTGCCTGCCATCCTGCGGCACCTGGGCCGAAGCGGGAGTACCGGCATCGACCCAGGGTAAGGCAGCCGCCGGGCATGACCCGGCGGCACCAGGCCGGCTCAACGGCCGGTCTTCACCTCGGTCCACAGCCGGGTGTAGAGCTTGTCGGTTTCCGGCGTGTTGATCGAGTACGTGAACATCTTCGCGGCCACGTCGGCCGGCGGGTAGATGGTCGGGTCGGTACGGATCGCCTCATCCACCAGTGGGGTCGCGGTCGGCACCGGGTTGGCGTAGTGGATGAAGTTGGTGTTGGCCGCGGCAACCTTCGGCTGCAGCAGGTAATTGATGAAGGCGTAAGCGGCCTCCGGATGCTTGGCGTCCTTCGGGATCGCCAGCATGTCGAACCACTGCGGGGCGCCTTCCTTCGGGATCGAATAGGCCACGTGCACGCCATTGCTGGCTTCCTCGGCGCGGTCGCGGGCCTGGATGATGTCACCCGACCAGCCGACCACCAGGCAGGTGCCGCCATTGGCCAGCGAACCCACGTACTGCGAGGAGTGGAAATTCTGCACGTACGGTCGGATCGACTTCAGCAGGTCGGCCGCCTTCTGCAGCTCGGCCGGGTCACCGCTGTGCGGGTCCAGGCCCAGGTAATGCAGCGCGATCGGGATCATGTCGGCCGGCGTGTCCAGGATGGTCACGCCGCAGTCCTTCATCTTGCTGATGTTCTCCGGCTTGAACACCAGGTCCCAGCTGTTGGCGATGTCGGTGCTGCCACCGAAACGCTGCTTCAGCATCTCCACGTTGTAGCCGATGCCGGTGGTGCCGATCATGTACGGCACGCCGTACTGGTTGCCCGGGTCCTGGGTGGCGATGCGCTTCATCACCGCCGGATCGAGATTGGCCAGGTTCGGGATCTTGCTCTTGTCCAGCGGCAGGAACACACCGGCCTGGATCTGGCGACCGAAGAAGTTCAGGGTCGGCACCACCACGTCGTAGCCGCTGTTGCCGGCCAGCAGCTTGGTCTCGACCATCTCATCGCTGTCGAACACATCGTAGGTCACCTTGATGCCGCTCTCCTTCTCGAAGGTCGGGATGGTGTCCTCGGCGATGTAATCGCTGTAGTTGTAGACGTTCAGGACCTGGCTGTCCTGCGCGCCGCCATTGCCACCGCCACAGGCGGCGAGCATGGCGGAGGCCAGGCCGAGCGTGAGGATACGCAGCTTCATCGGGTGCTCCAGAATGCGGGAAGGGGGGCCGGCGGTGCCGGCGACGGGTGCCAGCCTACCCCCCGGCGGCGGATTTTTCTATTCCGGATGCTCAGACGTTCAGCAGCAGGAACTCGCGCTCCCACGAGCTGATGACACGGAAAAAGGTCTCGTATTCCTTGCGCTTCACCGAGATGTAGGCCCGGCAGAAGCGCTCGCCCAGCAGGGCCTGCAGTTCGCTGCACTGCTCCAGCCCATCCAGCGCTTCGCCCAGCGAGCGCGGCAGGTTGTAGCCCAGTTCCTTGGCGCTGCCGGTCACCGGCGCATCCGGTGCCAACCGCTCGCGGATGCCCAGCAGGCCGCAGGCCAGGGTCGCCGCCATCGCCAGGTAAGGGTTGGCGTCGGAACCGGCGAAGCGGCTCTCCACGCGCATGTTTTCCGGCGTGTCCAGCGGCACGCGCAGGCCACAGGTGCGGTTGTCGAAGCCCCAGTGCACGTTGCTCGGCGAGACTTCGCCGAACACCAGCCGGCGGTAGGAATTCACGTTCGGCGCGAAGAACGCCATCGCCTGCGGCGCGTACTTCTGCAGGCCGCCCAGATAGTGGCCGAACACCGGGCTGAACTCGCCTTCGGCATCGGTATCGCCAGCGAACACATTGCTGCCGTCGCTCACCCGCACCAGGCTCTGGTGGATGTGCATGGCACTGCCCGGCTCGTTCTCCATCGGCTTGGCCAGGAAGGTGGCATACACGCCGTGGCGCATCGCCGCCTCGCGCATGGTGCGCTTGAACAGGAACACCTGGTCGGCCAGGTCCATCGCATCGGCATGGGTGAAGTTGACCTCCAGCTGCGCCGCACCGGATTCGTGGATCAGCGTGTCCACATCCAGCTTCATCGCATCGGCGTAGTCGTACATCAGGTCGAGGATCGGGTCGAATTCGTTGACCGCATCGATCGAGTACGACTGCCGCGCAGTTTCCGGGCGCCCGGAGCGGCCGGCCGGTGGCAGCAGCGGGAAGTCCGGGTCGGTGTTCTTCTGCACCAGGAAGAACTCAAGCTCCGGCGCCACCACCGGGCGCAGGCCCAGCTCGGCGTAGGCCGCCAGCACGCGGCGCAGTACGTTGCGTGGCGCCAGCTCGTGCGGCTCACCGTTCTTGGTGTAACAGTCGTGGATGACCTGCGCGGTGGCGTCGGCCGCCCACGGCACCATGCGCACCGTGTCCGGATCGGGACGCAGCATCATGTCCGAGTCCGACGGCGAGGTCAGCTCGTAGTAGTCATCAGGGAACTCGCCGGTGACGGTGGTGGCGAAAATGCCTTCGGGCAGCCGCGTACCGTAATCATGCGAGAACTTGTCGGCGGGAATGATCTTGCCGCGCGCGTTGCCGGTGATGTCCGGCACCAGGCATTCGACCTCGGTGATGCGCCGCTCCTTCAGCCAGCGCAGCAGGCTGCTTTCCTGCGGTGCGGGGGGCGTAGCCGTCTTGCGCGGGCGCGTTCGGGAACTCATCGGGAATCCAGTCGGTTCTGTTGGTGCTGCCGGCAAGCTTGGCCGAACGCACGGAAAATAGCGTGATAGAACGGCGAGTCCATGACACGCCACTCCGGGTGCCACTGTACGCCGAGCACGAAACGATGGTGTGGGCTGCGCGCTGCCTCGACCAGTCCATCATCGGCCACGGCCTCGACCTGCAGCCCGTGTGCCAGTCGGTCGATGCCCTGCCCGTGAACCGAATTGACCTGTGCGCGGTCACCGCCTTGCCACTGCGCCAGCCAGCCATCCGCCGCCAGGGCGACCGCATGGGCCGGCCCGTACTGCACATCAACCGGCGCCTTCGGGTCTTCACGATGATCCGAAAGACCGGGCGCCGCGTGCACCTGCGGATGCAACGTGCCACCCAGCGCAACGTTCAGCTCCTGCAGGCCGCGGCAGATCGCCAGCACCGGCAGGTCCAGCGCCAGCGCCTCGTGCAGCAGCGCGAACGCGTTGGCGTCACGGGCCGGGTCATGCGGATTGCCCGGCCAGCTGCGACCGCCGTCGTAATGCTGCGGTTCGATGTTGCTGACCGCACCGGTCAACAGCAGGCCATCGAGCCCCTGCAGCCAGTCGCCGGCCGGCAGCGGCGGCTGCACGCTCGGCAACAGTACCGGGGTCACCTCGGCGGCTTCGGCCAGCGCGCGCACGTACTTCTCGCCGGCCACCGCGAAACGGTGATGGCCGAGCACGGTGCTGTCGGTGGGCAGGCCCACCCAGGGCAGGCGGCGCATGGGAAAACTCCTTGGCGTGCCGACACGTTACCCGCCGTCCGGCGAAGGCGGCAAGTCGTCGCCGTCACACCATGGCTGTCACGCATCGGCGAAACTACTCGGGTGAATGCTGATCGTCCTCCCCCGCTCTCCTCCACCGCACTGCGCCCGCGAGGCCTGCGGTGAGTGCCGCGTTCCCGCCCAGCTGGTATGCCGCCAGCCTGCCCGAACCACCCGTGCTGCCCCCGCTGCAGGGCGAGGTTCAGGCCGATGTCGCCGTGCTTGGTGCGGGCTACACCGGCCTGACCGCGGCCCTGGAACTGGCCTCACGTGGCCAGCGCGTGGTGGTGCTGGAGGCGCAGCGGATCGGTTGGGGCGCGTCCGGCCGCAATGGTGGCCAGGCGCTGGTCGGCTACGGCTGCGAGGTGGACGAACTGGAGCGTCAGCTGGGTCGTGATGATGCACGCCACCTGTTCGACTGGTCGCGCGACGCGGTGCAGGCGATGCGCACGCGCATCGATCGCCACCGCATCGACTGCCATTGGGTTGAAGGCCACGCCAGCGTGGCCATCCGTGAACGCCACGAGCGTGACCTGCACGCCAACTGCGAGCACCTGCAACGCCACTACGACTACCCCATGCAGTGGTGGGGCCGTGACGCTCTGCGCGCGCAGCTGGACAGCCCGCGCTACCGCGCCGCGATGTTCGACCCGCTCAGCGCACACCTGCACCCGCTGGCGTATGCACGCGGTCTGGCCGATGCAGCGCGCGCGGCAGGTGTGGTCATCCACGAGGATTCGCCCGTCGTGCGCATCCAGCGCGGGCCACGGCCGAGCCTGCACACTGCCCAGGGCAGCGTACGCGCCATGCATCTGGTGGTGGCCGGCAATGCCTGGCTGCAGGGCCTGCTGCCCGAGCTGGAGCGGCGGATCATGCCGGTCGGTACCTATATCGGTGCCAGTGAGCCACTGGGCGCAGAACGTGCCCGCGCCCTGATCGGCAACAACATGGCCGTGGCCGACACCGCCTGGGCACTGGACTACTTCCGCCTCAGCCACGACCACCGCCTGCTGTTCGGCGGCCGCGCCAGCTACTCGGCACTGCCCCCGCCCGGCCTGCGCGGGGTGATGCAGCGACGCATGCACGACGTCTTCCCGCAGCTGGCCGACGTGGTGCTGGACCAGGTCTGGGGTGGCTACGTGGACATCACACGCAACCGCGCCCCGCACTGGGGCCGGCTGGACGGCAACCTGTACTTCGCGCAGGGATTCTCCGGCCATGGGGTGGCCGCCGCCGGACTGGCCGGCGAGGTGATCGCCGCCGCCATCGCCGGCCAGAGCGAGCGTCTGGACGTGTTCCAGCGCCTGCGGCATGCGCCCTTCCCCGGCGGCCGGCTGCTGCGCACGCCCCTGCTGGTGGCGGCGATGTCGTGGTACAAGCTGCGGGATGCGTTGTGGTAGCGGGGCCCTTCCCAGCCACATAATCGGCGCAGGAGCTGGGGAGCACGTGGATGCAGTGGTGGAAAGACGGCCTGCTGGTGAGGATACGGGTCAGCCCCGAAGGGCTGGCGCTGGCGCTGCTCTATGCCCTCGCCTGCTGGAGTGCGCGCAAGCTGTCACTGGACCAGTTCTTCCTGCCTGCCGGCGTGCGGGTGGCCGCGCTGTTGCTGTGTCCGCCCCGTCTTTGGCCCTACCTGCTGATGGGTGAATACGCCTACTTCGCGCATCTGCGCATCCCCCTGATCAGCAAATACAACCTGACCTGGGTAATCCTGGCCTCGGTGTTCCTGATGCCTGCCGTGATGCTGATCGTGCGCCTGCACCGGAAACTGCTGGCACGCACCACGATCGTCGGCGTGATCTCCATTGCGGTATGCGCCGCGACGGTCATCAGTCTGCTCAACCTGGGAATCTCGTACCTGCTCTGGGAGCCGTTGCAGAACGCGTCATTCATCACCAACGTATTGCGCTATGCGCTGGGAGACTTCACCGGCATCCTGATCCTGGCACCCCTGGCATTGCTGTGGATCCGCCGCGCCGAGGAAAAATGGACAACCGGGTCTGTCGCGGCCACGGTCGCAGCACTCGGCGCCATGCTGGTCATTGGCCTGCAGGCGACGCCGGTACCGGCCTCGATCACGGCCCCCGGCTCGCTGCAGCTGCTGTTGATCCTGCCTATTCCCGCGATCGCCCTGACCTGCCTGCTGGGATGGCGCGGTGCGGCCATCGGTGTCGCCGCCGTCAACATGATTCTTGGCCTCAGCACCCCCGCCGACCATCCGACCGCATTCGACCCGGCTACCTTCGCTACCCAGCAGGCCATGGCCATCGCCAGCATCGCCCTGCTGTTGCTGGGTGCGCGCATCACCCACTTCCAGAACCAGCACCGGCTGCGCGAGGAAGATGGTAGAGCGGCCCTGCAGCTTGCGCGGAATTCACACCTGGCCAGCGAGATGGACCTGCGTGAGCGCGCGGCCCATCTGCGCCAGCTGGGCGATGGCATGGACCTGTCGCTGAACGAAATGGTGAACTGGCTGCATGCGCAGGGTCATCACGCCGTGGCCGACAGCCTGCGGCATACCTCGGAGGTGCATTCGCGCCTGTTCCGGGCCCAGGCCAGCATGATCTATCCCGCCGCCCTGGAACAGCTGGGCCTGTACGTGGCGTTGCAGGCTGGCGGGGTGCGCGAGGCATGGAATGCTACGCATCGCATCGGCCAGCCGAGGTTGAAGGGTGACCCCTGCGCACTCGGGGTCGGCCTGCAGCTTGCTGCCTATCGACTCGTGGTCGATGCGGTCTCGCTTCTATTGAAGTGCGAGTGTGGACAGATCTCGGTCAGTATCCGCTGCGGAAGCTCCATCCGGAAGCGTGGTGCCTTCATCTGCGTGGCTCTTCTGGACCGCCACGCATCACTGGGAAGCCGTGCAAAGGCGCTGGCAAACGAGCAGCTGCTGGGCCGAGTGCTCGCACACGCTGGCCACATGGACCTGAGTGGCAACAGGCTCAGGATGGTGTTGACCGAAGCACGGGACGCTCCCCGCCAGGCAGGCGCTACTGAAGCCTTGAGGGAAAGCACACGCTCCATGGACGCTGGCGCCCCCCGGGCCGCGATCTGACTATCCCGGTGAAAGGAGCTGCAGATCATTGCGCGAAAGTGATCTTTGGTCGGCGCCGAACCCACCCCGTCAGGATCTGGCGCCGGCGTGCAATTGCGCCCCCCTGCTTCCATCGATACTGTCATCCAATGGCGCGTCATGGCGCGTTCAAGCAACCCGCACGGCCGCTGCCATGTCACGAGCAAGGGAGGCTCGGGTTTGGACCGATTCAAGAAGGCAGTTGAACTGAGCTTCCGTATCCGGCCAGCCGGCATCGCACTCGCGGCCGTCTATGCGCTGAGCTGCCTCGGCTCGCGTCAGTTTTCGCTGGATCAGTTCTTCCTGCCGGCGGGCATCCGCGCAGCGGCACTGCTGATCGTCCCGACCCGCCTGTGGCCCTACCTGCTGCTGGGCGAGTACGCGTACTTTGCAACGCTGCGCATCCCCATGATCGACACCTACGGCCTGGATTGGGTCATCCTGGCTTCGACGCTGCTGATGCCGATGGCGATGCTGGTGGTCTACCTGCATCGGATGAGAATGCCGTCCGAAGCAGCCACCGGTCTGTGGCTGCTGTCGCTGTCGTTCTGCACAGCGTTGTTCGTGCCGGGTCTCAACCTGGGCATTTCATATGTCCTATGGTCGAACCCACCACCCAGCAACCTGCTGGACGCGGTCGACCGGACCATCTTTGGCCACTTCGCCGCCATCATCACCCTGGTGCCGTTGGCATTCCTCTGGTCGCGGCGGCAGGCCGACCCCGGTTGGACAGACCGTTTCGTCGCCCCTACCGCCTCGGCGATCCTGGTGATGCTGGTGCTGGGCCTGTGCATGCAATTGACACGCGCCGACGCCCACACGACGCGGACACACATGGTGCTGCTGGCCGCCCTGCCCGCCATCGCCCTGACCTTCATGCACTGGTGGCGCGGCGCAGCCATCGCGATTCCGTTGTTGAACCTCCCCCTGCACGGCGCAACGCCCAGCACTGGCCTGCCTTCCTCGTTCGACCTGGGCACGTTCGCCACCCAACAGAACATGGCGGTGATGAGTGTCGCACTGCTGGCACTCGGTTCCAGCATCAGCTATCACCATCAGCGCGCCCGGTCCCGCGGCCTGGCCGAGGCAACCACGCTGCGCCTGGCACGCGGCTCACTTCAGACCAGCGAGCGTGAGCTGCGTGAACGGGCCGTCCACCTGAAGCACCTGGGCGAGGGCATGGACAATTCGCTCAGCGAGATGGTCAGCTGGCTGAAGTCCCAAGGCCACCATGCGGTCGCAAACAGCCTGCAGCACGCGTCGTCGGTACATTCACGGCTGTTTCGCGAACAGGCCAGCCTGGTCTATCCCACCGGACTGGAGCAGGTCGGGCTCTACATCGCGCTGCAAGCCGGCGGTGCATGCGAAATCTGGAACAACACGCATCGCGTCATTCCACCCAGGCTGGCGGGCAATCCCTGCCTGCTGACCGTGGATCTGCAACTGGCCATCTATCGCTCGCTGATCGAGGCGGTTTCACTTCTGCTGGAACTGGAAACCGGGCAGGTCTGCGTGCGCGCCCGAAGCGGTCGGGCAGGCAAGCATCGCGGCATTGTTGCCGTGGTGAGCCTGCTCGACCGTGGTTGCCCGCTTTCCACGCGTACCACCCAACAGGCCGTCGAGCGCCTGGCCGGACGGATGCTTGCCTACGGCGGAACGGTCCACTGCCGCGGCAATCGGCTGCGGCTGGTCCTGCATGAACCGATCACCCACGCGTCGCCAGCGGCGGCCTGACGCGGAATCTGGCCCGGCGCGCAACGTTCGCCGCTAAAGTTACACCCGAAACCGCCGTTATCCGTGCCGAGCCCCTCCCTCGTGAGCCACCGCATCATGCCCGTCCTGCCGCAGGCCGCCGTCGATGGCGACCTGGCCGATCCGCTGCCGCAGCGGATCCTGCTGGTCGAAAACTCCCGCGCCTTCACCGGCATGCTGCGCGAGGCCATCGAGCAGCGCCTGGAACTGCCGGTGGTGATCGCCTCCACCCTGGCCGAGGCCGACCGCCTGCTGAGCGAAGGTGGCGGCTGGTTCCTGGTACTGACCGGGCTGGTCCTGGCCGATGGCGACCGCGACGCGGTGGTCGAGTTCTTCCTCAAGCGCGACCTGCCCACCGTGGTGGTCAGCGGCGTCTACGACGAGGACCTGCGCAAGCGCGTGCTGCAGCAGCAGATCATCGACTACGTGCTGAAGAACACTCCCGGCAGCATCGATTACCTGGTGTGGCTGGTGCAGCGGCTGGAGCGCAACCGGCGCATCGCCGCGCTGGTGGTGGACGACTCACCGTCCGCGCGCGGTTACGCCGCAGCCTTGCTGCGCATGTACGGCCATGAGGTGCACGAAGCGGCCGATGGCAACGAAGGCCTGGCCGCGATCGAGGCGCATCCGGCGATCCGCCTCGCCGTGGTCGACCAGGAAATGCCGGGCATGCAGGGCGTGGAGTTCACCCGCCGCCTGCGCACCCTGCGCTCGCGCGACAAGGTGGCGGTGATCGGCATCTCCGGCAATACCGATGCATCGTTGATTCCGCGCTTCCTGAAGAACGGCGCCAACGATTTCCTGCGCAAGCCGTTCTCGCGCGAGGAATTCTTCTGCCGGGTCTCGCAGAATGTGGACCAGCTGGAGCTGATCGGCACCCTGCAGGACCTGGCCACCCGCGATTTCCTCACCGGCCTGCCCAACCGCCGCTGCTTCCTGGAGCAGAGCCAGCGCCAGCTGCCGCAGCTGCAGCTGCACGGCCAGTGCGTGGCGGTGGCGATGATCGACATCGACCACTTCAAGCACATCAATGACACCCATGGCCACGAAGCCGGCGACGATGCGCTGCGCGCGGTGGCCGGCGCGGTGGCCACGCATGCACGCAGCCACGACCTGATCGCGCGCTTCGGCGGCGAGGAATTCTGCCTGCTGGTGCCGGACATGGAGCAGGACGAGGCGCTGCTGTACTTCGAGGAGCTGCGCCAGCGCATCGCCGCGCTGGAGGTGGACATCGGCACCGCCACGCTGCGCATGACGGTCAGCATCGGGCTGTGCTGCCTGCGCCCGCAGCGCGATGCACTGCACCGGCTGATCTCCGAAGCCGACCGCCAGCTGTACCTGGCCAAGGCCGGTGGCCGCAACCGGGTCAGCTGCACCACGGTCGCCAGCCCGCTGCGCCCACGCGAGCCGGCGCTGCCCTGACCGGTACGCTTTGATCCAGATCAACGCCGCCCGCGCCGGGCGGCTCTACAGTCGGCCCCGACATACGCATGAAGGGGAGCCGGGGATGGCACTACTGGTCTGGCAGGATGATCTGAACATCGGCATCGATGTGATCGACCAACAACACCGCCGCATCATCGAAATGCTCAACCACCTGCACGTGGCCCAGGCCAGCATGCAGCGTGCCGCAGTGGGTGAAGTGATCGACGAGGTGGTGGACTACACCATGTCGCACTTCGCGTTCGAGGAAGAGCTGATGGAGGAAGCGGGCTACCCGTTCTGTGCCGCGCACAAACGCGTGCATGAGGTCTTCATCAAGCGTGTCTCGGAGTACCGCATGCGCTTCCAGGCCGGCGAGGACATCAGTGACGAGCTGCGCACCATGCTCTCGCGCTGGCTGTTCAACCACATCCGCGGCGACGACCAGGCCTATGCCGAACAGGTCAAGGCGCACCTGAACCAGTTCGCCCGCGAACACCAGGGCGGCGGCTGGCTGGGTCGCACGCTCAAGCGCTTCTTTGGTTGAGCCGCAGCGCGCGCCGGTGCAGTGCCACCAGCGCGCACAGGGTGGCCACCGCAGTCAGGCACAGGTAGTAGCCGACCGCGACCAGGCCGAAGCGTTCGGCCAGCCAGGTGGCCAGGTACGGCGCCGGTGCCGCACCGAGGATGCCGGCCAGATTGAAGGACAGCGAGGCACCTGTGTAGCGCACCTCCACCGGGTAGATCTCGGCCAGGAAGGTACCGCAGGGGCCGTAGGTCAGCCCCATCAGGAACAGGCCCAGGCACAGGAAGGCGGTGACCAGCCACGGGCTGTGCGGCTGGAACAACGGTGCGAACAGTACGCCGAAGCCGACGATCAGTACGCTGGCAACAATCATCGTGCGCCGCGTGCCCCAACGGTCGCCATAGCGCGCCGACAGCGGGATGCCCAGCGCGAAGAACAGCATGCCGGCCATCTGCATCAGCAGGAACTGCTCGCGGCTGTAGCCCAGCACCGCGGTGCCATGGCCGAGACTGAACACCGTCATCAGGTAGAACAGCACGAAGGTGGCGAACGCACCCAGCGTGCCGAGCAGCATCGGTACCGGGTGGTCACGCAGTACCGTCCACATCGGCAACCGCACCGGCGCCTTGCGCTCCAGCGCCTTCTTGAAGTCCGGCGTCTCGTGGATGTTCAGGCGCACCCACAGGCCGAGGCCGACCAGCAGCGCGCTGGCCACGAACGGAATGCGCCAGCCCCACTGCAGGAAGTCGTTCTGGCTCAGGCAGCGGCCGAGCACGAGGAAGATGCCGGCCGACAGCAGGAAGCCGAGCGGTGCGCCCAGCTGCGGGAACATGCCGTACCAGGCGCGCTTGCCCGGCGGCGCATTCTCGGTGGCCAGCAGCACCGCCCCACCCCACTCGCCGCCCAGCCCCAGGCCCTGGCCGAAGCGGCACAGCGCCAGCAGCGCCGGCGCCCACAGCCCGATCTGCGCGTGGGTCGGCAGCAGGCCGATCAGCACCGTGGACAGGCCCATGGTCAGCAGCGCGGCGACCAGGGTGGCCTTGCGGCCGATGCGGTCGCCGAAATGGCCGAACACCGCCGAGCCGACCGGACGCGCGATGAACGCCACCGCGAAGGTCGCCAGTGACTGCAGCAGGGCCGCCTGCTCACTGCTGTCCGGAAAGAACAGGTGCGGGAACACCAGCACCGCGGCCGTGGCGTAGATGTAGAAATCGAAGAATTCGATGGTGGTGCCGATCAGGCTGGCCAGCAGGACACGACGGGGGGAATTCACGGGCGGCGCGGCAGCAGTGATCGTCGACATCGGCAACACGGGTAACGGCGGATCGCCCGATTCTGCCACGGGCCGATGGCCGCACGGGACGATGGTTTCAGCCGACACCGATGCCAACGGAATTTTTCCGGCCGCCGGCTAGGCTGCGCCACCGGTCCCTGCATGGATGCCTTGCCCATGGCTGCAGTTGCGTTGTCATGCTCCGATTCGCCGAAGCTGCCGCGGATGGCGGCATGGCTGGTGGTACTGCTGGTGCATGGCGGGCTCGCTCTGTGGATGCTGGACAGCGGCCGGATCGAACTGCGTAGCGGTGAGGGCCCGCGGATCTCGCTGCATTGGCTGCCACCGGAACCGCCGGCGCCGGTACCTCAACAGCCCGCCTTGCCCTCCGCAAAGATGATGCGTCCGGCCGCATCGATGATGCCCCGCCCTGCCCCGGTTGCACAGGCAGAGAGCGCCCTGCCTGCCGCGGGGAACGTGGCTGCAGTGGCGCCACTGATCCTGAGCCTGCCTGCGGGCAGCATCGACGGCGGTGACGGCATCAGCGCAGCTGGCGTGGCGCCTCGCCTGATCGGTCGGCGAGAGGTCCATCCTGCGTTCGGGCCTCGCCGCAATTACTTCCGGATCCGTCGGCAGATGAGCCCCGAGCAGATCGTGCATGGCGTTGCGCAACTGCTGGGGCTTTGGCCGCCGGGATACATCGTCGACCCGTGCGAACTGGGCCGGCAGGACATGGATTACTTCCAGAATGCCGTCGAAGAAGCCGACCGCGACATGCTGCGTGCGGCAGTGCTGCAGGTGAGTGCCCGCTGCCGGTAGCTCGACGGCTGTCTGCCTTCTGTAGAGTCGAGCAAGGCTCGACTGCTCTTCGCGAGAAGCAGTCGAGCAGGGCTCGACGCTACAAAGAACGAACAGCGGTCAAGCAGCCACGTCGTTACAGCTGGATCCAGGTGGCCTTGATCTCGCTGTACTTGTCGAACGCATGCAGTGACTTGTCGCGCCCATTGCCGGACTGTTTGTAGCCACCGAACGGTGCGGTCATGTCGCCACCATCCCAGCCGTTCACCCACACGCTGCCGGCGCGCAGCTGGCGTGCGACGCGATGGGCGCGGCCGAGGTCGCGTGTCCACAGGCCCGCCGCCAACCCATAGCGGCTGTCATTGGCCACGCGCACTGCCTCCGCTTCATCCTCGAAACCAAGTACCGCCAGCACCGGGCCGAACACCTCCTCGCGTGCCAACGCGTGGTCCGGACGCACCTGGTCGAACACCGTGGGCTGCACATAGCAGCCGCCGGCCTCCACCTCGGCCCGATGGCCGCCGAGCAGCAGGCGGGCGCCCTCGCCTTCGGCCCGTGCGATATCGGCCAGCACCTTGTCCGCGTGCGCGGCATCGACCAGCGCGCCCATCGGTGCATCGGCCTCCAGTGGATGCTGCGGCTGCATATGCTGGCCGTAAGCAATCACCTGGTGCACGAAGTCCTCACGGATCGAGCGCTGCACCAGCAGCCGCGAGCCGGCAGTGCAGACTTCGCCCTGGTTGAAGAAGATGCCCTGCGCCACGGCCTTGGCCGCTGCGTCCAGGTCCGGTGCGTCGGCGAACACCAGGTGCGGGCTTTTGCCACCGCATTCCAGCCAGACCCGCTTGAGGTTGGACCGTCCCGCATGCTCCAGCAGCTTCGCGCCGGTGGCGGTGGAACCGGTGAAGGCCAGCACGTCCACATCCATGTGCAGCGCCAACGGTTCACCGACGCGCGTACCGTGGCCTGGCAATACGTTCAGCACGCCGTCCGGCAGGCCCGCCTCAGCGGCCAGCGCGGCCAATCGCAACGCACTCAAGGGCGACCGCTCGGAAGGCTTGAGCACCACCGAATTGCCCATGGCCAGCGCAGGCGCGATCTTCCAGCAGGCCATCAGCAACGGAAAGTTCCATGGCACGATCGCTGCGACCACGCCGGCTGGCTCGCGCGTGACCAGGCCCAGCTCGTGTGGGCCAGTCGGTGCGACTTCGCCGTACAGCTTGTCCACCGCTTCGGCGGTCCAGCGCAGGCAGCGCACCACGCCGGGCAGGTCGATACGGCGTGCGTCGCGCACCGGCTTGCCCATGTCCAGGGTTTCCAGCAGGGCCAACTCATCAGCGTGCTTTTCCACCAATGCCGCCAAGGCCAGTAACACCCGCTTGCGATGGGCCGGGCTGGCCTCTGACCAGTGGCCCGCATCGAAGGCACGCCGCGCCGACCGCACTGCGCGCTCTACGTCCTCTGCATCGCAGTCGGCGACCACCCCCAGCACGCGCCCATCAATCGGGCTGATGCAGTCGAAGCGCGCGCCGCTGGCAGCGTCGGTGTAACGACCATCAATGAAGGCCTGTGCGGGCATCGAAAGCTGCTGGGCCAGCACCTGCCAGTGGCTGCGGTCGGGAAAGTCGGCCATGTCGGGCTCCTCGGAACAGTTTCCCCGGTTATACCGGCGCGGCCGCGACTCCGCCGTGACGTGGCTGCGCTACATTTCCCCCATCGGACCCGATGGAGCTGGCATGAAGCGTTCCGCGAGCGACCTGCACGATCTGGCTACCCAACGCCCGGAGTCATTGGAGGCGTACTGGATGCCGTTCACCGCCAACCGCCAGTTCAAGGCCGCGCCGCGTTTGCTGGTGCGTGCCGAGGGCATGCACTACGAGGATGTCGACGGCCGCCAGATCCTCGATGGCACCGCCGGCCTCTGGTGCTGCAACGCGGGCCATGCCCGCCCACGCATCGTCGAGGCCATCGTCGAGCAGGCACGCACGCTCGACTACTCGCCGGCCTTCCAGATGGGCTCACCGCCGGCCTTCGCGCTGGCGCAGCGACTGGCCGCATTGGCGCCGACGCCACTGAACCATGTGTTCTTCACCAGCTCCGGCTCGGAGGCGGTGGATACCGCGATGAAGATCGTGCTGGCCTACCACCGCCAGCGTGGCGAGGGCCAGCGCACGCGTTTCATCAGCCGCGAGAAGGCCTACCACGGCGTGGGCTTCGGCGGCATGGCGCTGGGCGGCTTGCCCAACAACCGCAGGGCGTTCGGCCTGCAGCTGGGCGGCGTGGACTACCTGCGCCACACCCTGGACCTGCAGCGCAATGCGTTCAGCAAGGGCCCGCCGCGCCAGGGCGCCGAGCTGGCCGATGACCTGGAACGACTGATCGCACTGCATGACGCCTCAACCATCGCGGCGGTCTTCGTCGAACCCATTGCCGGTTCCGCCGGGGTGATTCTGCCGGCGGCGGGCTACCTGCAGCGCCTGCGCGAGCTGTGCGACCACCACGGCATCCTGCTGGTGTTCGACGAGGTCATCAGCGGTTTCGGCAGGGTCGGCATGCCATTCGCCGCACAGCGCTTCGGGGTCACCCCCGACCTGCTGACCTTCGCCAAGGCGGTCAGCAACGGCGCAGTGCCGCTGGGCGGCGTGCTGGCCAGCGACGCCGTGCATGCACCCCTGATGCAGACGCCGCCACAGGCCATCGAGCTGTTCCATGGCTATACCTGTTCGGGGCATCCGCTGGCCTGCGCGGCCGCACTGGCCACGCTGGAGGTCTACGCCGAGGAGCGCCTTTTCGAGCGCGCCATCGAGCTGGGCGAGTACTGGCAGGAACGGCTGCATGCGCTGCAGGGCCTCCCCAACGTGATCGACATCCGCAACTTCGGTCTGGTCGGCGCGGTCGAGCTGGCGCCTCGCCGCGATGCGCCGGGCAGCCGGGGCTACGAGGTCTATCGGCGCTGCTTCCACGACGGCGGGCTGCTGGTGCGCTGTACTGGCGACATCATCGCGCTGTCGCCCCCGCTGATCGTGGACAAGGCGCAGATCGACCAGATCACCGGCACGCTGGGCGAGATGATCCGGGCCACTGCCTGAGCCCTGGCCGGCGGCGGCGAGCGGGTACAATGGGCGGTTCCGCTCCTGCTCGCTGCCGTGCCCATGGATATCGTCGTCAAAGAAGAACTCAAGGCCTATATCGACCCGCTGACTGCGGACGAACATGACGCGCTGGAGCGCAGCATCCTGGCCGAGGGCTGTCGTGACGCGCTGGTCCTGTGGGGCAACGTACTGGTCGACGGCCACAACCGCTTCGGCATCTGCCAGAAGCATGGCCTGCCCTTCAACACCGTACAGAACACCCGCTTCCAGAGCATGGAAGACGTGCACCTGTGGATGATCGAGCAGCACCTGGGCCGTCGCAGCGTGTCCGACTTCCAGCGCGGCGTGCTGGCGCTGCGCAAGCGCGACATCCTGGCCGCCCGCAAGCAGATCGAGCAGGCGCAGCTGCAGCGCGAGAGCGATGGCACTGCCGACGTCACCGATGAGGCCGGTGAAGACAGCCCGCCGTGGGAACCGGCGCCGAAGATCAGCCGCGCCGAGCTGGCCCGCGAAGCCAAGCTGAGCACCAGCCAGGTTGGCATGATCGAGCGCATCCACGCCCAGGCCGCGGCCGAGGTGGTGGAAGCGGTCAAGGCCGGCGTGATCTCGATCAGCGCCGCCGCCGCCGTGGCTGACCTGCCGGAAGAAGAGCAGCGCGCCGCCGCCGCCGGTGGCAAGGACGAGCTGAAGCAGGCCGCCAAGCGCGTGCGCGAGTCCAAGCGCAAGCCGCGTCCGCCGAAGCCGGAAGCAGCCGAGATGGATTTCGAGGAGGCAAATGAGGACGAGATCGCCAGCCGCGATGCCGAGGTGCTGTCGGCGCTGGAGCAGCTGGGCGAGGACGCACCGGCGCTGCGCCGTCGGGTGGTCGCGCTGACCCGCGAGAACGACACCCTGCGCGCGCAACTGGCCGCGCTGCGCAAGCAACTGGAAGCGCTCTGAACCAAGGGGTAGTGCCGGCCGCTGGCCGGCAACGCCATGAACGTATCGGGTGCGTTGAGGATGCCGGCCAGCGGCCGGCACCACCAGATGCTCATGCCGTGCCGGTTAGACTTCCGGCATGACGTCTGCCAACGACCCGCGCCGCGCTCAGCTGCGGCGCCTGAAAGCCCTCGCTCTGGGCCTGCTGCTGTTGATGCTGGCCGGTTTCGCGGTCAGCCACTGGCAGGGCGAGCGCGGCATCTGGGCCTGGGTTTCGGCGTTCTGCGAGGCCGCAGCCGTGGGCGCACTGGCCGATTGGTTCGCCGTGGTCGCGCTGTTCCGGCGGCCGATGGGCCTGCCGATCCCGCACACCGCGATCATCCCGCGCAGCAAGGAACGCATCGGCGACAGCCTTGCGCTGTTCGTGCGCGACCAGTTCCTGGAGCCGGGCGTGCTGCTGGCCAAGCTGCAGGTGTTCGATCCGGCCAGCCGCCTCGGCAGCTGGCTGGCCGACCCGGCACGCTCGCGCATGCTGGCCGACATGGCCCGCGGCTGGGCGCTGCAGGCACTGGATTTCTTCGACGAAACCGCCGTGCGCCGGCAGCTGCACGGCTTCGTTGTGCAGCAGTTGCGGCAGTGGAATGCCGCTGCCACTGCCGGTGAACTGCTGGCCCTGCTGACCGCCGATGGTCGCCACCAGCGCGTGCTGGACGAAGGCCTGCAGCGGCTGGGCCGCTGGCTCGAGCAGCCCGAGGTGAAAGAACGCGCCTCGCAGCTGATCGTGCGTTACATCCAGCGCGAATGGCCGACGCTGTCGAGCACGGTGAACTGGGTCAAGCCGATTGACGAGATCGGCGACAGCCTGGCCGAGCGCCTGGCCCGCGCGGTACTGGAAGAGCTGCAGCAGGTACTGGCCGAGCCGCAGCATCCGCTGCGCCAGGACTACGAGAGCTGGCTGCAGAATTACGTGCAGCGCCTGCGCGAGGACCCGGCCCTGGCCGAGCGCATCGAACAGCTCAAGCAGGAAATGATCGACCATCCGGCCCTGCAGGACTACGTGCAGGGGTTGTGGGCGCGCATCCACGCCAGCCTGCGCGCGGACCTGCAGCGCGAGGACTCGGCGCTGGTCGGCCACCTGCAGCGCAGCCTGGGTTCGCTCGGTGCCAGCCTGCAGGCCGACCCGGCGCTGCGCGAGGCCCTCAACCAGCACCTGCTGGAAGGCGCGCAACGCCTGACCGGCCGCCTGCGCGAAGGCGTGACCACGCATATCGCGCAGACCGTGAAGGGCTGGGACGAGCGCCATCTGGTGGAACAGCTGGAACTGAGCGTGGGCCGCGACCTGCAGTTCATCCGCTTCAACGGCACCCTGGTGGGTGGCCTGATCGGCCTGCTGCTGCATGCGGCGACAGTGGTGTTCAGGTTCTAGGCCTCAACGCGCCCCTCGGGTCATCACGCTTGATTCATAAAATGCGAATGCCTATCATTTACTGATCGGTTGTACGCTTAGCCAATCGGGTGCGGAGACGCACCCATCGCCCGTGTACATCCCCGACCTCTGAACTGCCCGTCTGCGCGGGCCGTGCTTTGTCGATGGGACACGCTGGGCGACATGCGCAGGGCGCAAGGGGGCCGCGGACGCGTTCCATCCCCTCTCCTACCTGCAGGAATGCCGTGGACCGCTCGCCCGCAACCGCCAGCCCCCGCACCTTCTTTTCCAACCCGCGCTGGGGCGTGCTGTCACGCTCGTTGGCCGCGATCTTCGGCGGTTACGCACTGGCCTCGATGACCAGCGTGTTCTGCGCCGTGGCCCTGCCCGGCGCACGTGGCCAGACCGTGCTGACCGGCATGCTGCTGGCCATCCTGGTCGCCGCCTGTGCGGCACTGTGGGCATTCGCCACCCGCAGCGCGCTGCGCGCCTGGGTCGGCATCCTCGCGCCCGCGCTGCTGATGGCCGCCATTGCACGCCTGATGGGGGCCTGGGCATGAAGAACGGATTCCGCCAGTCGATGGCCTGGCTGCACACCTGGACCGGGCTGCTGGTTGGCTGGTTGCTGCTGCTGATCTTCATGGCTGGCACGGCCAGCTACTACCGCGAGGAAATCAGCCGCTGGATGCGTCCGGAACTGCCGTCCAGCAACGTCAGCATCGACGTCGCCGCACAGCGCGCGGTGGACTACCTGCAGGCCAACGCCGCGCAGGCCGAAAACTGGTTCGTCACACTGCCGCAGCCGCGCAACCCGGCCATGCAGATGTTCTGGCGGTTGCCGCCGGAACTGGCCGATCCCAGCCGTGGCCGCCGCGGTGGCTTCGGCGACGCCACGCTGGACCCCAACACCGGCCAGGCATTGAAGGCGCGCGAGACCCGCGGCGGCGACTTCTTCTACCGCCTGCACTTCGACCTGCACTACATCCCGGTGCTGTGGGCACGCTATCTGGTCGGCTTCTGCGCGATGTTCATGCTGGTGGCGATCATCACCGGCGTCATCACCCACAAGAAAATCTTCAAGGACTTCTTCACCTTCCGCAAGGACAAGGGCCTGCGTTCCTGGCTTGATTTCCACAACGTCAGCGCGGTGATGGCCCTGCCCTACCACGCGATGATCACCTACACCGGCATTGTGACGTTGATGATCATGTACCTGCCGTGGGGCGTGAAGGTGGCCTACCCGCAGGACGAGGACCAGTTCTTCGTCGAGGCCTTCGGTGGCATGCCGGAGGTGACCGCACCGGCCGAAGGCCGCGCCGCGCCGCTGCCGATCGCACAGCTGTTGGACAGCGCACGTGCACACTGGCACGGCGTGGAAGTGGCCGGCTTCACCGTATCCAACCCGGGCGCGGCCAATGCGGTGATCGACATCCGCCAGCGTGACGGCAAGCGCCTGTCCACCGACACCCCGGCCGTGCGCTACGACATGGTCAGCGGTGCGCTGCTGGAAGAGACGCCACCGTCGGGCGGAGCTACCGCGACCCGTGGCGTGCTGTATGGCCTGCACCTGGCCCGCTTCGCCGACTGGGGCCTGCGTGCACTGTTCTTCCTGTCCGGCCTGGTCGGCTGCCTGATGGTCGCCAGCGGTGTGGTGCTGTGGGCGGTGAAGGAACGCCCGAAGCATGCCAAGAGCGGCCGCACCGGCTTCGGCCTGCGCCTGGTCGATGCGCTGAACATCGGCACCGTGGCCGGCCTGCCGATCGCCTTCGCCGCCTACTTCTGGGGCAACCGCCTGCTGCCGCTGGACATCGCCGAGCGCTCGAGTGCGGAGGCCAACGTGTTCTTCTACGCCTGGGCCGGCGCGCTGCTGGCCGCCTTCATCTGGCCGAAGCGGATGATGTGGGCGTGGCAGCTCTACCTGGGCGCGGCCGCGTTCGCACTGGTACCGGTGGTCAATGCGCTGACCACGCATGCGCACCTGGGCAACACCCTGCGCAACGGCGACTGGGTATTGGCTGGCTTCGATCTGTCGATGATCGCGTTCGGCGCGATGCTGGCGCTGTGCGGTTGGCGCATGCAGCGCTGGACGCCACCGCTGAGTGCGGCCGAGAAGAAGAAGCGTGCGGCCGCTGCGGCTGCGCCGAAGGCATCGGTGAACACTGCAGAAGCGGCCGAAGCGGAGGCCAGCGCATGATGCTGCTGGCGCTGACCCTGTCGTTCTCTGCGTTCACCGCGTTGTCGCTGGCGATGGAAAAGCACCAGCACGATCTGCACGGCAAGGCTGCAGCCCCCCCGGCACGGCGCGAGCAGTGGCGGGTACTGGGCTGGGTACTGCTGGCGGTAGCGTTCGCACTGTGCGTGGCCGACCACGGCTGGGCGATTGGCCCGGTGCTGTGGCTGGGAACGATGACACTGGGCGGTCTGGCGCTGTCGTTCGGGTTGTATCCGTACCAGCCGAAGTGGATCGTGCCACTGGCGATCGCGCTGCCGGTGTTGGGGCTGGTGGTGGCGTTGCTGTAGCCGGGCCACCGGGGTCGGATCCCTTTCGCGAAGCGCAAGGGCTCTGACCCCTGGTACGTAGATCCAGATGGGGTCAGAGCCCCTGCGCTTCGCGCAGGGGATCCGACCCCGGGCGTCGTGTTACCCCAACCGCTTCAGCTCCCACGCGCGATGGATGCGCGCGTTGCGTTCGAAGTCCGGGCCGATGGTGCGCGCGGTGATCTCGCGGCACTGGGCAAATTCGGCAATGGCGTTTTCTTCCAGCTTGAAGCGGCGGAAGTTGTTCGAGAAGTACAGCACGCCCCCCGGGGCCAGCCGCGCCACCGCCGCACGCAGCAGCTTCAGCTGTTCGCGCTGCACGTCGAAGTCATCGGCGCGTGCGGAGTTGGAGAAGGTCGGCGGGTCACAGAAGATCACGTCGTACTGGCCACGGTCACCTTCCAGCCAGGCCATCGCATCGGCCTGCACCAGAAGGTGCTGGTTGCCGCCCTGCCCGTTCAACGCCAGGTTGTCGTAGCACCACTGCAGGTAAGTGGCCGACAGGTCGACGCTGGTGGTGCTGGCGGCACCAGCCACGGCGGCCTGCACGCTGGCCACGCCGGTGTAGCAGAACAGGTTGAGGAAACGCTTGCCACGCACCTGCTCGGCCATCATCCGGCGCAGCGGGCGATGGTCGAGGAACAGGCCGGTATCGAGGTAGTCGAACAGGTTCACCTGCAGCAGTGCGTTGTTCTCGCGCACCACGATGAATTCATCTCGCTGCTCGAAGCGGCCGTACTTGCTGCCGCCCTTGCCGCGCTCGCGCGACTTCATCGAGACCTGTTCCGGCGGCACGCCGAACACTTCGCGCGCGGCAGCCAGCAGCTCGTTGCGGCGGCGGCGCACGTCGTTCTCCGGAATCGCGGCCGGTGCGGCGTATTCCTGCACGTGCAGGAAGGTACGGCGCTTGCCACCGTCTTCCTCGTAGACGTCGATGGCGGCCGCGTATTCCGGCAGGTCGGCGTCATAGGCACGGAAGCAGGTGATGTGCTCGCGGGCGCGCCAGCTCTTGAACTTCTTCAGGTTCTTGCGCAGGCGGTTGGCCACCATCTGCGCACCTTCGCTCAGCTCGCGCGGTTGTGCCGGATCACGGCCCGGCACGGCAATCGGATCGCAGACGATCAGCGCGCATTCCAGCGCACCGTTGAACATCTGGTACTTCTTGCTGGCGCGCAGGCCGGTGGCGAAGGCCAGCTCGTCGTTGCCGCACAGCAGGCTGGCACGCCACTGCGGCACCGCCTTCTGCAGGGCGTTGCCCAGTGCGCGGTACAGCGCCGGATCCGCAGCCAGGCGCTCGTCGTAGGGCGGGTTGCAGACCACCGCACCGATCTCCTGTTCGGGCGCGGCCAGGTCGGCAACGTCGGCACGGGTGAAGCGGATCGCATGAGCGACGCCCGCGACCTCGGCATTCTCGCGTGCCGCCTGGATCGCGGTCGGATCGATGTCGCTGCCGTGGATGACCGGCTTCAGCGCGGCCAGGCCGGCGGCCTCGCGATCGCGTGCTTCGCTCTGGAGGGTCTTCCAGGCCGCCTTGTCGAAGCCCAGCCAGCGGCTCGGCGGCAGGCTGCCATGGCGCATCAGTCCGGGAGCGACGTCGGCGGCCATCAGCGCGCCTTCGATCAGCAGCGTGCCACTGCCGCACATCGGGTCCAGCAGGCCGCCACCGGCGGCGTGCAGGCGCGGCCACTGCGCGCGCAGCAGCAGCGCGGCTGCCAGGTTCTCCTTCAGCGGTGCCTCGTGGGCAGCACCGCGCCAGCCACGGCGGTGCAGCGGGCCACCGCCGAGGTCGATCGACAACGAAGCGCGGCCCTTGCGCAGCGACAGGTTGACGCGCACATCGGGCAGATCGGTGTTGACCGAAGGGCGCTCCAGGCCTTCATCGCGCATGCGGTCGACGATGGCGTCCTTGATCCGCTGCGCGGCGAAGCGGGCATGGGTGATCTTGTCGCCGGACACGTGTGCGTCCACCGCCAGGGTCATCTCCGGCTTGATGTGCTCGTGCCACGGCAGCGCACGCACGCCGTCATACAGGGCCTGCTCGTCCGGGCACTCGAACTCGTCGATCGGCCACAGCACGCGGCTGGCCAGGCGCGACCACATCACGATCCGCAGCGCCTGCTCCAGTTCGCCCTCGGCGTTGACGCCGGCAATGGTGGCAGTGGCCTTGCCAAGGCCCAGGGCCGACAGTTCATCGGCAAGCAGGTATTCCAGGCCCTTGGCGCAGGAGACGAAGAATTTCACGGGATCGGTTCGCAGGTGGTCGGGCGCGGCACAGGGGCCGGGCCGGTCGGAAAGGAGGGCCGTAGGCACGGCCGGCAGGCCCGCGCCAGGGGCGGCGGGGCTGCCATTGTAGTCAATGCGGGCGGGCGCGCCGTGCGCCCGGGCTTCACAGTTGCCGCAACAGGCGCTCGAAGGCCTGCGCGGAGGCCTCCACGTGGCGTTCCAGGCGGTGGCCGTCGTCGACCAGCAGCAGCTGCGCCGAACGCGCCTGCGCCCAGGCGATGACCCCGGCGGCCGGGACCACATCGTCATGCCAGGCCTGCACCACGGTGATCGGCACGGCGGCGGCATCCAGCACCGGCATCGGGCCCATGGTGGTCGGCGGCACCATCAGGAACAGGCCGGCCACCGGCACCTGCAGCGAGGCGATGGCGGAGATGTAGGCGCCCAGGCTGGAGCCGGCCAGCACCACCGGGCCCTGCCGGGCGGCGATGGCGGTGCGTTCAACCAGGCGGCGCAGGCGGGTCGGCACGTCGCCCACCCGGCTGACCTCGCTCATCGCGTCCAGGTCGGTGTAGTCCGGGCGCTCATGGGTCCAGCCCAGGCGCTGTGCCACGTCGGCCAGCGCGGTGACCTTGGTCGCCTCCGGGCCGCTCTCGAAGCCGTGGGACAGGATGCAGTGGCCGCGGCTCATGCGCGCGCTCCGTGGGCGCGGGCCAACCAGGAAAGAGAAGGCAGGTTCATGCCGCAATGCTAGCATCGCCGGATGCCCAACCCGCTCCTGCCCGGCCTGCAGCTGCAGCCCCTGCCCTACGAAGACCGCCTGCCACTGCGCGACCCGGCCACGCTGGAGATGGTGGTGATCCACTGCACCGAGCTGCCCGACCTGGCGATGGCCCGCGAGTACGGCGAGCGTGTGCTGTACGACAGTGGTGCCGGCAACAGCGGGCATTTCTACATCGACCGCGATGGCAGCGTGGTGCAGTACGTGGCACCGGAACGGGTGGCCCACCACGTGCGCGGCATGAACGCGCATACGCTGGGTATCGAACTGGTCAATACCGGGCGCTACCCGCACTGGTTCGACAGCCGTCACCAGGCGATGGACGAGGCCTACACCGAGGCGCAGCTGGAAGCGCTGGAGCAGCTGCTGTTGGCGCTGGTGGCACGCTATCCGTCGCTGCAGCGGATTGCCGGGCATGACCAGCTTGATCGGGAGCAGGTGCCGGCCAGCGATGATCCGACGCTGATGGTGGCGCGCAAGCGTGATCCGGGGCCGTTGTTCCCGTGGGCGCGGGTGCTGGCGAAGGTGCCACTGCAGCCGGTTGGGTAAGCGGCAGGGCTGCGCCCTGCACCCGCAGAAGCAACGTCAACGTCAACGTCAAGAGCTGGCATTCCGGGGGATGGCGGGGTGGGTCCGGTTGCGGGGGACGCCGTAAACCCGTCCATGGGGGCTTGGCCGCGGCATCCATGCCGCGGACACCCCCGCAACCGGACCCACCCCGCCTTCGACAGATTTATGCCGCTGTTGGTGGGTGCCGACCTTGGTCGGCACGGGGTCAGAGCCGTTTTCCGTTGGAAAACGGATCCGACCCCGCGCTTCTCAGGCGCCGGTCGCCACCGGGCGGCTGCTGTCGCTCACCCAACCGCTCCAGGAGTCGGCGTAGATGCGTGCGCCGCTCAGGCCTGCGCTTTCCATCGCCAGCAGCAGGTGGCAGGCGGTCACGCCGGAGCCGCACATCAGCACCACCTGCTGCGGATCACGGTTGCCGATCACACCCTGCAGTTCGACGCGTAGTTCCTGTGCATCGCGCAGCCGGCCGTCGGCGACGTTCAACGCAAACGGACGGTTGACCGCGCCGGGTACGTGGCCGGCGACCGGGTCCAGCGGCTCGACTTCGCCGCGGAAGCGTTCGCCCGCGCGTGCGTCGACCAGCCAGCCCGGCGCGTGCTTCAGGCGTGCGCTGATCTCCTCGGCATTGGCGATCCGGGTGGTGTCGAAACGGCCAGGGTAAGCCGGCAGCGTGGTCACCTCGTCCGGCCCCGTCGCCAAAGGTTGCCCTGCGGCCTGCCACGCGGCGATACCACCATCGAGCACGGCCACCTTGCTGTGCCCGATCAGGCGCAGCAGCCACCACAGGCGCGAGGCGGCCATGCTGCCGTCGCTGCCGTCGTAGACCACCACCTGCGTGTCGGGGCCGATGCCCCACTGCCCGAGCTTCGCGGCGAAGGCATCGCTGTCCGGCAGCGGATGGCGACCATGGCCGACGCGCGACAGATCGGACAGGTCACGATTCAGATCGGCATACACCGCACCCGGGATATGACCTGCCAGGTACTGGCCGCTACCCGCCTGCGGATCGGCCAGCGAGGAACGCGCATCAACCACGCGCACCGCGGTGCTGGCGGTGGCGCGTGCGTCGACCACGCGGATGCCCTCGCCCAACGCGGCAGCCAGGGTGGCGACATCGACCAGGGTGGTCCACGGCGGATCGATCGGGTTCATTGCACTTGCTCCAGGCGGCGACGCAGGTTGTAGAGAATGGCCGCGGTGGCACCCCAGATGCGCTGGCCGGGCCAGCTGTACTCAAGGACGTGACGGATGCGGCCGCGATGGTTGATTTCGACCTGGCGCAGGTTGTCCGCCGCCATCAGGTAGTCCAGCGGCACCTCGAACACCTCGGCCACTTCGCTGGGCTGCGGCACCGGCACGAAGTCCGGATCGACCACCGCCACCACCGGGGTGACCCGATAGCCGGTGATCGTCACGAAGGGATCGAGATAGCCCAGCGCCTGCACCTGGCCCGGAGCCAAGGCGATTTCTTCCTGGCTCTCGCGCAATGCTGCCGCCAGTGCGTCGCGGTCGTCGGGCTCGGTGCGGCCGCCGGGGAATCCGACCTGGCCACCGTGCGTGCGCAGGGTTTCGGTGCGACGGGTGAGGATCACCTGCGCGCCACTGGCGCGCGGCACGATTCCCGCGAGCACGGCCGCTTCCACCGGAGGCCCGGGCGGCAGCAGATCGATCAGTTCGCTGCGGTTCCAGCCATCGCCGGCCGGCGGATCGGCCAACGGATGCAGCGCGCGCATCAAACGTTCGTGGTCGGCCAGCGAGCCGCGCAGTGATTGCTGGAGCTGCGCCCGCAACGGCTGCACGCGATGCAGGATGCGACTGCGTTCGTCGTTGCTCATCGACGGCCACCGTGCGATTTCATCGATATGACGTCCGCAGCCGGTGCACCGCCGGTGCGGATCCAGCGTGCACACTCCGATGCAGGGACTTGCGACAACACGCGCCGTTTCTTCCATTGTTTGCACCCGGCAACAGTAGCGCGAACGGGCTGAATTTGCGCGGGTCGGCCGGTCGGACGGTAGAGTCGACTGTCAGTCGACTCGCGCGCGCAGCGCGGGCGTTTCCCCGATGTGACCCAAGAGCAGTCGACTGACAGTCGACTCTACCGTCAGGCACTGCGCAAACAAAAACGCGCCGGTGGGATCACCGGCGCGTTTGGTTTACTGCTTCGATTTACTTGACGCTGACCAGCTTGATCTCGAACTGCACAGCCACGTTCGGCGGGAACGGGGTGCGCGGGTCCGCACCGTAGGCCTGGTCCGGCGGCAGGGTGACTTCCCACTTCGAGCCGGCCGGCATCTGCAGCAGGGTCTCGCGCATGGCCTTCATTTCGACTTCGCTGACCTTGATCGACGGGATCTGCTGGGCCGGGCGGGCTTCGGTCGGGCGCTGGCCGTACGGGAACGGACCGGCCACTTCCAGCTGCACGGTGCTGGCCTGGGTCGGCTTGGCACCCTTGCCGGCTTCGATCACGCGGTACTGGACGCCGCTCGGCAGCGACTGCACGCCGGCCTTGGCCTTGTTCGCCGCGATGAACTGATCGCTCTTGGTCTTGTTTTCGGCAGCAGCCTTCTCGTACTCGGCCTTGGCAGCCTGGGCACGGCCCTGCTCGCGCTTCTGGAACGCTTCAACGGCCGGCTTCAGCTGCTCGGCGGTGATCGCCGGCTGCTTCTTGGCGTAGGCATCCTGCAGGCCCTTCACCACCGAGTTGATGTCCAGCTGCTCACCACGACCGGTCAGCTCCGCCAGGTTGTTGCCGTAGTCGTAACCGAAGTAGTAGCTCAGCTTGCCCTTTTCGGACGAGACGTCCTGGGCGAAGGCATTGCCCGTCAGGGCCAGGGCCGCGACGGCGACCGCGATAGAACGCAACTTCATCAAACAGTTCTCCAGGGGTGGTAACTCAGGGACGTTCTGCGCCGCCCTGAGGCGACGGGTTAGGATAACGGGCGCAACGTGTAACCGCTACTCACGATGCAGGCTATGACCCGTCTGCGTTCGCGGAGTTCAATATCACTTTTTTTTAACGTTCCAGGAGTTTCCCCGTGGCCGATGCCCTGATCGCTGTCACCGACGACGGCGCCATCCGCACCGTGACCGTCCAGCGCCCGGACAAGCTCAACGCCCTGAACGCCGCGACCCTGCAGGCCCTGGCCGAGGCCTTCAGCGCCGCCGCCGCAGACCCGGAGATCCGCGTGGTGGTGCTGACCGGTGCCGGCCCGAAGGCGTTCGTGGCTGGCGCTGACATCGCCGAGATGAACACACTCAGCGCGGTTCAGGGACGTGATTTCTCGCTGCTGGGCCAGGCCCTGATGCGCCAGATCGAGCGCATGCCCAAACCGGTCATCGCCCGCGTCAACGGTTTTGCCCTGGGCGGCGGCCTGGAACTGGCCATGGCCTGCCACCTGCGCATTGCCGCCGATACCGCCAAAGTCGGCCAACCGGAAATCAATCTCGGGCTGATTCCCGGCTTCGGCGGCAGCCAGCGCCTGCTGCGCCTGTGCGGCCGCGCCGCCACCCTGGAGCTATGCCTGCTGGGTGCACCGATCAATGCCGCGCGTGCGCTGGAACTGGGGATCGTCAACGAGGTGGTACCGGCCGACGCGCTGGACAACCGCGTGCAGGACATCGCCCGGCAGCTGGCACGCTCGGCGCCGCTGGCCCTGCGCGGCCTGCTCGATGCGGTGCACGTGGGCGGCGAATGCAGCCTGGAAGCCGGGCTGGAATACGAAAGCGCACAGTTCGGCCTGCTGTTCGCCACCGAGGACATGCGCGAGGGAACCAGCGCCTTCCTGCAGCGCCGCCCGCCGGCCTTCCAGAACCGCTGACGCCATGGCATCCCGACCCAACCCCGCGCAGCTGTTTGCCCGGGTCCAGGCAGACGATCTCGACGGCGCCCTGCAGGCCGGGCTGATGGACTATGTCGCCCGCGCCGACGACGCGCAGTTGCTGCCCGGCCACCCGGAACTCCCGCAGCGGTTGCAGCAGGCCCAGCAGCAGCTTCAGGCCGCCTGGGCGGCACGCGAACGCTACCGCGCCCGTGCGGTGCGACTGGCCCGCCGCGAAGCCGAACGCGACGCGCGGCGCACGCCCGCCCCGGCGCCGGACGTGAAGCCCGCCCTGCCCGCCGCGGCCGCCGCCATCCTCGCCCGGGCCAAGGCCCGCGCCAGCGGCAAGGAGCAGTAATGGCCACCACGAAGAAAACCGCACGCGCCCCGGCGCGGCGTGGCGGCACGATGCCGCGCGCCGACGTGGTGGAAATGTTCACCCGCCTGCGCGAACTCAACCCGCACCCGAAGACCGAACTGGAGTACAGCTCGCCGTTCGAGCTGCTGGTGGCGGTGGCGCTGTCGGCGCAGGCCACCGACGTCGGCGTCAACAAGGCCACGCGCCGCCTGTTCCCGGTGGCCAACACGCCGGCGAAGATCCTCGCGCTTGGCGAAGAAGGACTGAAGCAGTACATCGCCACCATCGGCCTGTTCAACGCCAAGGCGAAGAACGTGATCGCCACCTGCGCGATCCTGCTGGAAAAGCATGGCGGTGAAGTGCCGCGTGATCGCGATGCGCTGGAAGCACTGCCGGGCGTGGGCCGCAAGACCGCCAACGTGGTGCTCAACACCGCGTTCGGCGAGCCGGTGATGGCGGTGGACACGCATATCTTCCGCGTCTCCAACCGCACCGGCCTGGCCCCGGGGAAGAACGTGCGCGAAGTGGAAGACAAGCTGGTGACGGTGATCCCCGCCGAATTCCTGCTCGACGCGCATCACTGGCTGATCCTGCACGGACGTTATGTGTGCAAGGCGCGCAAGCCGGATTGCCCGGGATGCGTGATCGCCGACCTGTGCCGGTTCAAGGACAAGACCCCGGCCGAGTGACGGCCGCATCCATGCAGGGCGTGGATCGACTGCAACCAAGGCGCAATCCGGGCGTCATACGCAAGCGGGTTCAATGGCAGGCCCTGCCGTGACGGGGCCTGCGGTGGATGTCTGCCGCGCGTGAACTGTCACATTTACGCAATCTTTACCTTCTAGCCTGCGCGCATCTTCCCACCTGCCTGCAAGGCTCCTCTCCATGAAACTGCATCACCAACTCCTGACGGTGGCCGTGGCTGCTGCGCTGTATGTGCCGGCTGCACACGCCGAAGTCGCCATCGACGTGATCGGCGGTTCGGAAATCACCTTCGAAGGCCTGGTCCAGGCCGATGGCAACTGGTTCCACAACGATGTGGTCGACCTCAACGGTGGCGACGCCGGCAACGGCAAGAACAGCGAATTCGAACTGCGTCGCGCCGAGCTGGTGCTGAAGGGCAAGGGCCCGGGCAACGTGGAGTGGGTGGTCGGCTATGACGCCAAGGCCGACAAGTTCCTCGACACCAACGTGAAGTACAAGCTGCTGGGCAACGCCAACCACTTCCTGCAGCTGGGCCAGTTCAAGCAGCCCAACAGCCTGGAAGAACTGTCCAGCACCAAGAACAACGATTTCATTTCCAAGGCAGCGGTCACCAACACCTATGCCATCGCCCGCCGCCTGGGCGGCGCGTACAGCTACGGCCAGGACAACTGGTCGGTGACTGCCAGCGCCTTCGGCCGCGAGCTGACCCGCAACCTGGCCCACGGCAGCGGCTACGGCGCGCGTGGCACCTGGGCCCCGATCAATGAAAAGGGCCAGGTCCTGCACTTCGGCCTGAGCTACGTCAACTACGACACCGACGCCGACACCCTGCGCGTGCGTGCACGTCCGAATGCCGACCTCGCCACTGCCCGCCTGGTCGACAGTGGCAACCTGACCGACACCGACCGCGTCAGCACCATCGGTGCAGAAGCGATGTACTTCCAGGGCCCGTTCAAGGCCCAGGCCGAGTACTACACCAGCAAGGCCAAGCGCTACGACCACGACAACTACACCAGCGACGGCTATTACATCAGCGGCGTGTGGAACGTCACCGGCGAGACCTGGAGCTACAAGGGCGGCACCCCGGGCACCGGCCTGCCGAACAACCCGGCCGGCGGCCAGTGGCAGCTGGGCGTGCGCTACGACCACATGGACCTCAATGACGGCAACCTCGCCGCCAACCCGGTTGCCGGTCGCCCGCCGATCGTCGATGGCGTGCTGGGTGGCAAGATGGACATCTGGACCGTGGGCGCCAACTGGTACCTGCGTTCCAACTTCAAGCTGATGCTCAACTACGTGATGGTCGACAGCAAGAAGTACAGCTCCACGGCGCGCGGTTTCGTCAACGACGATCCCAACATCCTGGAAGCCCGCGCGCAGTTCTTCTGGTAAGTCCAGCCCCCTGCGTTGACCCGCGAAGGCACGGCCCCGGCCGTGCCTTCGTCGCTGCATCGGTAGCCGCGCTGCCCTGCCGGCGCAGCGGACGTGACATCGCTCATGACGCGTGTCACGCCCGCGTCATATGACAGACGCGGGGGTGTCACGCAACCGTTATGGAATGTGCACCGAAACGTCGGGCAACCGCCCTTCGACCACCACCCCAGGAGTCTCCCCGTGATCCACGCCTTCAAGTCGCGCGCCGCTGTCGCCATCCTGGCCGCATCGTCCGTGTTCGCCGCCAACGCCGCCGATATCACCGGCGCGGGCGCATCGTTCATCTACCCGGTCATGTCCAAGTGGTCGGCCGACTACAGCACCGCAACCGGCAACAAGGTCAACTACCAGTCCATCGGTTCCGGCGGCGGCATTGCCCAGATCAAGGCCAAGACCGTTGATTTCGGCTCCTCCGACGCGCCGCTGAAGCCGGAAGACCTGGCTGCTGCGGGCCTGGCGCAGTTCCCGTCGGTGATCGGCGGCGTGGTGCCGGTGGTCAACGTGGCCGGCATCGCGCCGGGCGCGCTGAAGCTGGACGGCGCGGTGCTGGCCAACATCTTCCTGGGCAAGATCAAGACCTGGAACGACCCGGCCATCGCCGCGCTGAACCCGGGCGTGACCCTGCCCAACGCCAAGGTCACCGTGGTGCATCGTTCGGACGGCTCGGGCACCACCTTCAACTTCGTCAATTACCTGTCCAAGGTCAGCCCGGAGTGGAAGAGCTCGGTCGGTGAAGGTACCTCGGTGCAGTGGCCCGCCGGCATCGGCGGCAAGGGCAACGAAGGTGTTGCCGCCTATGTGAAGCAGATCAAGGGCGGCATCGGCTATGTCGAACTGTCCTACGCGCTGCAGAACAAGCTCTCCTACACCGCGATGAAGAATGCCGCCGGCAAGTTCGTGCAGCCGAGCGACACCTCGTTCGCAGCCGCTGCCGCCAGCGCCGACTGGGCCAACGCCCGCGACTTCTACCTGGTGATGACCAACGCGCCGGGCGCCGAGTCCTGGCCGATCACCGCCACCAACTTCATCCTGGTGCAGAAGACGCCCAAGAATGCTGCCAATGGCAAGGCGACCCAGGAGTTCTTCCGCTGGGTCTACAAGAATGGCGACGCCCAGGCCCGCCAGCTGGACTACGTGCCGCTGCCGGACAGCCTGGTCCGCCAGATCGAGACCTACTGGTCGCAGAACCTGAAGTAAGCAAGCGCGTTCCCCCGCAGGAACGGGGGCGGCGGGTCCTCTCTCCCCCGCCGCTCCCACCCGGGCGCGAGATCCTCGAGATCTCGCGCTCTTCTTGTTTTTGGGGGATGGGTCGTGAAGAGCGCTGCGCTTCCAATCTACTGCCCGGAGTCGGCGCAGGGCCCAGCCCGGGACACGCCGTAAACCCCGCTCCGCGGTCCGGCCCAGCCGCTGGCGGCTGTGCGTTCGGGCGCTTGCGAGGCAGTGCCTCGCAGGCAAACCGCCCTCACCCTTGGGGGCTCGATCGCGCCATCCATGGCGGGAACGGTCCCGGGCTGGGCCCTGCACCGACTCTGGACAGTTCATCGGGGGCGCGGTGGGGTCATGGAAGGCAGGAGCAAAGGCAGGAGCGTCTGTAGAGACGAGCCCACGCTCGGCTGGGTGCTGGAGCGTGCGGACCAACGGTCCGCACCTACCGAGAACAGGGAGCAGTCGAGCATGGCTCAACTCTACAAGGGCCAACCGACCGTCATATCGGTGCGCAGATCGGGGGTTTCCGGGCACCTGCCGGATCGGCGCCAATCCTGTGAAACCCTTGTCAGAACGTGATCCAGGACACCCCTGTCATGGTCGTAATACGGCTGTAACAAAAACATCATTTCATAGCCGCATCCGCCGACCACGTCGGCTCTTCCCCGCTATGGAGTGACCATGAAACTGCACTCGGCCGGCCTCGCCGCCCTTTCCCTGGCCATCGCCCTGGGCCTGTCGGCCTGCGGTGGCGACAAGCAGGCCGCGCAGCAGCCGGCTGCCGACGGCGCCGCCGCCCCGGCCGCTGCCGGTGCCAAGGTGACCGCCGAAGTGTCCGGCGCGGGCGCGTCCTTCATCTTCCCGCTGGTCTCCAAGTGGTCGGCTGACTACAACACCAGCACCGGCGCCAAGATCAACTACCAGTCGATCGGCTCCGGCGGCGGTATTGCCCAGATCAAGGCCGGCACCGTCGACTTCGGTTCCTCCGACAAGCCGCTGAGCAGCGAAGAGCTGGCCCAGGCCGGCCTGGCGCAGTTCCCGTCCGCCATCGGCGGCGTGGTGCCGGTGGTCAACATCGAAGGCCTGGAAGCCGGCAAGCTGCGCCTGAGCGGCGCCCTGCTGGCCGACATCTTCCTGGGCAAGGTCAAGACCTGGAACGACCCGGCCATCGTCGCCGCCAACCCGGGCGTGAAGCTGCCGGACGGCAAGATCACCCTGGTCCACCGTTCGGACGGTTCGGGCACCACCTTCAACTTCTCCAACTACCTGTCCAAGGTCAGCCCGGAGTGGAAGAGCAAGGTCGGCGAAGGCACCTCGGTGCAGTGGCCGGACGGCGTCGGTGGCAAGGGCAATGAAGGCGTCGCTTCCTACGTGAAGCAGATCAAGGGCTCGATCGGCTACGTCGAACTGGCTTACGCGCTGCAGAACGGCATGCCGTACACCGCCATGCAGAACGCGGCCGGCAACTGGGTCGAGCCGAGCGCGGAAACCTTCGCCGCCGCGGCCGCCAGCGCCGACTGGGCCAGCGCCAAGGACTTCAACCTGGTCATCACCAACGCTCCGGGCGAGCAGGCGTGGCCGATCACCGCCACCAACTTCATGCTGATGCAGAAGAAGCCGAAGGACGCCAAGCGCAACCAGGACACCCTGGCCTTCTTCAAGTGGGCCTTCGAAAACGGCCAGGCGCAGGCCAACGAGCTGCACTACGTGCCGCTGCCGGCCGAACTGGTCAAGCAGATCGAGGCCTACTGGGCGACCGACCTGAAGTGATGGACACGACGGTGCCCGCCCCACGCGGGCACCGTTTCTTCCACGCCGTGCCGCCCCGCCCCTTCCTGGCCCTGCCGTCCCCATGAATGCCATCGCCCAGCCTGTAGCCGCCCCGTCCACGCGTGATGCGCGTGATGCCCGCAACGACAAACTGTTCCGATGGGTGCTGGTCGGCACCGTCATCTTCGTCCTGATCGCCCTGGCCTGCGCCGCGCTGTCGATGCTGTGGGGCGGCCGCCATGCCCTGCAGATGCAGGGCCTGAGCTTCTTCTTCTCCGCCGACTGGAATCCGGTCGAAAACAAGTTCGGTGCGCTCGCCCCGATCTACGGCACCCTGGTCACCGCCGTCATCGCGATGGTCATCGCCGTGCCGGTCAGCTTCGGCATCGCCTTCTTCCTCACCGAAGTCGCGCCGCGCTGGCTGCGTGGCCCGGTCGGTACCGCCATCGAACTGCTGGCCGGCATTCCCTCGATCATCTACGGCATGTGGGGCCTGTTCGTGCTGGTGCCGGTGATGACCGAGTACGTCACCCCGTTCCTCAACGAGACCCTGGGCGAATGGCCGATCATCGGCCCGATGTTCCAGGGCCCGCCGCTGGGCATCGGCATGCTCACCGCCGGTTTCGTGCTGGCCATCATGGTCATTCCGTTCATCTCCTCGGTGATGCGCGAAGTGTTCCTGACCGTGCCGACCCGCCTGAAGGAGTCGGCGTACGCGCTGGGCTCCACCAAGTGGGAAGTGAGCTGGGACATCGTCCTGCCCTACACCCGCTCGGCAGTGATCGGCGGCATCTTCCTCGGCCTCGGCCGCGCCCTGGGCGAGACGATGGCGGTGGCCTTCGTGATCGGCAACAGCGTGCGCCTGTCGCCGTCGCTGCTGGAGCCGGGCACCACCATCGCCGCGCTGATCGCCAACGATTTCGGCGAAGCCACTGAAACCTACCGTTCGGCCCTGCTGCTGCTCGGCTTCGTCCTCTTCATCGTCACCTTCGTGGTGCTGGCCATCGCCCGCCTGATGCTGATGCGCCTGTCCCGCAAGGAGGGCAACTGATGTCCACCACCGCTGATTCGTTGTACCTGCGCCGCCGCATCGGCAACGTCGTTGCGATCACCGCCTCCTGCGCCACCGCGCTGTTCGGCCTGTTCTTCCTGGGCTGGATCCTGTTCACCCTGGCCTCGAAAGGCCTGGCCGGCATCAACTGGGACCTGTTCACCAAGATGACGCCGCCGCCGATGCAGGACGGTGGCCTCGCCAACGCCTTCTTCGGCAGTGCCGTGATGTGTGCGCTGGCGATCGGCATCGGCACGCCGCTGGGCGTGCTGGCCGGTACCTGGCTGGCCGAGTACGGCAACGCCCGCAAGGCCGGCACCGTGGTCCGCTTCGTCAATGACATCCTGCTGTCGGCACCGTCGATCGTGCTGGGCCTGTTCGTCTACACCCTGTACGTGATGCAGACCGGCGGCAACTTCTCGGCGTTCGCCGGTGCCCTGTCGCTGGCCTTCATCGTGCTGCCGGTGGTGGTGCGCACCACCGACGAGATGCTGCGGCTGGTGCCCTCGCAGATGCGCGAAGCGGCCCTGTCGCTGGGCATCCCGCAGTGGAAGGTGATCGTGCAGGTGCTGTACCGCAGCGCGTCGGCCGGCATCATCACCGGCATCCTGCTGGCGCTGGCCCGCATCTCCGGCGAGACCGCTCCGCTGCTGTTCACCGCTTTCGGCAACCAGTACTGGAACAACAACATCTTCCAGCCGATGGCCTCGGTGCCGGTGGTGATGAACCAGTTCGCCGGCAGCCCGTATGAATCCTGGCAGGTGCTGGCCTGGGCCGGTGCCCTGGTGCTGACTGTCTTCGTGTTGCTGGTCAGCCTTGCCGCCCGCGGCATCCTGCTGCGCAACCGTATCTCCCATGACTGACCTTTCCGTGGACAACGCCATGAACGACCTTTCCAACGCCGTGCCGATGCAGCGCATCGCCGTGCCGTCCTCGCACGAGAGCCTGCACACGCCGTCGCCGGTGAAGCTGGCTGCACGTGGACTGGACTTCTACTACGACAAGTTCCACGCCCTGAAGGGCATCAACCTGGAGATTCCGGAAAAGCGCGTGACCGCGCTGATCGGTCCCTCCGGTTGCGGCAAGTCGACCCTGCTGCGCATCTTCAACCGCATCTACGCGCTGTACCCGAAGCTGGAAGCGCGCGGTGAAGTGCTGCTGGACGGCGAGAACATCCTGTCGCCGAAGTACCCGATGAACCGCCTGCGCAGCAAGGTCGGCATGGTGTTCCAGAAGCCGGTGCCGTTCCCGATGACCATCTTCGAGAACGTGGCCTACGGCATCCGCCACCACGAGAAACTGAGCAAGGCCGACATGGCCGACCGCGTCGAGCAGGCACTGCGCCAGGGCGCACTGTGGGACGAAGTGAAGGACAAGCTGGGGCAGAGCGCGCTGGGCCTGTCCGGTGGCCAGCAGCAGCGCCTGTGCATCGCCCGTGCCGTGGCGCTGCGCCCGTCGGTGCTGCTGCTGGACGAGCCGACCTCGGCGCTGGATCCGATCTCGACCAGCCGCATCGAGCAGCTGGTGGAGGAGCTCAAGCACGAGTACACCATCGTCATCGTCACCCACAACATGCAGCAGGCCGCGCGCGTTTCCGACTACACCGCCTTCATGTACCTGGGCGACCTGATCGAGCACGACCGCACCGAAGTGATCTTCTCGCAGCCGTCGCAGCGGCAGACCGAGGACTACATCACCGGTCGCTTCGGCTGATCGACGCTGATCCTTCGCCACATGTCCCAGCCAGGCACGGCCTGGCTCTACCCGGATTGCAGACCATGAACCTTCCCAACGACCACATCGTCAAGAGCTACGACGAAGAGCAGCAGCGCCTGGTGGCCGAGATCGTGCGCATGGGCGAGATGGCCGTCGCCCAGCTCGAAGCGTCGATGGACGTGATCGAGAAGCGCGACGAGAACGCCGCCCATCGCATCATCGCCAACGACGAAGCCATTGATGCGCTGGAGCAGCAGATCAGCCATGACGTGATGCGCCTGGCCCTGCGCGGCCCGATGGCGCGCGACCTGCGCGAGATCCTCGCCGGCCTGCGCATCCCGGCCGATATCGAGCGTATCGGCGACTACGCGGCCAACGTCGCCAAGCGTTCGATCGCGCTGGGCAAGGTGCCGCCGCTGCCGCAGATCCAGGGCCTGCGTGCGCTGGGCCGCCTGGCCGCGCAGCAGGTCCGTCGTGCCATTGCCGCCTACCGCGACAACGACGCCGACGCCGCACTGGAACTGCGCGAGGACGACGCTCGCCTGGACGCGCAGTACACCGCGCTGTTCCGCGAGCTGCTGACCTACATGATGGAAGACCCGCGCAACATCACCCCGTGCACGCACCTGCTGTTCATGGCCAAGAACCTGGAGCGCGTGGGCGACCACGCCACCAACATCGCCGAGAACGTTTGGTTCCTGGTGCACGGGGAGCAGCCGCTGCCGCCGCGCGAGAAGCGCGACGAGACCTCCAGCACCGGCCAGCCCTGACGCTGCACTGCAACACCGGAGTTGACTCCAAGGTGGCCGCTGTCCTGGTGACAGCGGCCTTCTTTTTTGGGGTGTTCCACCCGCGTTGTGGGCGCCGGGCTTGCCCGGTGCGAACCTTCCGGATGCTTCTGTAACAAACCTCACGAAAATTTGAGTTCTTGGCGAGGATTCGTTGAGTAGGATCGCTGCACCATCGTTTCCACCGGCATCCCTGCCGGCCATCCGGGCACCCGCCCACACCACCCAGGAGCACGACCGATGAGCAGTTCCAACAAGACCCTGTCCCTGCTGACTGCTACCGCCCTGGCCGCCGGCCTGGGCATGACCGCCAGTGCCTCGGCCCTGAGCATGAGCGACCTCGCCCAGGGCTACCTGGTTGCCGGGCAGGCAGCCAAGGCCAGTACCGACGCCAAGGCCGCAGACACCAAGATGGCCGCTGACGCGACCAAGCATGCCGAAGGCAAGTGTGGCGCCGACGGCAAGCCCGCCGAAGGCAAGTGCGGCGCCGACAAGGGCAAGGCTGCCGGCGCTGCGGCAGGCGCCAAGCCCACGTCCGGCGACAAGAAGGCGGCCGAAGGCAAGTGTGGCGAAGGCAAGTGCGGTGGCAAGCACTGACGTCCGCGCCAGCGTCGTCAGCCCGCGGTCGCCGCTTCGTGCGGCGGCCGCCGGGTTGGGGCTGCGCAGGGCGTTGCTGCAGGAGCTGCGTGATGCACCGGCGGGCGACTTCGATTTCCTCGAATGCGCACCGGAGAACTGGATCCATGTCGGTGGTCCTGCCGGGGATGCACTGGCCGAGCTGGCACAGCGCCATCCGCTCAGCTGCCACGGCCTGTCCCTGTCGCTGGGCGGCAGTGCGCCGCTGGATACCCGGCTGCTGGAACAGGTCGGCCAGTTCCTGGAAAAGCACCGCGTGCCGTTGTACAGCGAGCACCTGAGCTACTGCAGCGACGACGGCCACCTGTACGACCTGCTGCCGATTCCATTTACCGACGAAGCGGTGCGCCATACCGCCGCACGCATCGCCCGTGTGCAGGACCTGCTGGGTCGCCGCATCGCAGTGGAGAACGTGTCCTACTACGTGGCGCCGGAGCCGGCGATGGACGAGCTGGCCTTCACCAACGCCGTGCTCGCCGAGGCCGACTGCGACCTGCTGCTGGACGTCAACAACGTCTACGTCAACGCCTGCAACCACGGCTACGACGCCGACACCTTCATTGCCGGGCTGCCCGCAGATCGCATCGTCTGCCTGCACGTGGCCGGGCACCTGGACGAGGCACCGGACCTGAAGATCGATACCCATGGCAGTGCGGTGATCGACCCGGTCTGGGCGCTGCTGGCACGCACCTATGCGCGCATCGGCCCGCGCCCCACCCTGCTTGAGCGCGATTTCAACTTCCCGCCCTACGCCGAACTGCAGGGCGAGCTGCAGACCATCCGTCGCCTGCAGGCGACGCACGCCGGGGGCGCACATGGCTGATGCTCCCGACACGCTGCGCGCGCAGCAGCACGCATTCACTGCCCATCTGCGTGATCCACAGGGCGTGCCGCCACCGGCCGGGCTGGAATCACGCCGGGTCGCGGTATACCAACGACTGCTTTTCAACAACCTGCTCGGCCTGTTGAGCAACGGCTTCCCGGTCTGCGTGCGCCTGCTCGGCGAACCGGCCTGGAGCGGACTGGTGCGCCATTACTTCGCGACCCATCGCTGCCAGACACCGCTGTTCACCGAACTGGCCGCCGAATTCGTGCAGTGGCTGCAGGCGCAGCCACAGCTGCCGCATCCGGCGTTGGCCGAACTGGCCCACTACGAGTGGGTGGAAACCGCGCTGTACCAGCTGGATGCCGAACCGCTGCCGGCGCAGGACGACACCGACCCGCTGCGGGTGCCGCTGCAGCGCTCGCCGTTGGCATGGCCGCTGCTGTACCAGTGGCCGGTGCACCGGCTCGGTGCCGAGGACGCACCGACCGAGCCGCCGGCCGAGCCGACTGGCCTTCTGGTGCGCCGCGATGCCGACGGCGAGGTGCGATTCGCCACGCTCAGCCCTCTGGCGGTGTTCCTGCTGTCCAGCATCGGCGAACAGCCTGGGCTGGAAGGACAAACCTACCTGCAGCAGCTGGCCAGTGGACACGGGCTGTCCGAGGATGCGCTGGCCGGACCCGGCGCCGCGCTGCTGCGGCAGTTCCTGCAGGCCGGCGTGATCGGCCCGCTCACAGCCCCTCCCTGACACACCTCATTCGCGGAGACCCCCTGATGAACCTTCCGAACCTGGCCACCGCGCGTGGCCAGCTGGACCGTCTCGCCCCCTGGTTGGCCCCGCTCGGCCTGCGCCTGCTGCTGGCCTGGGAGTACTTCGAATCCGGCCGCGAGAAACTGCACGGCCAGAACTGGTTCGCCGACCTGCAGGATGCCTTTCCGTTCCCGTTCGATCAGCTGCCGAGCACGCTGAACTGGCAGCTGGCGACCTGGTTCGAACTGGTCGGCGCGGCCTGCCTGCTGTTGGGTTTCGGTACGCGTTTCGCCGCCGCCAGCCTGCTGGTATTGACCGTGGTGGCCACCTACGCCGTGCACTGGCCGATGCAATGGGACTCGCTGGGCGACCTCGCGATGGGCTATGCGATCACTGACCAGGGCTTCGGCAACTTCAAGCTGCCGGTGCTGTTCATGGCGATGCTGCTGCCGTTGATTTTCAGCGGCGCCGGCAGGCTGAGCGTGGATGCGTGGTTGGCACGGTGGTCTCCCTCGGCCACGCCTGCGCGGCCAGCAGTCAGGTAGATGCCGACCTTGGTCGGCGCGCATCGTGCCAACCCAGGTTGGCACCTACCGGAATCCTGGGCGCGCGGTGCACCGGTAGGTGTCGACCTTGGCCGACACACGCCCACCATGCACAGAAGGCTGGCCGGACGCTCAAGGCCGCTCTGATAGAATTCACGCATGAATGACCCCACTCCCGCACCTGCCGCCGCCTCCGATTCCGCAATCCCCCAGGCGCAGCGCGCGATGTCACAACGCTTCCGCGGCTTCCTGCCGGTGGTGGTGGACGTGGAAACCGGCGGCTTCGACAGCCAGCGCAACGCCCTGCTGGAAATCGCCGCGGTGCCGATCGAGATGGACGAGAACGGCCTGCTCTACCCCGGCCAGACCGCCAGTGCCCATGTGGTGCCGGCCGAGGGCCTGGAGATCGACCCGAAGTCGCTGGAAGTGACCGGCATCATCCTCGACCACCCGTTCCGGCTGGCCAAGGAAGAGAAGGCCGCACTGGACCACATCTTCACCCCGGTACGCGCGGCGATGAAGAAGTACGGCTGCCAGCGCGCGATCCTGGTCGGCCACAACGCCCATTTCGACCTGGGCTTCGTCAACGCCGCCGTGGCCCGGACCGGCCACAAGCGCAATCCGTTCCATCCGTTCAGCGTGTTCGACACCGTCACCCTGGCTGGCATCGCCTACGGGCAGACGGTGCTGGCGCGTGCAGCCACGGCCGCCGGGTTGGGCTGGGATGCGAACGAAGCACACAGCGCGGTGTATGACACCGAACAGACCGCACGATTGTTCTGCACCATCGCCAACGCCTGGCCGCGGTGAAGCGTCCAACGGCGGAGCCCCTCGTGGCGTGAAGCAAATCAGCGGTCGGGCCGGACAAGGTGGGTTCGCGGGGGACGCCGTGAACCCGTCCCTGGGGGCTTAGCCGCACTTCTCTGGTGGGTGCCGACCGTTGGTCGGCACCGCCGGTTGGTACGACAACACCAGTAGATCCACGCCATGCGTGGATGCGATCAACCAATACTCGTACGATCGCGGCCGTCGCTCTTGGCGCGGTACAGCGCGCGGTCGGCGCGCTGGTACAGCAGCGCCGGGGTGCGGTCATCGGCATCCAGTTCCACCAGGCCTGCGCTGAAGGTCACGCGCAGGCCCGCTACACCGGCCCAGTCGGGGTGGTCATGGAACAGGCCGCGCAGGCGCGCGCACAGCTGCGCGGCTTCTTCCAGGCGGGTGTCGTTGAGCAGCAGCGCGAACTCCTCGCCACCGGTACGCGCGGGCAGGTCCGAGTCGCGGCAGGCCGCGGCGATCAGCCTGGCCACCTGCACCAGCACCGCATCGCCGATGCTGTGGCTGTGGCGGTCGTTGACGTCCTTGAAGTGGTCGATGTCCAGCACCACCAGGCACAGCGGGTGGCCGCTGCGCTGTGAACGGGCGAAGTCGCGCGCCAGCGTTTCATCGAAGGCACGGCGATTGGCCAGCCCGGTCAGCGCATCCTCGCGCGCCTGCCGCTCAAAGGCCTCGGCCTGCCGTGCAAGGCGCTCGGCCAGCTCGGTCTTTTCCTGGTTCAGCGCCTGCAGGTGCACGGTCTTGGCCTGCAGGTCGAAGGTTGCCTCGTCCACGCGCCGTGCCAGGCGCAGGTTGCTGGCCTTCAGCTGCTGCAGCAGCAGGCGGTACAGCACCACCAGCCCAGCCAGCAGCAACAACCCGCCCAGCAGCTGCACGCTGCGGCGTTGCCACCAGAACGGCTCCACCGTGAAGCTCCACACGGCTTCCTGCTGGCCCCAGGCCCCGCCTGGATGCGCCGCCGACACGTGCAGGGTGTAGTCACCCGGAGGCAGGCCGACGAACTCGACGCTGCGCTGCGGGCCGCGCTCGACCCAGCCGGTGTCCAGGCCATCCAGCCGCGTGCGATAGCGGATCCGGTCCGACATCAGGTAACTCAGGCCCACATAGCTCACCGCCAGACGTCGGCCGCCGGGAATGTAGTTGCGATCCGGGCCCTCCCAATGCACGGGTGCGCCATCCACCTGCACGCTCTCGATCGCTGCCGGCGGTGATGGGCGCTCGCGGAAGCGCTGCAGGCGTTGCGGGTCGACGGTGCTCAGGCCTCCGGCGGTGACCACCCAGAAGGTGCCGTCCTGGCGCAGGATGGCCGATGGCCCGGAGCTGCCGTTGGCCTGCGCGTTGGCCATGCCGTCGATCTCGTTGTAGCGCTCCACCACCACTCGTGGTGCGCGGCCATCTGCCACGGCATTGAGGGTCGCCATGTCGGTGCGCAGCACGCCGCGGTTGCTGCTGATCCACACGTTGCCAAGACGATCCGGCACCAGCTGGAACACCGCATCCACCGGCATGCCCTGCTCCAGGCCGACGCGCGCCAGCTTTCCGTCGAGCCAACGGTACAGGCCGCGGTCGCTGCTGATCCACATCGCTTCGCCAAGCTGGTGGAATCCGAACACACTGCGGCCCCCGCCCATCGGTGCCAGGTCGATCGACTGCACGTGGTCGCCACGCAGCACGCGGATGCCCTCGATGGTGCCGATCCACAGGTTGCCCTGGTGGTCATGCTCGAGTGCGGTGATGAGGCCACCGGGCATGCCCGGGGCAGTCGACACCTGCACCCGGTCGCCGTCGATGCGTACCACGCCCTTCTGCGTACCCGCCCAGACCCTGCCCTGCGGATCGACACTGATCGCGCGGATGTTGCCACCCGGCATGCCGTCGGCTGCCGCATAGTTGTGGCGGAGACTGCCATCGCGGTCCAGCCGGTAAACGCCGTCGCCGAACGTACCCACCCACAGGTCGCCGTCCGGCCCCTGCGCCAGACTCAATACCGATGGCGCCTTGCCGCCGCGGTTGTGCAGCGGAACCGCGCGGAAGCGGCCATCGGGTGTCTGCAGGTCGAGACCACTGGCACTACCGACCCACAACTGGCGGTCGCGGTCCTCCAGCACCGTGCGCACATAGTCGCCACTGAGGCCATCGCGCTCGGTGTAGCTGCTGAACAGTGTTTCGCGCAGGCGGTACAGGCCACCGTTGGCCCCCACCCAGATGCTGCCTTCGGCATCCTCGCGCAGGCTGACCACGCGCCCGCCCGGCAGGTTCAGGCCGGCCGGCAATCGTTCCAGACCATGCGCCGAGATCCGCAGCAGGCCCTGGTTCTCGGTTCCCAGCCACAGGTCGCCGTGCCGGTCCTGCAGCATCGAGGTCATGTGCAGCTGTCCCGGCAGCCGGTGCACCAGCACCAGCTGATCGTCCTCCACGCGGTACAGGCGCTCGCCAGCGACGATCCACAGCGCGCCATCAGGAGCCCGGTACGGCCAGGACAGGCCGGTGCCGGCCCCCAGGCCCCACGCCGCGGGCGCGCGCTTGAGCACGCCGTCGTTGTCGCGCAGCACCAGCCCGTCAAGCGTGCCAACCCAGACCCGGTCCTGCGCATCGACCACCAGCTTGGTGAAGCTCATCGCCATCGGCAGGTCGGCCGCCGGCGCCTGGTAGACGATGCCCTTGTCCGGCGTGAGATAGCCGATGCCCTTGCCTTCGTACAGCAGCCACAGGCGCCCCTGGCTGTCCATCTGCATGGACTGGATCAGCACCTGCGGGGTGTCGGCCTGATGCTCCCAGACCCGCCACTGGCCGTCGTTGCCACGATGGCTGACGTTACCGCGCGAATCACTGATCCACAGCCCTCCCTGCCGATCGACCAGCAGTGCGCCGATGCCGTTGTCGCGCAGCCCCGGGCGGGTGCTGCGGTCGAACACGGTGAAATCCAGGCCGTTGTAGCGGACCAGGCCTTCCCAGGTGGCAAACCACAGGTGCCCCTCGGGAGTCTGCGCGATATCGCGCAGCGAGTTGTGCGGCAGGCCATTGCGCGAGGTCCACACGTCGATGGCGTAGTCGCGCAGCGGCGGCGCGCCCTCCTGCGCGGCCAGCGGCAGCGCCAGCACCAGCAACACCCACAGCAGACCGCGCTGCAGTGCCTGCCTGGCCTTCGAAACGCGGCGCTCCACCCAGCACCCGTTGTCCCCTGACCTGCCCATCAGCTCGGCGGCAGTGGCCGGTAACGGCTGCAGGGCATGGCAGCAAGCGGGAACGACCGGGCAACGCGGAACGGCGTGCCGTCAGGAACGGGTTGACTCATCGGGGAGAAACTGGGGAGATGCGCAGATGATAGGCCAAACCCTGGCCCCGGCGTCATCGCGTGCGTCCGGCGGGGCTCAGCCGGGCCGGCCAGGCGGCACCACCTGCGCACTGGCCGGCCACTGCACCACCGCCTCCAGACCGCCCTCGGCACGGTTGCGCAGCCATAGCCGCGCGCCATCCTTCTCGGCCAGGGCGCGCGCGATGGTCAGGCCCAGCCCGGCGCCGCCGGTTTCCCGCGAACGCGAGGTTTCCACCCGCACGAACGGGTCGAACACGGCCTCCAGCTGGTCTTCCGCCAGGCCCGGGCCATCGTCGGACACCATCGCCGTGATCGTGCCGCCGCTGCGTTCCACCCGCACGCGCACGCGGTGGGCATACATCACGGCGTTATCCACCAGGTTGGAGAACAGCCGGTGCATGGCCAGCGGGCGCAACATCAGCACCGCACCGGTGCCGCCCTCGAAGACCACGTCGGCACCACCCTCTGCGGCGTCTTCCACGATGCTTTCCAGGAGCGAATCCAGATCCAGCGCGGCGCGCTGCTCGGCGCTCTCGGCGCTCCGGGCCAGCTCCAGGCCTTCGCGCACCAGTGCCTGCATCGCCGCCAGATCGCCGATCAGGCGCTCGCGCAGCACCTCGTCGCTGACGTTCTCCAGGCGCAGGCGCAGTCGGGTCAACGGGGTCTGCAGGTCATGGGTGATCGCCGCCAGCATCTGCGTGCGTTCGGCCAGGTGCCGCTGCAGGCGGTGCTGCATGGCATTGAAGGCCTCGGCGGCGCGCTGCACCTCGCGCGGCCCGCGCAACGGCAGTGGATCGCGCTGCAGATCGTCGCCGAGATCCTCCGCGGCCGCCGCCAGCTCCTGCAGCGGCGCACTGGCCATGCGCGCAACGATGTAGGCCAGCACCGCGATGGCCAGCACCAGCAGGGTCAGGAACCACGGGTCCACGGCCAGAATGCCGTTGTGGGCCACTGCTGGCGAATCCAGCGCCAGCTTCAGCAACGTACCGTCGTTGAGCGTCACATCGACCGCGCGGCACTTGGGCGGAATGAAGGCCGGATCGCGCTCACGCGGATGCCGTCGGTGCCCCGGCGGCGGTGGCGGCAGCAGATCCTGCAGCTTGGGAATGCAGGAACGGAACGAGGTGAAATGCACATGCGCGCGCGACACCGGGCCGGGCCGGTCATCCAGGACTTCCATCAGTGCGGTATCCGCCCGCCCCAGGCGCGCGCCGGGCTGCAGCGCACGCACGCTGGGCCCACCGATCTCAAGCAGTCGCTCGCGCAGTTCGGGATTGCCATCGAGCAGGTTGACGTAGCCCTGCAGGCGGTCGGCGATGCGGTTCAGGTTCTGCCGCTCGAACTCCTGCTGGCGTTTGGAGGTGGCCAGCATGGTCGCGCCGATCGCAGCCACGCTCATGCCCAACAGCAGGATGACGAACAACCGCCCGACCATCGAGGACAGGAAATGGCGCAGGCGCTTCATGACGGCTTATTCCAGGTTCACCGAGGAGGCCAGCACGTAGCCTTCGTTGCGCACGGTCTTGATCAGGCCATCCGGCCCACCGTCATCGCCCAGCTTGTTGCGCAGGCGGCTGACCTGCAGGTCGATCGCGCGATCCTGCGCCTCGTAGTTGCGGCCGCTGCTGAGCGCGACCAGCTGTTCGCGCGACAGCACCTTGTTGGCATGGGCGATGAACACGCGCAGCAGGCGGAACTCGGCACCGGACAGCACCACCACGCGGTCGTCCGGATCGACCAGGTGGCGATGCTCCAGGTCGAACACCCAGCGCGAGAAACGCGCACGGCGCACCGCCAGCGGCTCCAGGTTGGCCGGCAGCGCCTCGGTCCGGCGCAGCACGTTGCGGATGCGCGCCAGCAGCTCGCGCGGTTCGAACGGCTTGGCCAGGTAGTCGTCGGCGCCCATTTCCAGGCCGAGCACGCGGTCGATCGGCTCGGCACGCGCGGTCAGCATGATCACCGGCGTGTTCGAGCGCGCCCGCAGGTCGCGGCACAGGGTCAGGCCATCCTCGCGCGGCAGGTTGAGGTCAAGCACGATCAGGTCCACGTGCTCGCGGTCCAGCAGCTGGCGCATGGCGGTGCCGTCTGCGGCCGTGCTCACCTGGTAGCCGGCACGGCCGAGCTGCTCGGCCAGCAGGGTGCGGATGTCGTTGTCGTCGTCGACGATCAGCAGTCGATGCATCGTGTTTTCAGTCTCCATGTCGCGATCATCCCGTGTCGGCAGCTGAACCGCATCCGGGGCAATGCGTACCAGTGTATCCAGCCATGAGCGGGATACCTGTGGTTACGCGTATTCACCGACAGTGTTACATAGAGACATACCCCGAGGATTGAGCCGCCTGTCGCCCGGTCTTCACAATGCCCACCAACGCCGCCGCCGCGGCCCCGAGAGTGAAGCCACGACGTGACGTTCCGCCTGTTGCCCGCGACCCGCCGTGGTCGCCTGATACTGATCGCCCTGCTCGCCCTCATCGTGGCCGTCGCCGCCTGGTGGCTGCTGCGCAAACCCGCCGCCCCGGCGGTGGCGACCACGCCGGTCAGCCGCGGCGACATCGAGCAGACCGTGGAAGCCACCGGCGTGATCGACGCCTACAAGCTGGTCAGCGTCGGTGCGCAGGCCTCGGGCCAGATCAAGTCGCTGAAGGTACAGCTGGGCGATACCGTGAAGGAAGGCGACCTGATCGCCGAGATCGATGCCACCACTCAGCAGAACCAGGTGCTCAATGCGCAGGCTTCGCTGGACCAGGTCACCGCCCAGCGCGCCGTGCAGCAGGCCACCCTGCGCCAGGCCGAACTGGAGTTCGCGCGCCAGCAGCAGATGCTGGCGGCCGAGGCCACCTCGCGCCAGGAATACGATGCCGCCGAAGCACAGCTGAAAACTGCCCGCGCCCAGCTGCAGTCCTACGAGGCGCAGATCAAGGGCCGCCAGACCGAGCTGGGCACCGCCCGCGCCAACCTGGCCTACACCCGCATCACCGCGCCGATGGATGGCACCGTGGTGGCGGTGGTGGCCGAGGAAGGCCGCACCGTGAACGCCAACCAGACCGCGCCCACCATCGTGATGCTGGCGCGGCTGGACGTGGTCACGGTCAACGCCGAGATCTCCGAGGCCGACGTGGTCAAGATCAAGGCCGGCATGCCGGTGTACTTCACCACCCTGGGTGACCCCGACCGCAAGTACCACGCCACGCTGCGCCAGATCAATCCGGCGCCGGCCTCGATCGCCAACGAGAACTCGTCCAGCTCCAGCAGTTCGTCCAGCTCCAGTTCCAGCAGCGCGGTCTACTACAACGCGCTGTTCGACGTGGAAAACCCGGACGGCACCCTGCGCATCGACATGACCGCGCAGGTCTCGGTACTGCTCAAGCAGGCCAAGGACGTGCTGATGGTGCCGGCGGTGGCGCTGGGACCGAAGCGCCGCGGCGACGAGCGCATGGTGAGGGTGCTGGACGACAAGGGCCAGCCGCAACCGCGCAAGGTCACCGTGGGCATCAACAACGGCGCCTCGGCCGAAATCCTGTCCGGGCTGAAGGAAGGCGAACGCGTGGTGGTGGGCGAAGCCGGTGCGGCCGGTGCCAGCGCCGGCGGCGGCAACCGCGGCGGCATGCAGATGCGGGTCGGCGGCCCGGGCATGGGTCCGCGCCGATGAGCACGAAGGCGCCGCTGCTGCGCCTGCGCGACCTGCGGCGCGAATTCCCGGCAGGCGATGATGTGATCGCCGTCCTGCGCGACGTCAACCTGGATATCCACGCCGGCGAGATGGTGGCGATCGTCGGCCAGTCCGGCTCGGGCAAGTCGACGCTGATGAACATCCTCGGCTGCCTCGATCGCCCTACCCGCGGCAGCTACCAGGTGGCCGGCCGCGAAACCGGCAGGATGGCGCCGGATGAACTGGCCGAACTGCGCCGCGAGCATTTCGGCTTCATCTTCCAGCGCTACCACCTGCTGGGCGACCTGGATGCGCGCGGCAACGTGGAGGTACCGGCGGTGTATGCCGGCAGCCCGGGCGCAGTGCGCAACGCGCGCGCCGAGCAGCTGCTGCAGCGGCTGGGCCTGGGCGACCGCATGCACCACAAGCCGGGCCAGCTGTCCGGTGGCCAGCAGCAGCGCGTGTCGATCGCACGTGCGCTGATGAACGGCGGCGAGGTGATCCTGGCCGACGAACCGACCGGCGCGCTCGACACGAAATCCGGCGAGGAAGTGATGGCGATCCTCGGCGAGCTGCACGCCGAAGGCCACACCATCATCATCGTCACCCACGACATGAGCGTGGCCGAACACGCGCAGCGCATCATCGAAATCCGCGATGGCGAGATCATCGCCGACCGCACCAATCCGAACGCACCGACCTACCGCGCGCAGCGCGAGGCCAGCACCGGCGTGGCCCGCGGCAACAGCTGGCAGGCGGCCCGTGACCGCTTCACCGAAGCGTTCCGCATGGCCCTGCTGGCGATGAACGCACATCGGCTGCGCACCTTCCTGACCATGCTCGGCATCATCATCGGCATCGCCTCGGTGGTCTCGGTGGTGGCGCTGGGCAATGGCTCGCAGCAGCAGATCCTGCAGAACATCAGCGCGCTCGGCACCAACACCATCGACGTCTATCCCGGCCGTGGTTTCGGTGACATGCGCTCGGCGCGGGTACAGACGCTCAAGGCCAGCGATGCCGATGCACTGGCAAAGCAGAGCTACGTGGACAGCGCCACCCCCAGCGTGTCGACCTCGGTCACCGCGCGTTACCGCAACCAGTCCTCCACCGCCCAGGTCAGTGGCGTCGGCGAGCAGTTCTTCCGGGTCAAGGGCGTGACCCTGCTCAGCGGCAGCTTCTTCGATACCGACGCGGTGAAGGGCCTCGGCCAGGTGGCGGTGATCGACGAGAACACCCAGACCCAGTTCTTCCCCGATGTCGATCCGGTCGGCCAGGTGATCCTGCTCGGCAACGTACCGGCACGCGTGGTCGGCGTGGCCAAGCGCCAGAGCTTCGGCTTTGGTGGCAGCACCAGCCTCAGCGTGTGGGTGCCCTACACCACGGTGATGTCGCGCATGCTCGGCCAGAGCCACGTTTCCAGCATCACCGTGCGCGTGGACGACGACACGCCGATGGATGCGGCGCAGGAAGCGATCACCCGCCTGCTGACCCTGCGCCACGGCACCGAGGACTTCTTCCTCAGCAACAGCGCAGAGATCCGCCAGACCATCGAGCAGACCACGCGCACGATGACCCTGCTGATCGGCGCCATCGCCGCCATCGCGCTGCTGGTCGGCGGCATCGGCGTGATGAACATCATGCTGGTCTCGGTGACCGAGCGCACCCGCGAAATCGGCGTGCGCATGGCGGTGGGGGCACGGCAGAGTGACATCCGCCAGCAGTTCCTGATCGAAGCGGTGCTGGTGTGCCTGCTCGGTGGTCTGCTCGGCATCGGCCTGGCCCTGCTGCTGGGCTCGATGATCGGCCGCTTCGCCAGTGACTTCCAGGTGCTGTTCTCCACCGCCTCGATCGTTGCCGCGTTCGCCTGCTCGACCCTGATCGGCGTGGCATTCGGCTTCCTGCCCGCGCGCAACGCCGCGCAGCTGGACCCGGTGGAGGCCCTGGCCCGCGAATGAAGATGATGACCCGACTGCCCTTCCCTGCTCCCTCGCGCCTGCTGCTGGTGGGCGCTGTTCTGCTTGCCCTCTCAGGCTGTGCCTCGGTGGGCCGCTACCCGGTGCAGGCCCCCGACGTGGCGGCCAGCTACGGCCGTGGCGATGCCACCCTCAACGCACCGGCCGATGACCCGCGCAGCAGCCTGGATACACCGGGCCGCGACATCCGCCAGGACAGCTGGTGGACGGGCTTCGGCGATGAACGACTGAACCGCCTGGTGGCGCAGGCGCTGGCCGCCAACAGCGATCTGGCCGCCGCTGGCCTGGCCGTGCAGCGTTCGCGCCTGCAGGCCGGCCTGGCCAGCAATGCGCTGTGGCCGCAGCCTTCGTCGTCCGGCGTCAGCGGCAATGCCAGCCGCGCCACCGATCAGGCCGACGACTGGCGCCGCAGCTATTCCACCGGCGTCTCGCTGGGCTGGGAGGTCGATCTGTGGGGCCGTCTGCGCACCCAGCGCGACATCGCCCGCTGGGAAGCCGAGGCCAGCGAGGAAGACCGGCAGAACACCGCGCTGCTGGTGATCGGCGACACCATCACCCAGTACTGGAACCTGGCCTATCTCAACCAGTCCATCGCCACCGGCCAGGCCAACCTGGAGCGGCTGGAGCGCACCCGCGACCTGGTGCAGGCCCGCTTCGACGCTGGTGCGGTATCGCGCCTGGAAGTGCGCCAGGCGCTGCAGAACCTGCAGTCGCAGCGTTCCTCGCAGAGCGCGCTGGAACAGCAGCGGGTGGAGGTGCGCAATGCATTGACCGTGCTGCTGGACGGCACGCCCTGGCCGCAGCAGGACGAACCGCAGGACCTGCTGGGCGCACGCAGCCCCGGGATCAACGAAGGCCTGCCGGCCGAGCTGCTCGGCCGCCGTCCCGACCTGCGCGCGGCCGAACTTCGCCTGCGCAACAGCCTGAAGACCATCAAGGTGACCGCTACCCAGTACTACCCGGCGCTGAGCCTGACCGGCAGCCTCGGCTCCAGTGCAACGTCGCTGGGTGACGTGCTGCGCAACCCGGTGGCCACGCTGGGCGCCGGCCTGTCGCTGCCGTTCCTCAACCTGCAGCGCGCACAGCTGGATACCGACATCGCCGGCACCAGCTATCAGATCGCCGCGACCAATTTCCGCAGGACGCTGTACACCGCGCTGTCGGAAGTGGACAACGCGCTGTCGGCACGCGAGCAGCTGGCGCGCCAGGTGGCGGCCTCGCAGGCGTCGTACGACGAAGCAGTGGAAGTGGAGCGCGCGCAGGAAGTGCGCTACCGCGTAGGTGCCACCGACCTGCGCACCTGGCTGGAGGCCCAGCAGACCCGGCGTGATGCCGAGCTGTCGCTGGCGCGCGTACGCCAGGGCCAGCTGAACAACGACGTCACCCTGTTCAAGGCACTGGGCGGCAGCGCGGGGTGAGGCGGCAAGGGCGCCAACCCAGGGTGGCGACTGCCCGGTGGGTGTCGACCTTGGTCGACACGGCAACGATCCGGTAGGTGTCGACCTTGGTCGACACGGCAACGATCCGGTAGGTGTCGACCTTGGTCGACACGGCAACGACCCGGTAGGTGTCGACCTTGGCCGACACGGCAACGGCCCGGTAGGTGTCGACCTTGGTCGACACGGCACATGGAAAAGAGATCCGACCCCGAAATCAACCGCGCTGGCGCACGGCCTCGAACAGGCTGACGCCCGCGGCGACGGAAACATTCAGGCTCTCGATCTCGCCCGGCATCGGGATCTTGACCAGGCCATCGCAGTTCTCGCGGGTCAGGCGGCGCAGGCCATCGGCCTCGCCACCCAGCACCAAGGCAATGTTGCCCTTCAGGTCCAGCTGGTACAGCGACGCAGTGGCTTCGCCGGCCAGGCCGTAGATCCACACGCCCTGCTTCTGCAGGTCCTTCAGGCAACGCGACAGGTTGGTCACCGCCACCACCGGGATCAGATCGGCGGCACCGGCCGAAGTCTTGCGCACGGTCGCGTTCACCGTGGCCGACTTGTCCTTGGGGATGATCACGGCAGTGGCGCCTGCGGCAGCCGCCGAGCGCAGGCAAGCGCCAAGGTTGTGCGGGTCCTGCACTTCGTCCAGCACCAGCAGCAGGGCCTTGCCCTCGGCTGCGGTGACCAGGCCCTCCAGCTCGTTCTCGCTGTAAGTGCGGGCGGCGGCATAGCGCGCGGCCACGCCCTGGTGGCGTACCGAACCGCCGACACCGTCCAGCGCCTGGCTGTTCACCTTGCGCACGTCGATGCCCTTGCGGCGGGCGTTTTCCTCGATCTCGGTCAGGCGCGGGTTCTTCGCACCGGCCTCGACCAGCACTTCGCGGACGTTCTCGGCGTCGTTCTCGATGGAGGAGGCGACGGCGTTGACGCCGACGATCCACTGGCTGTTCTTGCTCATGCGGGCGGGGACCGGAAAGGGGGTGGCTATGGTAGAGCATCGGCGGGCCGGGCGCTGCGGCGGGGCCCCTGTTGAGCCGAGCCTGCGCTCGCTGCCGGGCTGAGGCCGCGGCGACCTGCCAGCCGAGCCTGGGCTCGGCGCTACAGGGGCGTTACCGGCTGCGCGGCGGCCAGTGCGGCGTGTCGTGGTCCGGGTGCTGATGGGACACGATGGTGGCCAGGAACTCCAGCGCCGCGATGTCTTCCTCGGTACGACGGGCCGGCAGGCTGGCCAGCGTATCGACGAACGGCAGCTTGCGCTCGACCCCGTACTGGATCGTCGGCGGCAGGCGCTCGGGTTCGTCAAAGGCACCGGCCGCCACCGCCACACCGTCCGGCGCCTCGTAGCTCAGCGGCGTGCCGCAGTCGGCACAGAAGCCCCGGCGCACCACGTTGGAGGACTGGAAATAGCGCGGCTGGCCACGGGTCCAGCTGAACTGCACGCCGCGCACCGACACCAGCGGTGCGTAGTAGGCACCGAAGGCCTTCTGGCACATCCGGCAATGACAGATCGAACTGTCGGTCAGCGCGCCACGCACCTGGAAGCGGATCGCGCCGCACTGGCAGCCGCCACTGTATTCGGGTTGGCCTTGCATGCGATGTCTCCTGGTGGTGCCGGCCGCTGGCCGGCAACCCGTCGGTGCCGAGGGTGCCATGGATGCCGGCCAGCGGCCGGCACTACCACGGTCATCAGTATTTCTCTTTCTTCCGCTTGGCCGGCTTGCCACGCTCCGGCAGCGGCGGCAGGCCATCGCCTTCGTCCTCGCCCTTGTGTTCGACCAGGCGGAAGTCGATCTTGCGCTCTTCCATGCTGGCCTTCAGTACCAGGATCCGCACGCGGTCACCCAGCCGGTAGCTGCTGCCGCGGCGCTCGCCGGTCAGCGTCTTGCGCGTGGCGTCGAACTTGTAATAGTCCTGCGGCAGCTGGGTCACGTGCACCAGGCCCTGCACCTTCGACTCGTCCAGCTCCACGAACAGGCCGAAGCTGGTCACGCCGCTGATCACGCCATCGAACTGGCCACCCACGTGCTTTTCCATCCACGCCGCGCGGTAACGCTCGTCGACCTCGCGCTCGGCTTCATCGGCACGGCGCTCGCGCTCGGAGCACTGCAGCGCCAGCGCAGCCATTTCGCGCGCGTTGTAGGTGAACTTGTCCAGCGGCTTGCCGGACAACGCGTGCTTGATCGCGCGGTGTACCAGCAGGTCGGGGTAACGACGGATCGGCGAGGTGAAGTGCGCGTACGCCTCCAGTGCCAGGCCGAAATGACCGTGGTTCTCCGGGCTGTAGATCGCCAGGCTCTGGCTGCGCAGCAGCACCGATTCCAGCAGCGTGGCATCGGGGCGGTCGCGGATCTTCTTCAGCAGCTTGGTGTAATCGCCCGGGCGCACCTTCGACCATGGCGGCAGGCTCAGCTTGAACTCCTTGAGGAATTCCAGCAGGTCGGCGTACTTGGTTTCCGGCGGCTTTTCGTGGATGCGGTACGGGGCCGGCACATGGCGCGACAGCAGGTACTTCGCCGCCTCCACATTGGCCGCGATCATGCATTCCTCGATCAGCTTGTGCGCGTCATTGCGCACCAGCATGCCGGCCTGGGTCACTTCACCGCGGTTGTCCAGCACGAAGCGCACTTCGCTGCTTTCGAACTCGATGGCGCCACGCTTGGCACGCGCCTTGGACAGGACCTTGTACAGCTGGTGCAGGCGCTGCACCTGCGGCAGCAGGTCGCCCATCCAGGCTTTGGTATCGGCATCGTCCTCACCCACCGCCTTCCACACCTGGGTGTAGGTCAGGCGCGCATGCGAGTTCATCACCGCTTCGTAGAAGCGCGAATGCGTGACCAGGCCGTCGCGGTCGATCTGCATGTCGCAGACGAAGCACATGCGGTCGACCTTCGGCATCAGCGAACAGATGCCGTTGGAGAGCGTCTCCGGCAGCATCGGCACTACGAAGCCCGGGAAGTACACCGAGGTGGCACGCTTCTGCGCCTCTTCGTCCAGTGGCGTGCCGGGCCGGACGTAGTTGGAGACATCGGCAATCGCCACCACCAGCCGGAAGCCATCGGCGTTCGGCTCGCAGTACACCGCGTCGTCGAAGTCCTTGGCATCTTCACCGTCGATGGTGACCAGCGGCATGCTGCGCAGGTCCACGCGGTCGCCGATCATCGCCGGCTCGACCACCAGCGGCACCGAGGCGGCTTCGTCCAGCACTTCCTGCGGGAACTCGAACGGCAGTTCATGGCCGTGGATGGCGGTCTCCACCACCAGCGAGGCGGTCAGCTTGTCGCCGAGCACGGCGATGATGCGGCCGATCGGCGGGCGACGGCTGTCCGGCGCCTGGGTCAGTTCGCAGACCACCAGCTGGCCGTCGCGCGCACCACCGGTCTGGTCCGGCGGCACCTGCACGTTGCGCTGCACGCGCTTGTCGTCGGGCACCACATAGTTGATGCCCATCTCGATGCTGAAGCGACCGATCAGACGGGTCATGCCGCGCTCCAGCACGCGGGCGATGCTGCCTTCGCGGCGGCCACGGTGGTCGATGCCGGTCACGCGGGCCAGCACCTTGTCGCCGTGCATGACCTTGCGCATTTCATACGGCGGCAGGAACAGGTCGTCGCCGCCCTCGACCGGGCGCAGGAAGCCGAACCCCTCCGGGTTGGCGATCACCACGCCGGTGACCAGGTTCAGGGTCTGGATAGGGGCGAAGCCGCCGCGGCGGTTCTGCACCAGCTGGCCGTCGCGGACCATGGCGCCGAGCCGGCGCGACAGTGCTTCGGCACGGTCCGGGGCGGTCAGGCCCAGGCGTGCGCCCAGTTCCTCTGCCGTCTGCGGCCCTTCGCAACGCTCCAGCAGGGCCAGGATGGCTTCGCGGCTGGCGATGGGCTGTTCGTACTTCTCTGCTTCGCGGGCGGCATAGGGATCGTCGATCACCTTGCCGGTCGGCGGCAACTTGCGGCCCGGGGCCGGGCCCGGTGCGTCGCTGCTGCGGACCTTGCGGCCACGCGGCGGTGCGCCGCCTTCATTCAATTCAGGGAACCAGCCCGGCAACGGCTTGCCCGGCTTGGTGGCGCGGGCCGTGCCCGCCTTGGCGCCCTTCTTCGGGGCCTGGCCGCGGGAGGTGCTCCCGCCCTTGCTTGGTTTTTTGGTAGTCATCGCCCTACATGGTAGCCGTTGACGGCGTGCAGAACGGGTCAGTGGCCGTCCTGAAGGCCTTGCGTGAAAAATATTCAGGAAGTCGTTGACAGCCTGCGGATTCATCTTCACAATTGCGCCTCTGGAACGCCCAGGTGGCGGAATTGGTAGACGCACTAGTTTCAGGTACTAGCGGGTAAAACCGTGGAGGTTCGAGTCCTCTCCTGGGCACCAACGAAAAAACTCCTCGCTTCGGCGGGGATTTTTTTTGCCTGCAATCCAGCAACGGGGCCGAATTCCTTTCCGAAGGAAAGCGCTCCGACCCCAAGCGAGTGAGATGGGGTCAGAGCCCGCTCCGCAGGCGAAACGACGTCCGACACCGGATCCAGAAAAAGTGTTGACACCCCCGTAACAACACCCCATAATCTCGCTCCTCGACGCCCAGGTGGCGGAATTGGTAGACGCACTAGTTTCAGGTACTAGCGGGTAAAACCGTGGAGGTTCGAGTCCTCTCCTGGGCACCACGTCGAGAATGAGAAAAACCCGCGAGAGCGGGTTTTTTCATGCCCGGCATCAGAGCAGCGGCCGCAGCACCAGTTCCAGCCCGAGCAGCAGCAGGAAACCCAGGAAGCAGCCCCGGAACACCCGCGCACTGATGCGCTGCCGGATCACCTGCCCCAGCCACATGCCCAGCAATGCCGGCAGCACCGCCAGCGCACTCAGCCCCAGCTGCTGGATGCCGAATGCGCCATGCAGCACCAGGCCGGCGGTCAGCGAAATCGTTGACACCGTGAACGCCAGCCCCAACGCCTGCACCAGCTCCTCGCGCTGCAACCCCAGCGACTGCAGGTACGGCACCGCCGGCATCACGAACACGCCGGTGGCGCCGGTCACCACGCCCGACAACGCCCCCACCAGCGGCCCCAGCCAACGCTCGCGCCGCTGCTGCACGCGGAACACCGGCGCAAGCAACGCATAGGCGGCATAGACCACCAATGCCACGCCCAGCGCAACGCGCGACCAGGTGCGATCGACCCGCACCAGCAGCGCGGCCGAGCCCAGCGTCACCATCACCACCGCCAGCATCATCGGCCACAGCCGCCGAACGATGTGGCCCAGCGACGGCCCCGACAACAGCTGCCACGCATTGGTGACGAAGGTGGGAATGAACAGCATCGACGCCGCCGCCACCGGCGACAGCGTACTGCCGAGCAGCCCCATCGCCACCGTCGGCAACCCCATCCCAGTCACACCCTTGACCACACCGGCCAGCACGAACACCACCACCAGCAACAGATAGAAGTACGTCGATTCATTCATGCCGTCATTGGATCGGGCCGTAGCCAGGCGCACAATGCGGTCTTCCCGGCCTCGCCTTCGGCTGATCCGAAGGCGCAGCCGTTGCGATGAGGGCATCACATGCGGATGGATATCGCCGACCTGCGCCTGTTCCTGGCGATTGCCGAGGCGGGCAGCATCACGGCCGGCGCAGCGCAGGCAAACCTGGCACTGGCGTCGGCCAGCGAACGCCTGCGCACGATCGAAGCCGATGCCGGCACCGCGTTGTTGAACCGGCATCCGCGCGGTGTCAGCCTGACCGAAGCCGGTGCCGCCCTCGCCCACCATGCACGCCTGATCCTGCAGCAGCAGGCACAGCTGCGCGGTGAACTGCAGGCGTTTGCACACGGTGCGCGCGGCACCCTGCATCTGTATGCCAACACCGCAGCGCTGACCAACTACCTGCCCTCGCGGCTCGCGCCATGGCTGGCCGAACGCCCGCGCCTGCACGTGGAACTGCTGGAGCGCACCAGCCCTGAAGTCGTGCGTGCGATCAGTGCTGGCCAGGCCGAGGCCGGCATCATCAGCGATGCCGTCGACGCTGCCGGCCTGCAGCAGCATGTGGTCGCCGAAGATCCGCTGGTGATGCTGCTGCCCGCAGACCATCGCTTCGCATCGCGGCGCAGCGTGGCCTTCACCGATGTTGCCGGCGAGACCTTCGTTGCCCTGGCCGATGGCAATGCACTGCAGACCTACATCGAAGACCAGGCGCGCGACATCGGGCGTCGCCTGGACGTGCGCATCCGCATGAAGACCTTCGAGGGAGTCTGCATCATGGTCGGCCACGGCATTGGTGTCGGCATCGTGCCGCGTACCATTGCGCGCCAGCATCGACGCAGTACGCGTACCGTTGCGGTGCCGCTTGCAGATGCGTGGGCACAACGCCGCCTGTGCGCCTGTTTCACCGGATGGGCGCAGCTTTCACCGGCGATGCGCAGCCTGCTGCTTCACCTGGGCGTGCAGCCGCAGAAAAATGTGTGAAATGTTGTTGACACACTCTCTGCCGTCCCGCACAATTCATCTCCTGAGTCGCCCAGGTGGCGGAATTGGTAGACGCACTAGTTTCAGGTACTAGCGGGTAAAACCGTGGAGGTTCGAGTCCTCTCCTGGGCACCACGACTCAAGATGATCAAACCCGCGAAAGCGGGTTTTTTCGTTTCCGGGGTTTGGCGATCCTGGCATCGCAACCGCCACTCGGACTGTCGTATCTCGCACCGTCAGGGCGTCGTCTGCGGGTGCATACCTACTCCCGGCGCGTCGTCACCGGACCTTGAACGGCCCCCTTTTGGGGCGCATTTCACGTTCCCCGTTCAATTCGTACTTTTCCTAGTCGAGATCCACCCGATTCCTTTTCGGTGGGAGGCAGATTTGCGGGAGCCGGCTGCGGGTGTATCGCCACGACCTGACCAGCGCCCCTCCTCTCCCCCAAAGGACGCACCAATGCAGCGCAGCATCATCTGCCCACACTGCCATACCGGCTCGAACCACGGCGTAAGCGTATGCGTGGGATGCCAGGCCGAGGTCCATTACGGCGCATCAAAGGAGGCCGTAATGCTTGTCTTTGTCGCCGCCATCATCTGCGGCGCACTTGTCGGCAGCCGATTTCAGGCCACTGCCGGCTGGCTCGCATGCGGCGCCGTACTTGCGGCGGGGATCTGGGCCATTTCCCGATTGTCTTCCGACCGGGTGGTGTTCAAACGCGTCTATCGCACGCGCTGAACCTGCGCCGTTGCACCACCCCGAGGGCAATGCCCGCGCGACCAGCGTCGCCCCAACAAAAACCCCGCCTCGCGGCGGGGTCAAAATACAGCACGGTGTTTCCAGGGAGTTTCAGTGCCCACCACCGGCGGCTGCACCCGCACCTGCGCCGAATGGCGGCTTGGCCAGCCACAGGAACGTGATGATCGCCAGGAAGATCCAGCCCAGCAGGAAGAAGATGTCGTTGAAGCCCATCTGCGATGCCTGGTGGTTGATCATGTTGTTCAGTACCGCTGCGCCGTGCTGCAGGTCGCCCTGCCCCATCGCCGCCACTTGGTCCTGCATGCCCGGCTGATAGGCCGAGATATGCTCGGTCAGGTCGGCATGGTGCACCTGGGTGCGCCGCGCCCACAGCCACGTCGTCAGCGACGCCGCGAAACTGCCACCCAGCGTACGCAGGAACGTGGCCAGGCCGGAGCCCGCCGCGATCTCGCGTCCATCCAGGTCCGACAGCAGGATCTGCAGCACCGGCATGAAGAACAGCGCGACGCCGATGCCCATGATCAGCTGTACGCCGGCCACGTGCATGTAGTCCACCTGCAGGTTGAAGTTCGATCGCAGGAAGCTGGTCATCGACAACACGATGAACGCGACCGTGGCCAGCATGCGCATATCGAAGCGCGACGCATACTTGCCCACGAACGGGGTCATGATCACCGGCAGGATGCCGATCGGCGCCGTCGCCAGGCCCGCCCAGATCGCGGTGTAGCCCATGTCACGCTGCAGCCACTGCGGGATCAGCAGCGCCACGCTGAAGAACGCTGCGTAGGCCACCACCATCGCCAGCGTACCGGCGCGGAAGTTGCGGTGCCGGAACAGCTTCAGGTCAACGATCGGATCCTTGTCGGTCAGCTCCCAGATCAGGAACACCGTCAGTGTCACCACCGCCACGCAGGCCAGCACCACGATCTTCATCGACGAGAACCAGTCCTCGTCGTTGCCCAGGTCGAGGACCAGCTGAAGCGCACCGACGCCGATCACCAGGGTGACCAGGCCGACGTAGTCCATCTTCGGCTTCTCGATCTGCTCCGGGCGCCCCTTCAGCTGGTTGCCCACCACCAGCGCGGCGAAGATGCCCAGCGGCACGTTGATCAGGAAGATCCACTCCCAGCTGTAGTTGTCGGTGATCCAGCCACCGAGGATCGGGCCACAGATCGGCGCAACCACCGTGATCATCGCCAGCAGTGCCAATGCCTGCCCGCGTTTCTCGCGCGGATAGATCGAGACCAGCAGCGACTGCGTGATCGGGTACATCGGGCCGGCCACGAAACCCTGCAGCGCACGCGACAGCACCAGCATGCCCATGCTCTGCGCCAGGCCGCACAGCAGCGAGGTGATGACAAAGGCCAGCGTGGCCCAGACGAACAGCTTGCGTTCGCCGAAACGGCGGCTGAGCCAGCCGGTCAGCGGCAGCGCGATGGCCGTGCTGACCGCGAACGAGGTGATGACCCAGGTCGCCTGCTGCGAACTGGCGCCGAGATTGCCGGCGATGGTCGGCAGCGAGACGTTGGCGATGGTGGTGTCGAGCACCTGCATGAACGAGGCCATCGCCAGGCCCACGGTGCACAGTGCGACGCTGGGCGGCAGGAACCCGGAGGCCGCACCCGGCGCCGCCGGTGCGCCCGGAGCGCCGGGCGCGGCTGGAGCTTGTGCGGACATGGCGACCTCAGCCCACCTTCGCCTGCTGCTGCGGCAGGTTGCCCTGGATGATCGTGTGGATCACCTCGTCGGCATCATGCAGCTGCTTGGCATACACGTCGGTGTCGAACACCGTGCCCTTGGCCGGAGTGCTCGGCAGCACTTCGCCCTTCTGGTCGCGCAGGCTCACTTCAGCCTTCATCGACAGGCCGATGCGCAGCGGGTGTTCGGCCAGCTGCTTGGCATCGATGGCGATGCGCACCGGCACGCGCTGCACGATCTTGATCCAGTTGCCGCTGGCGTTCTGCGCCGGCAGCAGCGAGAACGCGGAGCCGGTGCCCAGGCCAAGGCTCTGGATGCGGCCCTTGTACTTCACGTCACCGGCGTACAGGTCCGACTTCAGTTCCACTTCCTGGCCCAGGCGCATGTGGCGCAGCTGGGTTTCCTTGAAGTTGGCCTCGACCCACATCTGCTCGGTCGGCACCACGGCCATCAGGGCATTGCCCGGCTGCACGCGCTGGCCGACCTGCACCGAACGCCGGGCGACGTAGCCGGTGACCGGCGCGACGATGCCGGCGCGGGCGTTGTTGAGGAAGGCCTGGCGCAGCTGCGCGGCAGCCGCCTGCACGTCCGGCTGGGTGGCGATCACGGTGTCGTCGACCAGCGCGCGGTTGCGCTCGACGGTCTCGCGCGAGCCGGCCACGGCCGCTTCGGCGGCAGCCAGCTCGTCACGGGCGTGGGCCAGTTCTTCGTTGGAAATGGCGCCGGTGGCGGCCAGGTCCTTGCGGCGGGCGAAGTCTTCGCGCACGCGCTTCAGGGTCACCTGGCGGGCGTTCAAGTCCGCTTGGGCGCCTTCCACGCTGCGGTACAGACCGCGGGTCTGGCGCACCGTCTTGGCCAGGTTGGCTTCGGCCTGCTGCAGTGCCACCGCGGTGTCGGACGGGTCCAGCTGCACCAGCAGCTGGCCGCGCTCCACGCGCATGCCGTCATCGGCGTTGATGGCGACCACGGTACCGGCCACCAGCGGGGTGATCTGCACCTGGTTGCCCTGCACGTAGGCATCGTCGGTCTCTTCGAACCAACGGCCGAACATGAAGTACCACAGCGCCAGTGCGGCAAGCAGCAGCACGACGATCACGAACAGGCCGCGCAGCAGGTTGCCGCGGCGGTTGGGGGCGGCCGGGGCCGCGGTGTCTTGGGTCTGGCTCATGGCGGGCGTCTTCAGGAATGCGAGGAATCGGAATGGGAGGCGATCGGTGCGCGGTCGGCGTCAGCGGGCTGGAAACCACCGCCCAGCGCCTTGCTCAGGCGCACCGAGGACTGCACCTGCTGCGACTGCAGGCCGGCCAGCTGCTGCTGCGACTGCAGCAGGGTGGACTGCGCGGTCAGCACGTCCAGGTAGCTGCCGATGCCGGCGCGGTAACGCTGCTGGGCCAGGTCGAAGGCCGAGCGTGCGGTATCCACCGCCTGCTGCTGCGAGTGCGCCTGCTGCGCCAGCGAGCGCACCGCGTTGACCTGGTCGGCGACGTCGCGCAGTGCGTCGAGCACGGTCTGGTTGTAGTTGGCCACCGCCAGGTCGTACTGCGCATCGGTGTTGGCCAGGTTGGCGCGCAGCTTGCCACCTTCGAAGATCGGCAGGCTCAGCGCCGGGCCGATGTAGGCGAAGGTGGAGCTGCTCTTCAGCAGGTCACCCACGTTCGGGGCGACCACGCCGGCCAGCGCGGTCAGGTTGAAGCTCGGGTAGAACCTGGTCTTGGCAACCTTGATCTGCTTGTCGGCCGCTTCAACGCGCCAGCGTGCGGCAACGATGTCGGGGCGACGGCCCAGCAGTTCGCTGGGCAGCACGCCCGGCAGCTGCAGCGCCACCGGGTTCAGCGGCTGCGGGCGCTGGATCGACAGGCCACGGTCCGGGCCCTTGCCGACCAGCGCGGCCAGTGCGGTGCGGGCCGCGTCGATCCGCTGCTGTGCGGCCTGCACCTGCTGCTGCGCGGCCGGTACGCGGGCCTCGGCCTGGCGCACCTGCAGATCGCTGTCGATGCCGGCGCGGCGGCGCTGGCGGGTCAGTTCCAGCGACTTCTGCGAGCGGGCCAGTTCTTCTTCGGCCACATCATTGAGCTGCCACGCATAGGCGAGGTCGGCGTAGGCCTGGGTGATGCCGGTGGACAGGTTCAGGCGTGCCGCCTGCGCCTCGACGGTGGCCGCATGCGCGCCATCCACGGCGGCTTCCCAGGCGGCGCGCTTGCCGCCCCACAGGTCCACGCCATAGCTGAAGTCGAAGGCGACCTGGCTGCTGCCGGCGTAATGGCCACCGATCTCGCTGCCTGCCATCGACTCAGGCAGGCGCAGCCCGGTATAGCCACCGGACACCGACAGGCTGGGCAGCTCATCGGCACGTGCGGTGCCGACCTGGGCCTGGGCCTGGCGCAGGCGCGCGTCGGCGGCGTCCAGGCTCGGGTGGCCGGCCAGGCCCTCGGCGACCAGCGCGTCCAGCTGCGCATCGCCCAGCGCCTTCCACCAGTCCTGCGCCGGGAAGCCGGTGGCGCTGAGGTCGGTGTCGGCCAGGGTGCGTTCGCTGTGCAGACTGTCCACGTCAAGCACGTGGCCCTGCGGGTTGAGGCCACGACTGCTGGCGCAGGCGGCCAGGGCCAGGGCCAGCGCTGACACCAGCAGCGCGCGCCCGGACCGGCGGAGAGTGGAATGCGGGATCGGGTTCATGGGGTCGTCAGGGAATCGCGGATTCGGGTAAGGAGGGACAGCAGCAGCGTGCGCTCGTCGGCGGAAAGATCACGCAGGGCGTAATCCATCACCGCGTCGCCACGCAGCTTCAACCGCGCCCACAATGCGCGGCCTTCATCGGTCAGCACGATCTGCAGCGCACGCCGGTCCTGCGCATGCGGTTCGCGGCGGACGCAGCCCAGTGCCTCGAGCTTGTCCAGCAGGCGGGTGACTGCGCTGGGTACCTGGTCGATGGCCTGGGCCAGTTCGTTGGCCGTGCACGGGGCCATGTGCGAGAGCACCTTCAACCCGATGTAGTGGGTGAAGCCGATACCCAGGTCTTCTTCAGCCATGGATGCGTCGAGTTGACGGACCAGGCCGTCGCGCACCTGGCGCAGCAGCAGCCCGAAGCTGGGGGGAGTGGTTGCAGGACAGATCATGGGGGAGCATTCTCTTCCAAAAAAAATATTTCTCAATGGAAATATTCGATCTGGCATCGAATGCTGTGTTGCAGCAGTGGGCTGGATCAATGAAGGCGCCTACCTTAATGATCTGGTCAGGTGGCCCGGTAGTACAATTCAGCCAATGGATGACACATTTCAGCCAGCGGACATGATGAACAAGGCAGAAATTCCCGCTCCCAAGCGCCTGCTCAGGGACGACGCACTGGATTGGTTCGAGCGCAACGATGGCCCACCGGTGGTCGCTTTCCGCTTTGACAGCCCGCAGGGGCTGGTCCGGGAGGTGGACTGGCACCACCACCAGCGCGCCCAGCTGATCTGTGTCGAGCGTGGCCTGCTGACCACCCGCACCTCGCACGGGACGTGGTCGCTGGCGCCGGGCTCGGCCGGCTGGATGCCGCCGCTGGAGCCGCATACGGTGACCCTGGATGGTCCGCTGCGCGGCTGGGGCATGGCGCTGGCCGCGCCGGCCTGCGCCACCCTGCCCGCCGATCCCTGCGTACTGGGCCTGTCCAAGCTGGCGCAGGCGCTGGCCGACCGCATCTGCGAATGGCCGCTGGGCTATGACACCACGCCCGAGCGCCAGCACATCATCGAGGTGCTGCTGGACGAGATCCGCACCGCGCCGCGCCAGCGCATGCACCTGCCGATGCCGCACGACCGGCGCCTGCTGAAGATCGCCTCGCAGCTGCTGGCCGACCCGTCCGACGAGCGCAGCCTGGCCGAATGGGCGCATTGGGCCGGCCTGTCGCCGCGCAGCCTGACCCGTCACTTCCGCGACGAGACCACGCTCAGCTTCGCCCAGTGGCGGCAACAGGCCCGCCTGTCCGAAGCCCTGCGCCAGCTGACCGATGGTCGCAGCGTGGCCGACATCGCCCATGCACTGGGCTTCAGCAGCGCCAGTGCCTTCGTCACCGTGTTCCGCCGCCACTTCGGGCTGCCACCGGGGCGCTATCTGGCGCGGGCCGGGCATGGCCTCGAAACCGGGCTGGACCCTGCACGTGGCTTGGCATCCCCCGCCGCATCCGGATAATCACAGGATTGCGAGCGGCGACCGCCGTCGCCGCCTCCCGACATAGGTAACAACGCCGCATGACCGAACTTGCCCGCCCCGTGTTCCACGGATTCGAACAACTGCCGCTGCGCGAGTACGCCGAACGCGCCTACCTCGACTACTCGATGTACGTGGTCCTGGACCGCGCCCTGCCGTTCATCGGCGACGGCCTGAAGCCGGTGCAGCGCCGCATCATCTATTCGATGAGCGAGCTGGGCCTGAATGCTGCGTCCAAGCCGAAGAAGTCCGCGCGCACCGTCGGTGACGTCATCGGTAAGTACCACCCGCACGGCGACAGCGCGTGCTACGAGGCGCTGGTGCTGATGGCGCAGCCGTTCTCGTACCGCTACCCGCTGATCGAGGGCCAGGGCAACTTCGGCTCCAGCGATGACCCGAAGTCGTTCGCGGCGATGCGTTACACCGAATCCAAGCTGACCCCGATCGCCGAAGTACTGCTGGGCGAACTGGGCCAGGGCACCACCGACTGGGCACCGAACTTCGACGGCACCCTGCAGGAACCGACCTGGATGCCAGCGCGGCTGCCGCACCTGCTGCTGAACGGCACCACCGGCATCGCCGTGGGCATGGCCACCGACGTGCCGCCGCACAATCTCAACGAGATCGTCAGCGCACTGCTGCACCTGCTGGACAACCCCGATGCGACCGTGCGCGACCTGTGCGAGCACGTGCAGGGCCCGGACTACCCGTCCAGCGCCGAGATCATCACCGCCGCCAACGATCTGCGGAACATCTACGAGACCGGCAACGGCAGCGTGCGTGCGCGTGCGACCTTCGACAAGGAAGCCAACAACATCGTGGTGACGGCGCTGCCGTTCCAGGTGTCGCCGTCGAAGGTGATCGAGCAGATCGCCGCGCAGATGCGCGCCAAGAAGCTGCCGTGGCTGGAAGACATCCGCGACGAATCCGACCACGCCAACCCGGTGCGCGTGGTGCTGGTGCCACGTTCCAACCGCGTCGACGCCGACCAGCTGATGGGCCACCTGTTCGCGACCACGGACCTGGAGCGCAGCTACCGCGTCAACCTCAACGTGATCGGGCTGGACGGCCGTCCGCAGGTGAAGAACCTGAAGATGCTGCTCAGCGAATGGCTGACCTTCCGCAGCAACACCGTCACCCGCCGCCTGCAGCACCGCCTGCAGAAGGTCGAGCGCCGCCTGCACCTGCTGGAAGGCCTGCTGGTCGCCTTCCTCAACCTGGACGAGGTGATCCACATCATCCGTACCGAGGACGAACCGAAGGCGGCGCTGATCGCGCGCTTCGGCCTGTCCGAGGAACAGGCCGAGTACATCCTGGAAACCAAGCTGAAGCAGCTGGCCCGCCTGGAGGAGATGAAGATCCGCGGCGAGCAGGACGAGCTGGCCAAGGAACGCGAGAAGATCCTCGGCATCCTCGACAGCAAGGCCAAGCTGAAGAAGCTGATCCGCGACGAACTGACGGCCGACGCCAAGAAGTTCGGCGACGCGCGCCGTTCGCCGCTGGTGCAGCGCCAGGCCGCGCAGGCCATCGACGAGACCGAGCTGGTGCCGAGCGAGCCGATGACCGTGGTGCTGTCGGAAAAGGGCTGGATCCGTGCCGCCAAGGGCCATGACGTCGATGCGTCCGCCCTCTCCTACCGCGACGGTGATGCCCTGCAGGGCGCGGTGCGTGCGCGCAGCACCCAGCAGGTCGCGTTCCTCGACAGCGAGGGCCGCGCCTACTCGACGCCGGTGCACACCCTGCCCTCCGCGCGTGGCAACGGTGAGCCGCTGACCGGCCGCTTCTCGCCGGCAGCGGGTACCAGCTTCGTGACCCTGGCCAGTGCCGAGCCGGATGCCCGCTTCGTGCTGGCCTCCAGCCATGGCTACGGCTTCGTCACCCGCTTCGAGAACCTGATCGGCCGCAACAAGGCCGGCAAGGCGATGCTGAACCTGTCGTCCGGCTCGTCGGTGCTCACCCCGTCGATGGTCGCCAACGTGGCCACCGACCGCATCGTGGCGGTGACCAGTTCCGGCAACCTGCTGGCGATCGCCGCCAACGACCTGCCGGAACTGGACAAGGGCAAGGGCAACAAGATCATCGAGATCCCGAAGGCCAAGCTCGCCACTGAACGCGTGGTCGCCATCGTGGCGATCAGCCCGGGGCAGACCCTGCAGGTGCGCAGCGGCCAGCGCACGATGGGGCTGAAGTTCAACGAGCTCGACGCCTACCTCGGCGCCCGCGCCACCCGCGGCCACCTGCTGCCGCGCGGCTGGCAGAAGGTGGAAGGGCTGTCGGTGGAATAAGGGCTGGGCCCTGCCCCTGGCGGGTGTCAACCTTGGTTGAGGTGGGTGTCAACCTTGGTTGACACGCATTACCCCCGGCAAACGCCAACCTCGGTTGGCGTTTTCGATCCCAATGGGGTCAGAGCCGTTTTCGCTGAAAACGGATCCGACCCCGGACACGAAAAAGCCGGGGAATTCCCCGGCTTTTTCGTTGTCGGCTGGCGGGCGGTGGAGCGGCTGGCTGGCGAAGGCTGGCTGGCGGTGCTCCGGTGCTGGCGGGCGACATTGCTTTGTGCGCCTGGTAGAGCCGACCGCTGGTCGGCTGCCTTTTGCTCCTGGTAGAGCCGACTGTCAGTCGGCTGCTCCTTTGCTCCTGGTAGAGCCGACTGTTAGTCGGCTGCTCTGCCGAAAGGCAGCCGACTAACAGTCGGCTCTACCGGGTTGGCTCTACCGGGTCGGCTCTACCGAAAAGAGCGACGTCGGCTCAGTGCGCCGGGGCGCCGTTGCCGTCGATCTTGCTCAGCTGGTACAGCTCCAGGCCGATGCGCTTGATCAGGCCCAGCTGCTGCTCCAGCCACCAGGCGTGGTCTTCCTCGGTGTCCTTCAGCTGCGCCAACAGGATGTCGCGGCTCACGTAGTCACCCTTCTCCTCGCACAGCTTCATGCCGGCGGCGAGATTGTTCCGAACCGCGTATTCAGTGTCGAGATCCTTCTGCAGCATCTCTTCCACGGTCTTGCCCGGCTCGGTGGCATGCGGGCGCATGTCCGGGTCGCCGCCCAGGAACAGGATCCGGCGCAGCAGCGCATCGGCGTGCTGGGTTTCCTCTTCCATCTCGTGGTTCAGGCGTTCGTACAGCGCGAACAGGCCCTGGTCCTCGTAGCGGCGGGAATGGATGAAGTACTGGTCGCGGGCAGCAAGCTCGCCGCGCAGCAGTTCCTTCAGGCAGGCGATGACGTCCGGGTTGCCTTTCATGGGGGGCTCCTGTGAATCGATGCGGCATAGGGTGCCGCATTTCAAAATACGGTGATCTAATCGGAATCAGTCGCAGTTGCGCCTGCGGCTACAATCGGCCCACGAGTTCGGAAAGGACGTGCGATGCGACGTACATGGCGTTGGGTGCTGGGCGTGTTGGTCGCCATCGTGCTGGTCACCGCACTGGTCCTGTGGCTGCTGCTGCTGCGCGGCAGCCTGGCCGACCTGGACGGCAAGCATGCGCTGCCCGGCCTGGCCAGGCCGGTCACCATCGAGCGCGATGCGCTGGGCGTGGTCACCATCACCGCCACCAGCCAGGCCGACGCGATGCGCGCATTGGGCCGCGTGCATGCGCAGGAACGCTATTTCGAGATGGACCTGATGCGCCGCAGCGCGGCCGGCGAACTGTCCGCACTGTTTGGCCCGAAAGCGATCGATGCCGACAAGCGCATGCGCGTGCATCGGCTGCGCGCGCGCACCGAGGCGAACATGCAGGCTGCGCTGGGCGACAACGTCGACGCCGTGAGCGCCTATGTCGGTGGGGTCAATGAGGGCCTGGCCGGCCTCTCCGTGCGGCCATGGGCCTACCTGCTGCTGCGGCAGTCGCCGCAACCGTGGCAGGCCAGCGACAGCGTGCTGACCGGGCTGGCCATGTACGCCGACCTGCAGGACCCCGGCAACCAGACCGAGCTTGCACTGAGCCGCATCCGCGCAGTGGTGCCGCCGGCGCTGTACGCATTGATCGCCCACGACGGCACCGAATGGGATGCGCCGCTGTTCGGCGAACCCACCGGCAACGCTGCCCTGCCCGATGCCAGCCAGCTGGATCTGCGCACATTGCACGCGAAACCGGGCACCGAGCAGGAAGAGGCCGATGTCATCGGCAGCAACAACTTCGCCGTGGCCGGCGCGCTCACCGCCGACGGTCGCGCGATCGTCGCCGACGACATGCATCTCGGCCTGCGCGCGCCGGGTCTGTGGTTCCGCGTGCGCCTGCGCTACCCCGACCCGCAGGCCGCGAGCGGACAGGTTGACGTCACCGGCTTCTCACTGCCCGGCCTGCCAGCGGTGATCGTCGGCAGCAACGGCCACGTCGCCTGGGGCTTCACCAACAGTTACATAGACACCGCCGATTACCGCACTGAACCAGCCAACGCCGCAGTGACCGTGCATGAAGAGCGGATTGCGGTGGCCGGCCAGGCCGACGTGCTGTTCCCGGTGCGCGAAACCGACTGGGGGCCGATCCTGCACACGCATGCCGATGGCAGCGGCGACGCGCTGCGCTGGGTCGCCCACCTGCCCGGCGCGGTGCGCCTGGACTTCGGTGACCTGGCCCGCGCCGGTGACCTGGACAGTGCCCTGCAATTCGCCGACCACGCCGGCATCCCCGCACAGAACCTGGTGGTCGGCGACCGCAGCGGACGCATCGCCTGGCGCCTGATCGGCGCCCGCCCCGACCGCGGTCCGGGCTGTGCACCGGCCGGCTTCACCGCCGCCAACAACCAGGACTGCGCCCCCTGGCCGATCCGCAGCGACGCCTCGCCGGCATTGATCGACCCACCGAACCATCGCCTGTGGACCGCCAACGGCCGCGTCCTCGACGGCGAGGCACTGGCCAATGTCGGCAACGGTGGTTATGACCTTGGCGCCCGCGCGCGGCAGATCCGCGATCTGCTCGCCATCCAGGACCGTTTCGACGAGCACGACCTGCTGGCGATCCAGCTCGACGATCGCGCGGTGTTCCTGCAGCGCTGGTGGGCCCTGCTGCACGACGTCATCGAGCGCAGTGACGACCCTGCACTGAAGCGTTTGAGGGAAGTCAGCCATCAATGGGGCGGTCGTGCCGCGGCCAGTTCGGTCAGCTACCGGGTAGTACGTGAATTCCGCACCCAGGTGATGGAGACGTTGTCCGATGCACTGCTGGCACCGGCCCATGCGCAGCTGGGTGATGACTACCTCGACCCGCGACTGGCGCAGCTGGAAGGCGTGGCCTGGCCGATGCTGCAACAGCGTCCGGCCCATCTGCTGCCACCGGCCTTCGACAGCTGGGATGCGCTGCTGATCGACGCGGCACGCCGTACCGAGAGCGAGCTGGCCAAGCAGGGACCGCTGTCCAAGCGCACCTGGGGCGAACGCAACACTGCGGCGATCTGCCACCCCATCGCACGGGCGCTGCCGGGCATCGCCAAGCGCTGGCTGTGCATGCCCGCCGACCAGCTGCCCGGCGACCGTGACATGCCACGCGTGCAGACGCCGAACTTCGGTGCTTCCGAGCGCATGGTGGTCTCGCCCGGCCACGAGGCCGACGGCATCGTGCACATGCCGGGCGGCCAGAGCGGCCATCCACTGTCACCCTACTGGGGCGCCGGCCACGAGGACTGGGTGCATGGACGGCCGACGCCCTTCCTGCCTGGCAAGGCACAGCACGTGATGACACTGGTGCCGGCGCGGTAGTGCCGGCCGCTGGCCGGCAACCTCTTGCTGCTGAGCACACCTGCGTGGATGCCGGCCAGCGGCCGGCACCACCGTTCAACGCTCAAGCCCTGCGACGCTCGATCAGGTTCAGCAGCGGCCCGGTCATCGCCGTGGTCACCAGCGCCATGACCACCAGCACCGCGAACAGGCGGTCGCCGAGCAGGCCCAGCTCGTAACCCAGGTTGAGCACGATCAGCTCCATCAGGCCACGGGTGTTCATCAACGCGCCCAACCGCCACGCCTCGCGCGTGGGCATGCCGGCACTGCGTGCAGCACTGAAGGTGCCCAGCAGCTTGCCGGCCGTAGCCACCACGATCACCACCCCGCACAACACGATGTCGCTGGCCTGCAGCGAATCGGCACGCATGCGCAGGCCGGTCATGGCGAAGAACAACGGCAGCAGCAGGGTCACCGCAAACGGTTCGACGCGGGCCATCAACAGGTCGCGCAGCTGCACGTTGGACGATACCGCGACGCCCGCAGCGAAGGCACCGAACAGCGCGTGGATGCCCAGCATTTCGGTGATCAGGGCACTACCCAACGACAGCAGCAGGATGCCGAGCAGCCAGCGCCCCTCACGGCCCGGCGCGATCTGCTGGCGGGCAAACCACGGCTTCACCAGCCCCAGCATCAGCGCCACGAAGGCGACCACGCACAGCAGGTTGAGGCTGGCCGGCAGCCATCCACTGGCCTGTGCAGCCGCCACGATCAGTGCCAGCAGGCACCATGCGGTGGCATCGCCCAATGCCGCGCAGGCGATGGCGGTCTGCCCCAGCGACGTCTGCGCGATGCCGCGGTCGGCAAGGATGCGCAGCAGCACCGGGAACGCGGTGATGCTCATCGAGATGCCGACGAAAAGTGCGAAGGCAGTGAAGCCCACGCCCTGCGGGCCGTGCTGCGGATACAGCCAGATCGCCAACGCGACGCCGAGCACGAACGGCACCGCGATGCCGGCATGGCTGACCGTGAAGGCGAAACGCCGGCGGCCGCGCAGTGCTGCCAGGTCCAGCTCGGCACCGGCCACCAGCAGGAACATCAGCACGCCCAGCTGGCTGAGCATGCCCAGCGGCCCCAACGAGCTGGCCGGGAACAACGCACCATGCAACTGCGGCAGCAGGCTGCCGAGCACCAGCGGGCCCATCATCAGGCCGGCCGCCATCTCGCCAATCACCGCCGGTTGTCCAAAGCGCTTGAGCAGCGCACCGGCGCCCTTGGCTACCAGCAGCAGCACCAGCAGCTGCAGCAGGAACAGGCCCAGCGGAGACGCCAGATGCTGCGCCCAGCTGCCTTCGGCAGCAACCGTGGCACGGGCGACCATCTCGGGGGCCGCCGGCCCGGCATACCGCGCCAGCAGCACCCCGGCCAGCAACGGCACCCCGGCCCACGCCAGATAACGCCATCCCCATTTCGTGGGCGGCGCGTTGCCGCCTGCCTGTACGTCCATGAACATTCCCCAATGCGCAGGGGGCGATCATACAAAAAGGGGACGGAGGGGATTAAGTCGTTTATGCCACTTACGACTTAATCCCCTCCGTCCCCTTTTTGGGGCTTAGGCCAGTGCCTGCTCGTGCACGCCGGCGATCGCGCGTCCCGAAGGGTCGGCAGCGGCGGCGAAGCTGGCGTCCCAGGCAATGGCCGCCGGCGACGAGCAGGCGATCGACTTGCCGCCCGGCACGGTCTCCGCTGCCGCACGGCTTGGGAAGAACTGCTCGAACAGGTGGCGGTAGTAATACGCCTCCTTGGTCTGCGGCGGGTTGTGCGGGAAGCGCTTGTCGGCCGCCGCCAGCACGCGGTCACTCACCTGCGCCTCGGCATGCGCCTTCAGGCCGTCGATCCATCCATAGCCGACGCCATCGCTGAACTGCTCCTTCTGACGCCACAGGATGCTGTCCGGCAGGTAGCCGTCGAACGCCTCGCGCAGCACCGCCTTCTCGATGCGACGGCCACCGAACCCGGCGCCCACCATCTTGTGCGCGGCATCGAAGCGCATCGCCACGTCGAGGAATTCACGATCCAGGAACGGCACGCGCGGCTCCACGCCCCAGGCCATCATCGACTTGTTGGCACGCAGGCAGTCGTAGTTGTGCAGCGCGTCGAGCTTGCGCACCAGCTCCTCGTGGAATTCACGCGCATCCGGTGCCTTGTGGAAATACAGGTAGCCACCAAAGATCTCGTCGCTGCCCTCGCCGGAGAGCACCATCTTCACCCCCATCGCCTTGATCCGCCGCGCCAGCAGGAACATCGGCGTGGAGGCGCGGATGGTGGTGACGTCGTAGGTTTCGATGTGGCGGATCACTTCCGGCAGCGCATCGAGGCCTTCCTCGAAGGTGTACTCGAAACCGTGATGCACGGTGCCCAGCGCTTCGGCAGCAATGGCAGCGGCAGCCAGATCGGGCGAGCCCTTCAAGCCGATCGCGAACGAATGCAGGCGCGGCCACCAGGCTTCGGTCTGCCCGCCATCCTCGATGCGGCGACGTGCATAGCGCGCGGCTACCGCCGCCACCAGCGACGAGTCCAGGCCACCGGACAGCAGCACGCCGTACGGCACGTCACTCATCAACTGGCGTTCCACTGCATGCTCGAAGGCTTGGCGCAGTTCGGCCAGATCGGCCTGGCGACCCTGCACGTCGGCATAGTCACGCCACGGTTGCTGGTAGTAGCGCACCAGTTTACCGCTGGCACTGTCGAAATAGTGGCCCGGCGGGAACTGCGCGACATCGGCACAGGTATCGACCAGCGCCTTCATTTCCGAGGCCACGCGCAAGCGCCCCTGGGCGTCGTGGCCCCAGTACAGCGGCACCACACCGACCGGGTCGCGCGCCACCAGCACGCGTCCACTGTCACGGTCCCACAGCGCGAAGGCGAAGATGCCGTTGAGCTGTTCCAGCCACTGCGCCGGCGCGCCGCCCTGGCGGTAGAGCGCGTTGATCACCTCGCAGTCCGAGCCGGTCTGGAAGTCGTAGGTGGTGGTCAGCGCTGCCTTCAACGCCTGGTGGTTGTAGATCTCGCCGTTCACCGCCAGCGCCAGCTGGCCATCGGCCGACAGCAGCGGCTGCGAACCACCGGCCGGATCGACGATGGCCAGCCGTTCATGGACCAGCAGCGCACCTTCGTCGAGGTACACGCCGCTCCAATCCGGGCCACGGTGGCGCTGGCGTTGCGACAGTTCCAGCGCGTGGCGGCGCAGGGTGGGAAGATCGTCACCGGCCTGCAGGCCGAAGATTCCGAAGATCGAACACATGAGGGAGCTCCTGTTGGGGAATTTCACGGGTGGGAAGGTGTTCGACCGGCCATCCAGGCCCGGGTAGGCTGCGCCCGGGCACAAAAAAACCCGCATCGGCTGATGCGGGTTTTCTGGTGTCCGGGCGTGTGTTGCTGTCTATCTACCCAGGGCGCAGTCCCGCATCGGCCGCGCACGATTATTCGCGCGCAGATTATTGCGGTTGTTGTTGTTGACGGCGGTGGCCAGGCGGATCGACATGGCATCGACCCTACCCCGGTTTCCAGCGCGGCGCAACAGTTGCGTCGGCAACCGAGGCACCGGGGCACTGGTTGCCCTGCCCTGCCTGGGCCTGGCGGCCTACCAGACCCTCACCCGCCTTCGGCCCTGCCAGCGGCGGCCGGCTTGTTCGCCAGGCCCCAGGCGCAGCGCTTCTACATGGCGCGCCAAGCTACTGGGAAAAGGCGATCATGCCGCCGTTATTCATCTTTTCGGACCAGGGCCCGGCTGCAGTCCTGCGGAAGGTGTGCCGACCCACGGTCGGCACTCGCCCTCCTCACACCAGCAGCCGTTCCACCAGCCGCTGGTACAGCCCCGGCAACGCTTCCAGATCGTCCACGCGCACATTCTCGTCCACCTGGTGGATGCTGGCATTGACCGGGCCTACTTCGATGCATTGCGCGCCCAATGGCGCGATGAAGCGTGCATCGGAGGTGCCGCCGCCGGTGCTTTCTTCTGGCGCGCGGCCGATGTGCTCGGCCAGCACCGCACGGGCGATGGCGCGCAGCGTGCCTTCCGGGGTGTAGAACGGCTCGCCGCTGCGATGCCACTTCAGCGTGTACTGCAGGCCATGCCGTTCCAGCAGTGCGGTGATCTCCGCCTCCAGCTTCGGCGCATCCCAGTGCGGGTTGTAGCGGATGTTGAAATCCACGTCGAGCTCACCGGGAATCACGTTGTTGGCACCGGTGCCGGCGTGGATGTTGGAGATCTGCAGGCTGGTCGGCGGGAAACTCTCGTAGCCTTCGTCCCAGCGCCGCGCGCATAGTTCTGCCAGGGCCGGCGCCGCCTGGTGAATCGGGTTGCGTGCCTTTTCCGGATACGCCACGTGGCCCTGCACGCCTTGGACGCGCAGTTTGGCCGACAGGCTGCCGCGACGTCCCACGCGCAGCAGATCGCCCAGCGTCGCGGTCGACGACGGCTCACCGGTGATGCACCAGTCGATGCGCTGCCCGCGTGCGGCGAACAGGCGTGCAACGTGGCGCACGCCATCGATGGCATCGCCCTCCTCGTCGCTGGTCAGCAGTACCGCCAGCGTGCCGGGATGGTCGGGATGGTCGGCGACGAACTGCTCGGCGGCCACCACGAACGCCGCCACGCTGCCTTTCATGTCGGCGGCACCGCGCCCATACAGCACGCCATCGCGGATATGTGGGGTGAACGGGTCGCTGGTCCAGGACTCGCGCGGGCCGGTGGGCACCACGTCAGTGTGGCCCAGCAGAACCAGCACCGGCGCGCCCTGGCCATGGGTCGCCCACAGATTGTCAACGTCGCCCAGGCGCAGATGATCGCACTGGAATCCGGCCTGCTTCAGCCGCGCCGCCAACAGCGCCTGGCAACCAGCATCGTCCGGCGTTACCGAAGGTCGCGCAATCAGCTCGCAGGTCAGGTCGAGGACCGCGCTCATGCGTCGCCCACGCCGAAGCGTGCCTTGAAACCATTGTCACTGAAACCCTGGCTGGCTTTGCCATCGGCGGTGACCACCAGCGGGCGCTTGATCAGCTGCGGATACTCGCGCAGCAGCAGCTTCCATTCGGCCTCGGAGTCCGCAGCCTTGCGGTTGTCCGGCAGCTGCCGCCAGGTGGTGGAGGACTTGTTGACCATCGCCGCCAGCCCCCCCAGCTGCGCGGCCCATTCCAGCAGCATTTCCGGGCTGGGTTTGTTCTCGCGGTAGTCGACGAAGGTGTACGGCACGCCGAAGCGGTCCAGCCACTTGGTCGCCTTCTTGCAGGTATCGCAGTTCTTCAAACCGTAGACAGTGGTGCTCATGGCCATCTGTGATGCTGGAAAACAGAGGGCCAGAATCTCACAACAGGCGCTCGGACACGACCCGGAACGGCACTCTCGGCAAGCGGAAGGCCAGGCCCGATGCAAGCGCCACGCCCATCGCCTGCAGGCGCGGGCACTGCAGCTCGCGTTCCAGGCGCAGCGGCTGCAGGTTGTCGAGGTCTACCGGCAGCGCGACGCGGGTGCTGGCCCAGCGACAGTCGCAGGTGCGGGCGATGGCCTCGTCCTGGCAGGTGAGGAAACGCAGGAGGGCCTGATGGCCACCGAAGGCGGCGCCGGCATCGGCCAGCGCCGCGACAGTGCGCGGCGCAGTCGGGTCCAGCGCAGGCGTGCAGCAGGCGCGGCAGCATCCGCCCCAACAGGGTGTCGGACGGATGCCGGTAGATCGCGGACTGCGCCAGATCCTCCGGCGCAGCCACCTTCAGTCGGCCAGGCCGCGCAGCAGGTCGTTGACGCTGGTCTTGCTGCGGGTCCTGGCATCAACCTGCTTGACGATCACCGCGCAGTACAGCGAATGCGTACCGTCCTTGCTCGGCAGCGAGCCGGACACCACCACGCTGTACGGCGGGATGTAGCCGTAGGTGATCTCGCCGGTGGCACGGTTGTAGATGCGGGTGCTCTGGCTGAGGAACACGCCCATGCCGATCACGCTGTGGTGACCGACCACCACGCCTTCCACCACTTCCGAACGCGCACCGATGAAGCAGTGGTCTTCAATGATGGTCGGGCTGGCCTGCAGGGGTTCCAGCACGCCGCCAATGCCGGCACCGCCGGACAGGTGGCAGTGCTGGCCGATCTGCGCGCACGAACCCACGGTGGCCCAGGTATCGACCATGGTGCCCTCACCGACATAGGCACCGATGTTGGTGAAGCTCGGCATCAGCACCACGTCCTTGCCGAAGTACGTACCGCGGCGGGCAATGGCGCCCGGCACCACGCGCACGCCACCACGGCGGAACTTCGCTTCGTCATAACCGGCAAAACGCGATTCGACCTTGTCCCAGAACGGCGCCGGACGTGCGTCGACCACGGCCATGTCGTTGACGCGGAAATACAGCAGCACGGCCTTCTTCAGCCACTCGTTGACCTTCCAGCCACCGTGGCCGTCCGGTTCGGCAACGCGGAATTCGCCGCTTTCCAGGCCATCGATCACACGGTTGACCAGCGGCCTGGTCGAGCCTTCCAGTTCGTGAAGGGTCAGCGTGGCGCGGCGTTCGAAGGCACTTTCGATGCCGAACTTCAGTTCTTCCACGCCCGGCGCGGCCGGCTTGCGCAGCGACTTGCGGGCGATGGTTTCGGCGCGTGCGGCTTCTGCGCTCTTGGCCGGGGCCTTCTTCGGTGCCGCCACCTTCTTCGCCGGCGCCTTCACCACCGCGGCTTTCTTCGGCGCGGCGGCCTTCTTCGCGGCCGGCACGGCGGCAGTTTTCTTGGCCGCTGCGCTCTTGGCGGTGGCAGCAGTCTTCTTAACAGGCTTGGTGGCCATCAGGCGGGGTCTCCGGCGTTTCGATCAGGGTCCAGGCAGGCCAGCATCGCGTCATGCAGCTGCTGCCGGGCAGGTTCAGTCAGGGGGAGGTCGTGTTCGTCACTGATCACGAAGGTGTCTTCGGCGCGTTCGCCGAACGTGGCAATGCGTGCATCATGCACGCGCAGGCCCTGGTTGCGCAGCACGAACGCCACGTCGGCCAGCAGGCCGGGGCGGTCGGGTGCGACCAGGGCAAAACGGGTTGCGCCCGGTTCATCGCGGAACTCGATGCGCGGCGCGAAGCGGAAATGGCGCAGCTGGCGTGGCACCACCCGACGCGACGGGCGCAGGCGCGACAGGTCACCACTGAGTGCCTCGCGCAGCGCGGCCTCCAGGTTGGCGCTGCTGCCATCGGCGAAGCTGTCGGCCGGATTCACTTCGAAGGTATCGAAAATGGTGTCGGCCGGGCCATCCAGCACGCGCGCGCGATGGATCCCGTAGCCCTTGCGGTCCAGGGTCATCACGATGGCGGCAAACAGGCCGTCGCGGTCCGGCGAATGCACGAACACTTCCAGTGCCGGGTCGTCGACACTGATGCGGCGCACCTTCACCAGCGTCTGGCCCTGTTTCACCGGTACCAGCGCGGCGGCCTGCCAGGCCAGCTGCTCGGGGCGCAGGCGAATGAAGCCCTCATCCGGCATCACGGCGAACTGGCGGTCGATGGTGGCGTCGTCGTAACCCTGCTCGCGCACCAGTGCGCGCACGCTGTCGCGCGCCTCTGCCACGCGCTCGGCCGCCGGTACCGGATGCTCGAGCCCTTCGCGCAGCGCGCGCCGGGTGGCGAAATACAGATCGGCCAGCAGGCGGTCCTTCCACGCGTTCCACAGCTTCGGACTGGTGCCGGCGATATCAGCGCAGGTCAGCAGGTACAGATAGTCGAGGCGGTCGCGGCTGCCCACCAGGGTGGCGAAGCGATGGATCACCACCGGGTCGGCGATGTCCTGCTTCTGCGCGGTCACCGACATGCGCAGGTGCTGTTCGACCAGCCACGCCACCAGTTCGGTATCGGACGTGCTCAGCGCATGCGCCTGGCAGAACGCGCGCGCATCGACCGCGCCCAGTTCGGAATGGTCGCCGCCGCGGCCCTTGGCAATGTCATGGAACAGGCCGGCCAGCAGCAGCAGCTCCGGCTTGCGCAGGCGCGGCCAGACTTCATGGGCGATCGAGAAGCGTTCGTCGGCACGGCTGCTGGCGAACAGGCCGATGTTGCGCAGGACCATCAGCGTGTGCTGGTCGACGGTATAGACATGGAACAGGTCGAACTGCATGCGCCCGCTGACCTGGGCGAACGCGGGAATCCACTGGCCGAGCACGCCCAGCCGCGCCATGCGCGAAAGCGTATCGACCGGGCGTTGGCCACGCAGCAGGGTCATGAACTGCTCGCGCGCGTCGGTGTCGGCCTGGTCGTAGGCCGGCAGCAGCGGCAGCGCTTCGGCCAGCGCGCGCGCGGTCAGCGAATGCAGGCCGCGTACCTGCGGATTGTTGGCCCAGCTGGAGAACAGCGCAAACACCTGGCCGATATCGCCACGCGGCCAGTCGGCCTCGTTGGCGGCCAGGTAGCCGCGGCGCAGGGAGAAGCCCACGGTCAGCGGTTCCGGCTGCGCTTCGCCATCGAACTGTTCCTCGAAGCGCTGCAGCAGGCGGTCGCTGATCCGCCGCACCACCAGCGCGGCGCGGTAGAAGCCCTGCATCATCTTCTCGACACCGAGGTTCTCGGCGTCGTCTTCGAAGCCCAGGCGCGCGGCCAGGGTCTTCTGGTAATCGAAACGCAGGCGCTCTTCCGGGCGACGTGCTACCAGGTGCAGGCCGAAGCGCAACCGCGCCAGCACCGCACGTTCGCGCTTGAGCGCCGCGGCTTCGTCGGCACCCAGATGGCCGAGCCCGACCAGGGCTTCCAGGTCGCGCACGCCGAAGGCGCGCAGTGCCATCCAGCCCAGCGTGTTGAGATCGCGCAGGCCACCGGGGCCATCCTTCAGGTCCGGCTCCAGGTTGTCGGCGGTATCGCCGAAACGCTGGTGCCGGTTGCGCAGCTCTTCCAGCTTGGCCAGGAAGAACGCGCGTGCCGGCCACAGTTCGCGGTCGTCGATGGCCTCGCGCAGCGCGCGGCGCGCCGCATCATCAGCCAGGATCGGGCGCGCCTCGATCAGCGCGGTCAGCACGGTCTGGTCCGTCGCCGCCTCGCGGCACTGGGATGCAGAACGCACCGCATGGCTGACCGCCAGCCCGCAATCCCACAGCAGCGCAAACAGGCGCGCCAGTGCCGCTTCGTGCGCCAGCTGTGCCGGCGGGCCGCCGAACACCAGCAGGTCGATGTCCGAGCGCGGGAACAGCTCACCGCGCCCATAGCCGCCCACCGCGAACAGCGACAGGCCACTATCGACTGGCAGGCAGCGCTGCCACGCCAGGCGGATCAGATGGTCGGCGGCACGCGCGCGCAGCGCCAGCAGGCGCTCGATGTTGTCGCCCTGGTCGAAGCGGCGGTACAGGCGCGCGTCGGCCTGCTGCAGCGCCTGGCGCGCGGCAGCAGCCCAGTCCGGGTCGTTGAGCGACGCGGCCGGCGTGTCCAGCAGCGAACTCGCCGGCAGCATCCTCAGGAGACCTGCGACTCGCCCGGCGACAGCGTCAGCACGTCGACGCCGGTCTCGGTGACCGCGATCATGTGCTCCCACTGCGCCGACAGCTTGCGGTCCTTGGTCACCACGGTCCAGCCATCCGGCAGCACCTTGTTGTAACGGGTGCCCTCGTTGATCATCGGTTCGATGGTGAAGGTCATGCCCGGCTGCAGCACCAGGCCCTGGCCCGGGCGGCCGTAATGCACCACCTGCGGCTCGTCGTGGTAGACCTTGCCGATGCCGTGGCCGCAGTACTCGCGCACCACGCTGAAACGCTCGCCTTCGGCATAGCTCTGGATGGCATGGCCGATGTCGCCCAGGGTTGCGCCCGGACGCACCGCACGGATGCCGCGCCACATCGCTTCGTAGGTGGTTTCCACCAGGCGGCGGGCCATCACCGACGGCGTGCCGACGAAGTACATGCGGCTGGTGTCGCCGTGCCAGCCGTCCTTGATGACGGTAACGTCGATATTGATGATGTCGCCATCCTTCAGCACCTTCCCTTCGCTGGGAATACCGTGGCAGATGACGTTGTTGACCGAGGTGCACACGGTCTTCGGGAAGCCGCGGTAGCCGACGTTGGCCGGAATCGCGCCCTGCACGTTCACGATGTGGTCGTGGCAGATGCGGTCCAGCTCCTCGGTGGTGACACCGGGCTTGACGTGGGGGGTGACGATGTCGAGCACTTCGCTGGCCAGGCGGCCGGCGATGCGCATCATCTCGATTTCCTGCGGGGTTTTCAGATTCACGCTCATGGCGCCCATTATCGCCGATCCCGCTGCAATCTGAACGAACGCCACCCAACTGGCGATCCGGGGCATGCACGGTTCCGGCAAGGAAAGTGAAAGCGTGACGATCTCCACCCTTTCGCACGCCTGTTTATCACGGATTACAGACACTTACCCGCAGAAGCTGGCTACGACCGTTGTCAAAGCGGCCCCGAACCTGCCGCCTTCGCCTTGTTCAACAGACCTTCGGGTCAGGGAGGTTGTCCATGCGATCCACGCTCCGCTCACCGCTCGCCTGGGTCCTGACCGGACTGTTGCTGGCCGGCCCCGCACTGGCCGCCGACACCACGACCTTCAACGTGACCCTGGTGGTCACCAAGGCCTGCACCATCACGGCGGCGGCGGCCACCAACGTTGACTTCGGCACGGCGGCCTCGACCACGGCGACCCCCACCCTGGGCCAGGGCACGGTGACCGCCCAGTGCTCGGCCCTGACCCCGTACACGATTTCGCTGAACGCGGGCGCCAATGCCAGCACCGCCAACGACGTCACCACCCGCCGGATGAAGAACACCAACGCCGCGGTGACCGCCAACAACTTCGTTGGCTACCAGCTCTACCAGGACGCCGCTCATACCCTGGTCTGGGGTGCAACCTCGGGCACCAACACCCAGGCCGGCATCGGCACTGGCCTGGCCGTGCCCTACATCGTCTACGGCCAAATCCTGAACCTGAGCACCAACAACCCGGCCACCGGCAACTACCTGGATACGGTCACCGCCACGATCACCTATTGATGGAGCACGCCCGCATGGCCGGACCCCGCCCGTGGCGCGCCACCGGCGTGGCGCTGCTCGCCCTCTCCCTGCTGGCCGCAGCCCCTGCCGGTGCCACCAGCCTCCAGGTCGCCCCCACCAGCCTGCAGCTTGAGGCCCGCCAGCGCGCCGGCGAACTGTGGCTGACCAACAGTGGCACCTCGCCGGTCAGGCTGCAGGTGCGGGTCTTCCGCTGGGTACAGCAGGATGGCCAGGAACAACTGCTGCCCACCGAGGAACTGCTGGCCACCCCTCCGATGCAGGAACTGGGCGCGGGCCAGCAGCAGCTGGTACGGGTCATGCGCCCGAACCACGAACCGCCTGCGACACAGCAGTACTACCGGCTGATCGTCGACGAGGTGCCTGATCTGGCGACCCGCGCCAACGGCATGCAGTTCGTGCTGCGCTATTCGATCCCGGTGTTCGTGCAACCCTCGGGCGGCAAGCTGGCGCCGCGCCTGCAGGCCAGCCTGGTCCGGCTGCAGGACGGACGCAACGGCGTGGAGGTGGCCAACACCGGCAACAGCTATGCACAGATCGCCGACCTGGCGCTGGGCAGCGTCCAGCGCCCGCGCATCGTGCACCCCGGCCTGCTGGGCTATGTACTGCCCGGGCAGGTGATGCGCTGGCCGATCGAGCGCACGGCCATCGACCGCGACAACGACCAGATCACGGCCAAGCTCAATGGCGAGTCGGAACAGACGCCGCTGTCGCCGCCACCGGCTCGCTGAGGCGTTGATGGGCGCGCTGTTTGCTGCCCTGGCTCCTGCGGCGACCGAAGCCGCCGATGTGTCCGGCGTGGCTGCCGCCGGGGCTGCGGACGTCTCCGGGGTGTCGGCCGACGCGATCCTGCCCGCCCCCACGCCCCTGACCGCCAGCCAGACCCTGTACCTGGACGTCTCGCTCAACAGCACGCCCCGCGGCCTGCTGCCATTCACTGAAACCCGTGGCCGGCTGCAGGCCAGTCCGGAAGTGCTGCGCCAGCTCGGCTTCAGCGCCCGCGGCGATGCGCCGGTCTATCTGGACCAGATCAGCGGGGCCGTTGTGCGCTACGACGCGCATATGCAGACCCTGGCCCTGGACGTGCCGCTGGACCAGCTGACCCTGCCGACCACCGTGCTCAGCCAGCCGCAGACCCGGGCACCGGCCAGCACCGCCTCGCCCGGCCTGCTGCTGAACTACGACCTGTATGGCAGCCGGGTCGACATGCTCGGCAACCTCAGCCTCAGCTCGGAGCTGCGCCTGTTCGGGATCGGCAACGGCACCGTCGAGAACACAGCGATCAGCCGGCGCTACCAGCAGCCCGGCGACCGTCGCTGGCGCGGTGAGAGCGTGCGCCTGGATACGCGCTGGAGCCTGGATTTCCCCGACAAGGCGATGACGCTGGAGGTCGGCGATTTCTACAGCGGCTTCGTCGACTGGACCCGTCCGGTGCGTCTGGGCGGCCTGCAGATCGGCCGCAACTACGGCCTGCAGCCGTATCGCGTACTCACCCCCACGCCCAGCTTCCTCGGCCAGGCGGTGGTGCCGTCCACGGTAGAGCTGTACGTCGATGGCCTGCGCCAGTACAGCGGGCAGGTGCCGGTCGGTCCGTTCCAGCTGGCCGCGCAACCCGGCATCAGCGGCACCGGCAGCGCACAGGTGGTGGTGACCGATGCATTCGGGCGCATGCAGACGCTGGATTTCAGTTTCTATGGCACCCAGCAGCTGCTGGCCAAGGGCCTGTCGGACTGGTCGGCCGGCGTTGGCCGCCTGCGTGAGGATTTCGGCCAGCGTTCCTTCGCCTACGACGATCGCACCGTGGCCAGTGCCAGCTGGCGAGGCGGTATCAGCGACACCTTTACCGGCGAAGCACATGCCGAAGGCGGCGGCGGCCTGGCCCAGGCCGGCATCGGCGGCTGGTGGCTGCTCGGCGGCGCGGGCGTGTTCAACGCCGCCTATGCGCACAGTGACTATCACGGCCTGCGGGGCGGGCAATGGGCACTGGGCTACAGCTGGAACAACCGCCGACTCAACTTCAATCTGCGCAGCGTGCGCAGCCATGGCGATTACCGCGACCTGGGCGCACTGCAGGGCAGCCTGCCGCCGAGCATCAGTGAACAGGCCACGGTCGGCGCCGATCTGCTGCGGCTGGGCACGCTCAGCGCCAGCTACCTGCGCCTGCGCTATCCCGACGGAGACGACAACCGCTACGCCAGTCTGTTCTGGTCACGCACCTGGAGCCAGCGGTGGTCGGCCTACCTGTCGGTGAACCAGAACCTGGACAAGAGCGATGACCGCAGCATCTACCTGTCGGTCACCGCCAGCCTGGGCAACAACCGCCAGGCCAGCCTCTCCAGCCAGCGCAACGGCGACAGCCAGAGCTGGGTAGCGGACGTGACCCAGCCGGTGCCCGGCGACGGCAGCGCCGGCGGCGTCGGTTGGCGCGCGCAGGTGCGCCATGGCGAGGACGGCAATGGCGGCCTGGCCGAAGTCGGCATCCTCAATGACGTCGGTCGCTACTCATTCGGCGCCTCGCGCCAGGGCGGCCTGAACTATGCCTACGCCAGCGCCAGTGGCAGCCTGGTGTGGATGGGCGGGCATGCCTTCGCCACCCGCGAAGTCTCCGACGCGTTCGCAGTCATCAGCACCAACGGCGTGGGCGGCGTGCCGGTGCGGCTGGAAAACCGGCTGATCGGCGTGACCGATGATCGCGGCCTGCTGCTGGTCAGCCCACTGCTGTCCTGGCAGCGCAACCGCGTCTCCATCGACACCCTGGACCTGCCCGAGGACATGCGCGCCGATCGCATCGAAGACTGGGTGACACCCCGCCAACGCGCCGGTACCCGCGTGACCTTCGCGCTGCGTTCGCGGCCGTCGTTGAACCTGACCCTGCACGGCATGGACGGGCAACCGCTGGAGGTCGGCAGCGAGGTGCAGCTGCCGGACGGGCGACAGGCGCTGGTGGGCTATGACGGGCTGCTGTACCTGGAAGACGTGTCCGCCGGCAGCGTGCTGTACATCACCACCAGCCGCGGGCAATGCAGGGTGAAGGTACCGGACGTGCCCAAGGTGGTGGCTTCCGGCGCGCGACCGAAGCCGGCACCGCTGGCGTGCATCCCGGAGGTAGCGCCATGAGGACGTTGCTGCTCGGCCTGCTGCTGGTCGCCGGCCTGCTGGCGGCGGCACCGGCCCGCGCCGTCGCGGTGTGCGCCGCCGTCGCCGACCCGACGCTGCCGTTTGGCAACGTCAACAGCAATGCCCCCGGTGCAACCACCGGCACGCTCAACATCACCGTGACCTGCACCACCGCTGCGTTGAGCCTGCTGGCCACCACCGGCGTGCGGGTCTGCGTGGGCATCGGCGCCGGCAGCGGCGGCGGCAGCAGCTCCAGCTGGCGCACGATGAAGACCAGCGCCAGCGACAGCATGAATTTCCAGCTCTACAACACCTCCAACTTCAGCCAGGTAACCGGGCTGACCCCGCGTGGCACGCCGCCGGCACAGGAACTGACCATGACCTACAGCGTGCCGTTGCTGACCGGTGGCAGCGGTGCGCAGTCGACCCAGCTGTTCGCGCAGATCCCGGCCAACCAGATCCTGGCGTCGGGCGCTTACAGCAGTACGTTCAGCGGTGCGAACGTGGTGCTGACCTGGGCCTGGAACGAAGTGCTGCTCGGCACCGCCACCGTGCCCGCCACCTGCAACGGCGGCGCCACCGGTACCAACAGCGCCAGTGCCGCCTTCAGCTTTACCGCCACCGCCAACGTGTTGCCGCAGTGCGGAAGCTATGTCACCACCAACATGAACTTCGGCAACGTCACCGGCGGCATTCCCGCCAACATCGACCAGACCGCCACCTTGACCCTGACCTGCCTGAAGAACACGGCCTACCAGGTCAGCCTCAACAACGGCCAGAACAATCCCACCGCCACCAGCACGCGGCGCATGGCCACCACCATCGGCGGCAGCACCTACTACCTCACCTACGAGCTGTACCGCGATGCCGCGCGCAGCCTGCGCTGGGGCAACACCCTCAACGTCGATACCGTTGGCGGCACCGGAAGTGGCAGCGCGCAGCAGCTCACGATCCATGGCCGGGTGCCGCCGGTCACCGGCCAGCCCCCGGCCGGCATCTACAACGATGTGGTGCAGGTGACGATCACTTATTGACCTGTGTGCCGACCAACGGTCGGCACCCACCAGGCAGGTTTCGGACGATCGACGCCCACCGGGGCGGTTTCGGCAGATCCACGTCATGCGTGGATGCGCGCATCATTCCTGTGCCAGGAGCAGTCGACTGACAGTCGACGCTACAGATTCGGCCGATCCAGCCGATACCGCGCAGCGAGATCTTTCAGCACGGTGGTTGCCAGGTGGCTCGCGCATTTCTGATCGGGGCGATACTGTTCGCCAGCACATCGGCGTGGGCCGAACCCGGCCCCAGCAACCTGCAGATCCGCCTGACCGTGGTCGAAGCCTGCCGCGATGACCCCGGCAGCACCCACTGCCCCGCACCCCACCAGCGCAGCGACACACCGCAACTTCCGCCCCAGGTCCGCGAGCTCGCGCCTCCCGCCGACGACGAAGACACGACGTCCGCCGTGACCGTCATCTACTGATGCGGGCACTTCTGACCCTGCTGGCGATGCTGCTGGCGTTGCCTGCCGCGGCATTGGACCTGTTGCCGACCACACTGCAGCTGCCCGCCGAAGGTGGCCAGGGCGAACTTTGGCTCTTCAACCCCGGCCCCGGCCGCTGGCAGGGCCGGGTACAGATCCTTGCGTGGGACCAGCAGACCGACGCGGACATGCTGCGTCCCACCGACCAGGTGCTCGCCAGCCCCACCCTGCTCGACATCCCGCCCGGCGTCCGACAGCGCATCTGGCTGCTGCCACGCCAGCCGGCATCCGCTGTCGGCGAACAGGCCTATCGGGTCGTCCTGGCCCCCACTACGCCAGGCCTGCAGCGCTATTCGCTGCCGTTGTTCCGCGGGCACGCCACACCAATGGCCCAGTCGCGGCTGCATGCAGGGATCGAACCCGGCCAGTCACATACCTTCCTGCGACTGAGCAACACCGGTACCCTGCACGCACGCCTGAACGATCTCGCCTACATCACCAGCGGCGGTCAGCGCACCCTGCTGCTGCCCGGTCTGGCCGGGTATCTGCTGGCCGGCCATGAGCGCCGCTGGGCCCTGCCCGCCCGCGCTGATGGCTACGCCGGCGGTCATTTCCAGGCCCGGCTGCAGGATGGCCGGATGGTCGATCTGGTCGCTCCAGGCCCGGCAATTGCAGCCAGCGCACCGAGCGGGCTATAATCGACCGGATTCCTGCCGCCTGCGTGCGCGGGAACCCGTCCACACCGGACGTCACCGGTGAATCCACACCTGCTGCCCCCATCCGTGCCGGGGTGCTCCGCAAGGAGTTCGGCCACGGAGGCAACAGGGAAGCCCAACCCCGGAACCGATCGCGCTTCCACGCGTCCCGCATACCTATCCCCGCGGGCGGAATCGCTGGTTCCATATCAGGAGTATTGCAATGCCCCAGGTCACCATGCGTCAGATGCTGGAAGCCGGCGTCCACTTCGGCCACCAGACCCGCTACTGGAACCCCAAGATGGCTCCGTACATCTTCGGCGCCCGCGGCAAGATCCACATCATCAACCTGGAAAAGACCGTCCCGCTGTTCAACGACGCGATGAACTTCATCTCGTCGGTTGCCCAGAAGCGCGGCACCGTCCTGTTCCTGGGCACCAAGCGCAGCGCCCGCGAAACCATCAAGGAAGAAGCCGAGCGTTGCGGCATGCCGTTCATGAACCAGCGCTGGCTGGGCGGCACCCTGACCAACTTCCGCACTGTCAAGCAGTCGGTTGCCCGCCTGAAGGAACTGGAAGCCGGTGAAACCGACGGCACCTTCGAGAAGCTGGTCAAGCACGAAGTGCTGGGCCTGCGTCGCGAGCGCGACAAGCTGGAAGCCTCGCTGGGCGGCATCAAGGACATGAACCGCCTGCCGGACGCCATCTTCGTGATCGACATCGGCCACGAAGACATCGCGATCAAGGAAGCCAAGAAGCTGGGCATCCCGGTCATCGCCGTGGTCGACACCAACTACAACCCGGAACTGGTGGACTACGCCATCCCGGGCAACGACGACGCCATCCGCGCTGTGCAGCTGTACGCCCGCGCCGCTGCCGACGCCGTGCTGGAAGGCAAGGCTGCTGCTCCGCACGCTGCTTCGGTGCGTGAGGAAGAGTTCGCTGAAGCCGCTGCTGAAGGCGAAGAGAAGCCGGCCCGCCGCGCTCCGGCCAAGAAGGCTGCCAAGAAGGGCGACGACGCCCAGGCCTGATCCAGGCCCGGGGTGGACGCCCGGCGTCCACCCTCCCTGCGCGCAGCCTTTGGCGCGTGACAGGACCGTGTCACACGGGCCGGCCACCATGCCGGCCCAACCCCTTTCTTTCGTGAGGTAATCCCGTGGAAATCACTGCTTCCCTGGTCAAGGAACTGCGCGAGCGCACCGGCGCCGGCATGATGGAATGCAAGAAGGCGCTCACCGAAGCCAACGGCGACATCGACGCTGCTGCTGAAGCCATGCGCAAGTCCGGCGCTGCCAAGGCCGACAAGAAGGCTGACCGCGTGGCCGCCGAAGGCCGTCTGGGCCTGGCCCAGGATGGCGGCAAGGCCGTGCTGGTCGAAGTCAACTCGGAAACCGACTTCGTCGCCAACGATGACAACTTCAAGTCCTTCGTCAATGCCGTTGCCGCTGCCGCCCTGGCATCGGGCGCCACCGACGTTGAAGCCGTGAAGGCTGCCAAGCTGGCCGATGGCCGCACCGTTGAAGAAGCCCGCGCCACCGCCGTGCAGACCCTGGGTGAGAACATCCAGATCCGTCGCATGGTGAATGTCGACACCACCGGCAACATCGGTGCGTATGTCCACACCAACGGCAAGGTCGGCGTGCTGGTCGATCTGATCGGCGGCGACGTCGAGCTGGCCCGTGGCCTGGCCATGCACGTGGCTGCGCTGAAGCCGCCGCACAACAAGGCTGCGGACGTTCCGGCCGACTTCGTCGAGAAGGAAAAGGAAATCGAGCTGGCCAAGATGTCCGAAAAGGACAAGGCCAAGCCGGCCGACATCCTGGAAAAGATCATCAGCGGCAAGATCAACAAGATCGTCAGCGACGTGACCCTGTACGGCCAGACCTACGTGCTGGGCGACACCACCGTCGAGCAGGTGGTCAAGGCCGCTGGCGCCGATGTTGCTGGCTTCAAGCTGCTGATCGTCGGCGAAGGCATCGAGAAGGTGGTGGAAGACTACGCCGCCGAAGTTGCCAAGGCGATGCAGGTCTGATTCCAGCCTTCCGGCTGTGAAGCAACCAGAAGGAGCCGCGGGAGACCGCGGCTCTTTTTTTATGCCGGCGGCCCTGTGGGGTGCGCACAGCGGCACCTTTGCGTTGCGCGCGAATCAAGCCGATACTCGGCACAGGGAATCAACAGTCATTTAGCAGGAACGAAAATCGCGGACTGTGATGCATTCCTAGGTATTCTTGTCCCAATGGAATTGAACGACCCGACATGCCTCCCGAGCTGACAGCTGCCCTGGCGCTCTGCCGCAACCTGCCCTCGCCACCCGGTATTGCCCTGCGCATCATCGAACTGGCACAGGACCCGGAAGCGGATATCGCCACCGCCGCCGACATCATCGCCATCGACATGGCGCTGAGCGCTCGCATGCTGCGCATCGCCAATTCGCCGCTGTACGCCAGCCGCCGCCGGATCGAGAACCTCGGCCAGGCACTGACCATGCTCGGCCTGAATGCCACGATCAGCCTGGCCCTCGGCTTCACCGTCACCCAGGGGCTGACCGGCGGCACCGGCGCCGACCACGACCTGCGCCAACGCGCCTGGAAGCGCAGCATCCTCAGCGCGCTGGCTGCCAGCCAGCTGGGCCAGGCCCGCGGCCTGCGCCGGCTGGAAGAACTGATGCTGGCCGGCCTGCTGCAGGACCTGGGCGTACTGTGCCTGGCCCAGGCCGAATCGGAGCGCTACCTGCCGCTGCTGCGCGAAGCACGCGACAACATCGACCTGGTCGCGCGCGAGCGCGACGAACTGGGCTGCAGCCACGCCGAGGTCGGCGCCTGGGTGGCCGAGCAGTGGGGCCTGCCGCGCTACCTGGTGGAGAGCATCAGCCACAGCGAAGACCTGGACGCCGCGGAATCGCCGTTCCAGGCCTGCGTGCAGCTGTCCGGTGCCGTGGCCGACATCTGGCTGGACGATGACGCCGATGCCGCCCGCGAGCGCGCCCTGCAGCAGGTGCATGACCGCCTTGAACTGGACAGCGCCCGTTTCGACCAGGTCCTGACCCGCATCAGCGAGGCCCTGCCGGACATCGCCAGCCTGTTCGAGGCCGGCCTGAATTCCCCCTCGCGGGTGCGCGAGCTGATCGACCACGCGCAGGAGCTGGCCACCCTGCGCAACCTGCGCGAACTGCAGGATGCCGACCAGGCCCGTCGCCGCGCTGACGAATTCGAAGCCCGGGCCAAGCGCCTGGCCGACCAGGCCCATCGAGATGCCCTCACCGGCGTGCTCAACCGGCGCCAGCTGGAAGCCGTGCTGGAGCAGGAATTCCTGCGCGCCGGTCGCCAGGGCTGGCCGCTGTCGGTGGCCTTCATCGACCTGGACGACTTCAAGAAGATCAACGACGCCCATGGCCACCTGACCGGCGACGAGGTGCTGCGGGCCTTTGCCGGCAAACTGCAGGGCCAGCTGCGCCACAGCGACACCGTGGCCCGCTTCGGCGGCGAGGAGTTCGTCGCGCTGCTGCCCAACACCAGCGAAACGGTAGCACTGGACGTGATCCGCCGGGTACTGGCCAACATCGTTGCCACGCCGATGGCCGAACTGGAAGGCGGCCCGCTGTTCGTCACCTTCTCCGCCGGCGTGGCCACCCAGGGCGGCTACGAACGCTTCGCCGACGTGCAGGACCTGCTGCGCGCCGCCGACGACGTGCTGTACCGCTCCAAGAACCTCGGCCGCAACCGGGTGATCGCGCGCTCCCCCGGCGCCCTCGGCCACGACGAGCTGTCAGCGACCGCGGGCGCCGAGCTGGGCTGAACCGGAAGCCCCGGATGACCAGGGCGAACGCCAGGATTTTACGCCGCAGTGCACAAAACACTATGGCCCGACGCCGCATGCGCGTAGAATCGCCCGCGATTTCCACGCACCCGAGGTCCCCATGTCCAAGCTCGCCTATCGCCGCATCCTTCTGAAACTGTCCGGGGAGGCGCTGATGGGAGATGAGGACTACGGCATCGACCCGAAGATCATCAACCGCCTGGCCCGTGAGGTCATCGAAGCCCAGCAAGCCGGTGCCGAAGTGGCGCTGGTGATCGGCGGCGGCAACATCTTCCGCGGCGCCGGCCTGGCCGCAGGCGGCATGGACCGGGTCACCGGCGACCAGATGGGCATGCTGGCCACGGTCATCAACGCCCTGGCCATGCAGGACGCCCTGGAGAAGCTGGGCGCCAAGGCGCGCGTGATGAGCGCGATCAAGATCAACGACGTGTGCGAGGACTACATCCGCCGCCGCGCCATCCGCCACCTGGAAAAGGGCCGCCTGGTGATCTTCGCCGCCGGCGTCGGCAGCCCGTTCTTCACCACCGACTCCGGCGCCGCCCTGCGCGCGATCGAGATCGGCGCCGACCTGCTGCTGAAGGCCACCAAGGTCGATGGCGTGTACGACAAGGACCCGAACAAGCACAGCGATGCGGTCCGCTTCGACAGCCTGAGCTATGACGAAGTGATCCGCCGCGGCCTGGAAGTGATGGATACCGCCGCCTTCGCACTGGCCCGCGACAGCGACCTGCCGATGCGCGTGTTCGACATGGGCCAGCCGGGCGAGCTGCTGAAGATCCTCAACGGCGAGAACATCGGCACCCTGGTCCAGGGCCGCGATCCGGCCTGAGCCTGAGCGCGCGGCGACAACCGGGCCGATTCAGGCCCGGCAGCGTCCCGTATTCGCCTATAATCGCCCGATTCCAGATACATCCAGGACCGGGCGATGCTCAACGACATCAAGAACAACGCGCAGACGCGCATGGCCAAGAGCATCGACGCTCTGAAGCACACCCTCACCTCCATCCGGACCGGGCGTGCCACGCCGGCCCTGCTGGACCGCGTGACGGTCAATGCCTACGGCAACGCCAGCACCCCGCTGAACCAGGTTGCCTCGATCTCCAACGCCGATGCGCACTCGCTGCTGGTCACCCCGTTCGACAAGGGCATGATCAAGGAGATCGAGAAGGGTCTCTACAACGCCGAGTTCACCCCGAACACGCTGGGCACCGCGATCCGCATCAACATGCCGCCGCCGACCGAAGAGCGCCGCAAGGAGCTGGTCAAGCAGGTGCAGAAGGAAGGCGAAGGCGCCAAGATCGCGATCCGCAACATCCGTCAGGACGCGAACAAGGAAATCGCCAAGCTGGTCAAGGACAAGGCGATCAGCGAGGACGAGAAGAAGCGCGGTGAGGACGACATCCAGAAGTTGACCGACACCAACATCAAGGACGTCGACAAGGTCGTTGCCGACAAGGAAAAAGAACTGCTGTCGGTCTGAAGTCGATGCCTTCAGTCCCGCCTCCGTTGCCGGCCACCCTGCCCCGCCACGTCGCCATCATCATGGATGGCAACGGGCGCTGGGCACAGCAGCGCCGCCGCCCGCGCGTGATCGGCCATCGTGCCGGCGCGCGCGCGGTCAACCGCACCATCGAGCGCTGCCTTGAACTGGGCATTCCGGCGCTGACCCTGTTCGCGTTTTCCAGCGAGAACTGGGGCCGGCCGCAGGAAGAAGTCGACGCCCTGATGAAGCTGTTCCTCGGCGCGCTCGACCGCGAAGTGGACGAACTGCACCGACGCGGCGTGCGCGTACGCTTCATCGGCGAACGCGAGCGCTTTGGTGCCGGACTGGTCAGCCGCATGCAGCTGGCCGAGCAGCGGACCGCCGACAACACCACCCTGACCCTGTCGATCGCCGCCAGCTACGGCGGTCGCCAGGACATCGCCCGTGCCGCGCGCGCACTGGCCGCTGAAGTCGCCGCAGGACGCCTGCTGCCCGAACAGATCGACGAATCGCTGCTGGGCAGCCAGGTCGCCCTGGCCGACCTGCCGCCGCCGGATCTGTTCATCCGCACCGGTGGCGACACCCGCATCAGCAACTTCCTGCTGTGGCAACTGGCCTACACCGAGCTGTGGTTCACCGAGGCGCTGTGGCCGGACTTCGATGCCGCCCTGCTGCAGCAGGCGCTGGATGCCTATGGCAGCCGCGAGCGTCGTTTCGGCCTGACCAGCGCCCAGATCGCCGCACTGGCCACCGAGACCTCCAGCCCATGACCAAGACCCGAGTCCTCGCCGCGCTGATCATGGCGCCGCTCGCCATTGCCGCGATCCTGCTGCTGCCGACGCAATGGCTGGCCGCCGCCGCCGCCGCCGTGCTGCTGATCGGCCTGTGGGAATGGCTGAAGCTGGCCGGCATCGAAGACACCCTCGCGCGCACCGTGCTGCTGGTGCTGAACCTGCTGCTGATGGTGCTGCTGGTGTGGGCCGATGGCAGCACGCTGGTGCTGTTCCAGATCACCACACTGGCAGGTGTTGCCTGGTGGCTGGCGGCGCTGGCCTGGCTGCGCTTCTTCAACTTTGGCGCCCAGCCGACGGCCCCCTCCCGGATCGTGAAGATGCTGGCCGGCACCCTGGCCATCGTTCCTGCCTGGGCAGCGCTGGTACTGATCCACGCTGGCGGTGACCCGCCAGGCAAGCAGGGCCACCTGTGGCTGCTGGCGGCACTGGCACTGGTCTGGGCAGCTGATTCGGGCGCCTATTTCGCCGGCCGTCACTTCGGCAAGCACAAGCTGGCGCCGCGGATCAGCCCCAACAAGACCTGGGAAGGCCTGTTCGGCGGCCTGCTGGCCGGTGTCGCCGTGGCCCTCGGACTGGGCTGGCTGGCCGGCATCGACATCGCGCACCTGCCGGGCCTGCTGATCACCTCGGTGGTGGCCGTATTCGCGTCGGTGCTGGGTGACCTGTTCGAAAGCCTGATCAAGCGCCACGCCGGTGCCAAGGACTCGGGCAACCTGATTCCGGGCCATGGTGGCGTGCTCGACCGCGTCGACGGCGTCCTCGCCGCCGTGCCGGTGTTCGCGCTGGGCAAGGAAATCTTCGGGTTCTGACCATGAATGCTGTCGCAGACCTGCGCCGGGTCGCCGTATACGGCGCCACCGGCTCGATCGGTGCCTCCACGCTGGACGTCATCGCCCGCCACCCGCAGCGCTACCAGGCCACGGTGCTGGCCGCCGGCCGCCAGGTGCAGGCACTGCTGGCCCTGTGCCGCCAGCACAAGCCCGCGCACGCGGTCATCGCCGACGAAGCGCTGTTCACCGAACTGCGCGACGGCCTCCGCGATGCCGGGCTGTCGACCGAGGCCCACGCCGGTCATGCCGCACTGGATCAGCTGGCAGCAAGCGATGCCTGCGACACGGTCGTCGCGGCCATTGTCGGTGCTGCAGGGCTGTCCTCGACCCTCGCCGCCGCTGCGGCCGGCAAGCGCATCCTGCTGGCCAACAAGGAATCGCTGGTACTGGCCGGCGAGCTGCTGACCCGCACCGCCGAGCGCGCCGGCGCCGAGATCATTCCGATCGATAGCGAGCACAGCGCGATCTTCCAGTGCCTGCGTTCGCGCGACGCCAGCATCGACGGCGCCGGCGTGCGCCGCATCCTGCTGACCGCGTCGGGCGGCCCGTTCCGCGGCCGCAGCCGCGCCGAGCTGGCCGAGGTCACCCCGGCCCAGGCCGTGGCTCACCCGAAGTGGTCGATGGGCCCGAAGATCTCGGTCGATTCGGCGACGTTGATGAACAAGGGCCTGGAAGTCATCGAGGCGCACCATCTGTTCTCGGTGCCCGGCGAGCGCATCGAGGTGCTGGTGCACCCGCAGAGCCTGGTCCATTCGCTGGTCGAATTCGTCGACGGCTCGACCCTGGCCCAGATGGGCCTGCCGGACATGCGCACCACCCTGGCGGTCGGCCTGGGCTGGCCGCAGCGCATCGAATCGGGCGTGGCCGGGCTGGACCTGCTGGCGCAGGGCCGGCTGGATTTCGAGGCGCCTGACACCGACGCCTTCCCCTGCCTGGCGCTGGCCTGGCAGGCCATGCAGGCCGGCGGTACTGCCCCGGCGGTGCTGAACGCCGCCAATGAAGAGGCGGTTTCAGCATTTCTTCAGGGCCGGATCGGTTTCCTGACCATCCCGGAGCTGGTTGCTAACGCTCTTTCAACACTGCCGACCCAGCCAGCCGATACACTGGAGGTCCTGTTGTCCGCCGACCAGCGGGCACGCCAGCTCACCCTGAACGCCATCGACGCCGCCTGAACGACCGCCTCGCCCAGCATGACGCCGCCGCCCCTGCCCGCCACTGTGAGCCTGCATGACTGACTTCCTCGGATCGGTCTGGTGGATGATTGTCAGCCTCGGGCTGCTGGTCACGTTCCACGAGTTCGGGCATTACTGGGTCGGCCGCCTCTGTGGGGTCAAGATCCTGCGCTTCTCGGTCGGCTTCGGCCGTCCGCTGTGGTCGCGCCGCGACAGGCACGGCACCGAGTTCGCCATTGCCGCCATCCCGCTGGGTGGCTACGTGAAGTTCCTCGACGAACGTGAGGTCGAGGTCCATCCCCACGAGCGCGGCCAGGCCTTCAACCACAAGACCGTGTGGCAGCGCATCGCCATTGTTGCTGCAGGGCCGATCGCCAATCTGCTGCTGTGCATCCTGCTGCTGTGGGCGATGTTCGTGATCGGCAAGCAGGACTACTCGCCGACGATCGGCCGGGTTGACGGCATCGCCGCCAGCGCCGGCCTGCTCAGCGGTGACCGCGTTCTGCGGGTGGATGAGCGCCAGGTCGCCACCCTGGGCGAGGCCAGCATGGCGCTGACCGCCGCCGCGATGGATCGCCGCGACGTCACGCTTGAGGTACTCGACCCTGCGGACCAGGTGCGCGTGCGCACCCTGCCGCTGTCGCAGCTGCCCGCCGGCTTCGATGAACGACGGGTACCGATCCTGGCCGGCCTGTACTGGCAATCGTGGCTGCAGCCGGCGCTGGTCGACTCGCTCACCGCCGATTCGGTGGTCACCGGGCTGCTGCAGCCGGGCGACCTGATCGTGGCGATCGACGGCCAGCGCATCGACAGCGTCGACCAGGTGATCGGCGAGATCCAGGCCCTCGGCCGTGCCGGAGGCCCCGGCATGATCGAGGTCCTGCGAGGCGGTGAACGCCTTGCACTGGAAGTCACGCCCCGCCAGGGCAAGGATGGCAAGGGCAACCCGGTCTGGCAGATCGGCGTCGGCTTCCCCACCACCTACAGCCCCTCCTACGACACCCTGCTGCGCTATGGGCCGCTGGATGCAGTGACCGTCGCCGTACGTGAAACCGGCCGGCTTGCCGCCGATTCGCTGGGCATGATGGCCCGCATCGTCACCGGCAAAGCCTCGCTGCAGAACGTTTCCGGGCCGGTCACCATCGCCCGCGTGGCCAATGTCTCGGCCAAACGCGGCCTCGACTGGTTCCTGCAGTTCCTTGCCCTGCTGTCACTCAGCCTGTGCATCATCAACCTGTTGCCGATCCCGATCTTGGACGGCGGGCACCTGCTGTATTACCTTATCGAGTTGGTCAAGGGCAGCCCGCTGAGCGAGCGTGCCATCGCCGCCGGCCAATACATCGGCCTGGCGTTGCTGGCCGGGCTGATGGGGTTGGCGTTCTACAACGACATCCTCGGCCTGGTCCCGCGATGAACTTTTCCACGTTGTTGCCGTCTACAGCGTCGGCATCCCGCACCAATGAAATCGACCTTCCTACCGGACGTGACATGACGCGACTCCCCAATCGCCGCCTGCTGGCCCTCGCCCTCGCCGCCGTCACCGGCGCTCCCGCCCTGGCCCAGGCAGCCGAGCCCTTCACTGTCAGCGACATCCGCGTCGATGGCCTGCAGCGCATCAGCTCGGGCACGGTGTTCACCTACCTGCCGGTGGAACGGGGCGAGACGATCACCGACAACAAGGTCGGCGAGACCATCCGCGCGCTGTACAAGACCGGCTTCTTCGAAGACGTGCAGCTGGACCGCCAGGGCAGCATCCTGGTGGTGACCGTCAAGGAACGCCCGGCGATCAACAAGCTGACCGTGACCGGCAACAAGGACATCAAGTCCGAGCAGCTGCTCAAGGGCCTGTCCGATATCGGCCTGACCGAGGGCGGCACCTTCGACCGCCTGAGCCTGGACCGCGTGACCCAGGAACTGCGCCGCCAGTACAACGACCGCGGCAAGTACACCGTCGAGATCACCCCGACCGTGAGCCCGCTGGACCGCAACCGCGTGGACATCGCGATCGCCATCAAGGAAGGCAAGGCGGCCAAGATCCGCCACGTCAACCTGGTCGGCACCGAGAAGTTCGAGAGCAAGGACATCCTGGAGACCTGGGAGTCCAAGGAGCACAACTGGGCGTCGTGGTACCGCCGTGACGACCAGTACTCCAAGGAAAAGCTGTCCGGCGACCTGGAAAAGCTCAACTCGTGGTACCTGGACCGCGGCTACGTCGACTTCAGCATCGATTCCACCCAGGTCTCGATCAGCCCCGACAAGCGCGACATGTTCCTCACCGCGGGCGTGACCGAGGGTGCGCAGTACAAGATCTCCGAGATCAAGGTCAGCGGCGACACCATCCTTCCGCAGGAGGACGTCGAGCGCATGGTGATCCAGAAGCCGGGCGACACGTTCTCGCGTGCCCTGCTGGAATTCAGCTCGGACACCATCACCAACTCGCTGTCCAACATCGGCTACGCGTTCGCCAAGGTGAACCCGATCCCGACCACCAACCGTGCCGAACAGACGGTAGGGATCAACATGCAGGTCGTGCCCGGCCCGCGCGTGTCGGTGCGTCGCATCCTGTTCCGTGGCAACACCCGCACCTCCGACGAAGTGATGCGTCGCGAAATGCGCCAGTTCGAGAACAGCTGGTACTCGCAGGCCGCGATCGACCGCTCCAAGATCCGCCTGCAGCGCCTGGGCTACTTCGAGTCAGTGGACGTCGAGACCCCGGCCGTCAGCGGCAGCAACGACCAGGTCGACGTCGTCTACAACGTCAAGGAAACCACCTCCGGCAGCTTCGTGTTCGGCCTGGGCTATTCGCAGTCCTACGGCATGACCACCTCGGTGCAGCTGTCGCAGAACAACTTCCTCGGCGGCGGCAACCGCGTGTCGGTCGAAGCCTCGCGCAGCAGCTACCTGCAGCGCTACGGCTTCAGCTACACCAACCCGTACTTCACCGACGACGGCGTTTCGCTGGGCTACAACCTGTCCTGGCGTGAACTGGACTACTCCGACTTCAACACCGCGCAGTACAACAGCACCAATGGTTCTGCGCAGGTGGTGTTCGGCGTGCCGCTGACCGAGACCGACACCGTCTCGCTGATGTTCGGCATCGACAGCAACCAGATCACCACGTACCAGGGCTCGACCCCGCAGTCGATCATCGATTACATCAACGTGCTGGGCAGCAGGACGTTCCATGCCTGGCGCACGGAGCTGGGTTGGGCGCGTGACTCGCGCAACGACTACTTCATGCCGACCCGCGGCACCTATCAGCGTGTTGGCCTGGAAACCACGCTGCCGGGCTCGACCATCGAGTACTACAAGCTGAACTACCAGATCAGCAAGTACTGGCCGATCATGCCGTCGCTGGTGATCAACACCCGCGCCGAGATCGGCTACGGCGACAGCTACGGCAGTGACAAGACCGCAATGGTCCCAGACGAGAACGGCAACCTGCGCTCGGTCACCGCCAAGGGGCTGCCGTTCTACGAGAACTTCTACGCCGGTGGTACCAACTCCGTGCGCGGCTTCGAGGACAACACCCTCGGCCCGCGCGAAGTAACCCGCGGTTATCCGGAAGGCCAGCCGCTGGGCGGTTCGCTGAAGACCGTCGGTTCGGTCGAAGCCTACTTCCCGCGTTTGTTCGACAGCCCGTCGGCCCGCGTGTCGGCCTTCGTCGACTTCGGCAACGTCTACAACGGCGCCGATAACTTCAAGGCCAACGAACTGCGAGTGTCTACCGGTGTAGCCCTGCTGTGGCGCGCCCCGGTCGGTCCGATCTCGATCAGCTACGCCTTCCCGCTGAAGAAGGAAGACGGCGACAAGATCGAACGTCTGCAATTCACCTTCGGCGGTCAGTTCTAAGAACTGACCACCGAAGGTGCGCCGCGGCTTGCTGCGCAAGCAGCGGGTCCCGACCTACCTCCTATCCCCCGCGCCATTGGCGCGCCCCCCTTAACAGAAGGGGGGCTCTCCACCAGACGGGGTGCGAATCGCCGGGCTCTGCCCGGCGTTTTCGTTTTACTTGCTCACCACCGTTACTTCCCGCGCTCGCGTGAAATCATCTGGTGATGGCGCAGGGGGCTGACCAGGACCGTTGGCGCCATGGATGGCGCCATCGAGCCCCCAGGGATGGGTCTACGGCGTGTCCTGGGCAGCCCCCTGCGCCATCACCCCGGGACATCAGGCAGGCGCCGCTTTTGACCCCGCATGACCGCAATGGCGTCACACGTTAAACTCCCGCCGTGAATACTCCCACCTACACCGCCCAGCAACTCGCCGAGCAGTTCGGCCTGCAGGTCCATGGCGACCCCGCCACCGCCATCCATGGCGTGGCCACCCTCGCCCATGCCGGTCCTGGCCAGCTGACCTTCCTCGCCAATCCACGCTACCGCGCCCAGCTGGCCGACAGCCAGGCCTCGCTGGTCGTGCTGCGCGCCGACGACGCCGAAGCCGCCCCCGGCGCCGCGCTCGTGGCCAAGGACCCGTACACCACCTTCGCCAAGATCGCCGCGCTGTTCGACATCGCGCCCACGCGCCCACCGGGCATCCACCCCAGCGCCGTCATCGATCCCAGCGCCCAGGTCGCCGCCAGCGCCCACATCGGCCCCTTCGTCTCCATCGGCGCGCGCAGCGTGGTCGGCGAGAACTGCATCATCGGCACCGGCAGCGTGATCGGCGAAGACTGCAGCCTGGACAGCGGCTGCGAACTGATCGCCCGGGTCACCCTGGTCACCCGGGTCAAGCTCGGCAAGCGCGTGCGCGTGCACCCCGGTGCCGTGCTCGGTGCCGATGGCTTCGGCCTGGCGATGGACGCCGGCAAGTGGATCAAGGTGCCGCAGCTCGGCGGCGTGCGCATCGGCGACGATTGCGAAATCGGCGCCAACACCTGCGTCGACCGTGGTGCACTGGAAGACACCGTGCTGGACGAAGACGTGCGCCTGGACAACCTGGTACAGATCGCGCACAACGTGCAGATCGGCGCGCACTCGGCCATCGCCGGCTGCACCGGCATCGCCGGCAGCGCCAGGATCGGCCGCTACTGCCTGCTCGGTGGCCACGTCGGCGTGGTCGGCCACCTCGAGATCTGCGACAAGGTCGTGATCACCGGCAAGTCGGTGGTCCGCAATTCCATCCATGAGCCGGGCGAGTACTCGTCCGGCACCCCGTTGACCGACAACCGCACGTGGCGCAAGAACGCCGCGCGCTTCAAGCAGCTGGACGCATTGGCTCGCCGCGTCCTGGCTGCTGGCAAGGAGAAAGAATGAACGACACGCTGCAGCTTCCGATCGACGTCTGCCAGATCCAGGAACTGCTCCCGCACCGCTACCCGTTCCTGCTGGTGGACCGGGTGCTTGAGCTCGACATCGACGCCAAGCGCATCCTGGCGCAGAAGAACGTCAGCATCAACGAGCCGTTCTTCCAGGGTCACTTCCCGGGCCGCCCGATCATGCCCGGCGTGCTGATCATCGAAGCGCTGGCCCAGGCCGGTGGCGTGATGACCCAGCTGACGCTTGGCCGCGATGCGCAGTCCAAGCTGTTCTACATGGTCAAGGTGGAAAACGCCCGCTTCAACAAGCAGGTCGTGCCCGGCGACGTGCTGATGCTGGATGTGCAGATGAAGCGCCTGATCCGCAACATGGGCTGGTACTACGGCGAGGCCAAGGTCAACGGTGAAGTCGTTGCCTCGGCCGAGGTCATGTGCGCCGGTGCCAAGGGCTGATCCACGGGAGGCAGCAATGACTGACAACGCACCACGGATCCACCCGACTGCCGTCATCGATCCGGCCGCGCGCCTGGCCGACGACGTCCAGGTCGGCGCGTTCACCCTGATCGGTGCCGATGTGGAAATCGGCGCCGGCACAGTGGTCGGCCCCCATTGCAGCATCCACGGCCCGACCAGGATCGGCCGTGACAACCGCTTCATCGGTCACGCCGCGATCGGTGGCGAGCCGCAGGACAAGAAGTTTGCCGGCGAACGCACCGAACTGGTGATCGGCGACCGCAACGTGTTCCGCGAGTTCGTCACCCTGAACCGTGGCACCGGCGGCGGCGGCGGCATCACCACGATCGGCAACGACAACTGGATGCTGGCCTACACGCACGTGGCGCACGACTGCCATGTCGGCAACTTCTGCGTGTTCTCCAACAACACCACCCTGGCCGGCCACGTGACCGTGGGCGACTACGTGATCATCAGCGGCTTCGCCGGTGCCCACCAGTTCTGCCGCATCGGTGCCCACGCCTTCCTCGGCATGGGCGCGCTGACCAACGGCGACGTTCCGCCGTTCACCATGGTCGGCACCGATTCGCTGGGCCGCCCGCGCGGCATCAACAGCGAAGGGCTGAAGCGTCGTGGCTTCGACGCCGAGCGCATCTCCGCCATCAAGCGCGCCTACCGCACCCTGTACGTGGCGGGCCTGCCGCTGGCCGAAGCCAAGGTGCAGCTGACCGAACAGGCACGCGACAGCGATGACGTGAAGGCCATGCTGGACTTCATCGAGCACGCTGAGAGGCCCTTGCTGCGATGAGCAGCACGACCGGCCAGGCGCCGGCCGGCGCCGCCGTGATTCCGCTGGCCTCGATGGCCGGCAGCGTCCCCGCGCAGCGGGTGCTCAGCGAGCGCCCGTTGCGGATCGCTCTGGTGGCCGGTGAGGCCTCCGGTGACCTGCTGGGTGCGGGCCTGGTGCGTGAGCTGAAGGCACGCTTTCCGAATGCCGAATTCGCCGGCATCGGTGGCGATGCCATGCGCAGCGCCGGCTGCCTGACCTGGCACGATGCCAGCGAGCTGGCGGTGATGGGCCTGACCGAAGTGCTGCGCCACCTGCCACGCCTGCTGAAACTGCGTTCCGCGTTCCGCCAGCGTGCACTGGAATGGCAGCCGGACGTGTTCATCGGCATCGACGCGCCCGACTTCAACCTGGGCATCGAACGCTGGCTGAAGCAGCGCGGCGTGCGCACCGTGCACTACGTCAGCCCCTCCGTCTGGGCCTGGCGCGAGAAGCGCGCCGAGAAGATCGGCAGCAGCGCCGACCTGGTGCTGTGCCTGTTCCCGATGGAACCCCCGATCTATGCCAGGCACGGCATCGACGCGCGCTTCGTTGGCCATCCGATGGCCGATGACATCCCCCTGCAGGGCAACCGCGAGGAAGCGCGCGCCGCGCTTGGCCTGCCGACCTCGGCCAAGGTGCTGGCGGTGCTGCCGGGCAGCCGCCTGGGCGAAATCTCGCGCCTCGGTGAACCGTTCTTCGAGGCCGCCTGGCAGGTCTCCGAGCGCATCCCCGGCCTGCACGTGGTAGTGCCTGCCGCCAACCCGGCCTGCAAGCGCCTGATCGAAGAGCAGCTGTCACGCTCGGCGCTGCCGGTAGCCTTCTCGCATGTACTCGACGGTGAGGCGCGCAACGCGATGATCGCCGCCGATGTGGTGGTGCTGGCCTCGGGCACCGCGACGCTGGAGGCGATGCTGGTCAAGCGGCCGATGGTGGTCGGTTACCGCGTCAACGAGCTGACCTACCGCCTGGTCAAGGCGCTGGGCCTGATCAAGGTCGACCGCTTTGCCCTGCCCAACATCCTGGCGGGCCAGGACCTGGCGCCGGAACTGATGCAGCACGACTGCACGCCGGACAAGCTGGCGGCGGCCATCCAGCAATGGTTCGACCACCCGCAGCGGGTGACCGACCTGCAGGACACCTATGCCCGCCTGCATCAACGACTGCGCCGCAATGCCTCGGCCCGCGCGGCCGACGCTGTGGGCGAGCTGTTGATGCGCGACCAGGCCCAGGCATGAGCCGCCGCCACGCCGCAGCGGCCAGCCTGGCCCTGTTCGACGGTGCTGCCGTGGTCGAGCCGGAGCGTCTGGTCGCCGGCGTCGACGAAGCCGGCCGCGGTCCGCTGGCCGGACCGGTCGCGGTGGCGGCGGTGGTGTTCGACCCGGCACGGCCACGCATCAACGGCCTGGACGATTCCAAGCAACTCACCGCAGCCCGCCGCGAGCAACTGCATGACCGCATCATCGAACGTGCCCTGGCCTGGCACGTGGTGCTGGTGGACGTGGACACCATCGACCGCCTGAACATCTACCAGGCCACCCTGCAGGGCATGCGTGACGTCGTTGCAGCGGTCGCCCACGTGGCCGGCTTCGCCCGCATCGACGGCAACGTGGTGCCCAAGGGCCTGGTACTGCCGGCGCAGGCACTGGTCGGCGGTGATGGCATCGACCGCGCGATCATGGCCGCCTCGATCCTGGCCAAGGTCTCGCGCGACCGCTACATGCAGGACGTGCATGCCCGCCACCCGCAATACGGCTTCGAGCAGCACAAGGGCTACGGCACCCCGGCCCATCTGGCCGCCCTGCGCGAGCACGGCCCCTGCATGGAGCACCGGCGCAGCTTCGCCCCGGTGCGCGAGTGCCTGGAAAACCCGGCAGCTGTGACCGCAGACATCGCAATCGCCTGAATCGCCTGAACGGTCGCTGCACCCGGCTGCGAAAGCAGGGTCAGGCGGGGCCCGCGGTTCGCCTGCGAACCGTGGGGAGCGATAGCGCGGATGCGATATCGCATGCCGTCAAGAGCTTGTCGCGCCCTCCAGCCCTCGCTACCCTGACCGGGCACTCCAGCGCTTCCCGACCCCGGCGACGATTCCCCCGTCAGCACCCGGGGCCCGCGCGCTCCAACCTGGTCCGGCATGTCCAACTCCCGCTTCGTACATCTCCACGTCCACACCGAGTTCTCGCTGGCGGACTCCACCATCCGTGTGCCGGCCAAGCCGGACCAGGCGGACCCGAAGAAGGCCAAGCAGGCCAACCTGCTGTCACGCTCGGTCGAACTCGGCCTGCCCGCGCTGGCGGTGACCGACCTCAACAACCTGTTCGCCCTGGTCAAGTTCTACAAGGCGGCCGAAGGCGTGGGCATCAAGCCTATCGCCGGCGCCGACGTGCTGATCGCCGAGGAAGGGCAGGATCCGTGGCGGATGACCCTGCTGTGCCGCGACCGCGAGGGCTACCTGAGCCTGTCGCGGCTGCTGACCCGCGCGTGGATGGAAGGCCATCGCCCCGAAGGCGGCGTGGCCATCCATCCGGACTGGCTGAAGGCCGGCAACGCCAACCTGTTCGCGCTGGCCGGCCGGCAGAGCCTGGCCGGGCGCCTGGCGCTGGACGGCAAGCATGAACTGGCCGAGCAGCAGCTGGCCGATTGGCAGCGCGTGTTCGGCGATGGCCTGCACCTGGAGCTGACCCGCACCGGCCGCGAGGGCGAGGAAACCTTCAACCAGTTCGCGCTGATGGCCGCCGGCCAGCGTGGCCTGCCGGTGGTGGCCAGCAATGATGTGCGCTTCCTGGCGCCCACCGATTTCAGCGCGCACGAAGCGCGCGTGTGCATTTCCACCGGCCGCGTGCTGGACGACCCCAAGCGCCCGCGCGAGTACAGCGACCAGCAGTACCTGAAATCGGCCGAAGAGATGTGTGCGCTGTTCGCCGACATTCCCGATGCCATCGACAACACGCTGGCGCTGGCCGAGCGCTGCAACATCGAGATGCGGCTGGGCACCTACTTCCTGCCCAATTACCCGGTGCCCGACGACGAGACCCTGGACACCTGGATCCAGAAGATGTCGCGCGACGGCCTGGAAGAGCGCCTGGAGAAGAATCCGCTGGCGCCGGGCAAGACCCGCGAAGATTATTTCGAGCGCCTGGAGTTCGAGCTCAACACCATCATCAAGATGGGTTTCCCCGGCTACTTCCTGATCGTGGCCGACTTCATCCAGTGGGGCAAGAACCAGGGGATCCCGATCGGCCCGGGCCGTGGTTCGGGTGCCGGTTCGCTGGTGGCGTGGGCGCTGAAGATCACCGATCTGGACCCACTGCCGTACAACCTGCTGTTCGAGCGCTTCCTGAACCCGGAACGCGTGTCGATGCCCGACTTCGACATCGACTTCTGCATGGACCGCCGCGACGAGGTGATCGACTACGTCGCGCGCAAGTACGGGCGCGAGCGCGTCAGCCAGATCATCACCTACGGCACCATGGCCGCCAAGGCGGTGGTGCGCGACTCCGGCCGCGTGCTCGGCTTCCCGTACGGCCTGGTCGACGGTGTTTCCAAGCTGATCCCGAACATCCTCGGCATCCACCTGAAGGATGCACTGGGCAAGGGCAAGGAAGGCCCCAGCTCGGAAATGGCGTCGCCGGAACTGATCCAGCGCTACGAGACCGAGGACGATGTCCGCGACCTGATCGACCTGGCGCTGCAGCTGGAAGACCTGACCCGCAACGCCGGCAAGCACGCTGGTGGCGTGGTGATCGGGCCCGAGCCGCTGAGCGAGTTCTGCCCGCTGTACGCCGAACACGACGAGAACGGCCTCGGCAAGAACCCGGTCACCCAGTTCGACAAGAACGACGTGGAAGAAGTGGGCCTGGTGAAGTTCGACTTCCTCGGCCTGCGCACGCTGACCATCATCGACTGGGCGGTGAAGGCGATCAACAAGCGTCATGAGCGCGCCGGCATTCCGCCGGTGGACATCGCCGCGATTCCGCTGGACGACACGCCCACCTACAAGGACATCTTCGCCAACGGCAATACGGGCGCAGTGTTCCAGTTCGAATCCTCGGGCATGCGCCGCCTGCTGAAGGACGCGCGCCCCGATCGTTTCGAAGACCTGATCGCGCTGGTGTCGCTGTACCGCCCCGGCCCGATGGACCTGATTCCCTCCTTCAATGCGCGTAAGCACGGCCAGGAAGAAATCATCTATCCCGATCCGCGCACCGAAGCGATCCTGAAAGACACCTACGGCATCATGGTGTACCAGGAGCAGGTGATGCAGATGGCGCAGATCGTCGGCGGCTACTCGCTGGGCGGCGCCGACCTGCTGCGCCGTGCGATGGGCAAGAAGGTGCCGGCCGAAATGGCCAAGCACCGCGAGATCTTCCGCGAAGGTGCGGCCAAGGACGGCGTGGACGAAGCCAAGGCCGACGCGATCTTCGACCTGATGGAGAAGTTCGCCGGCTACGGCTTCAACAAGTCGCACGCCGCCGCCTACGCGCTGGTCAGTTACCAGACCGCATGGCTGAAACGCCATTACCCGGCCGAGTTCATGGCGGCCACGCTGTCGTCCGATCTGGACAACACCGACAAGGTGGTCGGCTTCCTCGACGAGGTGCGCAACCTCGGCCTGACCGTGCTGCCGCCCAAGGTGAACCAGTCAGCCTTCATGTTCGAAGCGGTGACGCCGGACACCATCCAGTACGGCCTCGGTGCGATCAAGGGCGTCGGCCAGGGTGCCTGCGAGGCGGTGGTCGAGGAGCGGCTGAAGGGCGGCCCGTTCAAGGACCTGCTCGACTTCTGCACCCGCGTCGGCTCGGCCAAGCTCAACCGGCGCACGCTGGAAGCGATGATCAACTGTGGTGCGTTGGACGAGCTTGGCCGCAACCGTGCCTCGCTGATGCTGCAGCTGCCGGAGGTGATCAAGGCTACCGACCAGATGGCCCGCGAGCGCGCTTCGGGACAGAACTCGCTGTTCGGTGGCCCGGACCCGAGCGCGACCACGATCCAGCTGGATCTGCCCGAAGCCGAAGAATGGCCGCTGCTGCAGCGCCTCAACGGCGAGCGCGACACGCTGGGCTTCTATCTCAGTGGCCACCCGTTCGATCCATGGCGCGACGATGTACGCGATCTGGTCGGCAACGACCTGGGTTCGGTGGAGAAGATCTGGAGCGCCAACAGCGGTGGTGGCGGCGGCGGCGAAAAGCGCTGGCGCCCGGAAGTACAGACCGTGCTGGCCGGCCAGGTGGTCGGTGTGCGTCGCAAGGGCGAGAGCCAGATCTTCATCCAGCTGGAAGATGGCCGCGGCCGCGTCGAGTGCAGCGCGTTCTCCGACGCGATGGCCGAGTTCGGGCACCTGATGACCAAGGACCGCATCCTGGTGGTCAAGGGCGGCTTGCGCGAGGACGAGTTCAACGGCGGCTACGCACTGCGCATCCGCCAGTGCTGGGACTTCGACGAAGTCTGCGCCAACTACGCCACGCGACTGTCGCTGCGCCTGGACCTGCGCCAGCAGCGCCCGGTCTGGGAGCGCATCGATGCGCTGCTCGACCGCCATCGCCCGGGGCGCACACCGCTGCGCCTGGACCTGCTGCTGAAGGGCCCGCACGGCGGCGTCGCCGGCATGCTCGATGTGTCCGGGCAGAGCGCGGTGCGCATCGATTCCAAGTTGATGGAGGCGCTGCGCGCCGACCCCGCCGTGCGCACGCTGAAAGTGCGCTACAGCCCACCGTGGGCCAGCTGAGGTCGGCTCCTCCGTATTCCTGTTTTTCCCGTTCCAGTCATCAAGGACGATTGCCAATGAAGACCCTGCTGTTCCCGTTCGCCGCCGCGCTGGCCCTGGCCGCCTGTTCGCCCTCGAAGGTCGAGTTCCAGATCGACAACCCGACCGACGCGCCGCTGGCACTGAGCATCGACGGCAAGGACCTGCCGGTAGCCGCACAGGGCTCGCGCCCGATCTCGCTCGCTGTCGGTGAGCACCGCCTGCACACCGACAAGCTCGGCGACGTGCGCTTCATCGTCTACGTCGATGGCCGTGGCGGCCTGATCAACCCGACCCTGAGCGAGTACGTGATCGCCCGCGAGGTCTATGTCACCGACGAGAGCAAGCTGAAGAACTTCGGCACCGGCAAGGCCGGCATCGAACTTGGCGGGGTCGACTTCGAAGGCCCGTTCGAAAAGAGCCACGACCTGTTCATCGACAAAACCTGGACCTACGGCGTGCGCGAGCCCTTCCCGAAGGAAAAGGTGGTGGCCCACGTCGACGCCAGCGGTGGCCAGATCGTGGCCAAGGTGTTCACCGCGCCAGACTTCATCGCTTACGTGGAAGAAGGCATGGGCGAGCCCGGCGCCTTCAAGCGCGAGCAGCCGGCCGGCTACGTGGCCCCGGCGTTCAGCCTGGAACCGGCCCCGGCCAGCCTGCCGGCGCTGGTGCCCGCCTTCGAGGCCCACGCCGCGCCGCTGCGCGAGGTCTATGCGCGCTGGCTGAAGGCGACCACCGCCGATGAACAGAAGGCGCTGCGCAAGCAGGACTTCGCCGCGCAGATGGCCTTCACCTCGGCCACCGCCACCCTGGGCAGCGGGCTGGGACGTGACGCCAACGAGGCCTACAACGACTTCGTTTCCCAGCGCAGCCAGCTGATGGGCCGCAGCGCCCTGGTGGTGCCCTGAGCTGACTGGCGCGCCCCGCCCGGCTGCGCTACCGTCGCCTTCCAGACGAAGGCGTACGGGTGGTTTGCGCGCATTCGGCTAGAATTCCCCTCTTCTTTACACGACGGCTTCCGATGAATCCGAACTACCTCGACTTCGAGCAACCCATCGCCGACCTGGAAGCCAAGATCCAGGAACTGCGCAACGCCAGTGCCGGGCCGGCGGTCAATGTCGAGGCGGAAGTGCACGCGCTGCAGGACAAGCTGCGCATGCGCACCGCGCAGATCTTCCGCAACCTGACCTCGTGGCAGGTGCTGCAGCTGGCCCGTCATCCGTCGCGCCCGTACACCGCCGACTACCTCCGCGTCATGTTCGATGAGTTCCAGGAGCTGGCCGGCGACCGTGCCTTCGCCGACGACAAGGCGATCATGGGTGGCCTGGCCCGCATCAACGGCCGTGCAGTGATGGTGATCGGCCACCAGAAGGGCCGTGACACCAAGGAGAAGATCAAGCGCAACTTCGGCATGCCCAAGCCGGAGGGCTACCGCAAGGCCCTGCGCCTGATGAAGATGGCCGAGCGCTTCGGCCTGCCGGTGCTGACCCTGATCGACACCGCTGGCGCCTGGCCGGGCATCGACGCCGAATCGCGCGGCCAGTCCGAAGCGATCGCGCGCAACCTGATCGAGATGGCCGAACTGAAGGTGCCGATCATCTGCACCGTGATCGGCGAAGGCGGCTCCGGCGGCGCGCTGGCGCTGGGCGTGGGCGACCGCACCGTGATGCTGGAATACGCGGTGTACTCGACCATCACCCCGGAAGGCTGCGCCTCGATCCTGTGGAAGGACGCCGGCAAGGCCAAGGACGCGGCCGAACAGCTGGGCCTGACCGCCCCGCGCCTGAAGAGCCTGGGCCTGGTCGACAAGGTCGTGCGCGAGCCCACCGGCGGCGCCCACCGCAACCCGACGCAGATGGCCAAGCGCCTGAAGGCGGTGCTGCTGAACGAGCTGGATGCGCTGGACAAGCTGTCCACCGAACAGCTGCTGGAACAGCGCTACGCGCGCCTGCGCAGCTACGGCACGTACGAAGCAGCCTGAAGTAGTGCCGGCCGCTGGCCAGCATGCAGGTAGGCCTGGTAGTGCCGGCCGCTGGCCGGCAACACGCAGGTGATTGCAGAAACGAAAGCGCCGGGCGTTTGCCCGGCGCTTTCGTTTGCGCCCTGACGGCATCCACGCATGGCGTGGATCTACCGGGTGCAGATGACCCCGCCTCAGAACGGCTTGGCCAGCACCAGCCATACGATCGGAATGAAGGCCAGCAGCGGGATCTCGTTGATCCAGCGCAGCGCGCGCGACGACGGCAGCGCCCTGCCCTTGGCCACGCCCTTGAGCAGGCGGCCGATCCAGCCGAAGTACACCAGCAGCACCACCACCAGTCCCAGCTTGGCATGCAGCCAGCCGGCGCCACCAGGCGCGACCATGGTCGGGAAATCGGGGATGACCTTGTAGCCCAGCCACAGCACCAGGCCCAGCAGGAATGCCAGGCCGAACATCGAGTGGCCGAAGCGGTACAGGCGCTGGCCCATCAGCTGCAGGCGCTCGGTCACCGCCGGCTGGCCCGCAGTCTCGGCCAGGTTCACCAGGATGCGCGGCAGGTAGAACACCGTGGCCATCCACGCCACCACGAACACGATGTGGAAAGTCTTGACCCAGTAGTAGCTCTGCATGCGCTCGCTCCGGCGGCTGGCGTAGATGGGTACCCATTGTCGCAGTAGAGCCATCCCATGGGTGGCTGCCGCGTCCAATCGCCGCAGCATGGCAGCCACCCATGGCGTGGCTCTACTGCAGGTCCGCCACACCCGGGGGCGCAACACCGTACGATAGGCGCCGTTTTCCCCGATCGCGCACCGCCCCATGGACAAGACCTACGACGCCGCCTATTTCCAACGCTGGTACCGCCGTGCCGACATCGGCGGCAGCGCCCGCCTGGCGCGAAAGGTCGCCCTGGCCGTGGCCAGTGCCGAGTACTACCTGGAACGACCGATCCGCAGCGTGCTGGACATCGGCTGCGGCGAAGGCGCCTGGCGCGCACCGCTGCTGAAGCTGCGTCCGAAGGTCGAATACCTCGGCTTCGACAGCAGCGAGTACGCTGTGCGCCGCTACGGCAGGACCCGCAACCTGCACATGGCCCGCTTCGGCGATTTCGCCTGGCTGCGGCCCTGTGCCCCGGTCGACCTGCTGGTCTGCTCGGACGTGATGCACTACGTGCCCGACCGCGAGCTGCGCGCCGGACTGGCCGGCGTGGCAGAGCTGACGGGCGGCGTGGCCTTCCTGGAGACCTTCGCCGCCGAGGACGCGTTCGAAGGCGACCACGACGGCTTCCAGGCGCGCCCAGCGCGCTGGTACCGCCGCACGCTGGCCCGGCATGGCCTGCAGCCGGTGGGGTCGCACTGCTGGCTCGGCCCCGCCCTGGCAGACGATGCGGCCGCGCTGGAACGGATGTGAATCCAGATTCATTATTTTCAGCCGACTTAACCTGCGGGACACCCGGATGGGATATGCTGCGCGGCAACATATGACCATACATATTCGGTCGTCATGCTCTATCAACTGCACGAACTGACCCGCAACCTGCTCGCCCCCTGGGTGCACCAGGCCCAGGCCAACGCCAGGTTCTTCGCCAACCAGGGCCACTGGTGGTCGCAGATGCCCGGCGCTGATCGCCTGGCGGCGGTCAATGAACTCTTCCACCGCATCGGCAAGGATTACGAGAAGCCCGAGTGGGGCATCAACGAAATCGACGTCGATGGCGAACGCGTGCCGATCGTCGTGCACGAAGAAGTAAGCAAGCCGTTCTGCAAGCTGCTGCGCTTCAAGCGCCACAGCAATGAAGCCGACCAGCTGCACACCATGCTCAACCAGCCGTTCGTGCTGGTCGTTGCGCCGCTGTCAGGCCACCATGCCACGCTGCTGCGCGATACCGTGCGCACGCTGCTGCGCGACCACCGCGTGTACGTCACCGACTGGGTGGATGCGCGCATGGTGCCGGCCAGCGAAGGCGAATTCGGCCTGGACGACTACATCGCCTACATCCAGGAATTCATCCGCCACCTCGGCGTGGAGCGCCTGCACGTGGTGAGCGTGTGCCAGCCGACCGTACCGGTGCTGGCCGCGGTTTCGCTGATGGCCAGCCGTGGCGAACCGACGCCGCGCACGCTGGTGATGATGGGTGGCCCGATCGATGCGCGATGCAGCCCGACCGCAGTGAACAACCTGGCCACGCAGAACCCGCTGTCGTGGTTCGAGAACAACGTCATCCACACCGTGCCGGCCAGCTATCCCGGCGCCGGTCGCCGCGTGTACCCGGGCTTCCTGCAGCACGCCGGCTTCCTGTCGATGAACCCGAGCCGCCACTTCAGTTCGCACTGGGATTTCTATACCGACCTGGTCAAGGGCGACCTGGAAGACGCCGACGCGCACCGTCGTTTCTACGACGAGTACAACGCGGTGCTCGACATGCCGGCCAGGTACTACCTGGATACGATCCGCGTGGTGTTCCAGGACTTCCTGCTGCCGCGTGGTGAGTGGGTGGTCAACGGCGAGAAGGTCGATCCGTCGGCGATCCGCGATACCGCGCTGCTGAGCATCGAGGGCGAGCTGGACGATATCGCCGGCCTCGGCCAGACCGAAGCCGCACAGGCGCTGTGCACCGGCATCACTGCGGACCGCCGTGAGCATTTCATCGTCGAAGGTGCCGGCCACTACGGCATCTTCAGCGGCCGTCGCTGGCGCGAAGTGGTGTACCCGAAGGTGCGCGACTTCTTCGCCGCGCATGCCGAAGCACCGGCGGCGAAGGCCACGAAGAAGAAGAGCAACGTCACCCCGTTGCGGCGAAAGGCGGGCTGATTCCCGGCAGGGGTCGGATCCCTTTCCAACGGAAAGGGCTCTGACCCCAGCATGATGGGATCCGGGGTCAGAGCCCTGTTCTGCGAACAGGGATCCGACCCCTGGCCTGTTACAACCGCACCAGCAGGTTCTTGGCGATCAGCCCGTGCAGCTTGCCGATGCCGCGTGCCAGATGCATCGTCAGCAGCAGCAGCAGCGCGCCCGCCGCAGCAACCGTGATCGCCACCAGCGGCGATGCAGCCATCGGCAGTACGTTCACGCCATCGACGTACACGCCCGGAATGTCGCCACTGAAGATCGCCGCGACCGGCGCCCAGATCAGGCTCAGCGACAGCGACAGCAGCGTCACCGCGAGGGTGAAGTAGATGACGCCCAGCGGCAGCATCAGCACGAAGTACAGCAGGGTCAGCCAGGTGCGGCCATCGGTGAACATGTCGCCGATGCGCTGCAGCCAGGTGCGGCTGCGATCGGTGTAACGCGGACGGCGCGGCATGCGCTCGCCCAGCAGCGCTTCCACCAGCCGCCCTTCCAGCAGCGCCAGCCCGCGCACCGAGCCGAAGAACAGCACGGTCAGCGGAATGCCCACGATCAGGATCAGCAGGCCCAGCGACAGCGACAGGCCGGTCACCACCCAGGTGAAGAAGAAGATGCCGGTGGCCAGCGACAGCAGCATGTAGAACAGCGCACCGTAGGTGTGCGGATCGGTCACCACACCGAAGAAGCGCGCCAGCAGCGAGCGCTGCACCGGCGCCGGCGGCGGTGCGGCCGGCTCGACGCCACTGGCTTCGGCCGCTGCGCGCAGCACCGGTGCGGTATCCGCACGCGGCGTGCGCAGCGCGCGGTTCACCGTCACTTCGGTCTCGCGGTAGATCTCGGCCACTTCGTCCGGGGCGCCATAGCTGCCAGCGACGTCGGCGATCACCTCGGCCTCGCTGCGGCCGGGCTGCGCCGCCAGCTCCGAGCGCAGGTATTCCTCGGCGTCGTACAGGGCGTCCTGCACCATCGCCGGGTCGGCGCCTTCCAGCGCCGCGCGCAGCTGCGCCAGGTACTGCGGGATGGTCGTGGGCAGGGCTCGGCCTGCCAGGCTCGGGTCGTTCATTGCGGTACCCCCTCCAACACGGAATCGACGGAATCGCGGGTGGCCTGCCAGGCCTGGCGCCACTGCGCCAGCACCTCGCGGCCACGTTCATTGATGCGGTAGTAGCGCCGCGGCGGACCGCTGCTGGACGGCTCCACGTGGCTTTCCAGCAGACCGGCAGCCTCCAGGTTGCGCAGCACCGGGTACAGCGCGCTCTGCTTGCCGCTCAGCACGCCCTCGCCCACCCGCTCCAGCTCCTTGGCAATGAGGTAGCCGTACAGCGGCTCCCCGGCCCGGGCCAGCACCGCCAGCAGGGCCAGCGACACCGTTCCGGCGCTGAGCTCCTTCTGGAACTTCTTCAGCTGGACATCGTCATCGGACATGACCGGCCCTCCACTACGTTGAAGTCCACAGTAGTGCGAAGTTCGGTATAGCGAATGTGTCGTTAGTCATCGTGCCGGTTGGCGTGGCCGGGCCGCTCGCGCAGAATCGAAGCCTCGTTCATGTTCCGGGGATCCCATGCCGCACCTTCGTCGCCTTGCCCTGACCGCCCTCGCCTGCCTGCTGCCCGCTCTGGCCAGCGCGGCCACGCCTTACCGCAGCCCGCAGCAGATCCTCGATGCTTCGGCGGCCAGCGAATGGCGCACCCCGGCCCCGGCCAACCTGCTGTACATGGACCTGCCGGCTGGGCGGGTGATCATCGAGCTGGCGCCGCAGTTCGCCCCGCGCCATGTCGCCAACATCCAGACCTTCGCCCATGAGCACTTCTGGGACGGCACCAGCATCTACCGCTCGCAGGATAACTTCGTGGTGCAGTTCGGCGATGCCGACGCCGATGACGCGGCCAAGGCCAGGCCGTTCGGCAGCGCCGCGCGCAAGCTGCCGGCCGAGTTCGAACGCGCCAGCGCCGGCCTGAAGGTCAGCGTGCTGCCGGACCGCGATGGCTGGGCTGCGCAGACTGGTTTCGTCGACGGCTTCCCGGTCGGCCAGGACCCGCAGGCCGGCAAGGCCTGGCTGGCGCACTGCTACGGCATGCTCGGCGCCGGCCGCAGCAATGAAGAAGACAGCAGCATCGGCGCCGAACTGTACGTGGTGACCGGCCAGTCGCCGCGCCAGCTGGACCGCAACATCACCCTCGTCGGCCGCGTGCTGAAGGGCATGGAGCTGCTCAGCGCGATCCCGCGCGGACCGGCGCCGATGGGCTTCTACACCGACCCGAAGCTGCGTACGCCGATCGTGTCGATCCGCCGCGCCAGCGACGTACCGGCGGCAGAGCGCACGCCGATCCAGGTACTGCGTACCGACTCGAAGACCTTTGCCGATACGGTGGAGGCACGGCGTAATCGCGTGGATGATTTCTACAAGCACCCGGCGGGGCATATCGATCTCTGCAATATCCCGGTGCCGGTGCGGTGATGGTTTCCGCACATTACGCGTGCTGAAGGCGCTTCATTGTTCATGGGCGTCACTTTTCTTTTCGCGCGAAAAGAAAAGTAACCAAAAGAAACGCGCCGCCAGGTCGCGAGCCGCCGTGCTTCGCACGTCGGTCCCCTGCGCTTCTCGGTGAATCAGGGGACGGTGCCGAACTCGCTGCGCTCAGACATCGGCACCTCTTCGCCCCTGATTCCCCTGCGATGCTCGGCTCACTCAAGGCGGACCCAAGGTCAAGAGCCACAGCTGCACGACGATGCATGGTAGTGCCGGGCCGGGCCCGGCGAGCGAAGCGACCGCTTCTGCCTTTGATCTTGGATCCGCCTTGAGCGAGCCGAGCACCGCAGGTCCGGCGAGGGCGAAGAGGCGCGGGTGTCTGAGCGCAGCGAGTTCCCGCGCCGTCCCTCGACGGGCCGAGGAGCGCAGGGCACCGGTGCGCAGCACCGGCTCGCGGCCGGCGGAACGTTTCTTTTGGTTACTTTTCTTTGCGTACAAAGAAAAGTAACGCCCATGAACAGTGAAGCACCTTCAGCACGCGCAACGCGCAAAACGCCAATTCCTCAGCCCTTCTGGCTCACCGCCACGCTACCCAGAATCAACACCCCCGCAATCAGCATCTGCACCGTCACCGCCTCCCCCAGGAACAACCACGCAAACGCCGCGCCGAACAGCGGAATCAGGTAGGTCACCGTCGACGCCCGTGACGGGCCGATACGGCCGATCAGGCGGTAGAACATCAGGAACGCCAGCCCGGTGCAGGCCACGCCCAGTGCGACGGCCGCGCCCCAGGCCTTCAGCGGAATCGCCGCCTGCGGCCAGTGGCTCACCGCCATCGGCAGCATCCACAGCGAGGCACACGACAGCGTTGCCGCCGCCGCGGCCGCCGACGGCAGGCCGGTCATGTGCCGCTTCACCAGGTTCACGCCCAGGCCGTACAGCAGCGAAGCCGCCGCACCGGCCAGCACCGCGGTGCCGATACTCAGGCCGGAAACCTTGGCGGTGGCCAGCACCACTACGCCAGCGAAGCCAACCAGCAAGGCACCGGCGCGGCGCAAGCCGATCTTCTCGCCGAAGAACAGGAAGGCGATCAGCGCGGCGAACAGCACGGTCATCGCATTGCAGATCGCGCCGATCGCCGCCGGCGCCTGTTCCGCTGCATAGGCGAACAGCACGAACGGCAACGCCGAGTTGATCAGGCCGATCGGCGCCAGCCACAGCCAGCGCCGCGGCGGGAACTGCGCGCGGGCGCGCCACAGGAACGGCAGCAGCACCAGCGCACCCAGCACCAGCCGCACCTCGACCAGCGCGAACGGGCCGAACGACGGCACCGCCACCCGCATGAACAGGAACGAGCAGCCCCAGATGGCGCCCAGCAGGGTCAATTCCAGCGGCGTGCGCCAATCGCGCTCGGCCGCCTGTGGGACCGCATTCATGCCTTGCCTCCGTACATCGTCAATTCCTCGCCAAGGCGGACAGGATCAGGCGCAGACGCCCGCCGCACAAGCGCGTAGTATCGCTGCCAGCCACAAATATGGTTTGAGGCTCGACATGCTGCTACGCCCTTCCCTGCTACCCGCACTGGCCGTGTTCGCGGTCGCCGCGCGCCACCAGAACTTCGCCCAGGCCGCCCAGGAGCTGCACCTGACCGCCAGCGCGGTCAGCCACCACGTCCGCCGCCTGGAAGAAGTGCTGGAAGTACGGCTGTTCCTACGCCACGCCCGCGGAGTGCGCCTGACTGCCGAGGGCCGGCAACTGGCCGACGCCGCCAGCGCCGCCTTCACCGATGTCGCGGCCGTCGCCCATCACCTGCAGCCGGATGCCGACAGCGTGCCGCTGCGGATCACCACGCTGCGCTCGCTGTCCTACTGCTGGCTGCTGCCACGGCTGCCGCGCTTCACCCAGGCCTACCCGCACATCCGCATCGAGCTGCATACCGGCAGCGGGCTGGATCGCTATGACGACAACGGCCCGGAAGTGGGCATCCGCTACGGCCTGGGCCAATGGCCCGGCCTGCGTGCGCAGCACCTGATGGATGACTACCTGTTCCCGGTCGCCTCACCGGCACTGGCCGGCGTCGAAACGCTGGTCGATCCGGCGCGCATCGCCGACCTGCCGCTGCTCACCGACCTGTCGCCGCAGGGCTGGCGCGACTGGTTCCGCCACGCCGGCGTGCGCACGCCGTCGCCGCTGCCACCCATGCACACCTTCGCCGACAGCACCGATGCGATGCGTGCAGCGGTGTATGGCATGGGCGCGGTGCTGGCGCGCACCCACATCGCCCAGCCCTATCTGCAGCGCTACGAGGTGGTGCGCCTGCCCGGCCCGGCGCTGAAGGCGCGCTATGCGTACCACGTAGTGCATGCCGAAGGACAACCGCCCAGCCCGGCCGCACGCCTGTTCATCGACTGGCTGCTGGAGCAGGCGCAGGACGAACGCACACCGATTCCCGCATTGCCGGACAGCCTGCTCGGGCGTCCGGCCACACGCGCCTGACTGCACCCTCACCCGTTCTTTGCCCGGCGCTGGCTAGGCTGCAGGCAACTCCACAACGTACCTACGCCATGGCCATGCTGCGACTGCGCATCACCGGAACTGAAGACGACGCCCGTGCCATCAGCGACCTGCTGCTCGGCCTGGAGGGCATCGAGCATGTCGAGGAAACCGACGACCTGATGCCGCACATGGACGACGACGATTCCAGCTCGGCCGGGCTGTCCGACGACATCGGCCCGGGCATCCATGAGCTGGAAGTGGAAGTCGGCAATGAAAGCACCGCGCAGAAGGTGCGCGACGCAGTGCAGGAACTGGCGCTGGAGCTGGATGTGTTCGTCGAGTACGAGACCGACGAGGGCTGATGCCGGCGGGCTGCCGGCATCAGCCTCCACCTCAGAGGTTGGGCGGCAGCTTGCGACGGCGGCGGCGCCACCATGCACGCACACCCCAGGCCGCGATCAAGGCCAGCACCGCCACCGGCAGCAGCGCGGCGACGGCGCGGATCAGGAACGCAACGCTGGTGCTGAGGATGCTGCCCGACTCGCTCAGCGCCTCGCCGATCTCGCTGCGGCTGCGCTGGCCGGACGTGGTATCGAAATGGATCGTCACCAGCTGGGTATCGATGCGCCGGCGCTGCTGCGCGGCATCCTTGCTGGCCTGCTCGACACCCGCCTCGATCTCGGACAGCCGCGTGGTGATCGCCATCAGGTCCTCGATCTTCAGGTCCTTGCGGTCCTGGTAGGCCAGCAGCCGCGCGTGTTCCTTCTCCAGCCGCGCCTTGGTCAGCGCGGTGTCGGCCACGGCCTGCGCGAGGTCCTCGGCACGCGTGTTGCGCGACTGCAGCGTGCCGCCCTCACCGGCCAACGCGATCAACGGCTCGGTGCCCTTCGGTGCAATCCGCACCTTGACCTCGCCGCTGGGCTGCTCGCCGCTGCGCTGGTCTACCTGCAGCACCGCGCAGTCACCGAACTTCGCGCTCTGGCAGGCCTGTGCCACCTGCTGGATGCGCGGTGCGATCTGCGCCGCTTCCAGTTGCACCTGCACGTCGTGTTCGTAGGCGAGGAATGCGCCTTCCGGTGAAGCAACAGCAGCTTCGGCGGCAGTGGCGCCCGCATCGGCTGCGCGCTCACCATTTTTTGCACAGGCTGCCAGTGCGAGCAGCAGCACCGGCGTGGCGATCGTGCGCGTCCATGCGCGCAGCGGCCTCACAGTGCGGCTCCGTTGTAGGAGGTCACCGAAAGACCAGCCAGATCCACCTGTGGCACGCAGCGCACGTTCACCGCCACCATCGGCGTGCCGGTGCGCGGGTCCACTGCTTCGCTGTAGGGCGCGATGCCGCACTCGGGGCAATGGTGATGGTCGATGTGTGCCTTGTTGAAGTGGTAGGTGGCCACGTCCGCCGGATCGGTGCTCAGCTGGAACGCTTCGCGCGGGGCGAACCACAGCAGGCTGCCACGGCGGCGGCACATCGAGCAGTTGCAGTCGATGACGTCGCTGATCGGCGCCCCGGCCTGTACGGTGAATGCGATCCTGCCGCAATGGCAGCTTCCCTGGTATTCCATGTTCTGCGCTCCTTTGGAGGGTCCTTGTCTGCGCCCATGGTAATCCTATGGCACGGGGACAAAGCAGCCACGCGGCCCTATGCTCAGGGTTTGACCCCGTACAGGAACGCCGATGCGCCCGCATCTTCTTGCCCTCGCCCTGGTCGCCGCCCTGGCCGGTTGCCAGCCGGCCGACGCCCCGACCAACGCTTCCACCCCGGCCACCAGCCAGCAGGCCGGTGACGCGGCGGTCGATGCCGCCTTCGCCGACCTGTCCAAGCGCGCCCTGGACACCTGGATGCAGCTGTCGCCGGTCAGCGCTACCCAGATCGGTGACCACCGCTACGACAGCGAGCTGGACGACCTCAGTGCCGCCGGCCAGCAGAAGACCCTGGCAGCCTACAAGGCGCTGCTGGGCGAGCTGGACAAGATCGAGGTGGCCAAGCTGGGCCGCGAGAACCAGGTGGACGCAGCGATCCTGCGCAACCAGCTGCAGTCGGAAATCTGGAACGCCGAAGTGCTGCAGTCCGGCAAGTGGGACCCGCAGCTGTACAACGGCATCGCCGGCAGCGCGATCTACGGCCTGATGGCGCGCGAGTTCGCGCCGCTGCCGGAGCGCCTGAAGTCGGCCACCGCGCGCATGGAAAAGCTGCCGGCGATCTTCGCCCAGGCCCGCGAGAACCTGGATCCGGCGCGCGTGCCGAAGATCCATGCCGAGACGGTGGCCAAGCAGAACAAGGGCATCCTCAGCATCGTCGATACCTTCATCACCCCGCACATCGGTGAACTGCCGCAGGCCGACCAGCAGCGTCTGCAGGCCGCCATCGACGGCCTGAAGAAGGCGGTGGACGAGCAGCAGACCTGGCTGGACAAGACCCTGGTGCCGAATGCCAAGGGCGACTTCCGCATCGGTGCGGAAAAGTACGACCAGAAGCTGAAGTTCGCGTTGAGCTCCTCGCTGTCGCGCCAGGAGATCGGTGAGCGTGCACGCGCCGAACTCAAGCGCGTGCGCGAAGACATGTACGGCATCGCGCAGACCGTGCTGAAGGACAAGCCGGGTGCGCCGGAGATGCCGGCCCAGCCGACCGGCGAGCAGCAGCAGAAGGCCATTGAAGCTGCGCTGGAGCTGGCCTACGCCGACAAGCCGGCACGCGACAAGGTCGTCGACGATGCCAAGGCCGCACTGGAGCAGTCCACCGCGTTCGTGCGCGAGCACGATCTGATGACGCTGCCCGACGCGCCGGTGGACATCATCCTGATGCCGGAATTCCAGCGTGGCGTGGCCGTGGCCTACTGTGATTCACCGGGTCCGCTGGACAAGAACCTGAAGACCTTCTACGCCGTGTCGCCGATTCCGGACGACTGGAACGACAAGCAGGTCGACTCGTTCCTGCGTGAGTACAACTCGCGCATGATCCACCTGCTGAGCATCCACGAAGGCACCCCGGGCCACTACCTGGAAGGCTGGCATTCGGCCAAGTTCCCCTCCACCCTGCGTGCGGTGCTGCGTTCGGGCCTGTTCGCCGAAGGCTGGGCGGTCTACACCGAGCGCATGATGCAGGAGCAGGGCTACCTCAACAACGACCCGCTGTTCCACCTGGTGCAGCTGAAGTTCTACCTGCGCACGATCTCCAACGCGATCCTCGACCAGGGCGTGCACGTGGACAACTGGGATCGCGAGAAGGCAATGCACCTGATGACCCACGACGCGTTCCAGCAGGAAAGCGAAGCGGCGGGCAAGTGGGTGCGTGCACAGCTGACCTCGGCACAGCTACCGACCTACTTCGTCGGTGCGCAGGAACACTTCGACACCCGCAAGGCGGTGCAGGAGAAGCTGGGCGACAAGTTCAACCTGAAGGCGTACCACGACCAGATGCTGTCCTACGGCGCACCCCCGGTGCGTTTCGCACGCCAGCTGATGCTGGACCAGCCGATCGAGTGATCGGGGTGGTGTAAGTTGAAGCGGAGCGGCCCGGGGAAACCCGGGCCGATCTGTATGTGGGGGATCGCCAAGCCATCTCCGCATCACATGCCGGCAACATGGCCAGGCGCATCGTTCGCCGGATTCCCCCTTCCGCCGGTTTCCAATGTCTCTCCCCTTGCGCCTCGCCCTGCTGCCCACGCTGCTGGCCAGTGCGGGTGCCTTCGCCGCCTGCCCCGCGCCGCCGCCCGGCCAGCTGGACATCCGCGCGCTTGGCTACTACACCGACAAAGTCGGCTCGATCATCGACCCGGTACTGAACCAGCAGAACAAGGACGCCACTGCACCGCTGGACCGCTATGCCGCCGACGTGGCGCGCATGAGCGATGACTACCTGCGCAACGGTGACCCGGCAGCGGCACAGTGCACGCTGAGCTGGTTGGGTGCGTGGGCCGACGACGGCGCCATGCTCGGGCAGATGATCCGGGTCAATAACGATCAGTCGTTCTACATGCGGCAGTGGATGCTCGATGCGGTAGCCATGGCCTACCTGAAAGTGCATGACCAGGCCAACCCGCAGCAGCGTGCGCGTATCGATCCGTGGCTGCAGAAGCTGGCACGGGCCAATCTGGCGTACTGGGACAATCCGAAACGGCGCCGCAACAACCACTACTACTGGGGCGGGCTGGGCGTGCTGGCCACCGGCCTGACCACCGACGACGATGCCCTGTGGCAGGCCGGCCACGCCGCGTTCCAGAAGGGCATCGATGACATCCAGGACGATGGCAGCCTGCCGCTGGAGATGGCCCGCGGGCAACGGGCCCTGCACTACCACGACTACGCATTGGCGCCACTGGTGATGATGGCCGAGCTGGCGCGTCTGCGCGGCCAGGACTGGTATGCCAGCAGGAACCACGCGATCGACCGCCTGGCGCGGCGGGTCATCGAAGGCAGCAGGGACCCTGCATGGTTCAACCAGCACACCGGCGTTGCACAGCTGCCCCTGCAGGCCAGCGGCTGGGTCGAGTTCTACCGCCTGCGCTCACCTGACGGCGGCGTGTTCGATGCCGCGCATGCACGCGGCCCGTTCCACTCGCAACGGCTGGGCGGCGACCTTACGCTGATGGCCACGCAGGGCATCGTGCGCACGCCGCTGCGTTAGCAGCGCGCCTCAGCGGGCTTTCGGATGCAGCAGGCGCTGGAACTCGGCGACGGTGCACTCCTGAGCCGCGCACCCCGGCACACGCAGCACGACGCGGCCCGGCGGCTGCGCGTTGGCCAGCGGCAGCGCATCGCGCAGCTGCGCGGTGGTCGGGTAGACGTAGGCCAGGCGGATCCGTTCCACCCGGCTGTGGCGATCACGCCAGCGTTCGAACTGCAACAGGCCACCGATCGGTGTCTTCTCGTACTGCCCCGGCAGGCTGTAGTCGCTGATTCCCAACGCCGCCAGCACCGAGCCGATGTTGGAATCGTGACCGACCAGCAGGGTCACCTTCGGCGACGCCGGGTCGTCGAACAACGCATTCACTCTTGTCAGCAGCGGAGCGGCCACATCACGCGCCACCTCGGGCGTTCCGAACAGGATGTCCTGGTAGCGGTTGCGGATCTGCGCCAGCGCCTGCCATTGCGCCTCGGTGGTCAACCGGCCCCAGCCTTCGCGGGGGATGCCACTGCCCTGGTAGTGCTCCATCAACAAGGCATCGACCAGCCCGCTGGCCAGCGCCAGTGATCCGGACGCGCGGGGCTCCTTGCCCGGTTCCGTACTGAAGGTGGTATCGGCCAGTGCCAGATGGCAGTCGCTGTGCCCCTTGCATGCCGCCGACTGCGGATAGCGGGTGATCTCTTCCACCACGGACAGAGCCGGTGCCAGGTTCGCTGCGGCCAGCGCTCGCTGCATTGATTCCAGCGCGCGCGTGCGGAAGGTCGTGTCACCGTTGTGGATCACCGGATCGAACAACGGATCCATCGAGCCCAGCGGCATGCGCTGTTCGACCGAAACATGGCAGCCCGGGAAAGCACCGGCAACGAAGAACTGCGCGGTGGCCTGGGTGCGCTGCAGGCTGTTGGCGTACGCGTGGAAGTCATCCTCGTGCGGGCAACCCGACAGCGGCAACAACTGCGCCTGGCGCAGCCACTGGGCGATGTAGCGGCCCATGTAGACCTCCAGCACGCCTCCCTTGGTAGTCAGCTCGCCCGGTGCCACCTCCCAGCGCGGCCAAGTCTCAGGCGTCGCATTGGCCAGCGCGCCGGAGGCCACCACCGGCGCGCGCAGGTTGTGACGGCTGAGCAGGACGACCTGCTCGAGCTGGTCGCCGTCCATGGGTGCCGGCGCAGCCGTGGCAACCAGGCTGAGTGCCAGCAACAGGGAGCGCAGGGGGCGGATCATGCAGGTCTCCGGAAACACGCTGGGGTCAGAGCCCTTTCCTGCGGAAAGGGATCCGACCCCGAAGCGATCATTGATCGGCAGCAACAAATCCACCGGTCTGCCGCGCCCACAACCGTGCGTACAGGCCACCGGCCGCAATCAGCTCGGCATGGGTGCCGGTCTCCACGATGCGTCCCTGGTCCATCACCACCAGCCGGTCCATGCGCGCGATGGTCGACAGCCGGTGCGCGATCGCGATCACCGTCTTGCCGCCCATCAGCTCATCCAGGCTGTCCTGGATCGCCGCTTCCACTTCCGAGTCCAGTGCCGAGGTTGCTTCGTCCAGCACCAGGATCGGTGCGTCCTTCAGCAGCACGCGGGCAATGGCGATGCGCTGGCGCTGGCCACCGGACAGCTTCACGCCGCGCTCGCCGACATGTGCGTCGTAGCCGCGACGCCCCTGACCGTCCACCAGCGTGTCGATGAAGGCTTCGGCACGCGCCTTGGCCACGGCAGCGCGCAACTGCTCATCGGTCGCGTCTGGACGGCCGTACAGCAGGTTGTCGCGGATCGAGCGGTGCAGCAGCGAGGTGTCCTGGGTGACCACACCGATCTGCTGGCGCAGGCTTTCCTGGGTGACGTAGGCAATGTCCTGGCCGTCGATCAGGATGCGGCCGCTTTCCAGGTCGTACAGGCGCAGCAGCACATTGACCAGGGTCGACTTGCCGGCACCCGAAGGACCGACCAGGCCGATCTTCTCGCCCGGCTTCACCACCAGGTCCAGGCCTGCGATCACGCCACCCTTCTTGCCGTAGTGGAAGTGGATGTCCTGGAAATGCACGCCGCCACGGGTCACCTGCAACGGCACTGCATCCTCGCGGTCCTGCACGGTCAGCGGCTGGGCGATGGTCGTGATGCCATCCTGCACCGTGCCGATGTCCTCGAAGATGCCGTTGATGGTCCACATGATCCAGCCGGACATGTTGTGGATGCGGATCACCAGGCCGGTCGCCAGCGTGATCGCACCGACGGTGATGTGGCCGCCATTCCACAGCCACAGCGCCAGCCCACAGGTACCGGCGATCAGGAAACCGTTGACGATGGCGATGGTCAGGTCCATGCCGGTGGTCACCCGGGTCTGCGCGCGGTGCTTGACCGCCAGTTCCTGGATCGACTCGGCCACGTAGGCCTGCTCGCGCCCGCCATGGGCGAACAGCTTCAGCGTGGGAATGTTGGTGTAGCCATCGACGATGCGGCCCATCGCCTTGGAACGCGCTTCGGACGCAATCCAGGCCCGTTCCTTCGCGCGCGGCACGAAGTAGACCATGATCACCGCATAGGCCAGCAGCCACAGGATCAGCGGCACCATCAGCCGCCAGTCGGCCTGCGCGAACAGGTACAGCGCGGTGCCGGTATAGACCACGATGTACCAGAGCGAATCGACCATCTGCACCGCCGACTCGCGCAGCGAGGTACCGGTCTGCATCACCCGGTTGGCGACGCTGCCGGCGAAGTCGTTCTGGAAGAAGCTCAGGCTCTGCCGCACCACATAGTTGTGCATCAACCAGCGCGAGCGGTTGCTCAGGCCGGGCACGATGGCCTGGTTGACCAGCAGGTTGTGCAGGCCGACCAGGATCGGACGCGCGATGACCGTGATGAACAGCATCCAGCCCAGGTCGTTGGCATGGCGCTTGAAGAAGTCGGCACCGGGCTGCTCGGCGACCATGTCGACGATGCGGCCCAGGTAATCGAACATCGCCACTTCCACCAGCGCCAGCAGCAGGCCGGCGATGAGCGTGGCCAGCAGCACCGGCCACACCGGGCGCAGGTAGTGCAGGTAGAACGGCAGCACCTTGCGCGGAGGCATCCGCCCGTCCACGGGCGGGAACACCGGAATCAGGGATTCAAACCAACGGAACATCGCATTCCCTCGCCATCTTTAGCTGGCGGAGTATCCCATGCCGCATGTGTACGCCGGCCGACGATCGCTGCGGCTGCGGCTGCGGTCGTGCCGGCCGCTGGCCGGCACCCTTGCGACGCATCCGGGGATCATGAGGTCGCCGGCCAGCGGCCGGCACTACCCATCGGATTCGTCAAACGTCAGCGCCGGGCCACGCTCGGCGGCGTCATTTCACTGGGGTGAACAGCAGGTCCTGGAAATCGAAACTGAAATCGGTCAGGTCGGAAATCGGCTGCATGCGCACCTCGCGCACCTTGCCATCCGGGTCCAGGCTGAAGTTCACGAACGCGTCGGCGTTGAGCGAACGGTCGTCCCAGCGCACGATGAAGGTGTCGTGCTGCCAGTGCTCCAGGCGTCCGCTCAGCTGCGCGGTCTTGGCAAAGCGCAGGCGCAGTCCCTTGCCCTCGGCACTGACCTGCATGTCGCCATACCAGCGGTCGCGGAACGTGCCTGTGTAGCCGGCCAGCGCCAGCGACGGCCTGCTGCCCTTGTCGCGCGCGCTCTGGTGCTTGGCCCACGCCTCGTCGGCCTTGTCCTGTCCCTTGGCCACGGCCTTGGCATAGGCGTCCACCCAGTCATGCTTTTCACCGCCCAGGTAGGCATCGAGCACACTCAGGGTGATCGCATTGAACGCCGCGCCCACTTCCTGATTGGTCAGCACCACCACGCCCAGTTTCTCGCCCGGTACCAGGGTCAGCCGCGAAACCATGCCCGGCCAGCCACCGGTGTGCCAGACCAGCTTCTGCCCGCGGTAGTCGCTCAGGCTCCAGCCTTCGCCATAGCCGGCGAAGTTGGCCCGCGCCAGTGCCAGCTCCGGCACGCTCGGCGCCGGGATCGACTGCGGCGTGATCATCCGCCACATCTGCTGCTGGCTCTTCTCGGTGAACAACGGCGTGCCGTCGGCCAGTTTGCCTTCGGCCAGCTGCACCTGCATCCAGCGCGCCATGTCGTGCGCGCTGGAATAGATGCCGCCGGCGCCGGCATTGTTCGACCAGGTCAGCGGCGCGACGGTGCGCAGGTCCTTGAAATCGTACTTGGCGTGGCCGACCGCGGCCTTGTCGCCCGGCTTCAGGTGATCGGCGTTGTAGCGCGTGCCGGCCATGCCCACCTTGTCGAAGATGCGGGTCTGCAGGAACTGCTGGTAACTCATGCCGGAAACATGCTCGATCACCTGCTGGGCGACCGCGTACAGGATGTTGTCGTACGCATAGCCCTCGCGGAATCCACCCTTCAGCGGCACCTTGCCCAGCCGTTCCACCACTTCGGCATTGCTGTAGGAGGTGGTCGGCCAGAACAGCAGGTCACCGGCGCCCAGGCTCAGTCCGCTGCGATGCGACAGCAGGTCGCGGATCGTCATCTGGCCGGTCACGAACGGATCGGACATGCGGAACGACGGCAGGTGGTCGATCACCTTGTCGTCCATCTTCAGCTTGCCGTCCTCGGCCAGCAGGTTCAGCGAGGTGGCGGTGAACGCCTTGGTGTTGGACGCAATGGCGAACAGCGTATCGGCCTGCACCGGTTCCGGCTTGCCCTGCTCGCGCACGCCCCAGCCGCGCTCCAGCACCACCTCGCCATCCTTGACCACCGCCACCGCAATACCGGGCACGTCGAACTGCGCGCGCACGCGCTCGACGGTTGCATCCAGCTCCTGCAGCTGCGCCGGGGTGGCAGCGCTCGCCATGGTCGTGCACGCCAGCAGCACGGCTCCTCCAATCCAGGGTTTCATCCAGCACGATCTCCGAACAGGGGTGGCGGCCATGTGCAGGCCGTCACCGGGGTTTCGCGGGATGGTAACGTTCTGCGTTGCACCCTGCCCTGTGCCATAGGAGGGGTGTCATGGGCGAGAACGGCCAACCGAGCAGCGGCTCCACCATCATTCCGTGCCTGCGCTACCGCGATGCGCAGGCTGCCATCGACTGGCTGCAGCGCGCCTTCGGCTTCCATGCCCAGGCCGTCTACGCCGACGGCGATACGGTGTTCCATGCGCAGCTGACCTTCGGCACCGGCATGATCATGCTGGGCTCGGCCAGCAACCAGAGCGCGTGGAGCGAGCATGCGGCGATGCCTGATGAGGTCGGCGGCCGCCAGACGCAGAGTGCCTGCGTGATCGTCACCGATGCCGACGCGCACTACGCCCGGGCCAAGGCCGCCGGTGCCGGAATCGTCATCGACATCGCCGACCAGGACTACGGCGGCCGTGGCTATGCCTGCGCCGACCCGGAAGGCTACCTGTGGTGGTTCGGCAGCTACGACCCGTGGCGCGCGGACCACGGCCAGTGACCGCCGGAGCGATCCGCTGCGGCATCGGTGGCTGGGTGTTTCCCGAATGGCGCGGCGGCGTCTTCTACCCCGTGGGCCTGCCACAGCGTGAAGAACTGGCCCACGCCAGCCGTGCGCTGCGTTGCATCGAAATCAACGGCACTTTCTACCGCACGCCCACTGCGGCGCAGTGCGAGCAGTGGGCCGCACAAACGCCGGAAGGCTTCCGGTTTTCGATGAAGGCGCCACGCTACCTGGTGCAGCGCCGCGACCTGTCCAGCACGGTCGAGGCGGCCGCGCCCTTCCTGCAGGCGGCGACCGCGCTCGGTGACCGGCTGGGCCCGCTGCTGTGGCAGTTCGATCCACGGCATCCGGCCGACGCCGAAGCACTGGAACGGCTGATGGCACAGCTGCCGAAGCAGCTGGACGGGGTGCCGCTGCAGCATGCGCTGGAGGTCCGCAACGCCGAGGCACATGGCCCGGCACTGGTCGACGCCGCCCGCCGCCACGGCGTGGCGCTGGTGATCGAGGACAGCGACGAGGCGCCATTGCACGGCGATGTCAGTGCCGGCTTCGTCTATGCGCGGATCAAGCGCAGCCAGGCCCGCTTGAACGAGGGCCTGCCGGCGCCCGTGCAGCAGCGCTGGGCCGAACGCGCACGCCGCTGGTCACGCGGTGAACCAGTGGATGACCTGCCCTGCCTGGCCGCGCCAGCTCCGGAAACCCCGCGCGAGGTCTACCTGCTGTGCATCGGCGCGGGCAAGGCACGCAACCCGGCGGCGGCGATGGCACTGCAGCGGCGGGTTGACCAGGGCAGCGATCCCACACGCGGGTAGCGCTGCGACGTTCGCCTTGCCTCACAATAGGCGGATGAGCACACCCGACACCCGCAAAGCGCTGTGGCAGATCCACTTCTGTGTCCTGCTGTGGGGCGTCACCGCCATCCTCGGCAAGCTGATCACCCTGCCCGCATTGCCGCTGGTGTGGTGGCGCATGCTGCTGGTGACGGCGATGCTGGCCCTGCTGCCGCGGGTCTGGCGCGGGCTGCGCACCCTGCCCCTGCGGCTGGTGGCCGGTTACGCCGGCATCGGTGCGCTGGTCGCCCTGCACTGGCTGACCTTCTACGGTGCGGTGAAACTGGCCAATGCCTCGGTGGCCGCCACCTGCATTGCACTGGCCCCGGTGTTCACCTCGATCATCGAACCCTGGGTCGCCAAGCGGCCGTTCCAGCTACGTGAACTGGCGTTCGGCCTGGCGGTGCTGCCGGGTGTTGCGCTGGTGGTCGGTGGCGTGCCCGATGGCATGCGCCTGGGTGTCTTGATCGGCGCGATATCGGCGCTGCTGGTGGCGGTGTTCGGCTCGCTCAACAAGCGCATGGTCAGCCACGCCGATCCGCTCACGGTCACCGCCCTGGAGCTGGGGGCCGGCACCCTCACCCTGACCCTGCTGGCACCGCTGATGCCCTACCTGCTGCCAGCACTGGCCAGCCCGCTGTGGGTGGTCCCGAATCTGCACGACGGCATCCTGCTGCTGGTGCTGGCCGGGTTCTGCACGCTGCTGCCGTTCGCCCTGGCCCTGGTCGCACTGCGCCACCTGAGCGCCTATACGGTGCAGTTGGTGACCAACCTGGAGCCGGTCTATGCGGTGGTGCTGGCGGTGGTGCTGCTGCGCGAGCAGCACGAGGTCACCCCGTGGTTCTACCTGGGCGTGGCGATCATCGTCGGCGCGGTGTTTCTGCATCCGCTGCTGAATCGCCGCAAGCCGGTGCAGCACCCGGAAATCCTTGGCACGGCCGAAGCACGCAACATCGCCGATTGAGTGCATCCCCGCATTGCGTGGATCTACCGGATCCGGATCGATGTCTCAACGCTGCGGCCAATGCCAGGCCGGCGCATCCAGCAGGCCCTGCCCGCTCAGCAGCGTGCGGCCCTGTTCCTTGTGCAGATGCAGCGAGTGGCAGCCCGGCGCCTGCTCCAACGCCGCGATCAGCCGGCTGGCGTGTGACACCACCCACACCTGGCTGCGCGCACTGGCGGCGATGATCAGCCGCGCCAGCGCCGGCAGCAGGTCCGGATGCAGGCTGGTCTCCGGCTCGTTCAGCACCAGCAGCGGCGGTGGTCGCGGCGTGTGCAGTGCCGCGGCCAGCAGCAGGAATCGCAGGGTACCGTCAGACAATTCGGCCATCGACAACGGCCGCAGCAGCCCGGGCTGGTGGAATCGCAGGGCCAGTCGACCGTCCAGCTCTTCGAAGCCGACCGTGGCGCCGGGGAAGGCATCATCGACACTGCGTGCCAACGCAACCGGATCTCCGATCTCGAGAATGGTCACCCAGGCCGCCGCCAGATCCCGGCCGTCGTGATGCAGCACCGGCGTGCGCGTTGCCATCGCCGGTTGTCGCGCCGGGGCATCGGCGTCGCTGCGGAAATGATCGTAGAAGCGCCAGCGACGGATGTACTCACGCAGGGCGATGGTTTCCGGCATGCGCTGCGGATCGCCGACCTGGGTGAACAGGCTGTCGAACAGTGACAACCGGTCATCCACGAGATCCCAGCCGTGCGCATGGCGTTGCCGCACCATTGCCCCACGGCGATCGACCAGCAGGTTGGTGCTGCGCAGGAACGGCCCGGCCCAGATCGCCTCCGCCTTGATCTGCGGATCCAGTGCAAACGCGGAACGGCTGGGTGGCGGGTAGCCCAGGTCGATGGCATAGCCGAACTCGTCGGTGGTGAATCCCAGCTTCAGCCCCGCTGACGCCTGCCGGGGCCCTCCCTGCAGCGGGATCTCGCCGGCCGCGACCCGGCGATCGATGGATTCGGGGCCGGCCCACAGCGCCGAAGCAAGCCCGCCTTCGCGGGCCAGCACCGCCGCCACCCCGCCCTGGGCGGTTTCCGCCAGCAGGCGCAGCGCGCGGTACAGGCTGGATTTGCCACTGCCGTTGTCACCGGTGACCACGTTCAACGGCTGCAGCGGCAGTACCAGCCCGTGCAGCGAGCGATAGTGGGCGATGGCCAGGGTCTGCAGCATGGCTGGTGTCCGTGGAAACAAGGACGTCATGCTGGCTGGTTCTGATCGCAGGAGCTGCGACGCCAAGTGAAACGGGAAGAGCATCCACGCATGGCGTGGATCTACTGGAGCGGCATCGAATCATCCACGCGTCGCATGCGTTCAGCGCGCGAACCGCCGTGTTTCAGCCCGCCAGCTCCACCCGGTTGCGACCGTTGCCCTTGGCCCGGTACAGCGCCTTGTCGGCGCGCGCCAGCATCTCATCCACGCTTTCACCGGGCTGGTGCTGGGCCACACCAATGCTGATCGTGACCGGGAATCCCAGCGGCAGATCCGCCACGGCCAGGCGCAGGAACTCGCATTGCAGTTCGGCCGTGCGCAGATCAGTGCCCGGCATCACCGCCACGAACTCCTCGCCACCATAGCGCGCGGCCATGCCACGGCCGGCAAAATGCGAACGCAGCAGCACGCCCAGCTCGGCCAGTACCCGGTCGCCGGTGGCGTGGCCCTGGAAGTCATTGATGTGCTTGAAATGATCGATGTCCAGCAGGGCCACGCAGGCTACTCCCGGTTGCCCATCGATCTCCGCAACCGCCTCTTCCAGTGCCGCTGCCATCGCGCGGCGGTTGGGCAGGCCGGTCAGCGCATCGGTGCGGCTCTGTTCGGCCAGGTCGGCATTCTGCGCCAGCAGCACGTCCTGGTACTCCGACAGCAGGCGCTCGTAGTCATCGCGTTCCAGCATGTGCTTCTGGATGTCGAGCGCGAAACGACGCAGCTCCATCACCAGCATCACCTGCCGTGACAGCGCGGCCAGCGCCTCGGCCTTGTCGCTGGGCAGGTGCTGCGGCTGTGCATCGAACACGCACAGCGTACCCAGCGGCAGGCCATCGGAACTGATCAGCGGCGCACCGGCGTAGAAGCGGATGTGCGGGTCGCCGGTCACCACCGGGTTGTCGTGGAAGCGGATGTCCTGCAACGCATCCTCGACCACCATGATTTGGTGCGGCTGCAGGATGGCGTGGCCACACATCGATTCGCTGCGCAGGTTTTCCGCCGCGTCGATGCCCTGGATCGACTTGAACCATTGCCGTTCGACGTCAATCAGGGTCACCGCTGCCATCGAGGTACCGCAGACCGCCTTGGCGATCGCCACCAGGTCGTCGAATGACTTCTCGCGCTGCGAATCAAGGATCCGGTAGCGGTACAGCGCCTGGAGCCGAAGGGCTTCGTTGGCAGGCTTGTCGGGCTTGATCATGCAGCGTCACGTTCCGGCAGGTCACTGCAAAGTCTAGCTGATGCCGGCGCGTAAACCGCACGACGGGTAGTGCCGGCCGCTGGCCGGCATCCCGCGCTCTCTCGATGCCTGGAGCAGCCGGCCAGCGGCCGGCACTACCGCGTGTTACCAGTCCAGCTGCTTCGGCAGCAGGCCCTGCAGTTCCTGCTCGGTCAGGTTGCGCCACTGGCCCGGCTTCAGCGCGCCGATCTTGATGTTGTCGATGCGCACGCGGCGCAGCTGGGTCACGCGATAGCCGAATTCGGCGGCCATCAGGCGGATCTGCCGGTTCAGGCCCTGCTGCAGGGTGATACGGAAGCCGAACTTGGCGATGCGCGAGGTCTTGCACGGCAGCGTCATCTGGTCGTGGATGCGCACGCCGCGCGCCATGCCGCGCAGGAACTCTTCGGTGACCGGCTTGTTCACCGCCACCAGGTATTCCTTCTGGTGGCCATTTTCGGCGCGCAGGATCTGGTTGACGATGTCGCCGTTGCTGGTCATCAGGATCAACCCCTCGGATTCCTTGTCCAGGCGGCCGATCGGGAAGATGCGCTGTTCGTGGCCGACGAAGTCGACGATGTTGCCCTTGACCGAAGTTTCGGTCGTGCAGGTGACGCCTACCGGCTTGTTCAATGCGATGTAGACGTGGCGGCGGGCGCCGGGCTTGCGTGCCACGCGGGCGCGCAGCGGCTGGCCGTCGACCAGCACCTGGTCTTCCTCGCCCACCACCGCGCCGGTACCGGCCGGATGGCCGTTGACGGTAACGCGGCGCGCGGCGATCAGGCGATCGGCCTCGCGGCGGGAGCAGAAGCCGGTGTCGGCGATATGTTTGTTGAGTCGGGTGGTCATCGGCCCATTATCCGGCATCGCCGCCCGCTGCGCTTCATGCCAGGGCGGGCGGATCGAGCTCCTCGCCGTCGAAGACCCGGTTGCGGCCCGCCCGCTTTGCCACGTACATGGCATGGTCGGCGCGCCGCAGCAGCCCGGCCAGATCGTCCTCGCCCGGTCGCCACTGCGCCAGGCCGATGCTGGCGGTCACCTCCAGCCCCGGCACCTGCAGGGCCTGGCCAGCCTCGGTGATGCGCTGGCGCAGGCGGTCCAGCCGTGCCGACGCCGCCTCGCGCGGCATGCCGGGCATCAGCAGCAGGAACTCTTCGCCGCCCATCCGCACCACTTCGTCCTGGCTGCGCACCGCCGCGCGCAGGGCACGCGCCACCGCCACCAGCACCTGGTCGCCCACTGCGTGGCCGTGGCGGTCGTTGATGTCCTTGAACAGGTCGATGTCGAGGAAGCCGATCACCAACGGGCCGCGCTCACGGTCCACCCGTTCCAGATGGCGGGCCAGCTGCTGCAGTCCGGCGCGACGGTTGGGAAGCCCGGTCAGGCCATCGGTCTCGGCCAGCTGGCGAAGTTCATCACGCTGCTGGCGCAGCCGGCCCAGCCGCTGGTTCAACGCATACGCGGCCATCATCAACAGCCAGGTCACCGCCAGCTGCAGCGCCTCCACCCGGTATTCCAGCAGCCACGCCGCACCACAGGCATCGGCGATGATCAGTACCAGCATCGGTGCCAGCGCGGCCAGACCCGCCTGTGCCCAACGGTCGCCGCGCCAGCGTGCCCAGACGCCGACCATCAGTGCCAGGCCACATCCGGACAGATAGGACACCTGCAAGCCCTTCGCGACCCAGGCCAGATGCTCCCAGCGCAGCCACGGCACCAGCACGGCCAGCGCCATCAGGGTCCACAACACCGCCAGTTGGGCCGGGCGCGATCGAGGCAGCACGCGGTCGCCTCCGTTCAGCCGCCACAGCGCCGGCAGCACCAGTGCCTGGGTCGCAGCGGTCAGCGCCAGCAGCCACCAAGCGCCGTGCTCGCCCACCGGCAGCCAGGGTTCCGGATAACCGCTGAGCCCGCCGAGGATGGCCTGCCACAGCACCATCACGCTGGTGCCGGCGATGTAGACCAGGAAACTGCGGTCCCGGGTGGTCAGGAAGGCCATCAACGCCGACAGCGCCAGCGCGATCGCCACCGCGATGCAGGCCGCGCGCACCAGCAGGCGGGCGGTGTCGTTCTGCTGCACCGGGCTGGGCGCGCCCAGCCGCAGGGTCGGCACCCAACGTGCCTTCAGCGGTGTCTGCCAGGAGACCAGGAACGGCTCATGGCTGCCGGCCGGCGGCACGGCCACCAGGCCGATGCCAGCCCGGAAACGTGAATCGCGGGTGCGCGCATCGTGCATGTTGCCGCAGATCTCGCGGTCGCCATGCTGGACGCGCACTTCACCGGCAAAGACGTTGAACACGTCCAGCGCCTGCGGTTGCCCTGACCAGCCCTGCGGCGGAGCCGGTACCAGCACCTGCTGGCGGGCGCCGGACAGCATCTGCGGCGTGCATGCGCGGTGCGGCGTCGGCTCCTCGGTAGCGCCGCCGACCAGGAGATAATCATGGCCCGACACGGCCTCTGCAGCCTGAAGCGGCCACGGCAACGCCAACCACACCATCAGGACAGCGAGCACCGCTCCTGTTCCATACCGCCACTGCCTGCCGCCCACGCCACGTCCTGTTCCTGCTTACGTCCGCGCCCACTGCGCGCCGCCCCTGGCGCGCATTATCGCAGCCGGGCACGCCGCGCATGTGTAGACCAAAGTCGGCGCCCGCGGTTCAGCCAGCCGCCGGCGGCCCCTTCACCGCGACCAGCCGTACCGGGCGCAGATCGACCAGGGTCAGCCGCTCCAGCGGCTGCGGCCGTTCGATGGCATAGCCCTGCAGCCCCTGCACGCCAAGCCGGGTCAGCGCACCGGCAACCTCGGCGGTCTCCACCCACTCGGCCACCACTTCCATCTGCAGCTCGCGCCCGAGCTCGCTGATCGCGCGCACCGTGGCGTGGCTGACCGGGTCGGTATCCATGTCGCGCACGAAGGCGCCGTCGATCTTCAGGATGTCCGCCGGCAACTGGCGCAGGTAGCCGAAGGAAGACAGGCCGGAGCCGAAGTCATCCAGCGCCATCCGGCACCCCCGTGCCTTCACCGCATCGATGAAGGCGCGGGCCTGGCTGAGGTTGCTGATCGCCGCGGTCTCGGTGATCTCGAAGCACAACTTGGAGGCCAGCGCGCGGTTGCGCTCGAGCAGGTCGCAGACGAAGGCGAGGAATCCCGGCTCGGCGATCGACTGCGCGGACACGTTGACGTTGCACAGGCCCAGCTGTCGCACGTGCGCCGGGCACACCTGCAGGTGGCGGAACAGCAGCCCGAGCACGTGCCGGTCCAGCGCCACTGCCATGCCATAGCGCTCCACCGCCGGCATGAACTGGCCGGGCAGATGCAGGCTGCCATCGGTACCACGCATGCGCACCAGCACCTCGTAGTGCAGGTAGGACGGATCGCCCACGCGGGCGATGCGCTGTGCATACAGCAGCATGCGATTCTCGGCCATCGCCAGGCTGACGCCCTGCAGGCGCTCGGCCTCCTGCCGCCGCTCCTCCAGCGCCATGCGGTTCTCATTGAAGCAGTGCACGCGGTTGCGCCCGGCCTGCTTGGCGGCATAGCAGGCGCTGTCGGCGGCACTCATCAACCAGTTCACGTCCGGCGCATCTGCACTGACCTCGACCACGCCGATGCTGCAGCTCAGCTGCGGGCTGCCCTCGCTGATCGGAAACGTGGCCTGGCCCAGGTTGCGGATCACCCGCTGCAGCACCCGCTTGGCTTCGTCCTGCCCGGCATGGGCGAGGAACACGGCGAACTCGTCGGCGCCCAGGCGGCCGACCCAGTCACCGTCACGCACGGCCGCCACCAGATAGTCGGCGAAACTGCGCAGCATCTGGTCACCGGCGGCATGGCCGAAGCTGTCGTTGACCAGCTTGAAGTGGTCCAGGTTGATGTAGCACAGCGCATGCGTACCGCCATCACTGCGTACCTGCAGCAGCGCACGCTCCAGCAGCCGCTCGATCTCGCGGCGGTTGATCAGGCCGGTCAGCGGATCGTGGCTGGCGTGATGCTCGATCTCACGTGCCAATGCATGGTTCTGGCTGACATCCTCGATGATCGCAAACACCGACAGGCCGCCTCCCGCGCTGCGCACGCCGGTGCCACTCCAGCGCCCCCACACCAGGCTGCCATCGCGGCGGCAGAAGCGCAGTTCACTCGGCCGCAGCTGCCGGTCCCAGTCGATGCGGCCGACGCCATCGATGACCAGTTCGCCTTCCATCAACAGATCGCCGAGCGACATCTGCAGCAGCACGTCGCGTCGGTAGTCGAGGATGTCGGCCATCGCCCGGTTGGCTTCGATCACCTTGCCGTCGGTGTCGAGCTTGAGCATGCCGACATTGGCCTGGTAGAAGGCCGCACGGAAGCGGCTTTCATGCTCGGTCAGGTCCTTGCCGACGCGGCGCGCGAGGGCCACCGCCATCAGGCTGATCGCCAGCACCGACAACCCGCCGACCACAAGCGTGGCGATCCGTACCATCGTGGCCATGCGCAGCAACGCTTGCGAAAATGCCTGCGCCTGCACCTGCAGCCGCCGGTCCAGATCACGCAGTTGTTGCAGGTACCGATCGCGGTCCGCCGCTGGCAGCACGCCTTGGGCGTGCCCCGACTGCAGCTCGGCAACCAGCCGCTGCACGGCCAACAGATCATCGTCGGTCTGTCGCCACAGCGTGGTTGCTTCCCGGAATGCACCGATGTCGCGTGCATAGCGGAACGAGAACACCAGGCGCGGGATATCGGCGCGCGCGTTGCCACCCTGCAGGAAGCCCTGCCTGGCCTTTTCCTCGTCCGGTACCGCCTGTTCCAGCGCCAGCCGGGCCTGCAGATCGCCCAATGGAATCCGCAGCGCCTGGCGCGCGTCATCCAGGTCCTGGGCATGGCCACGCGCCAGGTAGCGGCTCAGCGCAGCGGTTGCATCCTGCTGCCCTCGTGACCAGTACCCCTGGCCGGCAATCCAGGCCGTCGAGGCTGCCTGCAGTTCCTGGATCAACGCGGACAACGCGACCAACCCGATCGCCATGCCCGTCAACAACGCAAAGCGCAATCCCAGCCCACGGGTCATCGGCACCCGCCGGCTCTGCTGGTCCGTGCCACTTCTACCCATCCCGGATCCCCCCGAATGTGCTGCGGTGACAACCTGCCTTGGAACCGGCCCAGCCTATGACCGGCAATGTGTGGGCCATGCGAAAAAGGGGACGGAGGGGATTAAGTCGTTTTCGGCATAAGCGCATGGCCTGCCATTTACGACTTAATCCCCTCCGTCCCCTTTTCCTGTACGCCAGCCCGGGGGCTGGCGTTGTTATGGACGGCTGCGGGTGCGGCTTAGAAGCTGCGCGGGCCGCGCGGCTTGAAGCCGTCACGACGCGGCGGCCGGCTGTCGCGGTCACCGCCGCGGTCGCCACCATGGCCACCATGGCCACCCGGACCACCCGGGCCACCACGACGCGGACCACCCGGGCCGCCCGGGCCGCCCGGGCCACGCTTGTCGAAGCGCGGCTTGAACGGACGCGGGGCCGGGTTGGTGTCTTCACCCGGAGCCAGCGCACGCATCTGCAGCTGCTGGCCGGACACCCACACCTTCTGCAGGTGCGACAGCACGTCCGGCGGCATCTGTGCCGGCAGGTCCAGCAGCGAGAAGTCGTCGTGGATGTCGATGCGGCCGATGAAGCGGCTTTCCAGGCCCGCTTCGTTGGCGATGGCGCCGACGATGTTGGCCGGCTTCACGCCATGCTGGTGGCCCACCGAAATGCGGTAGGTCTCCATACCCTGCTCCGGTGCTCCACGCGGCGGAACCTCACGGCGCGGACGCTGCTCGAAACCACCTTCGGCGTCGTCGCGACGCGGGCCACGCTCGAAGCGCGGACCACGCTCGTTGCGGTCGAAGCGATCGCCACGCTCCGGACGGTCGCCACGGTCGAAACGCTCGCGCGGGGCGCGCTCTTCACGCGGGGCACGCACCGGCGGCTGCAGCAGGAACGGGGTGTCACCCTGCAGCATCTTGGCCAGCGCGGCGGCGATCTCGATGGCCGGCACGTTCTGCTCGTTCTCGAAGCGCTCCAGCAGCTGGCGGTAGAAGTCCAGGCCGCCGGCACCGAGGGTTTCGGTGATGCGCGTGGTGAACTTGTTGATGCGGTTGTCGTTGACCGCTTCCACGCTCGGCAGCTGCATCTCTTCGATCGGCTGGCGGGTGGCGCGCTCGATCTGGCGCAGCATGCCCTTCTCGCGCGGGGTGGCGAACAGGATCGCCTCGCCGCTGCGGCCGGCACGGCCGGTACGGCCGATGCGGTGCACGTAGCTTTCGGTGTCGTACGGAATGTCGTAGTTCAGCACGTGGCTGATGCGCTCCACGTCCAGGCCGCGCGCAGCCACGTCGGTGGCAACCAGGATGTCCAGCTTGCCTTCCTTCAGCATGGCGATGGTGCGCTCACGCTGGGCCTGCTGCATGTCGCCGTTGATGGCGGCAGCGGCCAGGCCACGGGCCTGCAGCTTGCTGGCCAGTTCTTCGGTGCCGGCCTTGGTGCGCGCGAAGATGATCATCGCGTCGAACGGCTCGACTTCCAGGATGCGGGTCAGCGCATCCAGCTTGTGCATGCCGCTCACCCACCAGTAACGCTGGCGGATGTTGGCCGAGGTGGTGGTCTTGGCCGCGATGGTCACTTCCACCGGGTCCTGCAGGTAGGTCTGCGCGATGCGGCGGATCTGCGGCGGCATGGTGGCCGAGAACAGGGCCACCTGGCGCTGCTCCGGCAGCTTCTTCAGCACCGCTTCGACGTCGTCGATGAAGCCCATGCGCAGCATTTCATCGGCTTCGTCCAGCACCAGGGTCTTCAGCTCGGACAGGTCCAGAGTGCTGCGGTCGAGGTGGTCGATCACGCGACCGGGGGTACCGACCACGATATGCACGCCACGGCGCAGCGCCGACAGCTGCTGCCCGTAAGGCTGGCCGCCGTACACCGGCAGCACGCGGAAGCCCGGGATCTTGGACGAGTAGGACTGGAACGCCTCGGCGACCTGGATGGCCAGTTCGCGGGTCGGCGCCAGGATCAGGGCCTGCGGCTTGATCTGCTGCAGGTCGATGTTGGACAGTACCGGCAGCGCGAACGCGGCGGTCTTGCCGGTACCGGTCTGGGCCTGGCCCAGCACGTCGCGGCCTTCCAGCATCGCCGGGATGGTGGCGGCCTGGATCGGCGACGGGGTTTCGTAGCCGATGGCGGTGACCGCCTGCATCACGGGCTCGGACAGGCCGAGCTGCGCGAACTGCAGCGGCGCTTGGGAATCTTGGGACATGGGGAACTCCGAAGGCACTGCCGTCTTCCTGGCAGTGCGATAAAAAAGGGATGGTCCGCGCTTTGGGCGCCCTTCTTATCGCGTGCCCTGGCGCTGCTCGGTCGGAGGAGATTTCACTCGCTCAGAGCGGGATGATACCGCATTGATGCTGAACGAGGCGTACAGCTTTCCGTGCGCGTGCCGTCATGCCCCGTGCTGGCGCACAATACGCGCCCTCTTCCCGGCCCGGCCGCTGGCCTGCGCCCCCTCTTCCCAGGAACCCCGCTCCATGCAGATTCTCGAATTCGACCTCGACGGTGACTACGTCGAACTCAAGCAGCTGCTCAAGCTGGCCGACCTGGTCACCAGTGGCGGCGAGGCCAAGATGGTCATCAGTGACGGCCAGGTGCGGGTCGATGGCGAAGTCGAACTGCGCAAGGCCTGCAAGATCCGCGCAGGCCAGGTGGTCGAGTTCGCCGACAGCCAGATCCGGGTGCTGGCCGCCGGCTGATGTGAGGCTGTTCAGGCTACGCGCTGGGTCAGGTGCGAGGCAATCAGCTGCCTGAACGGTGCCACGCCCTGCGCCAGGCGCAGGCCGGCCGCCCGCAGCAGTCGCGCCGGGCGGCGATCGTCGGTGTACAGGCTGGCGATCGCATTGGTGGCCTCGTACAGCGGCCGCGACGCCAGCCGGTGACCCCGTTGGTAGCTGGCCAGCATGCCGGCGGCGGCAATGTCGGCACCGCGACGCTGCTGCGCGACGATGCCCTGCGCCAGCCGCTGTGCGCTGGCCAGGCCCAGGTTGAAGCCATGCGCGGTGACCGGGTGCATGCCGACGGCGGCATCGCCGATCAGCGCCGAACGCTCGCCAACAAAACGGTGCGCGTACACACCTACCAGCGGATACGCCTGCGGCGTGGCCACCGGCTGCATCCGGCCCAGCCGATGTTCGAAGCAAGCACTGATGGCCTCGCCGAAGGCCACCTCGTCCATCGCCAGCAGCGCGTCGATCTGCCGCGGCGGCAGCGTGATCACCGCCGAGGCCTGGCCCTCGTTGAGCGGCAGCAGCGCCATCGTGCGGCCGTAGCCGAACCATTCCCAGGCAGTGTGGCGATGGTCGCGCTCGACCTGCATGCGGCACACCAGCATCGACTTGCCGAAGTCGCGCATCTGCGCACCGATGCCGAGCATGCGGCGGGTGGCGGAGAAGCGGCTGTCAGCGGCCGCCAGCAGCCGCGCATGCAGTTGGCTGCCGTCATCGAGTTTGACCACATGGCCCTGTGCATCGGCTTGCACGCCTTGCACCTTGCGCCCGTCGAACAGTTCCACGCCGTCCTGGCCCTGCACCGCATCCCATGCGGCACGGCGGATCAGATGGTTGGGTACCAGCCAGCCCAGCGGTTGGCCGTCGACCTGGGTGCTGGCGAAGGTCAGCGCGAACGGCGAGCCGCCGTTCATCACCTTGGCATCGCGCAGTTCAGCGACTTCGGCCTGCGGCAGGCGCTGCCACAGCCCCAGCTGCTCCATGCTCTGCCGCGAGGCATGGGTCAACGCGATCTCCCTGCCATCGAAGGCGGCCTCGGCCAGGGCCTGGCGCGGCTGCACTTCGACCAGCCCGACCTGCAGCCCGCTGCCGGCCAGCGCGCGCGCGAAGCACAGACCTGCCGGTCCGGCGCCGACCACCACCACGTCCATCCTGCGCATGCGCGCCTCCTGCCGTTGATTCAGTCCGCGCCAGCATAGCGCCGCGCACCTGAGCGGCCTTGATCTGGATCAGGCCGACTTACAGAAGTGCGAACACCAGCGCCAGGATCGACAGCAGCGACACCAGCCACACCAGGCTGCGCACGTAGGGCACGCCTGCGGCGTACAGGGGCAGATAGACCACACGCGCCCAGAAGTAGGCCTGCGCCGCCAGTGCAGTGGTGTCGTTGCCGCGCCCGGCCACGACCACTGCGATGGCGGCGGCGGCGAAGAACGGGAACGTCTCCAGGAAATTGGCCTGCGCACGCTGCAGGCGCCCGGCCAGTGGGCTGACCGGCTTTGCGTCGCCATCGCGTGCCGAGGCATTCCACTTCATCCCGCGCTCGCGGGTGACCACGGTGGAGGTGGCGAAGATGTAAACGAAGCCGAGCAGGACCGACCAGGCCAGCATCGTCAATTCAGTTGCCATCATTCATCTCCTCAGGGTGCCGACGCACGCAGGCTGTAACCGGCCAGACGCCACACCTGGTCCTCGTCGAAACGGAACGAGACCAGCTCGCGCACCGGCTGCGCGCTGTTGGCGAAACGGGTCGGGAAACTGACGTTGATGTACAGCCCTTCCGGCACCGCGGCACCTGCGCTGTACTTGACCCGGGTGATGGTGGGCTGGCCACGCCCAGCCAGCGCACCCAGGCGCGTGCGCTCGGTGGTCAGCTGGCTGACGAATGCGGCCTTCGGTACTGCACGGCGCGCGACGGCGGAGGCGCCATCCCACAGTTCGCCGGCGCGGTTGGCATCGACCAGCTGTGCGGCTTTCAGTGCAGCAGCGCCCATCTCGGCATCCTGTTTCTGCACCTGGGCCTGCTGTGCAGCGGTCAACGCCGGAGCACCGGCGGTGGCTGGCTTCGCAGCCGCTGGCGAGGCCGGGGCCGGGCGTGCCGGAGCCGGTGCAGGCGTGGCCGGCGCAGGTGCCTGCGCCAATGCGGTCAGGGGCAGCAGGGACAGCAGCAGGAGCACGCGCTTCATGGACACCGCCGGTTTTCTGGAGAGAACCGCAGTCTACGCCAGCGCGGTGACTATGCCGTCAGCGTGCCGGGGCGTTGCCCTCCACCGCTGCCGCATCAGCCTGCGCGGCGGGGGCGGCGGTGTTCACTGGCGCCTGTTCGGCCACCGGCGGCGGCTCCGACGGTGCCGGTGGCAGCGTTGCCACATCGATCTCCGACAGTGGGCTTTCTTCCGGGCACACCGCATCCGGGAAACCGAAGCGCTGCTTCAGTGCCTGGCCGCAGCTGTTGATCGATTCCATGTCGGCGCCTTCGCGCTTGCACTGCTGGTCGAAGGCAATCAGGAACGCGTCCTTGCGTTGCACGAAGTCGTCACCACAGGCCCGCATCTGCTTGATCCGTTCCAGATCGTCCTGCACCGCGTTGGTGCCGTCCAGGCCGTACTGGCGCAGCTCATCCTGCGTAAGCAGGCGCAGGCTGCGGTTGGGCACGGTCATCATCAGGTCGGCCACACCCACCGCCACGCCGTTGCGCTGCAGGTAGTCCTTCACGTTGTCGTAGACCTCGTGCAGCTCGCGGTTGAGTTCCGCGCGCGAGGTGGCCTTGGAGCTGATCCGCATCATGCGGTGGATGCCGACCTTGCCCGACAGCAGGCGGTTGTCACCGGCAGCCAGCACGAACACGCAGGCACTGTGGCAGATCGAGCCCTCGCGCACCCAGATCGTCCAGCCCGATTCACCGATGCTGTCGCCGGCGACAATCGCCGATTCCACCTGGCCGCCGCTGGAATCCAAGTCGAGGATGCGCTTGTGGATCTTCTGCTCGTCAGCGACCACGGCCAGTCGCCACATCATCTCGGCGAAGCCCGGATTGATCTTGCCGGCGTAACGCACACGCATCAGGCCGCGCTCGGCGCACGGCGCCAGTGCCTGGGTGATCTGTTCGCGCTGCAGGCCCTCCAGCTCGACGCCATCGCCCGCCTCACCGGCGTACTCGGTACTGCAGCTGACCCAGGCGCGGCCATTCTCCAACTGCGCCTGCGGCCACGGCCGATCCGCCCGGCTGCGCGGCGGCGCCGGCGGTGGTGGTGCATCGGCGGCATTGATCGACACCATGTTCTCACCATCGCTGGCCGGCGCCCGCGCGGCCTTGTCGGCGGCGGTGACATTGCCCGGATTCTCCAGCTGGCTGCAGCCCGCCAGGGCAAGGCACAACAGGGGCAACCAGCGGAGTTTGGCGGACATCGGGCAACCGGTCTTCACGTGAGCAAGAGCCACAGTCTACCCGTCCGGGGCACGCATTCAGCGCGTGGCACTGAACCCCTTCTGACCCTTGGGAAAAGCGTGTCGACCAAGGTCGACACCCACCAACAGCAGCGCAGAACGCCCGCAAGACATGTCGCAGGAACCTCTCGAAGGCGGGGTGGGTCCGGTTGCAGGGGCGTGAGCGCCATGGGCCCGAGGCATGCCTCGGGCGGGTTGGGCAGGACGCCCAACCCCGGTCTTGCCGTGTGCGCAGGACAGCGCACACGAGCAAGCGGCGACCGAGCTACATGGGTGAGGGCGCTTTGCTTGCGAAGCACTGCTTCGCAAGCGCCCGAACGCACAGCCGCCAGCGGCTGGGCCGGGCCCCGGAGGGGTACTTGCAGCGTCCCCTGCAACCGGACCCACCCCGCCCTGCTGCAGGAAACCAGCTTCTGCTGTTGCCGTTGCCGGCCAGCGGCCGGCACTACCACGGGGGCAGGGCGCAGCCCGGCCTGACCCCCTTCAGCATCCATGTCCGAATGTGGCGAGTATCCCTACCCGCACACGCCTAGACTGGCGCCATGGACACCGACCTCGCCCTCGACACCGCCGCCTGCGACCGCGCCCGCCTGGCCCGTGACGCACGCTTCGACGGCGTTTTCTTCACCGCCGTGCGCAGCACCGGCATCTATTGCCGCCCCGTCTGCCCGGCGCCGCCGCCGAAGCCACGCAACATCACCTACTATCCGACCGCTGCCGCGGCCGCTGCTGCCGGCTACAGGCCGTGCCTGCGCTGCCGCCCCGAACTGGCACCGCAGGCCCAGCAGGCACTGGCCGGGCAAACCGTGCAGCGCGCCCTCGCCATCATCCACGGCGGCTTCCTGCAGGAGCAGCCCGTTGCAGACCTCGCGCAGAAGATCGGCCTCAGCGCGCGCCAGCTGCAGCGCCTGTTCGTCGAACATCTCGGCGCAACACCCGGACAGATCCATGCCACCCATCGCCTGCTGCTGGCCAAGCAACTGCTGACCGAAACCACGCTGCCGGTGACCGATGTTGCGCTGGCCGCCGGCTACAACAGTCTGCGCCGCTTCAATACCGCCTTCCTGCAGGGCTGCGGCATGGCACCGACGGCGCTGCGTCGCCAGCACCAGCCGCTGGCCGCCGATGACGGCGGCCTGGTACTGCGGCTCGTGTACCGCCCACCGTTGGACTTCCCGCGCATGCTGGCCTTCCTGCGCAAGCGCAGCCTGCCTGGCATCGAACTGATCGGCGAAGACAGCTACCAGCGCGTGCTCGGCACACCCGAGCGCCCCACCCTGCTGCGCGTCACCGCCGACCCGAAGCGCCCGGAACTGCGTCTGCAGCTGGGTGCGGTCGACCCGCGCCTGATCCCCGACATCGTGCGCCGTGTGCGTCGTGTGTTCGATCTGGACGCCGACCTGCAACAGGTGCACGCCGCGCTGGGCGAAGAACCCTTGCTGGCACGCGGCATCGCCGAACGCCCGGGGCTGCGCGTTCCGGGCGGCTGGGATGGCTTCGAGGTCGGCGTACGCGCCGTGCTCGGCCAGCAGGTCAGCGTCGCCGCCGCCACCACCTTTGCGCGGCGTCTGGTGGATGCGTATGGGGCGCATCTGCCGGGCATGCCGTCCGAGTTCAATCGCCAGTTCCCAGCGCCCGAGGTGCTGGCCGAGGCGCCGCTGGAATCGATCGGCCTGCCGCGCAGCCGCGCCGCCACGGTGCGTGCGCTGGCCGCTGCATGTGCCAGCGGCCAGCTCGACTTCGGACCCGGGCAGGCCCTGGAAGAATTTGTTGCGCGCTGCGTGGCATTGCCCGGCATCGGCCCGTGGACCGCGCAGTACATCGCCCTGCGCGGGCTCGGCCAGCCCGATGCCTTCCCCGCCGGCGACCTGGTGCTGCAGCAGGTGCTCGGCCACGCACAGGGCCAGCGCCTGAGCGAACGTGCAACTGAAGCGCGCTCGCAACCGTGGCGCCCGTGGCGCGCCTACGCCGTGCTGCACCTGTGGCACCTGTCCGGCACGTTCGTTGGAGAACCGACATGACCCTGTTGTTTGATCGCTTCGACAGCCCCATCGGCGTGCTGACCATCGCCGGTGATGAGCGTGGCCTGTCACATGTGCTGTTCCCGGAAAACCGCCATCCGGCACGCGGACGCGACGACTGGCACTACGCACCGGATGCGCTGCCGGAAGCGCGCGAACAGCTGCTGCAGTTCCTGCACGGCGAACGCAGCAGCTTCGACCTTGTGCTGGCGCCACGTGGCACGCCGTTCCAGCTGCGGGTGTGGCAGGCGCTGGCACTGATTCCGTTCGGCCAGACCTGGAGTTACCTGCAGCTGGCGCAGCACCTCGGCCAGCCCAGTGCGACCCGCGCGGTCGGCGCGGCCAACGGGCGCAATCCGCTGCCGATCATCCTGCCCTGCCATCGCGTGATCGGCAGCAACGGCGCATTGACCGGTTTCGGCGGCGGGCTGGAAACCAAGGCGGCACTGCTGCGGCTGGAACAACGCCAGGCCCCGCTGTTCGCCTGAGAGGGCTGGCCGGGCTGCGCCCGGCACCCGCAGAGGCTAGAGCAACAGCAACAGCAACAGCGGGCTTCCTGCGGGGAGGCAGGGTGGGTTCAGTTGCAGGGGACGCTGCAAGTACGTCCCTGTAAGCTCGGTCGCGCCATCCATGGCGCTCACGCCCCTGCAACCGGACCCACCCAGCTTCGACAGGTTCCGGCGATCTGTCCGGACGTCATTCTGCGCAACTGTTGGTAGGTGTCGACCTTGGTCGACACGGTAGATCCACGCCATGCGTGGATGGAAGCATCAGGGACATGTCTGGAGAAAAGCCCCCCCTTCCTGTTGAAGGGGGCGCGCCGACAGGCGCGGCGATAAGGAAAAATGCGCGGACACGGGGCGCGATAGCGCGCCGTGTCTTGGGCGCGTCATTGCGCGGGCTTATCATGCGTGGATGACTTCCGTACGCCTGACCTGCGCGCTGGCGCTGCTGCTGCCATTGGCGGCCTGCACCACCGCGCCCGCCCCTTCCGCCTCCGTTCCCGGTTCCGCCGCTGCGGCTTCGCCTCCGAAGCTGCTGCTGATCTCCATCGACGGCCTGCGCGCCGATGCGCTGGACCGTGGGCTCACTCCGAACCTGCAGCGACTGATCGACGGCGGCGTGCGTGCACGCTGGATGACGCCGTCCTATCCGTCGCTGACCTTCCCCAACCACTACACCATCGTCACCGGCCTGCGGCCGGACCACCACGGCATCGTCAACAACAGCATGGACGATGCAACCCTGGGCCGTTTCGAACTGAGCAACCGCGACGCGGTCACCACCAGCGGCTGGTGGGGTGGCGAACCGATCTGGGTCAGTGCCGAGAACGCTGGCGTACGTTCGGCCACCACGGCGTGGCCGGGCAGTGAGTCTGAAATCCGCGGCGTGCGCCCCAGCAAGTGGCGCGTATACGACGGCAAGGAACCGCTGGAGCAGCGGGCCGGCATCGTGCTCGACTGGCTGGCACAGACCGATGCTGATGCACCGCGCCTCACCACGCTGTACATGGAACACGTGGACAAGGCCGGCCACAACTACGGCCCCGGGTCGAAGGAGTACGCCGACGCCATCGTGCGCGCCGACCAGATCGTCGGCCAGGTGCTCGACGGGCTGCAGCAGCGCGATCTGGCCAAGACCACCAACGTGATCGTCGTCTCCGACCACGGCATGGCCAGCGTCGCCGACGGCAACGTGATCGCCACCGAGTCGATGGCCGACCCGGCCATTGCACGCAATATCAGCCAGGGCCAGTCGGTGGGTTTTGCGCCGGTCGCCGGCCGCGAAGCGGAAGCCGAACGCGCCCTGCTCGGACGCCACGCGCACTACGAATGCTGGAAGAAGGAGAACCTGCCGGCACGCTGGCACTACGGCACGCATCCGCGGGTTCCGGCCATCGTCTGTGTCATGGATGAAGGCTGGGATGCCCTGCACCAGGAGAAGATCGCCAAGCGTGCGAAGCAGGATCGAGGTTCGCATGGCTACGACAACGCACTGCCTTCCATGCGCGCAGTGTTCGTGGCCGGCGGTCCGTCGTTCCGCCAGGGCCTGGTGATCGATGGCTTCGACAACGTCGATGTCTATCCGCTGCTGGCCCACCTGCTGCAGGTACCGGCCGCGCCGAACGATGGCAATCCGGAAACGCTGAAGAAGACACTGCGCTGATGCGGTTGTAGAGCCGAACCCACGCTCGGCTCACCGGACAGGCATAAAAAAAACGCGGCGCCAGGCGCCGCGTTTTTCATTGAACCGGTCGTTCGACCGGATCAGGCCTTGGCGACGGCCTTCTTCGCCACAGCCTTCTTCGCCGGAGCCTTGGCCACGGTCTTCTTGGCAACCGGAGCGGCGGCGCCTACGGCGACCTTGCTGGCGGTGTGCGAACGGGCGTTGCCATAGCTGGCGTTGTAGCGCTTGCCCTTGGCGGTCTTGCGGTCACCCTTACCCATGTCTTCAACTCCTCAAATGTGAAATCTGGTTACCCCGTACTGACACGGGTTCGGCGGGGCCGCCTTGCTGGGCGCCCCCGCGCACGATCGAAAATCCTATCACGGAGCGCCTAGTGCGCGCAGCTGGCGTCGTGCACGTGACCGTGGTTGAGGCGCAGGTTGACCAGATGGGCCACACCCACCAGCAGGCCACCGATGGTCATCACCACCGCGTGCGGCACCGCATTGTGGTGCAGCGGGTCATACAGCACGCCGGCCCACAATGCGACCAGACCGGGAATCAGGAAGCCCAGCGCACGCAGCGCACCGTGCCGGCGGTAGCCCCAGACCAGGCTGAACAACCCCAGCAGGGTCACGAACACCACCAGCGCCTGTTCCACGCCGTCGCTCAGCCAGAACGACAGCCCCAATGAAGGCGCTGCGGCCAGCAGCACCGGGATCACCGCGCAGTGCACCGCGCACAGCATCGAACCAGTGGCGCCGAAACGGTCGAGCAGGTGGCGCAGGCGTGAGGACAGGGACATGACTTCCAGCAGGGTCGGCGAATCGTTATGGAATAATATAACATCCCTCTCCGACCCGCACGGTTTCCCTCCCCCCTGTCCCATCGACGGGATTCGTGCGCCCCGCGATTGATACATTGTAACAAAGGACCCGTCCATGCCCGCCCATACCCCACGGCTCAAGCCGCATTCCCTGGCCCTGGCGCTCGCCGCCCTGCTGCCGTCCGTCGCCTTTGCAGCCGGCCAGGACACCGCCCATCGTGACCGCCACCTGACCGAGCTGTCGTCGGTGCAGGTCACCGCGTCGCCATTGCAGGGTGATGCCGAATCGCTGGCGCGCCCGGTGGAGGTGCTGGCCGGTGAACGCCTGGACGAGCAGAAGGCCGGCACCCTCGGCGATACCGTGGCCAAGCTGCCCGGCGTGCAGAGCACCTTCTTCGGCCCCGGCGTCGGCCGCCCGATCATCCGTGGCCAGGAAGGCCCGCGCGTGGCCGTGCTGTCCAACGGCATGGGGAACATGGATGCCTCCACGGTCAGCGCCGACCACGCCACCAGCATCGAACCGTTCCTGGCCGACCAGATCGAAGTACTGAAGGGCCCAGCCACGCTGCTGTTCGGCAGCGGCGCCATTGGTGGTGCGGTCAATGTGGTCGACGGGCGCATCGCGCGCGAGCTGCCGGAGCGGCCGCTCAGCGGTCGTGCCGAACTGCGCGGCAATTCGGTGAACAACGAGCGCAGCGGCATGTTCCGCCTCGATGGCGTCAGCGGCAACGTCGTGCTGCATGTGGATGGCCTGGTCCGCAACGGCGACGACTACCGCATTCCCGGTTACGCGGTGATCGACAGCCTTGAAGACCACCACGACGACCACGACCATGACCACGCGGGCGAGGAAGGCGAAGAACCGCGCCGCGGCCGCCTCGACAACAGCTCGATCCGCACCCGCGCCGGTGGGGTCGGCGCAACGTGGCTGGGCGACGGCGGCTACTTCGGCGTATCGGCCAGTACCTACCGCACCAACTACGGCATTCCCAATGGCGCGCACGTGCACGCCGATGGTGACGATCATGGCCATGACCACGGTCACGACCATGGCGACGAAGAGGAAGGCGGCGACGAGCACGACGTGCGCATCGACATGGTGCAGAACCGCTTCGAGACCAAGGCCGGCATCTACAACCCGGTCTCGTTCCTGAAGAACATCAACGCACGCGTGGCCTACACCGACTACGAACACGTGGAGCTGGAAGCCGGTACGCCGTCGACCCGCTTCACCAACCGCGGCATCGAAGCGCGCCTGGAAGCGGTGCAGCAGCAGATCGGCGGCTGGGACGGCGCCTTCGGCCTGCAGTTCGGCAACAGTGATTTCGGTGCCAAGGGCGAAGAGGCGTTCGTTCCGGATACAGGCACGAAGAACATCGGCCTGTTCGTGCTGCAGGAAAAGCAGTTCGGCCCGTTCAAGCTGGAACTGGGCGGCCGCCACGATCAGGTCAAGCTGGACCCGAGCGGTGACTACCGCCGCCGCACGTTCGGCGCCACCAACCTGTCTGCCGCTGGCATCTGGAAGCTCAACGATGCCGTTGACCTGCGCATCGGCGTGGACAGCTCCGAGCGAGCACCGACCAACGAAGAGCTGTATGCCGCCGGCGCGCACATCGCCACCCGTTCGCTGGAAATCGGCGACGCCAACCTGAAGACCGAGCGCGGCCAGCGCGTGGAACTGGGTATCCACACCCACAGCGAGCGCCTGGACTTCTCCGCGTCGGTCTACCAGACCAGGTTCAAGGACTTCATCTACCTGGCCGACACCGGCATCACCGAGGGCCTGCCAGTGCGCACCTGGACGCAGCAGGACGCGGTATTCCGCGGTGCCGAGGCCGAAGCGCTGGTGCACCTGTTCGAGGGCGGCGCCGGTGACTGGGACCTGCGCCTGTTCGGCGACTATGTGAAGGCCAAGCTGGATGGCAGCGGCAGCCGCAACCTGGACATCGCCGTGCCGCATGGCGACCACAACCACAACTACACGGTGGAACTGGCCAACACCGGCTATCTGCCGCGCATCGCACCGGCCCGCGTCGGCGCCGACCTGCGCTGGTCGAAGGACGGCTGGCGCGCTTCGGTCGGTGCGGTGCGCTACAGCCGCCAGAAGGACGTCGCCCAGAACGAAGCCCCGAGCGACGGCTACACTCTGGTCGACGCGCATCTGGCCTACCGCTGGGATCGCAACGCCAGCAACAGCTACGAGGTGTTCCTGGATGGCAGCAACCTGACCAACCGCGAAGTGCGTCCGCATACCTCGCTGCTGCGCGACTACTCGCCGCTGCCAGGCCGTGGTGTCGCATTCGGCATCCGCGCGTTCTTCTGATCGCGCACGGCGGGGTCGGAGCCCTTTTCGAAGGAAAGGGCTCTGACCCCCACGCCATTCCACGGGGGCCTTCGGGCCCCCGTTTTCATTTCGACCCAAGCCATCACACATTCGTCACAAAGATGTGCGTACCACAACAAGCGGACAATCCCGTCACCCAATGTCTCGCCAATAGGACATTTTTGTCCGAAAATAATTCCATGACTGCCCAACGTGCCGATGCCGCCGCCCGCCGTGCCCTCATCCTCGACGCCGCCGATCATGTGTTCGGCCAACACGGTGTCACCGCCCCGCTGGACCTGGTGGTCGAACGCGCCCAGGTAGGCCGCGCCACCCTGTACCGCAACTTCCCCGACCGCACCGCGCTGATCCAGGCGCTGCTGCAGCGCACGGTCGACCGCATCCGGCGCCAGGTCGAGCAGCTCGGCGACCGCGACGACGCCCTGTTCGAGGTGTTCGAGGGCATGGCCCAGCGCATCATTGATTCGCCGGCATTGGCCGATTACTGGCGTGCGGTCGATTCGGACGTGCCGTCCATGCGCGCCGCGCGCGAGACCGTGCGCGACCTGCTGGAGGAACCGATCGCGCGCGCCAAGGCCGCCGGGCTGTGCCGTGCCGACCTGGAAAAGACGGATATTTCACTGATCTCGGGCATGCTGGGTGCGGCCCTGCGCGGCAAGACCCGCGACGAGCGCGCCCAGTTGGCCGGGCGCGCCCTGCAGCTGCTGCGTGGGGGTCTCCAGGGAGCTGCCAGCGAGGCCCGTTGATGGTCCAGCCGTATCTGAAGCCGGTTCCGGATTGGGAGGAGCACGAAAAGCCGACCATGCCCGGTTCGGCATCGATGCCCTGGCACCCGCCGTATCGGCGCGCGGCCTATGCGCTGGTATCACTGCTGGTGGCGATCACCGGCGGCCTCGGCAATGCGCTGGTCACCGCCAACCTGCCGTTCCTGCAGGGCCAGCTGGCGCTGACCCCGACCCAGGGCAGCTGGCTGGTGGCCGCCTATGCCATGGTGAATGTCACCGCCAACCTGCTGGCCTTCAAGTTCCGCCAGCAGTACGGCATCCGCCTGTTCGCAGAGATCGGGCTGGGCCTGTACGCAGCGCTGGCGGTACTGCACCTGTTCGTCGGCAGCTTCGAGACCACGATGCTGACCCGCGCCGCCAGCGGCTTCGCGGGTGCGGCCTGTTCGACACTGGGCACGCTGTACATGCTGCAGGCGCTGCCGCGCCGCTTTACCGGCAACCTGCTGGTGGTCGGCGTCGGCCTCTCGCAGCTGGCGGTGCCGATCGCCTGGATCGTTTCACCAGGCCTGGTCGATACCGGCCAATGGCATCAGCTCTACTCATTCGAAGCCGGGCTGGCACTGTGCGCGTTCGCGGCAGTGGTGGTGCTGAAGCTGCCGCCCGGCATCCAGGTGAAGGCCTTCGAACCGCTGGACTTCCTCACCTTTGCCCTGCTCGCACCGGCCGTCGCGCTGCTGGTGATCGTGCTGGCGCAGGGCTACACCCGCTGGTGGCTTAACACGCCGTGGCTGGGCTGGGCCCTGGTCGCCTCGATCGTGCTGTCCACCACCGCCTTCATCATCGAGCACTACCGGCGCAATCCGCTGCTGCAGACACGCTGGCTGGCCAGCCTGCCCGTACTGCATTTCATCGTCGGCGCCTTCCTGATCCGCTTCCTGACCACCGAGCAGTCCTACGGCGTGGTCAACCTGATGCGCACGCTCGGCATGGGCCCTGATCAGTTGCGGCCGCTGTTCGTGGTGATTCTTGCCGGCGTGATCACCGGTATCGCCGGCACTGCACTGACCTTCGGGCCCAAACGGCTGATCCCGCAGCTGCTGATGGCGATCCTGCTGCTGGGCGCCGCCGCGTTCTTCGACCAGCACCGCACCAGCATGGATCGGCCGCACGACTTCTACGCCAGCCAGTTCCTGGCCTCGGTCGGTGCCGGCATGTTCATGGGCCCGTTGATCATGCTCGGCATTTCCGCCGCGCTGAAACAGGGCGTGGACCACATGATCACCTTCCTGGTGACGCTGTCGATCACGCAGACGCTGGGCGGCCTGGCCGGCTCGGCCGTGCTGGGGACCTTCCAGCTGCATCGCGAGCAGCTGTATTCCAGCGCGCTGACCAGCCAGCTCGACCCGGCCGACCCGGTGGTGGCACAGCGCCTGCGCATCCAACAGCAGCTGTACGTCGCCCAGATCACCGATCCGGTGCTGCGCAGCGCGCAGGGCAGCGCGCAGTTGGCGCAGACGACGCGCCGCGAAGCCAACGTACGCGGCTTCAATGATGTGTTCACGCTGAGCGGTTGGTTGGCCATCGGCTTCCTGTGCTGGTTGCTGCTGCTGTCGCTGCGCACCGCCGTGCTCAAGCAATGGCGCAAGCGCCACCCCACTTCCCCCGCTGTGGCCACGCCGGCCGCGCCCCGCTGAGTTCTCGACCATGCCTCCCGTCCCGCCCCGACCCGACGACGCCGACAACGTAACCCCACCGCCGCCGACCGACGCGGCGCCTGCCCCTACGCCGGTAGAACCCGCTGTCGCGCCGAAGTACCTCAAGCCCAGCGCGCGCAGCGTGGTGGTGATGGTGGTGGTGGCCCTGCTGGGCATTGCGCTGATCCTGCGCGCCTGGCACCTGTGGCCGTTCACCAGCAGCGTGATGGTGACCGACAACGCGTATGTACGCGGACAGATCACGGTGATGGCGCCACAGGTCAACGGCTATGTAACCGAGGTGCTGGTGAAGGACTTCCAGCACGTGAAGGAAGGCGAGCCGCTGCTGCGCATCGATGACCGCATCTATGCGCAGCGGGTCGCCCAGGCGCAGGCGACGCTGGACAGCGCACGCGCGGCCCTGGCCAACTCGGACCAGTCGCAGGCGCAGAACCGTGCGCAGATTGCCTCCGCCCGCGCCACGTTGTCGGCCGGGCAGGCGGAGCTGCAACGCTCACGCAACGAGACCAAGCGCTACGAGGAACTGGCTGCGCAGCAGCTGGTGTCGATCAACGATCGCGACAAGTTCCGCACCGCGCAGGCCTCGGCGCAGGCCAGCGTGCAGCAGTCGCAGGCGCAGATCCGCATCGCCGAGGAGACCCTGGTATCGACCCAGGTAGCGCGCAAGAGCCTGGAGGCCCAGGTGGAGAGCGCGCAGGCGCAGCTGGAACTGGCGCGCATCGATCTGGCCAACACGGTGATCCACGCGCCGCGCGACGGCCAGATCAGCGAAGCCAGCGTACGCGTGGGCCAGTACGTCGCCGCCGGTTCGCAGCTGCTGTTCCTGGTACCCGACACGCTGTGGGTGGTGGCCAACTACAAGGAAGGCCAGACCTGGGGGATGGCGATCGGCCAGCCGGCCACGTTCTCGGTGGACGCGTTCCAGGGGCAGGTGCTGCGGGGCCGCGTGCAGGAGATCGCGCCCGCCACCGGGTCGGAATTCAGCGTGCTGCGCCCGGACAATGCCAGCGGCAACTTCACCAAGGTGGTGCAGCGGCTACCGGTGCGGATATCGATCAACAGGGATCAGAAGCTGGCAAAGCAGCTGCGCCCCGGCATGTCGGTGATCGTGCGGGTGGATACCCGCTCCAAGCCGATGGACTAGGACGCAGGCCCTGTCGCACCGCTTCCAAAATGCCGGCCAGCGGCCGGCACTACCGTTGCGTTAGCCGGCGCAGCGCGCGCAGAGGCCATGCACTTCCAGGGTCTGCGCCTGCGGCTGGAAACCCAGCTCCTTGGCACGCTTCTCCAGCTGGGTGACGATCTCGCGGTCTTCCAGCTCCACCGCGCTGTGGCAGCTGTTGCAGATCAGGAACGGCACCGAGTGCGCGGCGCTGCTGGGATGGTGGCAGGCCACGAAGGCATTCACCGATTCCAGCTTGTGCACGAAGCCATTGGCCATCAGGAAGTCGAGGGCGCGGTACACGGTGGGCGGGGCATCAGCACCCACGCCCTTGCCGTTGCGCACCCACTCCAGCAGCTCGTACGCCTTGACCGGCTTGCCGGCCTCGGCGATCAGCTTCAGTACGTTGGCGCGGATCGGGGTCAGGCGCAGCCCGCGTTCGCGCGAGACGCGCTCGACCACCGCCACGAAGTCCGATGCGTCGTGGACGTGGTGGTGCGGGGCGGTACAGGCAGTGGCGGTCTTGGCGGGCATGCGTGTTCTCCGGTTCGGGCCTGGCAAGGATGCCTCAGGCCGTTGCTACCTTGGTGATGGCCACATCAATGCGTTTCAAGGCCTGCTCGCGGCCGGCCAGGTAAACGGTATGGGAAATGTCAGGGCTGACCTGGGTGCCGGTGATGGCCACGCGCAGCGGCTGGGCAACCTTGCCCATGCCGATTTCCAGCGCTGCGGCCGCGTCGTGCAGGGCGACGCCCACCGACTCGGCGGTCCATTCCGGCAGGGCGGCCAGCAGCTCGCGGGCCTTGCCCAGCGCCACCTCGGCACCGGCCTTGAAGTGCTTGGCCACCGCCGCTTCGTCGTACTCGGTCAGCGGCTGGTACCAGACCACGGCCTTCTCGGCCATTTCCTTCAGGGTCTGCACGCGTTCACGCAGGGCGATCACCACGTCCTCCGGGGCGGGGCCGGCGGCCACGTCCAGGCCCAGCTTCTGCAGCTGGTAGACCAGGTGCGGCACGATCGCGGACACGTCCTCGGTCTTCAGGAAGTGCTGGTTGACCCAGCCCAGCTTGGCCATGTCCAGGCGCGAGGCCTTGGAATTGCAGTCCTTCACGTCGAACAGGTCGATCAGTTCCTGGCGGCTGAACAGCTCCTGGTCACCGTGCGACCAGCCCAGGCGGGCCAGGTAGCTCAGCAGCGCGTCCGGCAGGTAGCCGGCGTCCTTGTACTGCATCACGTCGGCCGCGCCGGTGCGCTTGGACAGCTTGGCGCCCTGCTCGTCCAGGATCATCGGCATGTGGCCGAACTTCGGCACCGGGGCCCCGATGCCTTCGTACAGGTTGATCTGGCGCGGGGTGTTGTTGATGTGGTCGTCGCCGCGGATGACCTCGGTGATGCCCATGTCCCAGTCGTCCACCACCACCGCGAAGTTGTAGGTGGGGTAGCCGTCCGGGCGGAAGATGACCATGTCATCCAGCTCGCTGTTGGCGATCTCGATACGGCCCTTGATCAGGTCGTCGAACACCACCGTGCCTTCCAGCGGGTTCTTGAAGCGGATGACGCGGTTCGGATCATCCCTGCGCGGCAGGCCCAGGTCACGCGCGGCACCGTTGTAGCGCGGCTTCTCCTGCCTGGCCATGGCGGCCTCGCGCATCGCGTCAAGCTCTTCGCGGGTCTCGTATGCGTAATACGCCTTGCCGTCGGCCACCAGCTGTTCGGCCACTTCCAGGTAACGGGCGACGCGGTCGGTCTGGTAGATCGGGCCTTCGTCATAGTCCAGGCCCAGCCACTCCATCGCCTCCAGGATCGCGTCGATCGCGCCCTGGGTGCTGCGTTCACGGTCGGTGTCCTCGATGCGCAGCACGAACTCGCCGCCACGGTGGCGGGCCTCCAGCCAGCAGTACAGCGCAGTGCGGGCACCACCGATGTGCAGGTAGCCGGTGGGACTGGGGGCGAAGCGGGTGCGGCAGGTCATGGACGGCTCGAGGAACGGGAATCCCCCGATTTTACCAGCCCTCCGCCCCCGACGGAAAAAGGGGACGGAGGGGATTAAGTCGCGATTGCCCAGCCTGGGGCGCTGCAACCGGGAAACGGAGGGGAGAAACGACTTAATCCCCTCCGTCCCCTTTTACGGTTCCACCTTGCGCGGGAACGGCTGCTCGCGCATCGCGGCGTTGTAGGCGAACGAGGCGACGATGGCTGCGGCCTGCTTCAGGTCCTCCGGTTCGGCGTGGTCCCAGGTGTCCAGGTGGCTGTGGTGGACATTGGTGAAGTAGTCCAGCCGGTCCTGGATGAACTGGAAGCCCGGCAGGCCGATGCGGTCGAAGCTGATGTGGTCGGTGCTGCCGGTGTTGCGGGTGGCCACGGTGGTGGCACCCACGTCATGGAACGGCGCCAGCCAGGCTTCGAAGATCGGCATCGCCGCCAGGTTTTCCTGCGCATAGATGCCGCGGAAGCGACCCGAGCCGTTGTCCATGTTGAAGTAGACCTGGAACTTGCCGTAATCGCGGGTCTTCTGCAGCGCGCCGGTGGGCTCGCGCAGCGAGGCCGGCAGCGCCTTCTGCGCCGGGTCGGTGGGTTCCGGGAAACGACCGAAGTGCTTGGCCACATAGGCCTGCGAGCCGATCAGGCCCTGTTCCTCACCGCTCCACAACGCCACGCGGATGGTGCGCCTGGGCTTGGCGCCGGTGGCCTTGAGGATGCGCATCGCCTCCATCATCACCGCCACGCCAGCCGCGTTGTCGGCCGCACCGGTACCGCTGTGCCAGGAATCCAGGTGCGCGCCGATCATCACCACTTCATCGGGCTTGCTGCTGCCACGGATCTCGGCCAGCGTGTTGTAACCGGGCTGGTCGGCCTCATCGGTGAAGCGTGCTGCCACATCCACGCGCAGGCGCACCGTCTGCTTGGCCTCCAGCGCGCGCACCAGCGGATTGAAGTGCTCGCTGATCATCGCCAGCTCGGGGATGCCCACCGACTCACCGGCCTTGCGCGAACCACCACCGGCAACCCGGATGATGCCGTTGTCCCAGCTACTGATGCTGATCGAGGCCAGCGCGCCCTCTTCCACGAAGAACGCATTGACCTTGGTCGCCAGCTGCTGGCGTTCCTGGTACTCCTTGACCCGCTTGGCACGCTCGGCGGTGGCGTCCTTGTCCTTGGGCAGGGTGAACTCCTGCAGGCCTTCCAGCGAGGTGGCGTCGTGGCGATGCGAATCCGCCTCGGTGCCGCGCTTGTACTCGCGCGCCTCGCCCAGCAGCAGGATCTTGCCGCGCAGCTTGCCGCGGTACTTCTCGATGTCTTCGGGCTTCTTGATCTCGACCTGGACCAGCTCGCCTTCAACCGGCCCGTTGGTGCCCGGCGTCCAGGCCTTGGGCAGTGCATGCAGCGGCTGCACGCGGTCGCCCAGCATCTCCACGCTCGCCGAAGTGAACTCCCAGCCGCGCCCGAAGTCGTCGAAGGCCTCGTCGTGGACGTTGTCCAGCTTCCATTCGTTGAACTTGCCGCGGGTCCAGGCGTTGGCGCGACCCATCGCCGGCGAGTTGGTCAGGCGCGGGCCGATGCGCTCGGTGAGATAGCTGAAGGTGTCCATCACCTGCGAGCGGTGGAAGGCCTCCTGGCGGATGCGGCTGACCATGTCCAGGTCCACCGTCTCGCGCTGCTGCGCTCCTGCGTTGCCACCCATCGCCAGCGCTGCGGCCAGCATGCCCCACTTCAACACATCGCACCCCTGCCCTTCGGCTCGATCATCAACTCGTCGAGTCTAGCCAGCGGGGGCGCGGGGATACCGTCCCATCGGTCATGGGCGGGATGGAAGCGTGCGAACCAAGGTTCGCACCCACAGGAGAGTGGTTGGTTCGCACCTGCCACGCCACATCACCCACTCCATCCCAGCCACAACTGTGCCCGTTCCGGCAGCAGCAGCAACCAGTGCCGCCGGTCGATGCTGCTGCAGCCATACACCGCCGCGTGTGCCGGCCAGTCATCCGGAAGGCCACCGATACCGATCTCGGCCAGCGCCTCCGCCCCGGCCTTCCATGGCCGGTAGCGCGGCACCCGGCCAGCCACCGCGCCGCGTCCCTGCCGCGCGCCCTGCAGCCAGCGCAATCCCTGCCCCTGCAATCCTTCGCAGGTCACCGCCGCCAGCTGGAAGCGGACCAGGCCGGGGGCGATCCGCGCCCCCGGCAGGGCCGCCAGCACGCCATGTGCCTGCAGCAGCGCATCCACTTCCAGCAGGGCCGGAATGCCCTGCCGTGCCCGTTGCCGCAATCCCTGGCGCCAGCCCATGGCCTGCTCCTTACTTCAGCTCCGCGCCGAGCGCGTACCAGTCGACCCGGCGGGTCACCCACATCGCCAGCGCCAGGATCACGAACAGCAGCAGCGAACCCATCAGCAGCGCGTTGTTCTCCGACACCAGCAGGCCATACAGCGCGCCGTACAGCACGGTCAGCAGCGCGGCGAAGCCGAGGCCGCGCTTCCAATGGCCCAGCACGTTGGCCAGGTACACCGCCTGCAGGCCGATACAGGCCACGGCCGATACCAGGTAGGCCTTCCAGAACGCGATGTGCTCGGACAGGCTGATCAGCAGCAGGAAGAAGATCGCCAGCGCCAGGCCCACCATCAGGTACTGCAACGGGTGGATGCGCAGCGACTTGATCAGCTCAAACAGGATGAAGCCGACGAAGGTGAGCAGCACGAACAGCACGCCGTATTTCGAGGCACGGTCGGCCTGGGTGTAGGTATCGACCGGATCGACCAGCGACACCGTCACCGCCTGCGATTCGACCGCACCATCATTGCGCAGCTGGCGCTGGGCATCGGAGGCCAGCGAGGACACCGCCCAGCGTGCATCGAAGCCCTGCGCATCAACGCGGCGTTCGTTGGGCAGGAACGCGCCGCTGAACGACGGATGCGGCCAGCTCGAACGCAGCGCGATGTGGGTGTCATCGCCCACCGGCACCACCGACAGCATGCGGCTGCCATCCAGGCGCAGCTCCAGTTCAACCGTGCTGGCAGCCAGCGTGCCGCCCTGATCCGCAGCGAAACCCGCCACCGGTGCATGCAGGCCTCGCCCCACCTCGCTGGCCGCGCCAACGCCCGGCAGCAACCGCAGCTGCTTGCCATCCACGCGCAGGTTCGGCGTACCGACCAGGCCACGCACATCGGATACACCAACCGCGACATACGGCTGGCCGTAACTGCGGCCGGCCTTCACCGGGTAGTCGTCTGCGGCGAAGGTCGCCTTCATCTGGCCGTTCCAGCTGTACACCGGCACCTTGAACAGGCCGACTTCGCGCTGGCTCGGCAGCATCTCGCCGCCCACCTCCAGCGACGCCGGCATCTGCAGCCAGTGCCCCTCGGTGACCTGCACCTCGGTCTTCTTGACGCCCAGCGGATCAACCAGTTCAACCTGCTTGCGTTCCACCCACGGCACCACCCGCACCGGGCCCACCAGCTGCTGTGCACCGGCGCGGCTGTCGGCCACCCGCGAGAACGCCTCGTCGCGGTACGCACTGCGTTCGTTGATGACCCCGCGGATCATCGTCAGCGGCACCAGCAGCAGCAGGATCAGCCCGCCGACAATGGCGAACCTCAGCAGCATCTTCAGGGATTTCATGGTCCATCCTCGTTGGAGAGGGCTGCAGGATGGACCGCTGGGGTGAGCAGGGTTTGTGGCGAATTTGAAGCGAGTGTGAAGTCAGCGGCGCGGGCGCTGGCCCGGCGCACCCGATGGCAGCCACAGGCTGGCCACGGTGCCGCCGCCCTCGCGGACGTCGACACTGGCGCGTCCATCGTGCAGGCGCGCCACTTCCTGCACGAATGGCAGGCCCAGGCCGGAACTGCGCCGCCCGCTGCCGGGCCGCGCCAGCGAATAGAAGCGCTCGAACACCCGTTCGCGCGCATAGTCCGGGATGCCGGCACCGCGATCGGCCACCTGCAGGCGCACGCCCTGCCCGTCCACCTCGGCCTGCAGCGCGATCTCCGCGCCGGACGGCGAGAAGGCAATCGCGTTGTCGATCAGGTTGTGCAGTGCCTGCCGCAGCAGGTAGGCGTCGCCCTGCACCCGCAGGTCGGGCACGTTGCCGATGTGGACCCGCACACCGGCCGCCTGTGCACGCACCTGCGCGGCAGCGGCCGCATCGGCCAGCAATGCCGGCAATGCAATCGGGTCGCGGGTCTGCAGCCAACCGTGCTGTTCCACTTCGGCCAGCGCCAGCAGCTTGTCGATGGTCTCGGTCAGCCGCTCCTGCTGGTCGACAATGCTGCGCGCGAAATGCACGCGGTCCGCTTCGGGCAGCGGCTCCTGCAGCAGTTCGGCGGCACCGCGGATCGCCGCCAGCGGGCTCTTCATCTCGTGCGTCAGCGACTGCACGTACTGCTCGACGTAGGCCTTGCCTTCGAGCTTGCGGCGCATCGTTTCCAGCGCCTGGCCGAGATCGCCGATCTCGTCGCGACGGCGCCGTGGTGGTGGCACCGGTTCGCCCGCGCTGACCGCGCGTGCATAGCGGCTGAGCTGGCCGAGGCCAGTGGTCAGCCACATCGTCACCAGCACGCCGACCAGCGCCGACAATCCGATGAGCCAGGCACCGCGCTCGATGATGGCGCGCTGGCTGGCAGCGATGAACGGATCAATGCTGCGGTTGGGCTGGGCCAGGCTGAGCACGCCGATCAGGGTGCGGCCATCGGCCGGGTCGTATACCGGCGCCGCTACATGCATCACCGTATCGCCTTCCTCGCCCGGAATCTCGGGGCTGGAACGGGCACCGTACTCGCCACGCAGGGTGCGGTAGACATCATTCCAGCGCGAATTGTCGCGCCCAAGGTCACGGCCCAGCGAGTCGTAGATGACGATGCCCTTGGCATCGGTGATGGTCACCCGGTAATCCAGCGAGCGCTTCGGGAAACGCCAGACCATTGCCTTCAGGTCGCGCTGCCGTGCCTTGGCCAGGTTGCGGGTGAAACTGCCGCTGCGGATGGTGCCGTCCTTGACGTCGGCGGCGGCCATCTCGGCCAGCACGTTGGCCGCATCGACCAGGGTCGATTCCATCGCCTGGCGCACACCCGGCTTCACTTCGTTGACGAACACCCGCATCACGAAGAAGGCCGCGATGCCGGTGATCAGGAAGAAGCCCAGGAACAGCTTCAGCACCAGGCGCATCGGCTAGACCTCCAGCGCGTAGCCAAGGCCACGGTGGGTGCGGATCGGGTCGTCGCTGGCACCGGCCGCGCGCAGCTTGGCACGCAGCGTCTTTACATGGGTATCGACGGTGCGGTCGGCACTGTCGGCGCTGCTGTCCCAGCCACGGTCCATCAGCTGGGCACGGCTGAGGATGGCACCGGGTCGCTGCAGCAGCGCCTCCAGCAGCGCGTACTCGTAGCGGGTCAGATCCAGTGCCTGGCCACGGAAGCGGATGCGCCGGCCTTCGCGGTCGATGGCGAACGCGCCATGTTCCTGCCAGCCTGCATCGGCGCTGGGCGCTGCGATGACCGGCGCCGCACGGCGCAGGCGTGCACGCACCCGCGCCACCAGCTCGCGCGGCGAGAACGGCTTGGTCATGTAATCGTCGGCGCCCAGCTCCAGGCCGAGCACGCGGTCCACTTCATCATTGCGGGCGGTCAGGAAGATCACCGGCAGCTGCGCCGCCGGCCCGGGCTGCGCGCGCAGCCGCCGGCACACCTCGAATCCGCCCAGGTCGGGCAGGCCCACGTCCAGCACCACCACGTCGATATCCCCGGCCTGCAGCCGCTGCAGCGCCTCCCCGCCCAGCAGGCAGTGGCTGGCGGCATAGCCCTCGCTGCGCAGCGCATAGAGCACGGTTTCGGCGATGGCGGCTTCGTCCTCGACTACCAGGACATGGGCAACGGGAGCTGTCATGGCGCGCAGCATAGCCGCTGCGGCCGCCGCCCCGTACACTGCCGGCCATGAACTATCGCCACGCCTTCCATGCCGGCAACCACGCCGATGTGCTCAAGCACATCGTGCAGCTGGCCCTGATCGACAGCTTCAAGCGCAAGGACAGCCCGTTCTTCGTGCTCGACACCCACGGCGGTGCCGGCCGCTACCTGCTGGCCAGCGAAGAGAGCCGCAAGACCCTGGAGGCCGAATCCGGGATCATGCGGCTGATGGCCCAGCCCAAGCTGCCGGAGGTGGTCGAGCGCTACCTGAAGGCGGTCCAGGCCGACAACCCGGTGGGCGCGCTGACCAACTACCCGGGCTCGCCGCTGCTGAGCGCACAGGCGATGCGCGCGCAGGACCGGATGGCGGTCTGCGAGCTGCAGGAAGCCGAAACGGCCACGCTGAAGGCCCTGTTTGCCCATGACAGCCGCGTCGATGTGCGCGCTGGCGATGGCTATGCCCTGCTGCGCTCGCTGCTGCCGCCGAAGTTCAACGGCAGCAAGATCGGTCGTGGCCTGGTGCTGATCGATCCGCCGTACGAGGCGCAGGACGCCGAATACCAGAACATCCTGGCTGCCCTGGCCGAGACCCTGGCACGCTGGCCGCAGGCCACCTGTGCGGTCTGGTTCCCGATCAAGCAGCGCCGCACCATCCTGCATTTCCTCCGCAAGGCCACTGCCCTGCCGGTCAAGTCGGCGATGACGATCGAGTTCCTGGTGCGCCCGGACGACTCGCCGCTGCGCCTCAACGGCAGCGGCATGCTGCTGCTCAACCCGCCGTGGCAGTTCGACCGGGTGGTCGGCCCGGCCCTGCCGGCGCTGCGCCAGCACCTGGGCGAACCGGGGGCCAGCACCCGCCTGGATTGGCTCAAAGCCCCCGAATAACGGCCTTCACGAGGCTGTACCGCCGTGAGCCTTTCGTTCACGGAATGCAGCCCCGGTGATGCCACAATCGATGGACCACCAAGGAATCACCCGGTATGGCCACTCGCAACCGCATGCCGCCCTGGCATGAGATCTTCAAGGCTCCCAGCGGCCACGAGCTGCTGATCCGCCCCATCCGCCCGGAAGACGGCGCACCGCTGCAAGCGGCGTTCAGCCTGTTCGGGCCGGAAGAAATCCGTGATCGTTTCCTGCAGGCGGTGACCGAGCTGTCACCGGAAACCACCCAGCGCCTGACCCACCCCAATCCCAAGACCGAGATCACCCTGGTCGCAGCCGAGTCCCTGCCCGCTGGCGAAGCGGTGGTCGGCGCGGTCGCCCGGGCCTCGATCATCCCCGGTACCCGTGAAGCCGAGTACGCGATCCTGATCAGCCGCTTCCTCATTGGCCAAGGCCTGGGCCGGCAGCTGATGCGCAAGCTGGTGAAGTGGGGCCGCGGCAAGTACCTCGACCGCCTGTACGGCGACGTTGCCGCCGAGAACGAGCCGATGAAGCAGCTGGCCGCCTCGCTGGGCTTCAAGCCGGTGCCGCACCCGACCGGTGCCGAAGGCCTGGTGCGGATGGTGCTGGAGCTGGACAACTGACGGATGCGCCGGGCCCTGCCCGGCCATGCCTCCCGGTAGTGCCGGCCGCTGGCCGGCATTGTGTTCCCCCAACGGCACGTGAGGCCGTCGGCAAACGGCCGGCACGACCCACCGGGCTTCGATCGGGCTTCTGCTAAAATCCGGGGTCCATGTCGCGTACCTCATACCCCGCCCCGCCGCTGCCGCGCGCCGGCCAGCTCCGCGCCTGGTGGCGCGCCCCCGCCTCGCCGACCGCCCTGGCCTGGTACCTGGCCCAGGCCGCGCGTGCGCATGACGCCCCGCTGCTGGTGATCGCCCGTGACAACCACGGTGCCAACCAGCTCGAAGCCGACCTGCAGACCCTGCTTGGCGGTGACCCGGCCCTGCCGGTGGTCGCCTTCCCGGACTGGGAAACCCTGCCGTACGACCGCTTCAGCCCGCATCCGGACATCATCTCGCAGCGCTTGTCCGCCCTGCACCGCCTGCCGGCGCTGAAGCGCGGCCTGGTGATCGTGCCGGTGCAGACCCTGCTGCAGCAGCTGGCCCCGCGCAGCTATGTGATCGGTGGCAGCTTTGACCTGAAAGTCGGCCAGCGCCTGGACCTGGAAGCCGAGAAGCGTCGCCTGGAAAGCGCCGGCTACCGCAACGTGCCGCAGGTGATGGACCCAGGTGACTTCGCGGTGCGCGGCGGCCTGCTCGACGTGTTCCCGATGGGCGCCGACGAGCCGCTGCGGGTAGAACTACTGGACGAGGACATCGACTCGATCCGTGCCTTCGATCCGGAAAGCCAGCGTTCGCTGGACAAGGTCGAGGCGGTGCACATGCTGCCCGGCCGCGAAGTGCCGATGGACGAGGCCAGCATCGCACGCGTGCTGGCCACGCTGCGCGAGCGTTTCGATGTGGATACCCGGCGCAGTTCGCTGTACCAGGATCTGAAGTCCGGGCTGGCCCCGGCCGGCGTCGAGTACTACCTGCCGCTGTTCTTCGAACGCACCGCAACCCTGTTCGACTACCTGCCCGACGGCAGCCTGCCGGTGGTCTGTACCGGTGCGTATGAAGCGTCCGTCGCGTTCTGGGCGCAGACCGCGGACCGCTATGAGCAGCGCCGCCATGATGTGGAGCGCCCGCTGCTGCCGCCTTCGGCGTTGTACCTGTCGCCGGAGCTGCTACGCGAGCGCCTGAACGATGCCCCGCGCATCGAGGTGTGGTCGGCTGACCACGCGCGCATCGCCGATGCCCACGCGCTGGGTGACCAGCCGCTGCCGCCGCTGCCGGTGGCCGCGCGCGAGGCCCCCGCTGGCGACGCGCTGAAATCCTTCCTCGGCCACTATCCGGGCCGGGTACTGATCGCCGCCGATTCGCCCGGGCGTCGCGAGGCCCTGCTGGAAGTGCTGCAGGCCGCCGAGCTGAAGCCGCCGGTGGTGGCCGACCTGCCCAGCTTCCTCGCCGACGATGCGCGCTTCGCGATCGCGGTGGCACCGCTGGAAGATGGCTTCGCACTGGACGATCCGCGCATCGCGGTGCTGACCGAGCGCCAGCTGTTCCCCGAGCGCGCCGGCAGCACCCGCCGCACGCGCCGTGCCGGCCGCGAGCCGGAAGCGATCATCCGCGACCTCGGCGAACTGACCGAGGGTGCACCGATCGTGCACGAGGACCATGGCGTCGGCCGCTACCGTGGCCTGATCGCGATGGACGTCGGCGGCATGCCCGGCGAGTTCCTCGAAATCGAATACGCCAAGGGCGACCGCCTGTATGTGCCGGTCGCCCAGCTGCACCTGATCAGCCGCTACTCCGGCGCTTCAGCGGAAACCGCGCCGCTGCATTCGCTCGGTGGCGAGCAGTGGAGCAAGGCCAAGCGCAAGGCCGCCGAAAAGGTTCGCGACGTCGCTGCCGAACTGCTGGAGATCCAGGCCCGTCGCCAGGCGCGTGCCGGCCTGGCACTGCAGGTGGACCGTGCGATGTACGAGCCGTTCGCAGCCGGATTCCCGTTCGAGGAAACCCCCGATCAGCTGGCCGCCATCGACGCCACCCTGCGCGACCTCGCCAGCAGCCAGCCGATGGACCGTGTGGTCTGCGGCGACGTCGGCTTCGGCAAGACCGAGGTGGCGGTGCGTGCGGCATTCGCCGCCGCCAGTGCCGGCAAGCAGGTGGCCGTGCTGGTGCCGACCACGCTGCTGGCCGAACAGCATTACCGCAACTTCCGCGACCGCTTCGCCGATTACCCGCTGAAGGTCGAGGTGCTGTCGCGCTTCAAGAGCACCAAGGAGATCAAGGCCGAGCTGGAAAAGGTCGCCGCCGGCACCATCGACGTCATCGTCGGCACCCATCGCCTGCTGCAGCCCGACGTGAAGTTCAAGGACCTGGGCATGGTCATCGTCGACGAAGAGCAGCGTTTCGGCGTGCGCCAGAAGGAAGCCCTGAAGGCGCTGCGCGCCAACGTGCACCTGCTGACCCTGACCGCCACGCCGATCCCGCGCACCTTGAACATGGCCATGGCCGGCCTGCGTGACCTGTCGATCATCGCCACGCCGCCGCCGAACCGGCTGGCGGTGCAGACCTTCATCACCCAGTGGGACAACGCGCTGCTGCGCGAAGCCTTCCAGCGCGAGCTGGCACGTGGCGGCCAGCTGTACTTCCTGCACAACGACGTGGAAAGCATCGGCCGCATGCAGCGCGAGCTGTCCGAGCTGGTGCCGGAAGCGCGCATCGGCATCGCCCACGGGCAGATGCCCGAGCGCGAGCTGGAAAAGGTGATGCTGGACTTCCAGAAGCAGCGCTTCAACGTGCTGCTGTCGACCACGATCATCGAATCGGGCATCGACATCCCCAACGCCAACACCATCATCATCAACCGCGCCGACCGCTTCGGCCTGGCCCAGCTGCACCAGCTGCGTGGGCGCGTGGGCCGTTCGCACCACCGTGCCTACGCCTACCTGATCACCCCCGACCGCCGCGCGATCACCCCCGACGCTGAGAAGCGCCTGGAAGCGATCGCCTCGATGGACGAGTTGGGCGCCGGCTTCACCCTGGCCACGCACGATCTGGAGATCCGCGGTGCCGGCGAACTGCTCGGCGAGGACCAGAGCGGGCAGATGGCCGAGGTCGGCTTCAGCCTGTACACCGAGCTTCTGGAGCGCGCGGTACGCAGCATCAAGCAGGGCAAGCTGCCCGACCTGGATGCCGGCGAGGAAGTGCGTGGTGCCGAGGTCGAGCTGCATGTGCCGGCATTGATCCCGGAAGACTACCTGCCGGACGTGCATACCCGCCTGACCCTGTACAAGCGTATTTCCAGCGCGCGCGACAGCGATGCGCTGCGCGAACTGCAGGTGGAGATGATCGATCGCTTCGGCCTGCTGCCGGATGCGGCCAAGCACCTGTTCGCCATCGCCGAGCTGAAGCTGAAAGCCAACGCGCTGGGCATCCGCAAGCTGGACCTGGGTGAGAACGGTGGCCGCATCGTGTTTGAGTCCAAGCCGAACATCGATCCGATGGCGGTGATCCAGCTGATCCAGAAACAGCCAAACCTCTATGCCATGGAAGGGCCCGACAAGCTTCGCATCAAGCATCCGCTGCCGTTGCCGGAGGACCGCTTCAACGCGGCCCGCGCCCTTCTGACCACCCTCGCCCCGGGTTGATCGCCCCCGAACACCCCGCACCGGTCCCCACCCGGTGCGGGCGGATGACCATGTTTCCTGACGCCGTACCCGCCCCCGACCTGCTGCATGCACAGGCCTGCCTGATCGATGCCCTCTCGATGTCGCTGCAGATGCGCGACGCTTACACCCGCCACCATTGCGACCGCGTTGGCCTGCTCGCGCAGCGCCTGGCCACGCACTGCGATCTGGATGACGAGGCCAGTGCGCAGATCGGCCTGGCCGCACGCTTCCATGACATCGGCAAGATCGGCATTCCCGATGAGGTGCTGCTGGCCCCGCGCCGGCATACCGACGAGGAGCGCGCGATCATGCGCGAGCATCCGGTGCGCGGTGAACACATCTTCCTGGCCACTGGCCGCAGCGACGCGGCACCGGTTGCGCGGCTGATCCGCGCCCATCACGAGGCGTTCGATGGCAGTGGCTATCCCGATGGGCTGCGCGGCGAGAGCATTCCGTTGGGCTCACGCATCGTCACCGTTGCGGATGCCTATGACGCGATGACCAGCGTGCGTCCCTACCGTGCCGCGATGGAACACGAGACGGCACTGCGCATCATCGACGAGCAATCCGGTGGTCTGATCGACCCTTACGTTCTGCAACGCTTCCATCGCCTGCTGGCGCAGGAACCTGAGCTGGCCTGAGATCTCCCCGCACGTGAAACGACCCGGCGGTAGAGTCGACTGTTAGTTGTGATCTCTCTGTACGTTGTTCATCCGGGACATCTTTGGAAAATGGTGGTTACCACACCTCTCCAGACCCCAAAGAGCCCGGATGAACCACCATAAAAATGCCCGTTTGACCGTCCATAGTCGAGCACTTCTTATTCGCC
>NZ_JCAFRP010000005.1:0-301019 GCF_059368315.1 Stenotrophomonas sp. YJH_SMC_119 | reverse complement strand
TCGACTATGGACGGTCAAACGGGCATTTTTATGGTGGTTCATCCGGGCTCTTTGGGGTCTGGAGAGGTGTGGTAACCACCATTTTCCAAAGATGTCCCGGATGAACAACGTACAGAGAGATCACAGTTAGTCGACTGCTCTTCCAGCCGCCGGCAGAACCCCGCGCTGCGCGTGATGGTCGACTGACAGTCGACGCTACCCGGCTCAGGTCCTACCCGGCCCATGTCCGGCCTGTTTCCGCGATCGGTGCCGGCAGTCAGTGTGCCGCCTTCAGGGCACCGCGAACCCTGCCTGGCGCAGCAACCCGCACAGCGCGATCAGCGGCAGGCCGATCAGCGCGGTCGGGTCGCGGTTGTCGATCGCTTCGAACAGGCTGATGCCCAGACCCTCGCACTTGAAGCTGCCGGCACAGTCCAGCGGCTGTTCGGTGGCCACGTAGCGTGCGATCTCCTCCTGGCCCAGCGCGCGGAAACGGACCTCGGTCAGATCCACGGCACTGAATGATTCTCCGTCTAGCGTGAGACTGATGGCGGTATGGAAGCGTACTGTCTGCCCGGACATCGCCGCCAGCTGCGCGCAGGCCGCCTCGGCCGTGCCCGGTTTGCCCAGCGGCTGCCCGTTCAGGTCCGCCACCTGGTCCGAGCCGATCACCCAGGCGCCGGGGTGGCGGGCGCCGACTTCGGTTGCCTTGGCCGTGGCCAGGCGCGTTGCCAGGGCCAGCGGCGTCTCACCGTTCAACGGGGTTTCATCCACCTCCGGGCGCGCGCAGTCGAAGGGCAGGCCCAGCCGCTGCAGCAACTCGCGGCGGTAGCGGGAGGTGGAGGCCAGGACCAGTGACATGCGAGAATACCGGGGCAGGGTGCGGCAGTCTGGCCTGTGCGCAGCGCCAGCAGCAAGTGCTGTATGGCGGGCATTTGACAGCAGCCCCCCCGATCCTTAGTATTCAGCGGCTTATGTCCGCGAACGTGCCCGAATCGCTGGATGCTTGGCGGATGGTCGTAGCGCGAAGGCGCTTCGACGGCCAGGTTTCCCTGGCTGAATTGACCCGCCTGCAGGGGCTGGTCGCAGATACCGACGGCGAGTGTTCCTACTCGCTTGAATTCGGTCGCGACGAAGTCCTGCGGGTATCCTATGTGGAACTGACCATCGACACCGCGTTGCCGCTGACCTGTCAGCGCAGCATGCAGCGATTCCTGTTGCCGGTGAAGGTGACCCAGAGGCTTGGCCTGATCCGCGACGAGGACGAGGAATCGTCCCTGCCGGAGGAGTACGAGGCGTTGCTGGTGCCGGAAGACGGCCAGCTGCGTCCGCTGGACCTGGTCGAAGACGAGTTGGTGCTGGCGGTGCCGGTGGTTCCACTGTCGCCCGACGGTGAAGCAGTCGACAAGGACTGGGCGCCGAGCGAAGAAGAAACAAAGAAGGCCAATCCGTTCGCGGCATTGGCGGCATTGAAGAAACAATAGCAGCCGGATTGTCGTCGGCGGCTGCGGCGAAAGCGAAAGTGTGCTGGGCGCTGGCGTCCTGCGCGACGATACGACGAAGCAAAACGAACCGAGTTTGGAGCAATCCCATGGCTGTGCAGAAATCCCGTGTTACCCCGTCCCGCCGCGGCCAGCGCCGTTCGCATGACGCCCTGAGCGCCAAGCAGCTGTCGACCGACCCGACCACCGGCGAAGTGCACCTGCGTCACCACATCACTGCCGACGGTTTCTACCGCGGCAAGAAGGTCATCCAGACCAAGACCTCGGCCGTCGAAGAAGATTGATGTGCCGGGAAGGCCGCTGCCCCCGGGCAGCGGCCTTTGCCTTCTTTCCCGGGCGTGCCGGTGATCGGCGGCCCGCGCAACAGGAAACATGATGAGCAAGCGGATCTATTCGAGGATCGCGGGCACCGGTAGCTATTTGCCGGAAAAAGTCCTGACCAACGCCGACCTGGAAAAAATGGTCGAAACCTCGGATGAGTGGATCCAGTCGCGCACCGGAATTCGTGAACGGCACATCGCGGCCGAAGGCGAAACCACCAGCGACCTCGGCTACCAGGCCGCGTTGCGCGCACTTGAAGCGGCCGGTATCGACGCTTCGCAGCTCGACATGATCGTGGTCGGTACGACCACGCCCGACCTCATTTTCCCCTCCACCGCGTGCCTGATCCAGGCCAAGCTCGGTGTTGCGGGGTGCCCTGCCTTTGACGTCAACGCCGCCTGCTCGGGCTTCGTGTTCGCGCTGGGCGTGGCCGACAAGTTCATCCGTTCCGGCGACTGCAGGCACGTGCTGGTGATCGGCACCGAAACGCTGACCCGCATGGTCGACTGGAACGATCGCACCACCTGCGTGCTGTTCGGCGATGGCGCCGGCGCCGTCGTGCTCAAGGCCGACGAGGAAACCGGCATCCTCAGTACCCACCTGCATGCCGACGGCAGCAAGAAGGAGCTGCTGTGGAACCCGGTGGGCGTCTCGACCGGCTTCAAGGACGGCGCCAACGGTGGTGGCACCATCAACATGAAGGGCAACGACGTGTTCAAGTACGCCGTCAAGGCGCTGGACTCGGTCGTGGACGAGACCCTGGCTGCCAATGGCCTGGACAAGTCCGACCTGGATTGGCTGATTCCGCACCAGGCCAACCTGCGCATCATCGAAGCCACCGCCAAGCGCCTGGACATGTCGATGGACCAGGTGGTGGTGACTGTCGACAAGCACGGCAACACCTCGTCCGGCTCGGTGCCGCTGGCGCTGGACGCCGCGGTGCGTTCGGGCCGCGTCGAGCGCGGCCAGCTGCTGCTGCTGGAAGCCTTCGGCGGCGGCTTCACGTGGGGTTCGGCCCTGCTGCGCTATTGATAGTGCAAGTTACGACAATGTGAAGTTTTGTCGTTACGGCCCCTCTGGGGCCGTAACGCGTTTAAAGGAGTACACGTCATGGTTGAGCCCATCGTCATCGAAGGGCAGCGCGCCTGGCTGAAGCAGTACGGCAAGGGAAGCCGCGCAGTGGCCCTGGGCCTGCTCAATTTCGTTGCCCGCCGTTTCCATCTGGACGCCCTGCGGCCACCGCCGCACCGTGGTGGTGATGCCGCGCGAGAAACCGAAGCCCGTCGCCTGGGAGAACTGCAGGCGCAAGGCGTGAACGTGCCCGACGTGCTGGGCAGCGGCCACGCCGCGCTGGTGATCGGTGACAACGGCAGCTCGTTCAATACCTGCCTGCGCCAGGCCGATGAGGCCGGCCGCGACCGGCTGGTGATGGCGGCCATGCAGGCCATCGCCGAAGCGCATGCGCGCGGCGCCTATTTCGGCCAGCCGCTGCCGCGCAACCTCACCTGGGATGGGCAGAAGGTGGGCTTCATCGACTTCGAGGAAGATCCGCTGGAAGTGATGGATCTGTCCGAAGCGCAGGCCCGCGACTGGCTGATGTTCGGTTACGGCGTGGCCAAGTACTACGCCGACCGCCCCGAGCAGCTGCAGGCGATGATGGCCGAGGCGATGGGCGAGGCCCAGGCGCCTGTGCGCGAACACGTGCACGCGGTCAGCGGCCGCCTGCGCAGCCTGGCCCGGGTCTGCATGAAGCTGGGCCGTTCAGCGCGCGCGCTGGCGCATTCGATCTTCATCGCCCATGGCGCCAGCACGGCGGGCGTACTGATGCTGGTGGGCCTGTGCGTGGACTTCCTCGCCGACGGCGACCTGGACGTGCTGCAGCTGTTCTGCTGATGGCTGACAGGGGTCAGATCCCTTTTCCTGCGGAAAAGGGATCTGACCCCGTTGCGCTTGCCCGGCCGCGCTCCATACGCCTGCATACGCGCACGTACAGACGACACAGCGGATTCGCCCTTATCATGGCCCGCTTCGATTGCAACAAGCGGATGACCGCGTGACCGTATCCACCCTCGCTTTTGTCTTCCCCGGCCAGGGCTCGCAGTCTGTGGGCATGGTGGCCGAGCTGGCCGAACTGCACCCGCAGGTGCGTGAAGCCTTCACCGAAGCATCCGATGGTGCCGGCGTCGACCTGTGGGCGCTGTCCCAGGGTGGCCCGGAGGAAATGCTCAACCGTACCGAATACACCCAGCCGGCCCTGCTGGCCGCGAGCATCGGCGTGTGGCGTGCCTGGAACGCCGTGGGCGGTCCGCGCCCGTCGGTGCTGGCCGGCCACAGCCTGGGCGAGTACACCGCCCTGGTCGCCGCTGGCGCGCTGAGCCTGCATGACGGTGCGCACCTGGTGCGCCTGCGCGGCCAGCTGATGCAGGAAGCCGCACCGGCCGGTGTCGGCGCCATGGCCGCCGTGCTCGGTGCTGAAGACCAGCTGGTGCTGGACGTCTGCGCCGAAGCCGCGGGCAGCCAGGTGGTGGTGCCGGCCAACTTCAATTCGCCGGGCCAGATCGTGATCGGCGGCGACGCAGATGCGGTTGACCGCGCGCTGGCGCTGCTGGCCGGGAAGGGCGTGCGCAAGGCCGTCAAGCTGGCCGTGAGCGTGCCCTCGCACACCCCGCTGATGCGCGAAGCCGCCAACCGTCTGGCCGAAGTGATGGCCGGCCTGTCCTGGCAGGCACCGCAGCTGCCGGTGGTGCAGAACGTGGATGCCCAGGTGCATGACGGTATCGACGCGATCCGTACCGCGCTGGTCCAGCAGCTGTACCAGCCGGTGCAGTGGACCGGGTGCGTGCAGGCGCTGGCCGGCCGCGGCATCACCCGGATCGCCGAGTGCGGCCCGGGCAAGGTGCTGACCGGCCTGGTCAAGCGCATCGACAAGGCCATCGACGGCCGTTCACTGGCCACCCCGGGCGACTTCGAAGCCGCCCGCGAGGCATGGTCGGCCTGACTCCCCCTGTTCCTGCCGACCGTACCGGTGGCCGCTGCACGCGGTACGGGTACGGCGGCCGCCCCAGCCTGAGGAAAACATCATGAGCAAGCCCCTGCAGGGTGAAATCGCACTGGTCACCGGCGCCAGCCGTGGCATTGGTGCCGCCATCGCCGATCTGCTGGCCGCCCAGGGCGCCACCGTCATCGGCACCGCCACCACCGAATCCGGCGCTGCCGCGATTGGTGAGCGCCTGGCCGCCCACGGCGGCCACGGCCGTGCACTGAACGTGACCGACGCTGCCGCGCTGGACAGCGTGCTGGACGGCATCGCCAAGGAGTTCGGCCCGATCTCGATCCTGGTCAACAATGCCGGCATCACCCGCGACAACCTGCTGATGCGCATGAAGGACGAGGACTGGGCGTCGATCATCGACACCAACCTGACCAGCGTGTTCCGCACCAGCAAGGCGGTGATGCGCGGCATGATGAAGGCACGCAAGGGCCGCATCATCAACATCGCATCGGTGGTGGGCGTGACCGGCAATGCCGGCCAGGCCAACTACGCGGCCGCCAAGGCCGGCATCATCGGCTTCAGCAAGTCGCTGGCCAAGGAAATCGGTTCGCGCGGTGTCACCGTCAATGTGGTTGCTCCCGGCTTCATCGACACCGACATGACCAAGGCGTTGCCGGAAGAAGCGCGCGCCGCGCTGATCAACGACATCGCCCTCGAACGCCTGGGTTCGCCGGAGGACATCGCCCATGCGGTGGCCTTCCTGGCCAGCCCGGCTGCCGGTTACATCACCGGCGAAACCCTCCATGTGAACGGTGGCATGTACATGCCGTAAGCAAGGGGCGCAGGGATTGCGCCGCAAGTGGTTGATCTGCTGAGGTTTTTGCTGCGATGCAAGGCCGCGCCGGTTTCCACTACACTATCCCACGGCCATCGCCTTTGATGGCGACCACTTTTGAACCACAACTCCATCTGGAGCGAGATCCCATGAGCACCATCGAAGAACGCGTCAAGAAAATCGTCGTCGAACAGCTTGGCGTCAAGGAAGAAGAAGTCACCAACAGCGCATCGTTCGTCGATGACCTGGGCGCTGACTCGCTGGACACCGTCGAGCTGGTGATGGCCCTGGAAGAAGAATTCGAGTGCGAGATCCCGGACGAAGAAGCCGAGAAGATCAGCACCGTGCAGGCCGCCATCGACTACGTCAAGGCCCACGTCAAGGCCTGATGTCAGACGGCAGTGCGCGTGCAGGTATTTCCTTGCCGCGCACCGCACCCCATGGGGCCGCTGTTGCGGCCCCGTGTGTTTGGGCATCACATCGAAGCAAACCGAGTTACCCGTAGAAATCATCCGGGTCAGGAGAAACAGCAATGAAGCGTCGCGTCGTCGTAACCGGCCTGGGTATCGTCTCGCCGTTGGGCAATGATCTGGCCAGCAGCTGGGAAGGCATCACCCACGGTCGTTCGGGCATCGGTCCGCTGACCAACGTTGCTGATGCCTACGTGGATCGGTTCACCACCAAGATTGCAGGTGAGGTCAAGGGATTCGACATCACCGCCGACAATGAACTGTTCGGCAAGTTCCGGGTCAGCGGCAAGGATGCCAAGAAGATGGACCCGTTCATCCATTACGGCCTCGGTGCCTCGTTCATGGCCCTGCATGATTCGGGCCTGGAGATCACCGACGCCAATGCCGAGCGCATCGGCGCCATCGTCGGCGCCGGCATCGGCGGCCTGCTCGGCATCGAAGAGCAGACCATCGAGTTCCACGAGGGCAAGAAGATCTCGCCCTTCTACGTACCGAAGACCATCATCAACATGCTGCCGGGCCAGCTGAGCATCATCACCGGCCTGAAGGGTCCGTCGTTCTCGGCGGTCTCGGCGTGCGCGACCTCGAACCACTCGATCGGTACCGCGATGCGCATGATCCAGTACGGCGATGCTGACGTGATGGTGGTCGGCGGTGCCGAGCGTGGCTCGTCGCCGACCGCGCTGGGCGGCTTCTGCGCGATGAAGGCCATGAGCACCCGCAACGATGCCCCGGAACAGGCTTCGCGCCCGTGGGACAAGGACCGTGACGGCTTCGTGCTGGGCGACGGCGCCGGCATCCTGATCCTGGAAGAGTACGAGCACGCCAAGGCCCGTGGTGCGAAGATCTATTGCGAACTGGCTGGCTTCGGCGCCAGCTCCGACGCGTACCACATGACCGCACCGAGCGAGAACGGCGAAGGCGCCGCGCGCTGCATGGTCATGGCCATGAAGGACGCCGGCGTGACCCCGGAGCAGGTGGGTTACCTCAACGCGCACGGCACCTCCACGCCGCTGGGCGACCTGGGCGAGACCATGGCGATGAAGACCGCCTTCGGCGACCACGCCTACAAGATGATGGTCAGTTCCACCAAGTCGATGACCGGCCACCTGCTGGGCGCTGCCGGCGGCGTGGAAGCGATCTTCTCGGTGATGGCACTGCAGGACAACGTCATTCCGCCGACCATCAACCTGGAACAGCCGGGCGAAGGCTGCGACCTGGACTACGTGCCGAACGAAGCACGCCAGGCCAAGGTGGACGTGGTGATGTCCAATGGCTTCGGCTTCGGCGGCACCAACGGCACGCTGATCTTCAAGCGCGTCTGAGTGGTGTTGCGACGTCGCGCCACGCTCGACGTCGCATTGGTAGAGTCGACTGTCAGTCGACTGCCTTTCGATCCGCCGCGGTGATCGTTGATGGGAAAGCAGTCGACTGACAGTCGACTCTACCCATCGGCAATCCGACAAACGGATCAACGCCGTGCACCACGGAGCCGCCGCAAGGCGGCTTCCGTGCATCTGAACTCCCGAACTGGCTGCCATGACCCACGCACCGCTGATCCACCCGCTGCCGCACCCGATCGATCTGCTGGCCCTGCAGCAGCACGACCCGGCGCGTTTCCCGCTGCTGATGGAATCCACCGCCTCGGGCACCGCCCAGGGCCGCTGGAGCCTGCTGCTGGTCGCGCAGGGCGATGGCCTGCGGCTGGATGCCGACGGCCAGGTGCGCGACCAGCACGACCTGGTGCAGCCCGGCACGTTCCTGCAGGCACTGGATCGCGCCTGGCAGCATGAGCGCCTGTCGCATGACGGCAGCCACAGCCTGCCGTTCCGCGGCGGCTGGGCGTTGATGCTCGATTACGAAGTGGCCAGCCAGATCGAACCGGTGCTGCCGGCGCGTGCTCGCGGGGATGGCCGCCCGACCGCGCTGGCGCTGCGCTGCCCGGCCGCGGTGCTGCACGACCACCACAACGAGGCCAGCTTCGTCATTGCCGAAGCCGGCGAGCAGGCATTGCTGGATGCGCTGGTGGCACTGGCCTCGGCCGCGCTGCCCGAAGCCGGGCAGGGCTGGCAGCCACCGCAGGCGGTCGGCGAGGACGCGCCGCAGCGTTTCACCGATGGCGTGCGCCGGGTGATCGAGTATCTGCGCGCCGGCGACGTGTTCCAGGTGAACCTGTCGCGGCGCTGGAACGCGCAGTTCGCTGCGCCGGTCAGCCCGCAGGCGCTGTACGCACAGCTGCGTCGTGCCAACCCGGCGCCGTTTGCCGGCCTGTTCAGCGCGCACGGCCGCCATGTGGTCAGTTCCTCGCCGGAGCGGCTGGTGTCGGTGCACGCCGGCCATGCGCAGACCCGTCCGATTGCCGGTACCCGTCCACGCTTCGAAGGCGACGACGATGCCGCGCGCATCCAGGAACTGGTCGGTCACCCCAAGGAGCGCGCCGAGCACGTGATGCTGATCGACCTGGAGCGCAACGACCTGGGCCGCATCTGCCTGCCGGGCACCGTGGTGGTCGATGAGCTGATGACCGTGGAGAGCTACGCGCACGTGCACCACATCGTCAGCAACGTCAGCGGCCATCTGCGCCCGGAGGTCACGCCCGGCGAGGTGATCGCCGCCACGTTCCCGGGTGGCACCATCACCGGCTGCCCGAAGGTGCGCTGCATGCAGATCATCAGCGAGCTGGAGCAGGTGCCGCGCGGCGCCTATACCGGCGCGTTCGGCTGGCTGAACCGCGATGGCGACCTGGACCTGAACATCCTGATCCGTACCGCCGAAGTGGATGGCCACGAGGTGAGCTTCCGCACCGGCGCCGGCATCGTGGTCGATTCGGACCCGGACAAGGAGCTGGACGAGACCCGCGCCAAGGCCCGCGGCCTGCTGCGCGCACTGGGCCAGCAGGGGTAGTGCCGGCCGCTGGCCGGCAACCTCATTCATCCGCGGTCCACGCGATTGCCGGCCAGCGGCCGGCACTACCGGTACCGGCGGGTGCCGTTGTTCCGGTGGGTGCCGACCGTTGGTCGGCACGGCTGCGTGGCCCCGGTCATGACCCCAATCCACCGGCACGGTATCCTGCACGACGGAATCGAGTTCAGAGGTAGTCCATGGCGGGAGCCAAGCGCGGGTGTCTGTTCGTGGTAACGCTGGTGGTGGTGCTGGGCGCCGTCGTGGCCGGCGTGGGCGCGTGGTTCTTCTACCAGCAGACGCGTTTCGCCGATGCCCCGATCACCCCGACTGCCGAGAGCATGGTCATCGCCAGCGGCGATGGCATGAACAGCGTGCTGCGCAAGCTGCGCGATGCCGGCGTGGACGAGGGCCAGGACACCCAGTGGCAGCTGCTGGCGCGTCAGCTTGATGCCGCCGGCAAGCTGAAGGTGGGCGAGTACGCGCTCAGTGGCGACCTGACCCCGCGCGAGCTGCTGCTGCGCATGCGTGCCGGCAAGGTGCTGCAGCACCGCGTCACCATCGTGGAGGGTTGGAACATCCGCCAGCTGCGTGCCGCGCTCAAGCGCGCCGAGCCGCTGCTGCACACCACCGACAATCTCGATGACGCCGCGCTGATGCAGCGTCTCGGTTTTGGTGGCCAGCATCCGGAAGGCCGCTTCCTGCCGGAGACCTATGTCTACCAGCGTGGCGACAGCGATCTGGACGTGCTCAAGCGCGCCCATGCCGCAATGGAAAAGGCGCTGGACGAGGCCTGGGAAAGCCGCGCGCCGGACCTGCCGATCAACACGCCCTACGAGCTGTTGACGATGGCCTCGATCATCGAGAAGGAAACCGCGCTGGCCAGCGAACGCCCGCAGATTGCCGGCGTGTTCATGCGCCGCCTGAAGATCGGCATGCGCCTGCAGACCGACCCGACCGTGATCTACGGCCTCGGTACCGCGTATGACGGCAACATCCGCCGCCGCGACCTGACCACCGATACGCCGTACAACACCTATACCCGTGCCGGCCTGACCCCGACCCCGATCGCGATGCCCAGCCGCGACGCGCTGATGGCGGCCGCGCAACCCGCGGCGGGCGACGCGCTGTACTTCGTCGCGGTGGGCGATGGCAGCGGCGCGCACGTGTTCTCGCCCAGCCTGGACCAGCACAACGCCGCAGTCGCCCGCTACCTGCAGCAGCTGCGCCAGCAACGTACCCAGGAGACCCCGGCGCAATGAGTCCCGCGCTGCTTCGCCACCCGCGTTTCGTCAGCCTGGAAGGCGGCGAGGGCGCGGGCAAGACCACCGCCATCAATGCCATCCGAGACTGCCTGCGCAGCCACGGTCATGAGGTGGTACTGACCCGCGAGCCGGGCGGTACGCCGCTGGCCGAGCGCATCCGCGGCCTGGTGCTGAAGCCCGATGCCGAGATCGCCGCCGAACCGCTCAGCGCCGAAGCCGAGCTGTTGCTGGTGTTCGCCGCGCGCGCGCAGCATGTGCGCCAGGTGATCCAGCCGGCGCTGCAGCGCGGTGCCTATGTGCTGAGCGATCGTTTCACCGATTCCAGCTATGCCTACCAGGGCGGTGGCCGTGGCCTCGACCCGCAGTGGATTGCCGATCTGGAGCGCCGCGCGGTGGGCCTGCTGCCGGGCCTGACCCTGCTGCTGGACGTGGACGTGGCCGTCGGCCGGGCACGCGCCAATGGCCGTGACCTGTGGCCGGACCGCATCGAGAGCGAACAGGATGATTTCTTCCAGCGCGTGCGCGAAGTGTTCCGCAGCCGCGCACAGCAGGACCCGCAGCGCTTCGCGTTGATCGACGCCGGCCAGGAGCAGGCGCGCGTGGCCGCCGATGTGGTCGCGCGTGTCGAGCGCTGGCTGCAGGACGGGGAGGGCGCATGAGCACGTTTTCGCCCTGGCAGCAGCGCGCGTTCGACCAGACCGTGGCCGCGCTCGATGCCGGTCGCCTCGGCCATGGCCTGCTGATCTGCGGGCCGGCCGGGCTGGGCAAGCGTGAGGTGGCGCTGGCATTGGCCGACCACGTGCTGGCGCGCGGTGATGCCGCGCATGCCACGCGCACGCGCCAGCTGATCACCGCCGGTACCCATCCGGACCTGCAGCTGGTCAGCTTCATTCCAAACAAGAGCGGCGACAAGCTGCGCACCGAGATCGTCATCGAGCAGGTGCGCGAGATCACCGACAAGCTGGCGCTGACCCCGCAGTACGGCGTGGCGCAGGTGGTGATCGTGGACCCGGCCGATGCGATCAACCGCTCGGCGGCCAACGCGCTGCTGAAGACGCTGGAAGAGCCGCAGCCCGGCCGCTACCTGTGGCTGATCAGCAGCGACCCGGCGCGCCTGCCGCAGACCATCCGCAGCCGTTGCCAGCGCCTGGAATTCAAGCTGCCGCCGCAGCACGAAGCGCTGGCCTGGCTGCAGCAGCAGGGCCACAGCGAAGCATCGGCGCGCGAAGCGCTGGAGGCCGCCCGCGGCCATCCCGGCCAGGCCGACAACTGGCTGCGCGAAGACGGCCTGAGCCTGCGCCGCGAAGTCGGTCGAGATCTGGAACAGCTGGCCGCCGGCAAGACCGGCGCGGTGGAGCTGGCGCAGAAGTGGTGTGGTGACGACAACGCGGCGCTGCGCCTGCGCTTTGCCGCCGACCTGGCGCTGGCCCAGGCCAGCACCGATGCCTTGACCACGCCGGAGCGATTGCACAAGCTTGCAGCCTGGTTCGATGCGGCCAACCGCACCCGCGACCTGCTGCGCACCACGGTGCGTGCAGACCTTGCGGTGGTCGAGTTGCTGCTGGCCTGGAACAAGGTGAACGAGCGGCCTGCCGCAAGGGGAAATCGATGAGTGCCAGCAACGCCCGCCAGGGCATCCTGTCCCTGGCCGTGAAGGACAAAGCCGCGCTGTACAGCGCGTACATGCCGTTCGTGAAGAACGGCGGCATCTTCGTGCCCACGCCCAAGCGTTACTTCCTCGGTGACGAGGTGTTCCTGCTGCTGACGCTGCCCGATTCCAGCGAGCGCCTGCCGGTGGCCGGCAAGGTGATCTGGGTGACCCCGGCCGGCGCGCAGGGCAACCGTACCGCCGGCATCGGCGTGCAGCTGGCCGACGGTGCAGAAGGCGAGGGCGTACGCCACAAGATCGAGACCCTGCTGGCCGGCCTGACCGGTTCGGACAAGCCGACCCACACGATGTGAGGTAGCGCCGGGCCATGCGGCTGCATGCCTCGAAACGCCCGTGAACACGAATGTGAAAAAGTGTTGACGGCCTCTGAAAAGCCCCTATAATGAGCGGCTCAGCAACACACCGGGCGGTTAGCTCAGCGGTAGAGCATTGCCTTCACACGGCAAGGGTCACAGGTTCGATCCCTGTACCGCCCACCATTTAAAATCAGTGTGTTACAAAAAAACCGGCGAAAGCCGGTTTTTTGTTCTCCTGCAACGCTCCTGCAAAGCGCAATTCGCCGACTTCCCGGTGATTTATCCCCGGCCAAGCCTGCTGCCGAGGATGCCGTCTGGCCTCATGTCGCGGAGCTGCAGCTCGCGATACTTCGACTCCACGAACCGACCAATCTCTTGGCCGAACTGCTGCATGATCGGCTGTTCCGACTGCACGTTGGCGCCGCCATCGTCCGTGATGCTGATCGACACGATCACGTCACCGCCTCGGTCGTCGCCCCTTCCAGAACCGTGCGCCGCCACACCAAGCCTGCCGTCTGGCCCACGCTGTAGGGGCATGATGGCCTCCGGCCCGGCCTCGCCGAACACGCCGGCACCCTTGGCGAAGGCGAAGAGCTGCGGCGAGCTGTAGACGCCGCCAGAGTAGGCCGACAGGCTAGGGGAGGAATACACGCCCCCGTCGGCGTTCGCGGTCAGCCAACTGGTGTTGTTCCCAAAGCCCTGCATCGTGCCGGACGCGGCACCAGCAGACGCGCCACCGCCCCAGGCCCCGGCGATCATGTTGGCGATGCCGACGATGGCCTGCTTGGCGGCGATGCGGGCCAGATCCGCAATGATCGCGTCGGCCAGGTCCTTGAACTCGATCTTGCCCGTCTTGGCGAAGTTCACGAAGGCGTCTTCGGCGCCCTGGAATGCGTTCGTCAGCGCTGCGCCGGCCTGGCCAGCCGCATTGCTGGCCTCGGTGACGTAATCCTCGAAGGCAGCGCGCGCGCCGTTGCGCCAGTCGCCCAGTGCGGCCAGCCGGCGGGCCTGGTAGTCCTGCTCCAGTTGCAGCTGCTCGTCCCGGTGCTTGGCCGCGTTCGCGGCGAGCTGGTCCCACTGTTCCCGGTCGGTGGCCACCTGGCGGTCGCCCAGGCGCTTGAGCTCGTCCTCATACTCCCGCTGCACGTCCATCTGCCGGCGCAGCTGCGCCACGGTGTCCTGGCCGCGCCCGTACGCCATCAGGTCCAGTTCGTTGCTACGTCGACGCGACTCGGTTTGCTGGTCGAAGATGGCCTGTTGCCGCGTGAGCGACTCCAGGGCCTTTTTCTGCTTGTCCTTGGCCTCTACCAGCTCACCGGTGGCTTGCAGCTCGGCCAGCATCGTCTGTACGCGCTTGCGGTCGGCAGCGGGGACTCTGCTACCCATCCGATCCAGCTCCTCCAGGACCTGCACGCGCAAGCGCTGGCTGGCCGTGAGCTTGTCCTCGGTGCCGGCCTGCTCCCGGTTCAGTGCCGTCTGCTGCTGGATACGGGCGATGATGGCCGTGGCCGGGTTGGTGCTGGTGCCGGCGCGCTTGGCCTCCGCCTCAGCGAACTGCTTGCGCGAGGCGGCTACCTCACGGTCGATATCGACCTGGTCCTTGCCCAGCTTCTTGCCGAGGGCAACGATGCGGGCTTCTTCCGAGAGCTGCTTCTCCCGCTTGCTGAGGTTCTGCCCGGACAGGCGCTCCCACTCCTGCTGATCCTTCTTCCGCTGCTCCAGGCGCTTACGCTCCCCGGCGCTGTTGATCGCCGCCTCTTCGCCGTTTCCGTAGATGCCATCCATCTTGACGGTTGGCTTGGGCGCCAGGCCCCAATAGCGTTCAGCCCAGTTGTTCGCCGCTCCCAGCAGCTCGCCGGCCATCTTGAACTGACCAGTCACAGGCGTGAACACGGCTGCGCCCTTGGCCACCGCGCCCTTATCCGTACCCACATACCGGGTGGCGAGGCGGTCGGTCAGATCGATGTAGCGCCCGAGTTCGTTGAACGCTTCGCTCGTACCTTTCTTGACCTCTTGCCACCACAGGGTCGTTGCCGAAAGCGTCTCGCGCGCCTTCGCGGCCACATCATCAAGGTTGTCGTGGTAGAGGCGGACGGCGGCAGACACGGCCTCCTGCTCCTTCCCTTCGTCCTGCAGGGCCACAATGCGGTCCAGCTGCGCCCGCTTGAGGAAGTGCTCTGCCTCATTAAGCTTGAGCAATGCCTCTACCGGGTCCTTGGCGATCTCCTGGAACTTGGCAATGGTGGTGTCGATGCTCTGGCCGGTGGCGCCTTCCATCTCGGCGGCAGATTTCGCCACCAGCTGGAACTGCTCGCCCGTGAATCGACCTGATGCGGCCACCTGCGACAGGGCAGCCAGCGCCTTGCCGCGAGTGACGCCGCCGAGGTTGTCCATCTGGCGGGCGAGGACGGCGATCTGCTCCGCGCTGGTGCCGGCGTAGTTCCCGGTGGTGATGAGGGCAAGCTCCGCCTGCCGCTGTGCTTCGCCTACCTGGTGCCAGGCCACGCCGAGCGCCGCAGTCGCCGCGGCTGCGGCTGTGAGCGGGTTGATCATGGCCAGCAGCTGAGACGCAAGCGCAGCCGCTGCGGGTCGAATGCCACCGAACATGTCCTTGAGCTGGCCGCCCTGCTGCAAGAATACCGTCAGCGGGTTCTGGCCGCCCTGCAGGCTGACCGCAATGTCCGTGATCTGCGCCGGTACGCCGCGCATGGCGGCGGCCTGCTGGGCGGCGCTGACACCGTAGGCATTCAGTTCCTTGCCCGAGCGCTTGGCCGCTGCCTCAGCCCGGCCCAGCTTCTGCACGATCTCGTCCAGCACCGGCCCGCTGGTGCGCAAGGCGGCGTTGTAGGCCAGCTGCTGGGATCGGGTCATGCCCAGGGTGTCGGCTTGGCGCACCAGTGAATCGATGCGACGCTTGTCGGCAGCGGATAGCTGCTGGTACTGCTGCTGCGCGCTGGTGGACATGTCGGTCATGCCGCGCTTCGCGGCGGTGATCGCGGTGTCGAACTGCGCGGTATCCACCACCAGGTCGATGCGGGCGGAGCCGAGGTTCTGATCAGCCATGTGGGTTCCTCAGTTGAGGCGGCCGCCAGACGGCCCGCCGAAGAATTCGTTGCCGCTGTCGTCGTCGCCCGGATCGTGGTTGACCTTCGACTCATCGGCGGGGGTTGCGCCCAGCTTGGAGAGCATCGCGCTGAGCGCGTGGGTTGCGGAGACGCTGAGCTCTTCGCCAGCCTCCATCTTTGCCGCGAGAATGCAGACCTGGCGTAGCAGGATGCGGTGGGCAGCATTGAGCCACGGCATGTTCGACACGCATTCGCGCCAGACGGCGAGCTGAGGGCGCGTCATGCCCTTGTAGGGAGCGCCGACCGGGTTGGGATTGGCCGGAGCGGATCGGTTCTTGTAGCGGGCTGGGTCCTTGAGCGCAGCCCCGGACACCATCGCCTTCTTTGTGGGGGTTCTTGCCCTCGCCACGGTCACTCCTTGCCCTCGAGGGGTCGTATTTCCAATTGCGGATGCGCGAATTTCAGGGAGCGTCCGGTCTAGGCTCGGGCGATTGGTATAAATCGCCCTCCCCCTACCTGAATGAACCTCGGTTCGCTGCTGCTGATGGTCAGGTCACAGCGCGGGAATGCACCCGGAGGCGCCCGCAACGCGGGAGTACGCGCTGCCCTGACTGCCGTGGTTATTCGAGCGATCCGGACACTCACGGCTTGTCCGTCGCCGCCTCAGCCGCCAGCCGGAGCGGTGGTGAGGTCGACCTTGAGCATGCCCTTGCGGTCCAGCACCAGCAGGCCGAGGCGCAGCTCGGCAAGGATGGTGATGAGGTTGCGCACCATCTGATCGTTGACCCACCCGAAGGTGATCGACGGACGCTCGCGCATCAGCACCTTGGTGACGTTGGTGTCCAGCACAAGCGCCTGGCCGACCGGCACGGCCATGGTCTGGATCGGGGTCAGGTTGTAGATCGGGCTGTTGGTCGGACGGCTCCAGCCGCCGGCAACGTACTGGCCATCAGTGGCGCGCTCCGACGAGAAGTCGAAGTAGTCCAGCGGGTTCACGAACACGATGTTTGGCTGATAGCCCTGGGAGCTGAGCAAGGCGCCGGCGCGGCCAATGCGGTCCACCGGCTTGCCGGTGCCGCCTGCGAAGCTGTTGGCTTGGGTGAGCAGGCCCTTGATGTGGAACTGCGCGCCATCGCCCGACATGAGCTCGATATCGCTCTTGCTGGTCAGCTTGTAGCGCAGCAGCAGCTGGATGGTTTCCGACAGGCCGGCCACGTCGTCCATCACCTGCTTGGACACCTCGGTGTGCACCGCGATGGTGGCGATGCTGGCTTCGTCCCACTCGGCCTTGAGCTTCGCCTCAGCCTTGCGGGTGCCTTCGCCCTCCTGGTAATCAGCGCCACCCTCGGAGAAGTCGAGCAGGGGATAGCCAACCTTGTTGCTGGTGGTGTCGCGCTGCGGCAGCACGTCCAGGACGCGCAGGCGCTGCTGCACCGGGGTCTGGATGGGCATCACGTCCGGCTGCACGTCGAAGCCAGCCGGCGGCGTCTCTGGCGAGCCCTGCAGCGAGGTCAGTGCCTTGAGGCCGATTTCCAGCTCCAGCTTGCCGCTGGTTTGCAGCTTGCCGGCACTGAACTGCTGGAACTGTTCGTCCTTCAGCGCCTTGCTGATAGCATCAGCCACCGATTCCTGCTTGCGGCGCGCGCCCGGCGCCAGCTTGACGCCCTTCTCTTCCATTTTGAAAACCTTGTCGGCCAGCTTGTCCAGCTCCTGGCGCTGTTCGTCCAGCTTGGTGTCTACAGATTTCTGGAAGCCCTTGAGGGCTTCGCTGTGATCTTTCAGGGCCTTTTCGATTACGTCGGTCATGCGTTGTTCCTCAGTGAACGGGTGATGGCGTCGAGCTGGCGTGCGAGCGTCTCAGCGCGCGCATCGTCGTCGTCGGTGGAAATGGCTGGCCACACGATGGCGGCCGACTTGCGGGCGAGACGGTTGGGCATGCCCACATCCCGCAGGAGGTGCTCCAGCGCGCGCTCCGAATCCACCTGCGCCCAGCTCTTGACCGCATGGATGCGGCTACCGGCGTTCATCGGCTCGCGGCACAGGGAGATTTCAGGGATGGCGGTGATCTCGGTGAACACGCGGTTGCGGCCCGAGGTCTCGGCGCTGCCAACGAAGCCCATGCTCAGCGCGCCCAGTGAGCGGTCACTGAGGCGGTCGTAGGCTTTGCGCCCGATGGTCTGCGCCGTGTTGATCTGGCCCTCTACCTCCAGGCCACGGTCAGTCACGGTCATCACGTCGATCACGCCGGCCACCTGGTCGGGATCGTGTTCGATGCGGATCTCTGGACGGCTCTTCGCTGCATCGACAGCGCGCGCCAGTGCAGACGGCAAAATGAGATCGCCCTCGCGGTCAGGCGTGTCCAGGAAGGACCATGCCAGGCCAGCGAAGCGGCCTTGCCCGAGGGACTTTTCGATTACGAAGGAGGGGCTAACGATCACGCGCGGGAATCTCCGGTACAGGCTTGCCAAGTGAACTCATTGGCCGCTGCCGGATCGCTGATCGCGGAGTGTGCGGTGTCGGGATCGCGGATCGCCGACAACTGCAACGATACGCCTCCCAGCGCGCGGCTCAATGGGTTTCGTAACAACAGGCGATTGCGATACGCCTTTTGCCGACAGGCAGCGCTGCAGTAGGTGCGTGGTCTGCCTGTCGGTGAATTCGTGATGGGCTTTCCGCACAGCGCACACGCGGTACTGGTGCTGTCGCGTACGGTGGTGGTGAACCTGCTGCACTGGTGAACGTGCTGCATCGGGTGCAACCGTCTCGCCACCTCTGGCGGTGCGGTAAGGGTGCGATCTGAAATCCGACCCTTTGGAACGGGCCGCACCTGGTGCAGCGGGCGCATGGGGTGCACGACGTGCAGCGCGCGGCCTGTCTCCGCAAAGGGTGCAATCTGTGACATGTGCGAAGGGTGCAATCTGCGCGCTGCTGGTAACGCACAGAGCGTTACCAGCAGGAGCGGAGAAGCGCTCAACAAGAGCAAAAGAAAAGGGGCTCCGCCTGGTAAACCTTTTAAGGTGTTCACGGGGCGAACAACGAGGCGTGTTGGAATGGCCGGGATTAGTTCACGGGGCGAACTAGTCAGCGATTTGTTGTTCACGGGGCGAACAAGGCTGATCCAGACTAGTTCACCGGGCGAACAAGGGTTGTCCGCCCGGTGAATAACTCTTTTCTCCGTACGTTGTTCATCGGGCGAACAACTGTTTGCGTTATTAGGCTGGCTCATTCTTCGGCCTTTCCTTTCGCTGCTTTCTCTTCCCTACAGCGCGCGTGAAGTCGGGCTTGTCCTGCTTCCAAGCGTTCGACGGCTTGCCCGAGACGCCCCAGCCCGGGTCGAGCGGCTGTTCATTTTTGTGATTGACGTTCCTCCATGTGATCGCATGTAGGTTGGGCTTGTTGCGGCCGCCCTGCTGCGTGCGCTCGATGATTCCGTAGTGCTCGAGCTCCAGAGTGGCCAGCTGCAGCGTTGCCGATGACTTCCAGTACTGCTCACGCATCAACGACCACGATGCGCACAGGTAGCCGTTGTTGAACCCGGTGTACTGCCTCCCTAGGTCGTGGATGAGCTTGTGTGCCCATGGACTGAGGCGCCTGAAATTCGCGTGGCGCAGCAGCGTGTACGGCACGATGAACGCTGAGCCGCCGTCGATCTCGTCCCAGCCGCTTGCCTTCTTGCGCCTGGTCATTACCGCTCCGGAATGGCGCCGGGCAGGAGGAAGGTGCGGGGGTGGCGTGCGCCGACTCTCACCTCCTCCACCCAGCCGCGCGCATCGAGGACTCGCAGGGCGTGCTGGATTCGCCTCTGCGAAATCCCTAGCTTGTTTGCAGCATCCTGCACGCTGAGGCTCACTGTGTTGCCGTTGGCAGGCCGGTACAGCGCGCGCAGGTGCAGCAGCAGAACGCGCTCCGTGACGTTCAGCGCGCGGTATGCCGGGCTCTCCATTTCCCAGTGATACATCCAGGTATAGGAGGAGTCCGCCGCATCCTGTCGGTCATGTGGTGAATTTGTCATCGGCTTACCCCTCGATCACGATTCGGACCCGCTTCCCTTCGTAGTGCTTGGGGAGAGGGGTAAAGGGAATGCAGGCACCCACCTGGGAGCGATGGATCACGTCAACGGCCACGGCGTCCCGGTAGCGCTGCGCCACGTCGCCGGCAGGTTGGGGTGCGGCCTCAGCGGCAGGGGACTCAAACAAGTCACGATTCATCGCATGCGCTCCCGTGCGGCCACCACGCGGGCGGCACTCTGCAACAGCTGGCCGACACTGCGGCCCCAATCTGCGCCGGCACGGTCTGCACGGCGCTGGATCCACTCATGCACCCGGGCCTCAGTCGGGTTGCCCCTGTGCTGCAGGGCACAGTGGCCGCACAGCACGTAGGGCAGGGAGGCCCAGCCGAACTCCCGCTCCACACGATGGAACGTGCCGAACACCGGCAGCAGCGGCTTGCCACAGCAGTCGCAGGCAATGGGGATAACTTCGAATCGGCGACTCATGGCGCGCGCTCCTGCTGGCGGGGTGGGGCGCGATCGATGGCAGCTGCCAGGCGCTCGGCGAGTGCCTGTAGGCGAGCCTCAGACAGTGCGGAAAGCGGCGGAGTCCGCACGATGCGGTGTGCAGGGAAGGGGATGATGATTGCGTTCACCCGACCCTCCGCAGCTTGTTGGCGTAGGTGACAAGGCCCAACACCCGCAGCGCAGCGCGCGGGATCAGGTGGCCTTCGTAGATGCCCGACAGTGCGTAGACATACAGGCCGCCCGGACGGTGCTGCACGAAGCGAATCAGCGCCTCGCCGTCGATCTCCACGGCATACATGGCGTCGTAACGGTATTCCGTCACTTCCAGGTCGATCACCAGCACGTCGCCGGGGAGGTAATTGGGTGCGTTCTGGCTGTCGGTCAGCGCGACGGTGGCCCAGCGCGCGGTGTCGGAAAAGTCTGAATGCGCGGCGGGTGTTTGCCCGATTGCGGGCAGGGATGGTTGGTGTAGGATGTGGCTCATGGTCAAGTCGTTCCTCGCAAGGGTTCGATGGCTTTCACGGCTCACTCCGGCTGCAACCGGGTGGGCCGTTTCTCTTTCTGGGCATCTGGTCATGGCTTGCCCCTTAGGCGGCGGCTTCTTTCTCGCGGGCTTCGATGAAATCCCGCAGCGCGCGGGTCGAAACCATGCGCCGCCGGCCGACCTTGAACGTGCTGATCTGGCCGAGGGTAATGGCGCGATAGATGGCGTTTCGATTCAGGCCCGTTACCGCGCAGGCCTCGTCCACCGTGTAGCTGAGGCGCTCGGCGGCGGGTTGTGTCGTCTGATGGGTCATCGCGGGGTTTTCCTACGTGTAGTCGCGGAGTGCCACTACGGTAGGTGCATCCTGCCAGTGCCACTATTTCAGTGTCAACCCCTTTGACTCTGTTTCAGTGGCATAATTTCCGCATGACTCAGCCCGACCCCATTAAGAGCCAGCTCCGCATCCCAGCCTCCCTTCACCAAAGACTGGTGGAGGCGACGGCTGAGACGGGACGGTCAATGAACGCCGAAATCGTGCACAGGCTCGAGGGCAGCTTTGCTGAGGCGATGGACTCAGACGCTCTCCTGAAGAGCAATCTGGTCATTTTTCAGCTCGCTGCGGAGCTGACTCGGTACAACCCGAACGCTCTGGACATAGTGAGCGGCATGATTACCCGGCTCTTTGACGACGCTGCGGTCAAAGCACGCGTCCATGCCCTGGCCGACGGCGGTGACGAGATTGCGTCAATGGCGCGCGACATGGCCTTCAAGAGGCTTCCCGGCATCCTTGCGGAAGTCGTGGACAAGATGAACTCGATTGACGACGACGAGCCCGCAAAACCCTGATTTCGTAGCAAAACTCAAATTTGAGTTCTGCTACAGGAACTGGACCTGTGCCAGCTTGTCGCGCGCTGCGCCCTGCACCAGGTGGCCGTAGTGCTTCTCGATCATCGCCAGCGACGTGCCGGCGAGCTTGGCCACCGTCAGCAGGTCCATGCCGCCCACGATGGCGTCGGTGATCCAGCAGTGGCGCAGCGTGTAGAGCGTCACGCCAGCAGGTAGCCCAGCGCGCGCTGCGGCATCCCGAACAAGCTCGCTCCAGTCGGTGGGCGTCCACACTTTTTTCCCGTCCTGGGTGAACAGGTGCGCCTTGGGCAGCTTCCCCTTGGCCAAGCGGTCGAACAGCGCAGTGGCAGCGGGGGAGAGCGGAATCTTACGGTCGTGGTCCTTGCTGCGGAACCTCACGCTGGCAGTGCGGCCGTCATAGTCAGAGCGCAGGCACAGCGACGGGTCCCCCGGCCTGCAGCCCGTCAGGGCCACGCACTCGATCACATCGCGCACCGGCCCCTCAGCTGCCTCCAGCAGCGCGCGGCGCTGCTCCCGCTCCAGGTACAGCCCCCGGCGCTGCCCGGCGTCCTTGAGTGGCTTCACGGCGTTCCACTCGAATGCAAGATCAGGGGACACCTTGCGGCGGGCCACGGCGTGGTTCAGCGCGGCTACCAGCGTCGTGCGAATGCGGTTGATGCTGGACCGCGCCAAGGGCTTCGGCACCGGTGGACGGCCGCGCTTCACCGGCAGCGGCGGGAGGTCGCCTTTCTCCACGCGGTCGCGCCATGCCTCAATGTGATCCTGGTGGAGATCCTTGAGGCGCACCTTACCCAGCTTGTCGGCGTAGAGGCAGCGCTCAAATCGGCGTTTGGCGTCATCCGATGCGGTCTTGCGTCCATCCTTCTCCAGCGCGGTCACGTAGTCGCGGCAGGCATCGGCCACCGTGAGTTCGCTCTTGGGCGTTACCACGGCCTTCGGGGCGCCGTGCTTGTCGATCTCTGCGGAGAGGCGGCGGGCGGCCTCACGGGCGCCCTCCAGCGTCGTAGCGGGGTAGTTGGCGAAGGCCTTCTCCTGGCCTCGCCCCCACACCATCGCCCACGACTTTGCTCCAGTGGCGGACACACGCAGCACCAGGCCGGGAACCGTCGCATCGCGCAGGCGATAGGCTCTGCCTGTGGCCTTCGCTGCGTCTACGGTTTTCCGTGTCAGCGCCTCTCTCGTTACCTTCGGCATCACCCTGCTCCTGCAAGTCTCCTGCAAAAAGCAGTGTGCGGCCAAATTCATCGGGACGCAATGACACGGTAAATCAAGGGTTTTCAGGCAAGATCGTTGTGCCGCAAGGGCCTATTCCATCCTTCACACGGCAAGGGTCACAGGTTCGATCCCTGTACCGCCCACCATGTTGCAGAACGAAAGAAGCCTCCAGAAATGGGGGCTTTTTTGTTGCCTGACCATCAGCGCGGCTTTCCGGCATCGTTGGAAGCGCGACTCACCGGCTCCCTCAACCGCGCGAAGCGCTCGGGGGACGCACTTCACCGATGCGGGCACAGGATTCCATCCATGCGCTGTTCCGTGGTTCACGGCCGGCGTACTCTCGAGGCAGTGCCGTGCCCCCATTCCCTGGAGTGCCACCATGCCGCTCGCCCGCATCGATCTTCGCAAAGGTAAATCCGCCGACTACCTGCAACGTGTCGGCGAAGCCATCTACCAGGCCATGCGCGCGGTGGGCGTGCCGGAGAACGACCGCTTCCAGATCTTCCAGCAGCACGACGCCGGCACGCTGATCTACGACCCCGGCTATCTGGGGGTGGACCGCACCGACGATTTCATCTGCATCCAGATCACCTGGAACGAAGGGCGTACGCTGGAGCAGAAGAAGGCGTTGTACGCCGGCATCGCCGATGGACTGCACGCGGCGGTGGGCATCCGCCGCGAGGATGTGTTCATCAATCTTGTTGAAGTAAAGAAGGAGAACTGGTCGTTCGGCAATGGCGTGGCGCAGTACGTGAGTTGATGCGCGGAAAGCACCACGCATGGCGTGAATCTACACTTCGCTGCCGACCTGTTCGCCTTCGCTGGCCGGGGCATTGCTGGCCGCTTTCACTGCGTCGGCGCTGTTGGGTTGTTCGCATTCGATGCGGGTGATAAAGCCCTCGCTGCCGATGCTGTGCTCGGCACGCTTGACCAGCCACTGGCCATCCACGCCCTCGCGGAACCCCTGCATCACCACGGTGGCTTCGGCCATCAGTGTTTCGCGGCCGGGCAGGGTGTAGCTGAGCGTCCGCGTCTGCCGTGCCTGTTCGCGATGCTTGGCGCGCGCCGCCGCTTCTGCGCTCTCCCGGTCGGCATAGGCCATGCGCAGGCGCATGATCGGTTCACCGCTGCCGACCTTCACTTCCTGGCGCTTGGCACTGCGCACGTCGCGGTAGTACGCAATGGTGGTACCGGCATCTTCGCGTGCGGCAAGGCTTACCCGGTAGTCGCTGCCATCGGCCGGGGTGAGGGTGACATCGGGAATGCGCTCGCCGCTGGCGCTGGTGGATTCGCCCCGCTTCACGAACACCAGGCGCCCGCCTCCGGGCTTGGCGATGGCATCGTGCTGTTTGGCCAGGCGCAGCAGCAGGTTCATGTCCGACTCCTGCGACTGCACCGTCAGCGGCAGCACGATGGACGCCAGCGATGCGCTCACCGCTGCGTTCAGCCCATGCTCGCCGGCCATGCGTCGCACCATGTCGCCGATCGTGGTGCCCTTCTTCCAGGTGCGTGTCTTCTGCGTCTGCAGGTCGCTCTTGCCCCCCTTGCTGGTCTCGAACGGTGCCGCCCGGGCGCGCAGCGTCATGCTGCCGGGAAAGCCGGAGATCTCCACCTCGTCGCAGATGTACAGGCCTACGCGCCGCACTTCGCCGTCATAGCCGATGAAGGCCTCCAGTTCCGCGCCAACCGGTGGCAGCTGGATCGGATCGGACGGATCGTGGTCGGCCAGCTGCAGTTCCAGCGTGTCGGACGTGTTGCCGGTCTCGTCGGTGATGCGCAGCGACTTGAAGCGCGCCATGATCTTGTCGGTGATGTCCTGGCTGTTGGCCACCACGCGGAAGGCCGGTGTGATGTTCAATCCCACAGGGCGACTCCCTTGCGCTCGCTGGCCGGGCGCTGCACCTCCGGCAGGGTGATCGCTACGCCGGCAGGCAGTACCGGGCCGCGTGCGGCCAGGCCCGGGTTGGCATCGAACACCGCGCGCAGGATGGCCGGTGACTGCTCGCCATAATGCGCGTACGCGATACGGTCTACGACGTCGCCGTCGCGGGTGCTATACGTTCGTGCCATTGCTGTGCTTCCGCAGTGAAAGGGTGAATTCCTGTTTCAGGATCGCGCTGTCGGCGGTGAACTCGCTGGCGGTGGCATCGATCTTCTCGATGACCCACAGGCCCAGGTTGCCGCCTTTGCCGGTCAGCAGTCGATGAGGCGTGCCCTGCGCGGCCAGCTTGCGCAGCTGTGAGAGCTCGTTGCCGGCGCCGCGGAACTGGTAGTAGATGACGCCCGGCAGGGTCATGCTGGCTGAGCCCGGTCCGGTGTACTGCAGGGCCGCCATCTGGCCGATGCGGTCCTGCGCCTGCCAGCGATACTCGTTGGATTGCTGGATCTCCCGGAAGACCGCGGTGTTGAGGCTGAACTTGAAGCCGCCCAGCATCAGCAGGACCGGGGCGTTGCCGGAGTCATTGGCTTTGAACTGCGACAGCAGCTTGTCCACAGTGCCGGTTACGAATTCGCGTTTCATGCTCAGTTCCTGTCTGCCAGACCACCACGGGCGGCAACCGCGTTGCGACGCTGCAGCTCGTCTGCAGTGCGGCGTGCCACCGATTCGCTGGATTCACCGGGTTGCTGGTGGATGGTGATGTTGTTGGTCTGTTGCTGCTGCACGGTGGTCGGTGCGCGCATCGTGGGCGAGGGCATGTCCGGCGCACGGCGTCCCTGCGCGCCGCTCAGCTCGGCCATGCGGCGGTTCAGGCCATCGTTGTCGTTGGTGCCGACCGCGTACGCCACGCGCGCCAAGTCGCCGATGCCACCACCGCCGCGCGCCTTCATGCCGCTGTAGATGTTGGCGGCGCCCACTGCGGTCTGCAGCCCGCCCTCGGCGACCTCCAGCGCTTTGTCGTTGGCAGCCCCTACGCCACCACCAAGCTTGTCCATGAACCAGCCGACGCCTTCGATGACTGGCTTGAGCTTTTCCAGGATGCGGTCGAACGCTGCGGTCGCCTTCTGGCTGATCGACTCCCAGATGTTGCCAAGGGTCTCGCTGATGAAGCCGGCGACGGTGCCGAGCATCTCGCCCAGCCACACCACCGCCCCCACCACGCCGCCGATGACCTGGATCACCAGCCGGAAGTTGGTCAGCAGTGCCTCACCCACCAGCGAGCCGATCTGGGCGACGCGTGACAATTCATTGCCGGTGTACTGCGCCGGTTCCAGCATCTTCGACAGCCAGTCCCAGGCCTGGCCGATCAGCCCGCTCATGACTTCCCAGGCGGGGCGCAGTGGTTCAAACGCGCGCATCAGTTCACCCATCGCTGCGGTGCCTGCACCGCTCAGGCCTTCCCAGACGCCGCCCAGGAATGCCTTGATCGGTTCCCAGTACTTGCGCACCAGCAGGGCGCCGGCGGTGATGGCGGCGACGGCAACGGCGATGGGGCCACCGCCGATGGCACCAATGGCAGTTGCGACGATGCGGAAACCCGATGCCAGGCGCATGGCCATCGGCCCGAAGCGCCCCAGCTGTGCCAGCAGGCTGCCGCCACGGAACAGCTGGAAGGCCTTCTGCACGCCCAGGATCGGGCCCTGCAGGAAAGTCCAGGCATAGCGAGCGCCGAGTACCGCCGCGCGCATGCCCAGCATGCCGACCACGATCTGCGTGGTGTTGGCGATCAGCTTCGGGTTTTCCTGTACGAACGAGGTAACCCCGTTCAACAGCTCGGTCAGCTTGACCGCGGCCTCGCCCACCGCGGGCAGCAGTGCCGTACCGAAGGCCTTGGACAGGTTGTCCACGGCGATCTTGGCACCTTCGATCTTCTGCGGATCGGTCTGCATCGCGTCGGCATAGGCCGCATCGGTGGTACCCGCCGATCCATTCAAGGCCTTGTCGCGGACACGGATGTAGGTGTCCCAGTTCTCGATCATGGGCTGGACGAAGTTCTTCGCCTGTGCATCGCTGAACAGGGTGCCGATCTTCTTCTGGTCGCCCGCAGTCGCCTGGATGATCCCCTGCATCGCAGCATCGAAGGGATTGCCGCCGCTGGTCTGTGCATCGCCGATGATCTTGCGCAGATCCAGGTTCAGGCTCTTCTTGGCCTTCTCCTGAATGTCCGGCGAGAGCACCTCGGACATGAAACTCTTCATGTTGCTGGCGGCCTTGTCGGCGCCACCTGCCGAGTCCAGCGTGGCTTCCAGTGCCGCACCCAGCGTAGCCGCCGCCGATGTGCCCTGCAGCTTCATCGCCTCGAACGAGGAACCCAGCACCGGCAGCACCTGGGCCATGTCCTTCAGGCCCAGGCTGCCCTGCTGGCTGTTCACCACCAGCACGTCCAGCGCGTTCTGCATGCGCGAGGGATCGATATCGAACGACTGCTGCAGGGCGGCCGCAGCTTGGGCCACATCATCGATGCTGGCACCGGTGACGGTGGTGGTCCGCCCGACAGCACCGAGGCTGGCCTGGGCCGACTGTGCGTCCATGCCGGCCGCGACCATCAGCTTGATCGACCGCTGCAGATCGTCGGCGCCCTGGTTGGTTGCACGCGATTGCTGCAGGATCGCCTGGCCGAGCGCACTCACCTGCGCGCGGCTGAGGTTGGCTGCCACGCCGATCTGCTGGTTCTGGCGGGCGAAGCCGGAGGCGTTCTCGACCGGCTTGGCCAGTGCGGTGACGGCGGTGCCGAGTGTGCCGCGCGCTGCCTTGAACGAGGCGCCGAGTTTCTCGCGCTTCTCCAGGTTGGCGGTGCGCTTGGCTTCGACACGCTCCAGCGCTTCCTGTGAGGCGCGCAGCGCATCGGCCTGCGCGCGCATGCGGGTGTATGCGGTGCCCGACTTCTTCATCGCGGCGAGCTTGAGCTCCAGCTTGCCGGCTTCATCGCCGAGGCGCTTCACGCCATCATTGGCGAAGGACAATGCGTCCTTCAGCGACTTGGACACCTCACCGCCGATCGTGATCGTTGTCGTTTGAACGTTACTGGCCATGTACCGGCAATCCCTGAATCCACCAGATGAACTTCGACACCCGCAGTGTCATGATTTCGCGCAGGCCCCAGCCGGTATGACCGGCCAGGGCGAGCACTCCCTGCCTGATCTGTGGCAGGGTCAGGTGGTAAAAAGCGCGACGCCTGCCTGCAGTCGTGCGTAGTCGCGCAACGGCATCTTGCGCACGTCGTCCGGCGAGATCTCGCACAGGTTGGCGATCATCCGCACCTCACGCTGGGCGTCGCTGCCCTTGTCGTCCTGGTAGCGCTCCATGTCTTCCACGGTCGGCTCGCGCATGCGCAGCACGGCGGTTTCCATGCCATTGACCTGGCGCGGACGGGTGAGGGTGATCTCGGCAAAGCCATCGCGCTCGATGACGGTGTCGGTGGGGGTCTTGGTCTTGCTGGACATGGATGCGTTCCTGGAATGCGATGCGGTGCGATGGATGCGGGGGCGCGAGGCGCCCCCGGGTTCTTCGGTGCGGCGTGGGCTCAGATGCCCAGCGCGCCGCGGATGCCGGCCAGGACGTCGACGCCACCCTGGCGGGCGATCATGTTGACCACGTCGATCTCCTGCACTACCTGGGCACCATGGGTCAGCTTGTAGTAGCTCAGCGCCAGGCTGACCTTGATCGTGCCCTTCTCGCCGACCTTGGTTTCGCCACGGTCCAGCAGCTTCACCTTGCCGCGCATGTTGTGCACGACCTGGGTCACTTCGCCGTCGTCGCCTTCCAGCGCCTCGCGGGCGGTGAAGCCGTATTCCTTGCTTTCGATGACGTGGAACTTGCTCATGATCTCCGCGTCGTCGGAGGCGAACTCGACATCGGCGGTCAGCTTTTCATGGCCGAGCACGATCTCGGTCGGGGCGAGCATGCCGCCGGCTTGGAAGTCCTCGGTCTTCAGCGACAGCTTGGGGGCGGTGAAGGACATCACGCTGCCGGCATAACCCTTGCCGTCGACGTAGAAGTTGAAGTTTTTACGGATCTTGCGCGCCATGCTTAGAAGATCTCCGAGACGTAGTTGTTGTTCATGTGCATGCGGAAGGTCAGCTGCTCACCCGGGTAGGTCGGAGTGAAGTCGAAGTCCCAGTAGAAGCGGCCCTGGGCCACGCTGTCCGCTGCGTTCAGTTCCGGGTCGATCCAGCAGTTGCCGCCGAGGATCGCGCCCTGGGTCTTCAGGCCGCGCAGGAAGGCATTGACGCCCTCGCGCACGTCATCGACGTAGGTCTTGCTGATGCCGCGGTCGACGGCCCACAGGTGGGCGGCTTCCAGGCTGTCGGCGATGATGTCGGCGGTGCGCACCACGCACAGGAACTGCCACTTCGGATCGATGCTGGTGGTGCGGTTGCCCCACAGGCGGAAGCCCCCTTCGCGGATGACCGTGGCCACGTTGGCCTGGTTCAGCAGGTTGGCGCGGCTGGTGGCATCGGACAGGCCGAAGTCGATCGCACGCGCGGTACCGACCACGCCGTTGAGTTCCAGGTTCGACGGCGACGCCCACCAGCCGCGCTCGTTGTCGCTGCGGGCGATGGCACCGGCCACGGCACCGGAGGCATGGCGGGTGACGATGGCATCACCGGACTGCACCAGCAGCGCGGGGTCGACCACGTAGACGCGCTTGGAGCCGGTCAGGGCGGCGGTGGACTTGGCAGCGTCGTCGTTGCTGTTCGGGCCATCCTTGATGATCACTGCGCGCAGCTTGTCGGCAATGCCGAGCAGTTCCGCTACGACCGGGTTGGCCAGCACGGCCTCCGGCTTGGCCGGATCGGCCGGGTGCACATGGGTGAAGCCGGGTGCGACCAGGATGCGCGGCTTGACGCCGACGATGGACTTGGCGGCCAGCAGCGCATGCACGCCTTCGTAGGCGCCGGTCTGGGCGTTCACGCCGCCCAGCACGTTGGCCAGGGTGGCGCTTTCATTGGCGCCCTTCTCGACGCGGACGACGACGACGACGGCACTGGACTGGTCGAAGATCGTGTCGAGCGCACCGGGCAGGGTGCCGGCATCGGTGCCGGTGGTCGCCGACAGCTTGGCGGCCTGCGACGGCGAGGTCACCAGTACGGGCGTGTTGATGGGGAACGCTTCGGTGTCGGCCAGCGGTGCGGTGCCGACGATGCCGATCACGCTGCTGGAGGCGATGGCAATCGATCGGGCACCGGTATCGATGTTGACGACCTGTACGCCATGGAGAAATTCGGTCATTCGGGGTTCTTCCTCGGTGTGGGTGTGTGCCGGCTTGTGCAGGCGACGGGGTAATGTTCGGAGAATGTGGCGGTCGCGATAATTGCAGCGGTGGCCCGATGTGCAATCAGTACCAGCCCGAAACGGCGACGTTGGCGTATACGGTTGAAACCTGAGCGGGGCTACCGGAACGACGGAGATGAACGGCTATCTCAACCGTGATGCTCTCGTACATGGAAGATGCCGCAGGAATGCTGATGGATACGGTTGCCGAGCGCGATGTCGCAAGTGAGGAGAATGACGGTGCGCTTGTGCTGAACGAAGCAGCACCTGTGTTGCTGGCCGTGAACTGCACTTCGTACTGGCTGGGGTTTGCACCGGCCGGTGCCCAGCGACCGGAATCCACCTGGGCGGTGGCATCGTTGCCACCGCCGTAACTGTTGCTGTGGACGGTGAAGTTGCCGTCGGACAGCAGGCTGATCTGCACCGACGCCGTGACATCGCCGAATGAGTTTGTTTTGGCGCCATTGCCGGCTGAGTAGTCCTTGCCATGGAAGGGCGGCCGGTAGCTTGCGGTGCCCCGGGCCGCCCACAGGTTGGACACGTCCATTCCGTTGATGCGATGGCCTACGTCGGCACGCTTGCTGCCGTACTGGATGTGGGCATAGCGGCGGCTCAGGTCGCCGCCGCCGATACGGCGGCCCGAATCCTGCGCCAGTGGACCTTCAACGTACGGATCGAACAGGTCGTCAAAGTCGACACCGGAAGAGCGATATCCGCTGGGCATGTCAGCGCTCCGCTTTCAGTGCGCGCACTTCGGCGGCCAGTTCCTGGATGGCCTTGGCCATGACCGGCAGCAGCTGGTCGAGCTTGACCGATGCCACGCGCTCACCCTGGAACTCGACGCCTTCCAGGTCGACCGCTTCCGGCACCAGTTCGGCCAGCTGCTCGGCGACGAAGAACAGGCGGCGACGACCGTCGTCGTTGTACTCGGGCTTGTAGTGGCCGGCTGCCAGTTCCATCTGTTCGACAGCTGCCAGGCCATAGGGAAGTGCGCCTTCGATGTTTTTCAGCTTGCGTGAAGAGCCAGTATCGAAGCCGCCGGCCGTCCAGAGAGCCCCCGCGGCATTCAGTTGCAGTCGATCCACTTGCGCAGTGGACGACCAGATCCGGAACACGTTGTCCGTGTTGTAGATGTGGAACTCTTGATTCGCGTTCCCACGGTCCTTGATGATGAATGCGGCATTGCCACCTGCGGAAGTGACGCCGCCGACGAATGTGTTCTCCCGGTACTGGACATTGCTGAAGCTCGCGCGCTGCGTCGGAGTTCCTCCATTGAAGTCGTAGGAGTAAAGCGAAAGTGTGGCGTCGCTCTCCATGGCTGTCGCCCATCGGGTCACGTTGTTGCCCCAGCCGAACCGTTGGTGCACGACCTGGGTGCTGCCTTGACCCACATACATGTTCAGCGTGCCGTTCATGATGTCGCCGGCTTTGTTGATCTTCCCGCCGGGATCGAAGTTGCCGCTGGTCCAGATGTTCCCGCCTGCGCTGAGCGTTGCGCTATAGGCACCCTCCACATTGCGGAAGGTGAAGGAGGAACCTGACTTGAAAATGTAGCTGTCACCGGTGCCGAAGTAGATGACACCATCGGTCAGCGTGCTGCCCCAGCCGGACAGGCGCAGTGAGTTGTTGGAGATGGAAACCGCGCCGGTGAACGTCCCGCCACTCTTGTCCATCTTCGCTTCAGGCGCGAAGTTCCCGGCATGCCACATCGCCGAGCCGTTCCAGCGCGGCGTGTCGCCATGCTTGATGGTGATTTCGCTGCTGGCACTGCGGTCCGCGCTCCATACGCGCCACAGGCTGGAATTTGCCCAGCCGCCAATGAAGGACTGCTCGGCACCGGCGGCACCGAAGCCCAGCAACGGATACGTGCCGCTGATGAACTGCTGGTCGGTGAACGTGTTGCCGCTCCTGGACGCCTTGCCATCCAGTGCCGACTGCAGCCCGGTCACATCGGCAATCACATGCTTGTGGCCCACGGTGGCGAAGTCACCGGCCAGGGCGAACTCGGAGGCGTGCTTGCCGTCCAGGGTGTCGGCGTCCAGGCCGTTGCCATGCCCGGTGTCCTTCAGTGCGGCGCTCTTCAGTTCCAGCGCAGTGCGCGCCGCCGCGGTGTTCGCCGCAGACAGCAGTGTCTTCGCCAGCGCGGTCGGGGCGCTGGCGCCGAAGCGCTTGTCGGTGTAAGCACGCATGCCACGCGGAGTCACCACGCGCTGGGTGTCGGTCGCATCTTCGGCTTCGGTGCTGGTGGCCAGCTCGACCACGCCGACGACCTCGGTGGTGGCCGGTGGATAGAGGAAGCCGGCATCACCGAACTGGATCTGCGTCGTGTCGATCCCGCTGAAGCGTGTGTCGGTGGCCAGCAGCAGCATCGATGCGGCCGACTTCTCCATGATCGGATCGGCCTGGCCGTAGCTGGCGAACAGCGTACCGTCAGCCAGGTACAGGCCGAAGCCGCGCAGCGTGTAGGAGGTGGCGCTGTCATCGCGGATGGTGACGTGCACGGTGTCATCGCCCACGGCCTGGCCGCCGAAGGTGGCGACGCGCTTGATCTCGCCGGGCAGTGCAGTGAGCCCCGCCGACGGCACGAAGGCGGTCGAGGTCAGGCCGATCTGGGTGATCAGCACGGCGTTGGTGCCGGTGTTCGGCGGATTGACCAGCTTGGCGAAGCCGGCATCGGTGATTTTCAAGCGCATGCGGGGGTTACTCTCCGATCAGTTGAAGGCGGCGGAAGGCCGTGGCGTGGGCGGCTGCAAGTGCGCCGATGGCGGCGTCGGCCTGCATGCCCTGGGTAAAGGTGAAATGCGAGCGCACCGGCTTGGTCCGGGTGATTTCGCCGATGACGTCCTCGACGAACATCGCCGTGGCGGACTGGCCATCCTGGTTGGCGATGGTCATCACCGCTTCGAAGGTGTGCGGCGCGCCCTTGGGCTGCAGCTGCCACCACTCGCGGATCAGCACCGATCCACCGAAGGCGGCCACCACGTCGCGCACGCTGCCGGCGGTGCCCTTGCGTCGCTGGATGGCGATGGCCGTACGCACCCGGGCGCGCTTCACGGCCTCGGGCCAGTAGGCCTTCCATTCGTCCACCGACAGCGCCCAGGCCAGCCAGGGCAGCAGTGCGGTCGGACAGCGATCGGCATCCCACAGCGCGGTGATGTCCACCGGCAACGGACGTGCGACGATGGCGCGGGCAAGCGCGCGCTCGGCGTGGGTGGCGTTGGCGGGAAGCAGGTTCGCCGCCGAGGGCACCACCACCTGGGCGTCACCATCGATGACCTCGCCGGGCGCCGGTGCAGCGGCCAGGGTGACCCTGCTGCCCTCGATGACGCTGCCCTGCAACGGCTGCCGCCCCCGTGCATCGGTGCGGTACACCGCCTGCAGGCTCGCCAGCGCGCCGCCGGGGTGGCGGAAGGTGCGGTTGCGGCCATCGATCGCGCCGCGCAGGCGCGCGTTGATCAGGCGCGTGCTCGGCTCATTCATCGGTGCCGCCGTGGGTCAGGGTCACGCCGGTGCAGTGCGTGGCCTGGGTTCGGTCCACCACCACATCTGCAGCCGGATGGACGATCTCCACGCGCTGCACGCCCTCGGCATGCAATGCGGCGAACAACCCCGAACGGGTGACATCGCGGCCGAGACGATGTGACTCGCTGATGTAGCGGTCCAGGCGGGTGCGCGCTTCGGCAAGCACGACCTGCGAATCCGGGCCGGCAAAGGTGAACAGCGTGGCGTCGACCGAGTAGGTGACGATCGTGGCCGGCTTCACCAGCACGTGGTCGGTCAGCGGTCGCACGTCATCGGCGCTCAGCTTCGCCTCGACGATGTCCAGCAGCCCCTGGGTGGCGGTTCCATCCGCTTCGCGCGACAGCACCGAGACCACCACTTCGCCGGGGGCGGGACTGGTCGCACTGGCGTCGAGCACGCGCGGGTCCGCGCTCAGCGCATGGAATACATAGGCACCTTCCGGCCCCGCCACGCTGAACCCTTCCGGGCCCAGCTGGATGCGGCGGCGGAAGTCCTCATCGCTCTCATATCGCGGTGGAATGCCTTCCTGCGGCCTGCCCGGGTCGAGCACCTGGCGGGCGACGCCGAAGATCGCGGCGAGGTGGTCGAGGTCGCTGCCACCGGCATAGGCCAGCATCACGCCACGCGCGGCGTCGTTGACACGCTGGCGATCAAGCAGGCGCAGGTAGGTGCAGACCTCCAGGATCTTGAAGGCCGGGTCCGACGGCAGCAGCGCGTCGAAGGTGGGATCCAGGGCCTGCAGTGCGGTCAGCGATTCATCGAACATGGCTTCGAAATCGAGCACTTCGATGACCGCCGGTGCAGGCAGCTGGGACAGATTGACACTGGTGAACGAGCCGGATGCCACGGTTAGCGAACCTCGATTCCTTCGATGGTGATGGCCTCGCCGTCCGGCAGGTGGATCCCGGTCACTGCCAGGATCATCACGCCGGGGGCGGGGAGGGAGACGTCGACGTTCTCGACGTGGAGACGCGGTTCCCATCGCGCCAGCGCGTCGACGGTGGCCGCGATCAGGTCCATGCGCAGCGAGCGGTTGGTCGGCGCATCGATCAGTTCGAATACGCGTGAACCGTATTCGCGGCGCAGTACGCGGGAGCCAAGAGGCGTGGTGAGAATGTCACGCACGGACTGGTGGAGATGGGCGAGCCCATCCAGTGATTTGCCGGTGTTGGCGTCGATTCCTCGCATGGCCTCTATCGTCGTGGAGTGCGGGTTTTCAGGGCATTGCAGGCGTGGCCGCTCAGGGCTGCGCGGGCGTGGTGGGTGCGGTCGGACCCTGTGCGGTGTGCGTGTGTGCCTTCAGGCCGATGGCACCGGCCTTGACTTCGCCCGGTGTGCTGATGTCCTTGCCGGCGCTGATCGCGCCGCTGACATCCAGATCGCCGGTCGCCTTGATCGAGGGTGTATCGAGCACGATCGATTCGCTGGCGATCACCTGTGCATTCGCGCAGGTGACGATGACCTTGCCGCTGCCGACATGGACGTTGAGCGTGGTGGTTTCCTGGTCGTACTCGACGCTGCTGCCGTCGGCGAACGCGGTGCGCTGCCGCAGGCGCGAGTCGGCCGGCGGCGGAAAGCGGTCCTGGTACAGGCTGCCGAGTACCAGCGCCTGGCCCGGGTCGCCATAGGGGCACGCCAGTACGACCTGCTCGCCGGGTTCGGGTGCGCACCAGGTGCGTACGCCCGGTCCCGCGCCGCGTTCCAGCCAGGGAATCCAGTCGGTAAGCATGCCGTCGGCATCGACGCGAACGCGCCCGTTCGCCTCGTCCAGTTCGCGCACCACGCCGATCATCAGCAGGTTGCCGATCAGCCGCGCGTGTTCGGCGCTCATCGTGCGCGCTCCGGCAACGGCTGGTAGCGGGACTCATGGGCGCGGCCGATCTCCGGCGCGAAGCTGTAGGACGCCTGCGGCACCACGCCACCGGCGTCGTCCCACGGGTTGTCGCCCAGCGCGACCGGCAGTGACCACTCGACGATCCAAGTGCGCAGGCCCGGCTGTGCCGCCGCGGGGTCTTCCGGCAATGCTGCAATCACATCGATCGCACCGCTGGCAACGCCGGGGAAGCGGCCGAGCTGGTGCAGCCAGGTCGCCAGGGCGAGGGCCGCGTTGCGCAGCTGCAGCGTTGTGGTTGCATCGGTTGCCGGCAGCGCAATGCGCGCTTCGAAGCGCAGCGTGGCCTGCAGCAGGCCACTGCCATCATTGTTGTCCCTGCTGCGGTCACAGCGGGTCATCGCCAGCAGGCAGGCCGGCAGGGGCATCCCCTCAGCGTTGGCGTCGCGATGGAACTCGACGCTTGCAAACCCCGGAAAGCGTGCGCGGATAGCGGCTTCGATCGCGGCAATCAGCGGATCGAGCGTGGGAGGGAAGGAATCGTTCGCCATGTCAGCTCATGCAGGGAAGGGAAGAAGGGCGTGGCCCGTGCGGCGCGCGCGGTCTGCAGCCAGTGTTGCCATCACCGCAGTGGGGTGGCATTGCAGGCGTGGCCGTATCCGGCAGGCTCAGTGCGTGGGAGTGGCACTGCTGCCGCAGTCGGCGGGTGCTGCCGGCACGGCGCCATTGATGGTGATGCCGCGCTGGCTGCCGAGGCTGCACAGCAGCGCACTCAGCTGGTCGGCCAGCGCGTGGTACTGCTGTGCGACCGCAACGTGATTGCGCAGCAGCGCGTCATCGCTGGCTGCGTGCAGGTCCGGCAGGCGGGGTGGGGGAAGCAGCTGGGCAGGTGCGATGCTGAGGTCAGCGCGGCAGGGCGTGGCCGGCGTTGGCCTCGCGCCAGATGCGCACGAACTCAGCGTCAGCGTCGCCGCGATCACGACCAGGAGTCTTGGCATGGGTCTCGATGTCCCGTTGCAGGGTGTTGAACTGTTCGGTGTGCCGGGCCTGGTGGGCCAGGCGCTGTGATTCGGCCTGCGCGCCTGCGGCGCTGTTGGCGAGGGCCTGCTGGTTCGCGCGCTGGACTGCATCGGTGCGGGCCTCCTGCTGCGCTGCCCGGGTGGTGGCAACGGCAAGGTCCGCAGTGCGGTCGCGCAGGGTCCATCCCAGCCAGGCGCAGCTCGCGTGGCTGCCGGCAAGGACCAGCAACCCGATGCCCAACCTCAGTGCCGCGGGCGTCACTGCAGGGCTCCGCCGGCGGCACGGTACGCCGCGCGCAGTGTTTCCAGCGCGTGCTCCTTCTGGCCGTAGCCGGCGCCCGGCAGCGATGCCCAGATGCGCCGGGCCGCAGTGACGGCGGCATCGAAGCGGCCCAGCCGGATCAGCTCGTAGGCACCGCATTGCTTGAGCAGCGCCACGGCCGCGCGGTCCTGCGAAACCGGCCCGAAGTCAGGCAGACCCAGTCGCGCGCGCAGGTCATCCCAGGTGCTGCGCAGGAACTGGTAGCGGCCGGCGGCGCTGGATTTGATGCCGTAGCGCGGCAGCGACACCAGCACGCGGGGATGGTCGCGGTAGTCGGTGAACAGCTGGCCACCGACGATGACGTCGTAGCCGCGGTCACGCGAACGCTGGCTGGGTATATCGGTGCCTTCGGACACCGCCAGCATGTCCAGGAACGCAGCAACGTTGGTGCCACCGAGGGCGCTGGCTGCAGCGGCGGTCATGCGGCGGCCCCCGGCTGCTTGCGCACCAGGGCCAGCAGGGCGTCTATCTGTACGCTCTGCTGGGCGATCTGTGCACGCAGGGCGCTGACTTCACCGCGCAGCTGCCCGATCTCCTGGGCCATTGCCTCGCGCTCGTGCATCAGCCCATCAGCGCGTGTACGTTCGGCCGCGAGCTGTTCCTGCAGGGTGCGCAGGGTGTTGCTGGTGGCTTCATCGGCGGTGCGGTCGACCTTGGCCGACGACAACCACTGGCGCAGCCACAGCGACACCGCGATCAGCACGCCCGAGGTCCCGCCCAGGTACTTGGCCCAATCCGGCACGCCGGCCAGCAGGTCGCTCTCGTTCATGCGCGTGCGTATCCCTTGAGCAGGGCCGGGTGGACAGCCGGTGGCAACGCGGTGCGCGCACCGCGCAGGGCGCGCTTGATGGTGGTCTGTGAGACGCCGAACTCACGCGCAACATGGTCGCGTGGCATGCCGCTGGCGACCGCGCGGGCAATCTGCTCGCGGCGTTCGTGCGCGCCGGCAGCGAAGCAGGATGCCAGGAACAACAGTTCGCCGCCGAAGTGCGCGACCAGCCGCTGGGCGACGTCGTGGCCAAGGATGTCGATCAGCCGGTGCTGGTCGGGCAGGGTGGAGGGGACGTAGACAATGACGCGGTGACGGCCGGTGGTGCTGGAGGTGGTCGGCGGCCAGGCACGCACCAGCGTGAGGGCTGCGGATTCGCCGATGACCTCGGCCAGGGTCTGGATGCTGTCGGGCAGGGCGTTCATGGAGGATGTCTTCAGTGGCATTGATCTCCACTGTTGCCATCCCGCCTGTCCAGTCAACACCTTTCATCTACTTTTATATCGGTGCGCTGAAGACGTTCAGTCGTGCGTGAGGAGGGGGGAGGAGCACGACATGCCTGCTTGCAGTGAGCCGAATCCGCTTGCTCTGGCCGCTGGTGTTTTCCTGCACATCCGTACTCGTTGTCCTCACCTGGCAGGAACAGAGGCAGATCAAGGGGATGGGGCAGGTACAGGGTGAGGACGGCCACCTGCCACACAGCCTCATGCGCCGTGTACTGGCCGGAAACGAAAAAGCCCCGGACGATCCCGGGGCTTCAGGACTGCAGGGGGCGCTGGATCAAAGATCGAACACCAGGTTGCCGCCGGTCTTGCGGGGGATGTACCCGGCGTCGCGCAGCCAGCGTGCCGCGTTGACCTGGTCCATGCGCTTGACCGGGAAGCGGTTGGCGAACATCAGGAAGCGCGCCACGGTGATCGACTCGCCCTTGCCCTTCAGGGCCGCAAGGGTTTCGACGAACCATGGCGCGGGCGGCTGCTGGCTGCCCGGGCGGGCCACGGTACGCGCCTGCTGGGCGCTGCCTGCGCCCGCCCGGGCAGTGGCCAGCGTGCACAGCGAGATGAAGATCGCATCCAGGCTCACGATGTCCTTGCTGCCCTTGGGCTGGGACTTGAACAACTCGATGGCCTTCAGGCGCGTCGACGTGAACTGTTCGACCTCCATGGCGTTTCCTCTTTGCGAAATGGGTTGGGGATGCAGGGTGACGACAGGTGTCGTCGGTGATGGGGGATGACCTTACATCATTTTCGCCGATGATGGGTCGGGGCCTGCGCTGGGTTCGGGGGATGGACCGGATGGCGGGCCGGCATTCCGGATCAGATCACACCGCGCGAACGCAGCTGGTCCAGCGATCTGCGGACCAGATCGGCCGGGGTGCTGTCATTGTCGACTTCGATGTCGACCAGCTCATGCGGCAGCGGCTGCTCGCTGGCATGAGGGTCGCTGCTGCGATGGCCTGGGCGATTGACGCGGATCACGACACCACCACGACGCCGGATCGCGCGGGCCTCATTGGCGAAGCGGACGTCGGGTACCAGCCCGCCCTCGGGCAGGCGTGCGAACAGCGAGCGTACCCACAGCTCGGGATGGACGCGGTCACGCCCCCACTCGGTACCGGCGGTCTGCATCAGGTGGCGCGGGGTGAGTTCGGCCAGCCAGTCGATGGCGTCCTCCTTGCGGCTGTCCAGTTCGTGCAGGGAGAGCCCGAGGAGGGTGGCGACCAATTGCCGCAGCGGGCCCGCGAAGCTGTCGCATGGCAGTGACAACGCCGACGCCAGTCCATTGGCGAGTGTGTCCTTGCCCGAGCGCTTGCTGCCGGCGATGCCGATGTAGAGCGGCACACGAGAGCGTGGCGCCGGCCGCAGGGCAACGCTGCCCAGTCCAGGGCCGGCACGGAACGCGGCCAGTGTGTCGGCAATCAGGCGATGACCGCTGTCGAGGGAGGCGGGAATCATGCGGAATCTACTCCTGGAGAAATGCGGCAGGTGCCGGAGGATCAGGAATCGCGACCGACGACGCTGCGGGCGCGGAGGATGCGCTGGGTGATGCGCCCTCCCCGGGCCGCTGCGGCGATCGGGTCAAAGCACAACATGGCGGTGCGGGTACGCCGGCCGGCAGCAAGGTGGTCGCGGATGGTCCGCTCGGACAGCACCGGTACCCGCTGGTGGATCTGCTGCACGGTCAGCTGCTCACCTTCGAAGGCATGCAGTCGGGGACGGGACATGGCGGAAGCGCTCCTGGAAGGTGGCGGGCCGATACCTGCATCTTGCCCCTGTAGATGCTCCCAGTCAACACCTTTCATCTACTTGCATCATGGTGCGGTTGGGCGGGCTGACGATCCACAGCCGCAATGCCGCTGCTGCCAGACGCTCACGCTCAACCGGCCCGCGTGCGGCCAGGACACCCTCGAGATACTGTTGGCGGTGCCGGCGCGGACTGACCGTCGTCCAGCGCCCGTCGGTGCCCACGCGCCGGTAGCCGTCCAGTTGCAGCAGGCGACGTGCTTCGCAGTGCAGGCGCCAGTCGCCGCTGCTGCTGTCAACGTCGCGACCATCATGGAGGCGCGGCATCTAGAACGGCCCTGCCGCGTGCTCGGCCAGACTGCGTCTGCGCTGTGGCATCAGCCAGACCTTGGCCCGCTCCTTGCCCACCACGCGGGTGCGCACGCCATGCCGCTTCACCACGTAGGCGGCGGCCTCGTTCACCTCGCGACGGTTGGGCCTGTCGATGCCCACCGCGATGACGATCTCGGTGGCGCGGTAGTGCGCGCTCCAGTGCTCGGCAGGGAGCGACCAGTCGAAATGACGATCGATCAGTTCGGCGATCGGCGAGATGGGCTCGTGTTCGCTGTTGGTGGCATTGAGCGCATCCAGTTCCTCGGCACTCAAGTGCCAGGTCTCGCCACTGCAGTACAACGCATGGGCCTCAGCCCAGACCTGCTGCATGTCGATCCGCGCCGGTTCGCCCAGCGCCACGGCGTGCACGGTCCACCAGCGGGTGTTGCCGGTGGCATCGCGGAGGAAGCGTTCGTCGTTGACACTGGCAAACAGGATGGTGCGCCGCGCATAGCGGGATTCGGTGCGCGCGTAGGGGCGACGGATCTCGTCATGGCTGCGCGAGATGAATGATTTCAGCGCCGCGATATCGGTACGGCGGAAGGTGGCATCGACTTCGCCCAGCTCGACGATCCATCTGGAGATGACCTGCTTGACGCTGTCCTTGTTGGCCGGATCGAGCACCACACCGTCGGCGATCAGTTGCAGCTCTACCGGCGCCAGCTGCCGCGCCCAGCGTGTCTTGCCCAGGTTCTGTTTCGAAACGAACGTCAGCACGCCGCGCGCGACCACGCCATCGGGCTCAAACGCCGCAGCCACGCCGGAGATCAGCCAGCGCCGCATCAGGACTTCCTTCAGCACGCGGCCGTCGGCCATGTGCGTGGGCTTGGCTTCCTGCACTGTATCGAAGAACGCCTGCAGGCGGGACTGGCCATCCCACGGCCGTGAGGTGATCCAGCTGGCGACCGGGTTGTAGGGATTGGCTTCGGCCACCTGGCACAGGTTGGTCTCGAAGCTGGCGGTGGCCATGCCGGCGCGGTGCATGCAATCCATCACTTCGCCCGCCGCGACCTCCTTGGCGTTGTCCACGGTCGTCTGCAGCCCAGGGACCAGAATCTCCAGATCCTTGCGGATGACGTTGTAGCGCACGGTCACACCGGTACGACGGCACAGTTCGGCCAGGTTGCGGGCGGTTGGCAACGGCCGCCCGCGCGCGTTGGTATCGGGAAACGGGGTGAAGGCATCGAATGCGGACAGGTTGCCAGGCACCTGGTAGCGCGCGCTGGCCGATGACGGCGCATCGTCCAGTGCCACGTCGTCGCCCCCTGCCGGCGGCATGGGGGGCAACAACTGGGCACGCACGGTGTCCAGCCCCTCGCGCAGATGCAGGTCGTTGAAGTCGGTAGGGCGGTCATCGTCGCCATGCAGCGTGGCGAACTCGGGCCAGACCACGCGGGCATCGATGTCCGCGGCAGCCTGCGTGGCCAGGGTGACGCCAGGGTTGTCCAGCGGCTGCCGCGTCCACTGATCGTTGTCGGCACACAGCACGAATGACGCGTCCGGCATGGCGCCGCGCCAGGCTCGGGCGACCGCGCCAAGGTTGCCTGCATCCCAGGCCACCACCACGCACCAGCCCGTGGCCTGGTGGATGGATCCGGCGGTGGCATAGCCCTCTGCAATGGCGATCGGCTGGCCGGTAACCGGCTTGCCGATGACATGGAAGCAGCCCTGCTTGCGGCCACCGGAAAGGAAGTCCTTGTCGCGGCCAAGTGCTGGATCCACGCGGGGAAAGATCGCCTGCAACGAGACGATACGGCCCGCGCTGTTCATCACCGGTACCAGCAGGGCGCTGTCGATGTGGCGGAAGACAAGGCCATCGCTGTTGCGCACCGGCCATGGCGCCACACGCAGGCCATGTGCGTGGATGCCCTTGCGTACGAGATACGGGTGGTGGGCATCGGCAGGAATGGCACGGTTCCACAGCACGTTGGCCGCCTTGGCGGCGGCGTCCTCGCGTTCGCGCTGATGCCGTTCGCGCTCGCTGCGGGCCGCCTCCTGGCGTTGCCTGATGGCACGCTGCTCGGCGGCGCTCAACGCGGTCGGCGATTTCGCGCACCAGGCATGGCGGGTGCCGGTCCGCCAGCTGCCGAACTCGCCGGCCGGCACGTGGTCTCCAAACAACACCGCCCAACCATTGCGCGTGCCACGACGGTCGCCTTCCACATGGAAGCGCACCAGCGTGCCATCGGCGTTGAGCGCGTCGCGGCCGCGCGCGTCCGGCACGATGCCGTGCGCGTGCATGGCCTGCAGGAACGCGGGAACGATGTCCTGCGTGGGATGCGGTGTGTGCATTCGACAAGGCCCCTGGGAACGTGGATCGGTCCACGGCGGCCGATGGCGGCCAACGTGCTGTGCAGTGTCCGGCGTGCGCAGGTCACGCAGCGGCCGACCGACGCAGTGTGGTCAGGATGTGATGGAAGTGGTGATACGGTCATGGTGTCGGAACGGGGCTTCATTTGCAACACCTTCCAGCACCTTGCATCCCTGACCGCGATGGCGCCACCCAGTACGCGTTGGATCTGCGATGGCGTTCGCAGATCACTGTGATCGTGCCGATGCGTCGCAGTTGGCGAGAACCGGTTTTCGGATGATGCGATCGCCGTCAACGACGGCCCATCGTTTCTCTCCATCGCGCCTTCGGGCGCCCGTGCACAAGGAGCCTGCATGCCTGAAATCCACTGCAACCACGAACGCCGATCCGCCGCGGAATCCGCGTCGTTGACCGTCGTTGCGACGTTCTCAATCGGTGCGACCACCCCTCGATAAAATACAACCCGCATGACGGACACCATCGACGAAGCGCAGGAAATGGAAGCGCGCCACCTGCAACGCGCCCTGGCCCAGCACGCAACGCGGGCCAGCAACGTTGCCCCTCTCACTCCCATGGGGGAATGCCACAACCCGGACTGTAGCGAGGACTTCGACAACGATCCGGCAAGACTGTTCTGCGGGCCTGCCTGTGCCGAGCGTTTCGAAGCCATCCATCAACACCGCAACGCATAGGAACAGGGGACATGTCTCTGAACAGCAACGACGCTGGCTTCACCGAACGCATCGCCGGTTTATCGGCCGAGCTCGCCGTGCTGGTGAGCCTGGTGGAGAACCACATCCATCTGCAGCTGGCTGATCTGGCCGACTCGGGTGATGTGGATGCACAGGAGCGATTTGCGGTAGCCGATCCGGAGCGCTGGTTGGAGAACGCCCGCAACAGCCTGCAGGCGGGTTTCATGTTCCTGGAGCGCGCGGTGCAGCAACCGGCGCGGTTCTAGTCATCCGGTGCGGGGGCGGAAGGGGCCGGCCAGGCTGCCTTCCGTCCCCCTCGGGCAGTGGACGATCCCCTGCGCTGGAGGCTGCGTCATAACGTCGCACTGGCCGCCGGGCAACCCTGAACGTGGTCCAAGGTTGACCGCAGGCCCGTAGAATGGCCGGGTGCGTCGTTCTGTCCTCCACCGCCGGTTCCAGGCCCTGGCATGGCTAGCCATGCTGCTGGTGCTGCTTGCCCCGCTGGTGAGCCGCTGGCTGGCGCATGGTCACGTTGCAGCGGCTGTGCCGGTAGCGGCGATGGACCATTCCCAGCATGCGCAGCATGCGATGGAGGGCCATCACGACCACCACGCGATGGCGATGCAGCAGGGCGAGGTCTCAAAGAAGCCGCCCGCCGATCCACACGCCGCGCATGAGATGGGCGTGGACTGCGACTACTGCCTGATCGCCGCGCGGCTGATCACCCTGCTGGTGGCGGCATTGCTGCTGTTGGCACCGATGGTATCGATATGCCGTGCGCTGCGTGGTGCAGTGCAGGCGTTGCCGCAGCGGGTCAGCGGCACATTGGGAGCGCGCGGGCCACCGGTCTTCATGGCTGTCTGAGCCCTGCGCGCACGCCTTTGGATTGATTTTCCCAAGCTGCCAGGCCTGGCCTGGCGCGACTGCGTGCGCGTTCGCCGAACTCCCTGAGCTGCCCTGCCACTGCAGGGTGGCCTTGCATGCCGTGAACAGATGAAAACGAACCCCAACTCCGCGCGCCTGCGCCGGGCGACGCTGCCTGCCATGTGCGCGTTGCTCCTGCACACCGCCTCTGTACTTGCCGCCGATGCGGCACCACCGACCACGCTGGATACCGTGCGCGTGGTCGATACCCGCAGCGGCGAGCTGTCTTCCACCTCCAGCGCAGGCTCTGCGTTGGGCCTGAGCGTGCTGCAGACACCGGCCAGCCTGACGGTGATTTCGCGCGAGCAGCTGGAACAGCGCGGCGACACCAACCTCAATGATGCGATCAGCCGCGCCGGTGCGATCAGTGCGATGCCGCACCCGGGCAACGGCCTGAGTGCGCTGTCCAGCCGTGGCTTCACCGATGGCGCTTCCGTGATGCGCCTGTATGACGGGCTGCGCCAGTATGGCGGCGTGGGCATCACCTTTCCGTTCGATACTTGGTCCATCGAGCGCATCGAAGTGCTGCGCGGTCCGGCCTCGGTCATCCATGGCGATGGTGCCATTGGCGGGGTCATCAACATCGTGCCGAAGAAGCCGACGCGCGGTGCCATCGAGAACGAGATCAGCGTGACCGTGGGCAGCGAGGACACCGCACGTCTGGGCTTCGGCAGTGGCGGCGCGCTGACGCCCGAGCTGGCCTACCGGCTGGATGTGAGTGGCAACTACAGCGGTGGCTGGGTTGATCGCGGGCGCAGTAGTGATGCCACCTTCTCCGGCGCACTGCTGTGGCAACCGCGTGCGGATCTGCAGCTGTCGCTCACCCATGCGGAAGGCTATCAGCAACCGATGCGCTACTTCGGCACGCCACTGGTGGATGGCCGCCAGCTGGAGGCGCTGCGCCACCGCAACTACAACGTGGAAGACAGCGACATCCGCTACCGCGACCGCTGGACCCAGCTCGATGCGCTGTGGACGCCGAACGCAAGCGTCGAATGGCGCACGCGCCTCTACCAGATCGACAGCCAGCGCGATTGGCGCAATGCCGAAGCCTACGTCTACAACCGCGCTACCGGCTTGATCGATCGCTCAGGCAATACCGAGATCACCCACGACCAGGACCAGACCGGGTTGACCTCGACGCTGAGGGTACAGGGGAACATTGCGGGCCTGGCCAACAGCTTCGCCGTGGGCCTCGATGCCAACCGCGCGCACTTCAAGCACACCAACAACACCTATGCCGGCAGCTCGGGCCCGGTCGATCCGTTCGATCCGGTGCCGGGCCAGTTCACCAGCGACGCGCCGAACCTGCCGCGCTACCGTAATCGTGCCGAGCAGTACGCGCTGTTCGTGGAAGACCGCTTGGCGCTGAGCGAGCGCTGGTCGGTGCTGGGTGGGCTGCGCCACGACCGCGCGCGCATTGATCGTACCGATCTGATCAGCGGCCAGAACGCGTTCTCGAAGACCTACCGCAGCACCGGCTGGCGTGCAGGCACGGTGTTCGCGTTGCGGCCGACGCTGAGCCTGTATGCGCAGTACTCGCAGGCGGCGGACCCGGTCAGTGGCCTGTTGATGATCAGCCCCGCCAACGGTGCCTTCGACCTGGCCAAGGGCCGGCAGATCGAGGTGGGCCTGAAGCAGGCCTTCGATGGCGGCGAGTGGACGCTGGCGGCGTACCGCATCCGCAAGACCGGGCTGCTCAGCCGCGATCCGCTGGTGCCGGATCGCCGCGTGCAGGTGGGCGCACAGACCTCGCGTGGCATTGAGGCGTCCTTGAACTGGAACTTCGCGCCGCGCTGGTCGCTCGATGCCAATGCCACGGTGCTGAAGGCCGAGTTCGAGGACTTCCTGGAAACCACCGGTTCGCGGGCGGTGCTGGTGTCGCGTGATGGCAACGTGCCACCGAACGTGGCCGAGCGCCTGGCCAATGTGTGGCTGAGCTGGCAGTTTGCACCGGACTGGAGTGCGGCGGGCGGCGTGCGTTACGTCGGCAAGCGCTACGCCGACAACGCCAACACCTTGGAGCTGCCCGGCTACAGCACCACCGACCTGGCACTGACCTGGCAGGCGGCACCGCGCACGCGGCTGTCGGCGCGGCTGTTCAACGTGTTCGACAAGGCGTACTACGCCACCGCGTACTACACCAGCACGCAGTGGCTGCTGGGTGCGGACCGGCGCGTCGAATTCACCGTCGATCATCGCTTCTGAGGACGCTGGCGATGACGTTGCGATCCACCGCCAAGCGCTGGACCTACCTGGTGCACCGTTGGCTGGGCATCGGCGGATGCCTGCTGATGTTGCTGTGGTTTGTCAGCGGCATGGTGATGCTGTTCGTCGGCTACCCGAAGTTGACGCCCGGCGAACGGCTGGCGGCGTTGCCGGTGCTGGGTGATGCAAGGGATTGGCGAGGACTGTCGGCGCTGCCGGATGCTGTACAGGCCGAGCCGGAAGCCGTGGCCCTGACCACGGTAGGCGGTGAAGCGGCGTATGTGGTGCGCAGCGGCAGCAACGTCGGTGCGTGGTCGGTACGGACCGGCCAGGCGCTGCTGCCGGTTTCCGCCCAGCGCGCCGAAGCGGCGGCCGCGCAGTTCGCCGGTGGGCAGGCCTTCGTTGGTGCGATGCGCGTGGATGAGGACCGCTGGACCCATTCGCGCTCGCTGGATGCGCATCGGCCGCTGTACCGGGTTGAAGTGGGCGGTGCGCAGCCGGGGGATGTGTATGTGTCCTCGCACACCGGCGAAGTGGTGCTGGACGCGCCGCGCGTGCAGCAGCGCTGGAATTACGTGGGTGCGTGGCTGCACTGGCTGTACTTCCTGCGCATGCAGTCGGTCGATCCGGTGTGGACGTGGGTGGTGATCGTGCTGTCCGCGCTGTGCACGGTGGCGGCGATCAGCGGCATCGTGGTGGGTGTGTGGCGCTGGCGCTTCTGTGGGCACTACCGCACTGGCGCGAAGACGCCGTATGTCGAGCCCTGGATGCGCTGGCACCACCTGATCGGGTTGGTGGCAGCGGCATTCGTGTTCACCTGGATCTTCAGCGGCCTGATGTCGATGAATCCATTGGGCGTCTTCAGCAGCACGCGCGAGGCGATCGACAGCGGACGCTATCGTGGCGGCGCGGTAGCGGTGGATGGCGCGCTGGGTGAACCGGCGGCGCTGCTGGCGGCCGTCGACGACGCGCGCTTCAAGCCGGTGGAGATCCAGTGGCGACGCATCGGTGGTGAGCTGTTCGCGGTGTTGCTGGACGGGCAGGGCGAGACCCGCATTGTGTCCGGCAGTGATGGTCATCTGCAGGTTGCGCGGTTGCTGCCGGCCGCATGGCTGCAGCAGAAGGTGCGGGCGTTGTCGGATGCGCCCATGCAGGGGTACTGGGTCCAGCTCGCAGCGGATGCGTACTTCTACCCGCGTGCACCGGAAGCCATGAACGGCGCAGCGGTACGCCGCTTCCCGGTGGCGGTGGCTGATTTCGACGATGCCGAGGCGACGCGGGTCTACCTCGATCTGGCCACTGGCGACCCGTTGCTGACGATGGGGCGTCGCGAGCGCGTGGGTCGCTGGCTGTTCTACTTCCTGCACAGCTGGGACCTGCCGGCGATGCTGCGTCAGGACACCGCCCGGCTGGCGGTGTTGCTGCTGCTGAGCCTGGCTGGCGCTGCGTTGTGTGCAACGGCCACGGTGATCGGCTACCGCCGGTTGCGGATGAAACTGCGGCGCAGGCGGCGCTGATGCCTTGGACTAAACCCGCAGCCAACGTGTGGACACGGCCACCAGCAACAAGGCCGTGGCCACACCGATGAACGCAGCAATCAGACCGAAATGATTGGCGGCAAAGCCGATCAACGCCGGTCCGGCAAGGATGCCGGCAAAGCCCAGCGTGGAAACGGCGGTGATGGCCAGCGCGCCGGGCATGCGGGTCTGGTGGCCGGCCAGCGAGAACAGCGCGGGCGCGATGTTGGCGCAACCGAGGCCGACCAGCACATAGCCCGCCAATGATGCCTGCCACGGCGTGACCAGGGTCAGCACCAGCACGCCGGCAGCGGCGAGCAGCGCGCCGAACACGATCGCGCGCTGGCGGCCCACGCGTGCCACCAGTGCATCGCCGAACAGGCGCGCGACCGTCATGGTCAGGGTGAAGGTCACATAGCCGACGCCGGCGAGGCTGGCATCGACGCGACGTACATCGCTGAGGAACACCGCGCTCCAGTCGAGCATCGCACCTTCGCCGAGGAAGGCGACGAACGCCAGCACGCCGATGAACAGCACGATGCCATGCGGCAGGGCCAGCATCGGTGTGTCGTGCGGCATGCGTTCGCTGTGCCAGTAGGTCGCCGACAACAGCGTCACCAGCAGCATGGTGCCGACACCGATCAGCACCGATGCCAAGGGCGGCAACTGTGCGGACAGCAGCACGGTCATGGTGGCCGCGCCGAGGAAGCCGCCAATGCTGAAGAAAGCATGGAAGCCAGACATCATCACCCGCCGTGCTTCGCGCTCGACGATGACGGCCTGCACGTTCATCGTGCAGTCCATCGCGCCCACGGCCGCACCGAACACGAACAGCACCACGCCCAGCGTCCAGGCCGAACCCGCCAGGGCCAGGCCGGGCACGGTCAGGCAGATCAGCAGGCTGCTGGCCACCATCACCCGGCGGCAACCGAGGCGTGCGGCCAGCACGCCGGACAAGGGCATCGCCAGCAGCGAGCCGGCACCGAGGCAGAGCAGCACCAGCCCCAGCGTGGCGTCATTGATCCCGGTGCGCGCTTTGGCGAATGGCACCAGGGTGGCCCACAACGCGGTGGCGAAGCCGGGAATGAAGAACGCAGCGCGGGTCGCGTGCTGTTCGGCACGCGCGCGGTTGGCAAGGGACATGAGCAGTACGGTCAGGGAGGCGTGGGGTGCACCGCGATACCGGCGGCGTGGAAGCGAGCCGCCAAGGCGGGCGGTGCGGTGGTGGTCAGCACCAGGTCGTCGATCTCGTCCAGGCTGGCGATCTGCCAGTTGCCGCGGGCACCGAGCTTTTCAGTGGTGGCGGCGACGATGACACGGCTGCTGCAGGCCACCATCGCGCGCTTCAGCGTGGCTTCTTCCGCATCCATCGCCCACACGCCGGTGTCGCCGTCCACCGCGCAGGGGCCGGGCAGGTACACGTCGGCACGCAGGCGCTGCACCTGGGCCAACGCCTCGGCACCGACCGCACCGCCACCGCTGGCCAGGCGCCCGCCGATCAGCTGCACTGAAGTGCCTTCGAGCATGCTGGCGGCGGTGGCGATCTGCGGGGCATTGGTGATCACCGTCAGCCCGAGAGCGGCCGGCAGCTGCTGGGCGATCGCCAGATTGGTCGAACCGGCATCGAGCAGTACCACCTGGCCGGGTTGCAGCAGCGCGCAGACGCGGGCGGCCAGCTCGGCCTTGTCGCCGCGGTCGCGGGTCAGGCGCTCGCGCAGCGGCCGTTCCTTGGGCGGCGGCAGCACGGCGCCGCCGTAGACGCGCTGGCACAGGCCCTGGGCGGCGAGTTCACGAAGGTCGCGGCGGATCGAATCTTCTGAAACGGCATAGCGGCGCGCCAGTTCGGCGGCGACCACGCGGCCCTGCTGGCGCAGTTCCTCGAGGATCTGGCGCGTGCGCTGGGCGGGGAGGGGGCTGGGATCGGAGCTCATGCTATAAGTCTGCACGTTCGTGCATAAACGTGCAATAACGTGCATTCAGCGGGAGGGCACAGGGCGGCTGGACTGCCGGTGAACCCGCCCGCCCCGGGGTCTATGGATCGCCCTCGCGGACCGGCATCATGGCGGGGCACTTGGCATGGGATCCCTGATGTCCCCCACCGTTCACCGCAAGCTGCGCATCAGCGCGGACCAGTACACCGGCCAGAAAGTGGTCGACCAGCAGTTCCACGAGTGCGATTTTTCCGGCGCCGACCTGACCGGTACCGAGTTCATCAACTGCAGTTTCTACGATGCCGACAGCCGTGCTGGCTGCCGCTTCAATGGCGCCACGCTGAAGGAAGCCAGTTTCCGCAGCTGCGATATCAGCATGTGCCATTTCAATTTCATCAAGGCGCTGGGCCTGGAGATCAGCGAGTGCCGTGCGCAGGGCGCGGATTTCAGCAACGCCAGCTTCATGAACCAGATCACCACGCGCAGCTGGTTCTGCAGCGCATTCATCAAGAAGTCGAACCTGCGCTATGCCAATTTCTCGCGGGTAGCGCTGGAAAAGTGCGAGCTGTGGGAAAACCGATGGGATGGCGCGAATGTGAGTGGCGCCAGCTTCGCCGGCTCGGACCTGTCCGGCGGCCAGTTCGAGGGCATCGACTGGAACAGCGCCAACTTCACCGACTGCGACCTGACCAACTCGGAGCTGGGTGAGCTGGACCTGCGCAGCACCAACCTGCGTGGCGCCACGCTGGACGTGCAGCAGGTGGCGCTGTTGATGCAGCGCATCGGCATCACGGTGGTGCCGTAGGCATCAACCGGTGTACGCCACCCAGCCCTTGAAGCTGAAGCCGGCATAGAACAGCTCCACACCATCGAAGCCGGCCTCCTGCAGCAGCGCCACTTCCTGTTCGGGGGCCAGCAGCGGCAGCCGCTCGGCAATGGCCTCGATCGCGCGCTGTGCATCGGCGTGGGCAACGCCCGAGGCTTCGGCGAACGCTGCGTAGCGCTGCAACCAGCGCAGCTTGCCGGCCGGATCCTGCGGCACGCTGTGGTGGGCCACCACCAGCGGCGCGCCGGGTTGCAGGCGCCTGTGCAGCTCGCGCAGCGTGTGCAGGCGCTGCGCGGCATCGAGGAAGTGCAGGGTCAGCAGGCAGCTGGCCCCATCGAAGCGCAGATCGGGCGCATCGTCGATGTAGCCTTCCAGCAGTTGCACGCGCGGCATCAGCGGACCCAGTGTCTGCTCGGCCAGGGCCAGCATCGGCGCGGCCGGATCCACGCCCAGCAGCTGCCAGCCCGGCTGCGCCTCGGCAAAAGCCTTCAGCTCCAGCCCGCCACCGGCGCCCAGCACCAGCACACGGCCCTGCGCGGGAACGCGTTCGGCCAGCAGCAGGCGGCTCATCTGCTGCAACGCGAGGAAACCGGGCACCTGGCGCAGCGGCGCTTCGGCATAGCGGGCCACCGCCTGCGGATCGGAGAACGTGGACATGCGCGGATTCCTGCGGCGGGGGACATACCACTGTAGCGCGGCGCGCAAGAGGCATTGCGCGCCGCTGCCACACGGGCAGGACAGGGCTCAGGCCGCTGCTGCCTCAAGCACGTCTTCCAGCCGCACCTCGCCGAGGAAGCCACCGCTGCTGGTTGCCGGCTGCTGCGCTTCGATGGCGTGGGCGAACTGCACGCCGGCGTCGTCCTGCAGGCGCTCGAACAGCTGCTGCACCCTGGGGAACTCGCGACGATCGACCACCTGGTGATAGTCGTTCCAGCGCGCGATGCCGGCGAAGTACGCATCGGCGAAGCTGCGCTGTTCGCCCAGCAGCCACGGGCCTGTGCCGATCATCTGCTCCAGCGCCTGGTGGGCGTGGCGCACCTTGGTGGTGCCATAGGCACGCAGCGCCTCGCCGTCATCGCCTTGCGCATGCTCCAGTGCGTGCCAGAGCGGCGCGTAGGCACCGAAGAAACTGGTGTTGAGATAGGCCAGCCGGTGGTTGAGGCGATCGAAGCCGGGCGTGCCCTGTGCGAAGCCCAGCCCCTGCGCGATGCCCTTCGCGGCCAGATGGTTGAGGATGGCCAGGCTCTCGCTGAGCAGCTCGCCCTGCGCGGTGCGCAGGGTCGGGGTTTCACCCAGCGGATTGAGGCGGCGGTAGTCTTCGCTCTGCACCTGGCCGGGCATGTCGATGCGGCACAGGTGATACGGCTGGCGCAGCCATTCCAGGGCGACGATGGAGCCGAACGAGCAGCCCGAGGGCACGCCGTAGAAGAGGATCGGGGTCATGGCAGGTTTCCGGTTCAAGCCGCGATGCGGCGGGTGAGGAAAGCGTGCCTGCGTGGACATTGCCCCGGAAGCCGCTTGAATGGCATCCTGAAGTCCACATCTGTGGACGTTGCGCATGCTCAACCTCAACGATCTGGCCCTGTTCGTGACCGCGGTGGAGCAGCGCGGGTTCGCTGCAGGCGGGCGCCATCTGGGCCTGCCGCGCTCGACCCTGAGCAAGCGCGTGGCGCTGCTGGAAGAACAGCTCCAGGTGCGGCTGCTGCAGCGCAGTTCGCGCCGCTTCGCATTGACCGAGGTCGGCCAGGAGTTCTTCGAGCGCGCACGCGCAGCGTTGTCTGAGGTCGAGGCCGCCGAGGCCATCGTCCGCGACCGCCAGGCCGAACCCAGCGGCACCGTGCGGATCAGCGCTTCGATTCCGGTGGTGCAGGGGGAGCTCGCCGCGTGCCTGCCCGCGTTGGCCCGCCGCTATCCACGGCTGCGTATCGAAGTTGAAGTGAGTGATCGTTTCATCGACCTGGCGCAGGAAGGCATCGACATCGCCCTGCGCAGCCACTTCGGTCCGCTGCCGGATTCCGGGTTGGTGCAGCGCATGCTCGGTAGCGAACGCATCGTGCTGGTGGCGTCCCCTGGTTATCTGGCAGCCGCGCCGGCACTGGACACGCCCGAACAGCTACGCGCGCATGCCGGCCTGCTGACCGCGCGCCATGCAACGCGCTGGACGCTGCACGGCGCCGACGCCCGCACCGTGCAGGTGGAGCCGCAGGTGGCGCTGGTCGGCAATGAATCGCAGCTGCTGATCGCGGCGGCAGAAGCGGGTCTTGGCATCACCGTACTGCCACACAGCCTGTGTGCTGCGGCCATCGCCGCCGGCCGCCTGCAGCAGGTGCTGCCGGCGTGGCATGCCGGCGAAGTCACCACCAGCGTGTTGCTGCCGCATCGTCGCGGCCAGTTGCCGGGCGTGCGCGTGGTGGTGGATGCGCTGGTCGCGCATTACCAGCTCAACGCAGCGCGCGCGCCAGTACCTGCCAGATCTTCGGGTCCTGGCACTGCGAAACGTTGAAACGTACATAGTCGGCCGCGCGCTGCGACTGGCTGAACGCGTTGCCCGGCGCCAGCACGATGCCCTCGCGCAGGCATTGCCGCGCCAGTGCGGCGGCGTCGCGGCCATCGGGCAGCTGGCACCACAGGAACAGGCCGGCTTCCGGCTGCAGCCACGGCATGATGCCCAGCGTCTGCAGTTTCCGCAGTGTGTGCCGGCGTGCATCGGCCAGCCGCGAACGTATCGACTGCATGTGGCGGCGGTAACCGCTGTCGGTCAGCGCGATGTGCATCAACTGCGCGGCCAGATGACCACCGCCGAAGCTGGTCGCCAGCTTCAGGTCGGTCAATGCCTCTATCCAGTCGTGGCGCGCGGCGATGTAGCCGCAGCGCGACGCTGCCGACAGCGTCTTGGAGAAGCTGCCGACGTGGATCACCCGTGACAGCCCATCGAGCGCGGCCAGCCGCGGTGCCGGCTGCAGTTCGAAGTCGGCGAAGATGTCATCCTCGATGATGATCAGTTCGCTGCGTTCGGCCAGGCCCAGCAGGCGGTGTGCGGTGCTTGCGGAAAGTACCGCGCCGGTCGGGTTGTGCAATCCGGAATTGGTGATGTACAGCCGCGGCGAATGTGCCTGCAGGGCCTGCGCGAACGCCTCCAGGTCCGGGCCGCTGTGCGTGTACGGCACGCCGATGGCCTGCACCTGGTGCGCCTTCAGCAGCGCGTGGTAATTGAAGTAGCTCGGGTCATCGACCAGCACGCAGTCGCCGGGCTTGAGCAGGAAGCGGCAGAGCAGATCGACCGCGTGCGTACCGGATTCGGTCAGCAGGATCTGCTCCACCGGTGCATCGATGCCAAGCGTGGCGCTGCGCCTTTGCAGCAGCTGGCGCAACGCGGGCAGCCCGAGCGGGGCGGCGTAGTCGACCAGTTGCATGGCATCGGCACGCGCCAGCCGGCGCAGGCCGCGGCGCACGCCATCGTGATACAGCCAGTCACTGGGCATCCAGCCGCACCCTGGCTTGAGGTCGCCCGCGGGCGTTTCCAGCGATTGCCGTGATACCCACAGCGGATCCACCGCGCGATCCAGCCGCGGCTCCATTTCGGCCAGCGCCAGCGGTGCGGCCGGGCCACTGACGTAGAAGCCCGAGCCTGCGCGTGCACTGATCAGGCCTTCGGCCGCCAGGCGCTCGTAGGCCTCGACCACGGTGGAGACTGAAACTCCCATCGCCGCCGCCTGCGCACGTACCGAGGGCAGGCGTGAGCCAGGGCCATCCAGCCGCGCACTGATGCGGGTGCGGACGGTCTGGATGACCGATTCGATGCGGGTGAGCGGACGCGGCATAGCGGAACCGTAGTGGAAGTGTGGGCAGTACAGTTACTTGCGACTGTACTGGATTGTAGCTGGGGTCTTCCCGCGCCGGATGCTTCCATGCAGGTCCAGCCGGGCATCGTCCGGCACCTTCAGGAGTACAGGCGTGGAACGGTCGGCGAGTGGTTGGATCAATGGCTTCATCGGTGTGGTGATCTTCGCCGGCTCCCTGCCGGCCACCCGCCTGGCGGTGCTGCAGCTGGACGCCGGATTCGTCACTGCTGCACGCGCCACCATTGCCGCCGTGCTCGGCCTTGGCCTGCTCCTTCTGCTGCGCCAGCCGTGGCCGCGGCGCAATGACCTGCCCGGGCTGGTAGTGGTCAGCCTCGGGGTGGTGGTCGGCTTTCCGCTGTTGACCGCACTCGCGCTGCGTCACGCATCGTCGGCGCACACCATCGTGTTCCTCGGGCTGTTGCCACTGAGCACTGCGGTGTTCGGCGTGCTGCGCGGCGGCGATCGACCGCGCCCGGCGTTCTGGCTGTTTTCGTTGCTGGGCAGTGCCTGCGTGGTCGGCTATGCGGTGCGCAACGGCATCGAGGCGTCCTTGCAGGCAGACCTGCTGATGCTGGCGGCCATCGTGGTCTGCGGGCTGGGCTATGCCGAAGGCGGCTGGCTGGCCCGTCATCTGGGCGGCTGGCAGGTGATCAGCTGGGCACTGCTGCTGGCCTTGCCGGTGATGCTGCCGCTGACAGTGCTGATGCGCCCGGCCTCGTTCACCGCGGTCGATGCCTCGGCATGGTGGGCACTGGGCTACGTGGCAGTGTTCAGCATGCTGCTCGGCTTCCTGTTCTGGTATCGCGGGCTGGCCCAGGGCGGTATCGCCGCCGTCGGCCAGCTGCAGCTGCTGCAGCCCTTCTTCGGCCTGGCCCTGGCCGCGCTGCTGCTGCACGAATCGGTCAGCCTCAGCATGGTGCTGGTGACCGTGGTCGCGGTGATCTGCGTGGCCGGCGCGCGCCGCTTCAGTCGCTGAACGAAAAAGGGGACGGAGGGGATTAAGTCGTAATCGGTCCTACTGTGCCTGAAACGACTTAATCCCCTCCGTCCCCTTTTCCGGGGCGCCCTGGAACAGATGCGCAACGGCATAGTCGATGAATACCCGCAGGCGTGCACTGGGATGGCGCCCACCGGGCCATAGCAGCGAGAACTGCCCCTGGTGCGTGGGCAGCGCAGGCAGTACCCGTTGCAGGCGGCCATCGGCCAGCGCGTCAGCAGCGAGGAAGTCAGGCATCCAGGCCAGGCCCATGCAACCGATCGCAGCGGCCAGCACGGCCTCCATGTTGTTGCAGGTCATCGCCGTGGGAAGGCGCGCTCCGGCATCGCCTTCGATGCCCGGCAGCTGCCAGGGATGCAGCTTTCCCGTGGTGGGGTAACGAAAGCGCAGCGCGGTATGCAGGCGCAGCTCGCCCACATCGCCGGGCGTTCCATGCACCTGCAGATAGCCCGGCGCCGCACAGAGGATGAAACGAAAGCCGCCCAGTCGCCGTGCGGTCAGGCTGGAATCGGCCAGTTCACCACTGCGTATCACCGCGTCCAGGCCTTCGCTGACCACATCGACGATGCGGTCGTTGAAGTCCAGTTCCAGCTGCACCTGCGGATAGCGTTGCTGGAAGCCGGGCAGCACCGGCAGCAGGAAGCGGTACCCGATGGTGGGCAGGCCGATGCGCAGCAGCCCGCTGGGGGCGTGCTGTCGCTGCGCCAGGTCCGCCTGTGCTTCGGAAAGCTCGTCCAGTGCACGCCGGCAGCGCTGCAGCAGCAGTTCGCCTTCGTCGGTGAGATGCACGCGGCGAGTGGTGCGTTGGAACAGCCGGGTGCCGAGCTCCTGTTCAAGGCGGGCGATGCGCTTGCCGACCGCCGACGCGGACAGGCCAAGTGCACGCGCAGCACCAACGATGCTGCCGGCCTCCGCGGTGCGGACGAAGGCGAGCAGGGCAGAAATGGAGTCCATGCGGGGCATGATTACGGAACAGTGGGACGCAATCAACGTCCATCGGGCCTGTTTTTCAGGGATAGCGGCCCGTCCATCATCAATGCCCCTGATGGATGGAGGCCCGCATGGCCCCGGTTTCGATGCTCCCTGTACCTGTCCAGACGCAGCAGCGCTGGACCCTGCTTGCCGTCTGCCTGGCCGCACTGGCGTTGCCGTTGTCCTTCTCGGCCGGTGCGGTCGCGGTGCCCGCGCTGGCCCGTTCCGTGGCGTCGTCGCCGAGCGTGCTGGCCTGGGTGACCAACGCCTTCATGCTCACCTTCGGCAGCCTGCTGCTCGCTGCCGGTGGCCTGGCCGACCGCTATGGCCGGCGGCGGTTGTTCCTGCTGGGCACAGCAGGCTTCACCATTGCCACGATCGCCGTCTGCCTTGCTCCCACGCTACCCTCGCTGGATCTGGCGCGTGGGTTGCAGGGCGTTGCCGCCGCAGCGGCGTTGGCATCGGGCACGGCTGCGCTCGCGCATGCCTGGCAGGGGCCGATGCGTGGCCGTGTCTTCGCTCTGCTGGGCGCCACATTTGGTGCGGGGTTGGCGCTGGGGCCGCTGCTTGCGGGTCTGCTGCTGCAGGCATTGGGATGGCGCAGTGTGTTCGCCGTCGGCGGCGTGCTGACATTCGCCGCCTTCGTACTGGGCGCGCGTGTGTTGCCCGAAAGCCACGGTGAACGCGGGCGGCTGGATGTCGGCGGCATGCTGGGCTTCAGCCTGATGCTGGCAGCGTTGACCCTGGCCCTGCTGTGGCTGGGCGAGTTCGGCCTGCATACCGTGCGCGTGCAACTGGCGCTGTTGGCGACGCTGCTGCTGGGCGCAGCGTTCATCTGCATCGAACGACTGCACCGCTCACCCCTGCTGGACCTCTCGTTGTTCTCGCAACCGGCGTTCCTCGGTGTCCAGCTGCTGCCGGTCGCAACCTGCTTCGGCTACGTGGTGCTGCTGGTGGTATTGCCTCTGCAGCTGCTGGGAGTGCACGGACAGAGCGCGACCCTGGTGGGGCTGCAGATGCTGGCCCTGTCCGCGCCGATGCTGGTGCTGCCGATGCTGGCTGCGCGCTGGGCGGAGCGCGTTGGAAGTGCGCGGCTGTGCACGCTGGGACTGCTGGTCTGTGCCTCTGGCCTGTACCTGTTGTCGCGCCATGCATCGCAGCCGTCGCCTTCGCAGTGGGTGCCGTGGCTGATGCTGGTCGGTGCAGGGACGGCCTTGCCATGGGGGCTGATGGATGGGCTGTCGGTCAGCGTGGTGCCGGTACAGCGTGCGGGCATGGCCGCCGGCATCTTCGGGACCGTGCGTGTAGCCGGTGAAGGCATCGCATTGGCCGCAGTCACTGCCTTGCTTGCGCTGCTGATCGGCCATCAGCTGCAGGGCGCGTCGCCGGCATCGCTGGCGCGTGCCGGTGCCTATCTGGCCACCGGGGCGCGGGAACAGGCGCAGGCACTGCTACCGGCGATGAGCCGCATGCAGCTGCAGCACGCCAGTAGCGAGGCGCTGGCAACACTGCTGCGTGTACTGGCGCTGCTGACCGCCGCATGTGCTGCGTTGTTGCACCTGTTGCTGCGGAAACGCAAAGACGCGTTGGTCGGGCGTACTGCGTAGCAGGCTCATCGCCCGCCTTCGCCGTCATCCCGTTGTCGTGTCCCGCTCACGCTGCCTATGCCCACCCGGGCCTAGGCTTGGTCGTCCCCGTCCCCCACGGAGACCTGCCATGTGGCTGCTCGATCATCTCTGGCCTGGCCGTCGACCGCTTCCTCCCCCGGCCGCGGATGCGCCACCGGCACCGCCGCGCCGGCCCTGGCTGAAACGACCCGCGCGGGCGGGGCGCAGCGGCATGGCGCCCTGGCAGAAGGTGGCCACCCCGCCGCGGCGCACGCGCCACTAGCCGGTGCGGTCTGATGGGTGGTTGACCCCATCGCTGACCGGGATCACCCCCAACGCGAACGGGTCGATGCCTTCCAGGCAGGCCACGTTGTAGCCGTACTGGTCGGGGTTGGAGCGGCGCCGGTGATGGGTGTAGATGCCGCACACGCCACAGAAGTAGTGCTCGGCCACATGGGTGTTGAACTGGTACATCCGCAGATGGTTCTGCCCGCGCAGCACCTGCAGGCCCTGGCGGGGGACGCTGGCGGCGATGGCGCCCCGGCGCCGGCACATCGAGCAGTCGCAGCGGCGGGGATCGACGATGCCGTCCGGCAGGTCCAGCAGCAGCTCGACGGTGCCGCAGTGGCAGGTTGCGCGGTGCTGGGGTTGGACCGGAACGCCGGCCACGGAAGTGATGCCCATCATTGCTCCTGTGTGATCCGTCTGGCCGCGGGGGCCGCCGCAGACGGTGCGCCGATGTGCCTGAACGGGCCGTAGATGCCACGGTGAACCCGCTTGTGGCTAACTATGCGGCTTCAGGACCGCGACAGGATGCCAGTGAAAGCCGCAGGACGATGGATGACAGGAAGTGCCATGGCGCTGCTGGCGCTGTGGGTGACCGGGCTGCTGGCCTATCAGTTGCCGGGGCCGGGCTGGCTGGCTACCGGCGTCGCCGGGCTGTGGCTGCTGGTAGCGCTGTGGGTGTCGTGGCGGGTCGCGCGGGGCCGTGCCTCGCGCCGCCTGGGCCTGGCGTTCGGGGCATCGCTGGCGCTGGCCGGCCTGTGGTGGCTGCTGCTGACCCCGCGCCAGGACCGCGTGTGGGCCGATGACGTGGCCCAGCGCCTGCACGTGGTGTCTTTCGATGGCCGCCACGTCGTGCTGGACAACGTGCGTGATTTCAGCTGGCGCAGCGAAAACGACTACGACGCCCGCTGGGTGCGCCGCGAGTACGACCTGGACCAGTTGCGCTCGGCCGATCTGGTGCTGTCGTACTGGATGGGCCCGGCCATCGCCCACACCCTGATCTCGTTTGGTTTCGAGGACGGCCGCCACGTGGTGTTCTCGCTGGAGATCCGCAAGGAGCGCGGTGAATCGTTCTCTGCGCTGGGCGGCTTCTTCCGCAAGTTCGAGATGACCCTGGTAGCTTCGGAGGAGACCGACATCATCCGCACCCGCACCAACGCGCGCGGCGAGGATGTCTACCTGTACCGGCTGCATGGCATGAACCGCGCACAGCTGAAGGAACTGTTCGCTGCGTACATCGCGCAGGCCCGCGAACTGGATGCCAAGCCCGGCTTCTACAACACGCTGACCAGCAACTGCACCACCATCGTCTTCGACCTGGCCCGGCACATCGCACCGCGCCTGCCGCTGGATTACCGCCTGCTGCTGTCCGGTTACCTGGCCGAGTACGCGCAGGAGGTCGGCGCGCTCGCTCCAGGTGTGCCGTACGCCGAGCTGCATGACAAGGGCCGCATCACCCAGCGTGCGCTGGACCTGGGCAGCGGCGACCACTTCTCCACCGTAATCCGCCAGGGCGTGCCCGGCACCGAGCAGGACCCGCAGCAATGACCCGATTCCTCCCACGCCGCTGGCAGCGCCTGCTGCCGGTGTTGTTCGCTGCCTCCCTGCTGCTGGGTAGCAGCGGTTGCGCGATGGTTACCGTCAAGCAGGTCAAGTCCAGCGATTCGCTGGTCAACAAGCGTGCCGACGTGCTCAACACGGGCAAGCTCAGCCCGGCCGCGCGCGAGACGCTCAGCGCGGCAGGCCTGGACGAGTCGCAGTGCGAAAAGGACTTCCTGGTCTGCCGCAGCACGCTGCTGATGACCGACGACCTCAATGTCGAGCAGCGGTTGTCGGCGCTGTCCGAACTGTGGGTGAAGGCCGCGCTGGCGATGACGCCGAAGAAGACGGCTGCCGGCGATCCGCCGATGAGCGATGCGGCGTTGGATGCCTGGCTGGAAGCGGCGCGCTATGCCTATGCCTACCTGTTCTACAGCGGCCGCTCACCGTCCGACCGTGCCTTCGAGGACCGCCAGACGCAGGTGCGCGACTATTACAACTACGCGGCCGAGAAGGCGGCAGTGGTGCTGTTCGTGCGCGCACGCGCCGCTGCGCTGGCCGGCGAGGACTACACGAAGCCGCTCACGGTCGGCAGCTGGTCGCTGGCCTCCAACTACCAGCAGCTGAACCTGAAGAGCATTCCCGCGCAGCTGGTGCCGGCCGGCACGGTCAGCTTCGTCGGCCTGCGCAGTACCTATCGCCGCGATGGCTTCGGTGCCGAGCTGGTGATGGTGATGGACCCGCCGAAGCTGGTTGCACCGGTGATCGCACCCGAGGGCCCCAAGGCCGAGACACCGCAGGAGGATGAGGACGACGCACGCCGTGGCCGCCGTCATCGCCATGACGATTCGGTGCCCGAGTTCAGCGAGATGTCTTCGATCAACGTCACCGCACTGCTGCGCTTCGAGGGCAGCAACCTGGACGATGTGATGCGCACGCGCCGGGTCGAGCTGGACGCTTATTCGCCCGAAGCCACCGAGCGCATCACCCTGCATGGCGAGCAGGTGCCGCTGGCCGGCAACTTCACCGCCGCCTATGGCCTGTGGCTGGCGCAGAGCGGTTTCGCCCGGCAATCGCTGCGCACCCTGTTCGGCATGAGCGAGGGCATCGGCGAACCGCACATCTACCTGATGCAGCCGTGGGACCCGAATCGTCGCATCATCTTCATGCTGCACGGCCTGGCCAGCAGCCCGGAAGCCTGGGTGAACCTGGCCAACGAGATCATGGGCGACCCCGAGCTGCGCCAGCAGTTCCAGGTGTGGCAGGTCTACTACCCGACCAATGCGCCGATCGCGTTGAACCGCTACGAGATCGCCAATGCATTCAACGACACGCTGAAGCACTTCGATCCCAACGGCAGCACGCGTGCATCGAAGGACATGGTCTACATCGGCCACAGCATGGGCGGCGTGTTGGCGCGCCTGCTGGTCAGTGACTCGGGCGACGTACTGTGGAATGACCTGCTGGCCAACTACGACCTGAAGGGCGAGCGCCTGAAGCGGGTGCAGAACAAGCTGGGGCCGTTGCTGCATTTCAAGGCGCAGCCGAACGTGGAACGCGCGATCTTCATCGCCGCGCCGCACCAGGGCACCGACATTGCCGGCAACAAGGTCGGGCGCCTGATCGGTCGCCTGGTACGCCTGCCGCTGACCATCCTCGGCAAATTCGAGGATGTGTTCCTGGCACTGGCGCAGGCCGAACAGCAGGTCGATGGCACGGCCAAGCCGAAGATTCCGAACAGCATCGACAACCTCAAGGCCAGCGATCCGTTCGTGAAGGCCGCCGCACAGCTGCCGATCGAAGCGGGCCTGAAGTACCACTCGATCATCGCCCAGCGCAAACCGGAACTGCCGGTGGACAAATCCGATGACGGGCTGGTGCCGTACTGGAGTGCGCACCTGCCGGGTGCATTGTCCGAGAAGGTGATCATCTCCGGCCACAGCGTGCAGGAGACCCCGCAGGCGGTGCTGGAAGTGCGGCGCATCCTGCATCGGGACATCGATGATGTGGGGGCCGGTACGCGGTAATGCCGGCCCCTGGCCGTCATCATCTGGACATTCCAGCGTTCGTGAGGTTGCCGGCCAGCGGCCGGCACTACCGCGATGCGCGGCGGCGCTACACCCGTCGCGCGATCACCGTGGCCAACAGCGCAAGGCCGAAGGTGATGGCCAGGCACAGCAGGTAGCCGGTGTGCGGGGTGCTTTCCACGAACAACGCGAACAATGCGCCGGAGACCGCCAGCGCGGTGGTCACCGACAGGGCCTCGCTCAGCTGCAGTGCCGAGGTGTTGGCACCTTGCTCCCGCGGCGCCGACAACGACAGCGTCAACACCGACAGGCTGGCGTAGATCATGCCCATACCGAAGCCGGTCACGGCCCAGCCGAGCAGCGACACCGGCAGTGGCACTACGTTGAACAGCACGGCCAGCGTGGCGGCGATGCCGACCGTCATCATCATCGTGCCGGCGCGCAGCAGCTGCTGGCGTGACCAGCCACGCTGCTGGTGGCCCTGCAGCCACGAGCCGGCGAACCAGCCCAGCGCACCGAGGCTGAGCACTGCGCCGGCCCAGCTGGGCGAGAGCCCGCGTTCGCGCTGTAGCAGCAGGGGCAGATAGGCCTCGCAGGCGAAGAACGCCGCCGCAGCGATGCCGCGCAGTGCGATCACGCTGGGCAGGCCACGGCGCAGGATCAGGGTTCCGGCCGGCAGCAGCCGATGCACACAGAGCAACAGCGCCAGCATCGCCACACCGATGCAGAGCAGGGCAGGCAGGCCCTGTTGCTGACCGCCGAAGTACAGCAGCAACGCGGCCAGCGAGGCACCACTGGCCCAGCGCACCACGTTGCCACGCCCATCGTCGGCGGTGCTGGCGGGACTGGGCTGCATGCGTGCCAGCGCGGGGCGCAGCAGCAGTGCCGCCGGTATCGCCAGCAGTGGTACCGCCAGGAACACCCAGCGCCAGCCGAGATGCTGCACGATCAGCCCGCTCAACGCCGGGCCGACCATCGAAGGCACCACCCAACCGGCCGAGAACGCGGCGAACACCTTCGGTCGCAGGTGTTCGGGGTAGCTGCGGCCAACCATCACGTACAGCGAGACCGAAATCGCGCCCGCGCCCAGGCCCTGCATCAGGCGCCCGGCCACCAGCATGCCCATGCGCGTCGCAAAGCCGGCCAGCAGCAGGCCCAGCACGAAGCAGCCGAGGCCGTGCCAGAGTGGCCGCGCAGGGCCGTGGCGATCGGCCCAGCGACCGGCCAGGGTCATGCCGATCACACTGGTGGCCAGGGTGCCGCCAAAAGCCAGCGCGTACAGGCGCAGGCCATCGAGTGCTTCGGCCACGGTGGGCATCGCGGCCGCGACGGCCAGTGCTTCGAAGGCGTGCAGCGCGACCAGCGCGACCATGCCGATGGTCGTGGCGCGGTAACGCGCGGACAGGATCGACGTTTCAGCCGGCAGGCCGGTGTCAGTGGGAGAGAGGGTCGGGGTCATACAGGTCAGATACGGGCCGCGCTTGTCAACTGGCGGCGAAGATAGCAGCATGCCACCTCAACTGTAGTTGAGGTCAAGCAATGGCATCCCAGGAACTCAGCGTTGGCGAGGTCTCCCAGCGCAGTGGCGTGGCCGTTTCCGCGCTGCATTTCTACGAGCGCAAGGGGCTGATCAGCAGTCTGCGCACCTCGGGCAACCAACGCCGTTACAGCCGCGACGTGCTGCGCCGGCTGGCGGTGATCCGCGTGGCGCAGCGGGTGGGCATGCCACTGGAAGCGGTCGGCCGCGCCTTCGAGAGCCTGCCTGAAGGCCGCGCGCCGACCAAGGCCGACTGGGCCAAGCTGTCCGCGCGCTGGCGCACCGAGCTGGAAGAGCGCATCCACATGCTGCAGCTGCTGCGCGATGAACTGACCGGCTGCATCGGCTGTGGCTGCCTGTCGCTGCAGCATTGCCGCCTGGCCAACCCCGGCGATGTGCTTGGCGAACGCGGCGACGGCCCGATGCGCTGGGAATGACCCGCGAAAAGGGGACGGAGGGGATTATGTCGTTTGTGCATTGACGACTTGATCCCCTCCGTCCCTTTTTTCTTACCAGACCGTGATCGTCTCGCCGCTCTGGATGCCTTCCACTGCACGCTTGAAGGCCAGCGCCGCGCGCTGCGCGCTCACCGCTTCAAAGCCCGGGAAGTAGGGTCCGTAGGCCGCCATCGATTCGATCAGCACGTTCGGGCTGACCACGTTGATGCGCAGGCCACGCGGCAGCAGTTCCAACGCGGCGGCACGCACGAAGCCTTCCAGCGCGGCATTCACCGAGGTGGCGTTGACGCCATCGCGGATCGGCTGTGCACTGACGATGCCGCTGGTCAGGGTGATCGAGCCGCCGGCGTTGAGATGGTGCTGCGCCGCCAGTGCCAGCCGCACCTGGCCCAGCAGCTTGTCCTGCAGGCCGAGGTTGAACTGCGCCGGCGTCATGTCCTGCAGCGGACCGAAGTGCAGCTTGCCGGCGGTGGAAATCACCGCATCAACCGGGCCGGTACGCGAGAACAGTTCGGCGACGCTGGCGTCGTCGGTCAGGTCCACGCGCAGTTCGCCACTGTTGCGGCCGGCGGCGAGAATCTGATGCTGTTGGCCGAGCTGGCGGGCGACTGCCTGGCCGAGGGTGCCGCTGGCACCAACGAGGAGGATCTTCATGGCCGTTCCTTGCGTGAGGGAGTGAACGCAGTCTGCGCCGTCACAGCGGGGTTAGGTAAGCGGCGTATGCTTTGCAGATTCCTAACTCCGGATTAGCAATGGATACCCTTCGCTGCATGCAGGCTTTCGTCGCGGTAGCCGAGTGCGGCAGCTTTGCAGGGGCCGCTGAACAGCTGCAGGTCTCGGCGGTGATGGTCGGCAAGTACATCCAGCAGCTGGAGGCGCACCTGGGCACCGGGTTGCTGCAACGGAACACCCGCCGCCAGCGCCTGACCGAAGCCGGCAGCGCCTACCTGGCCGGGTGCCGGCAGGTGCTGGAGCAGGTGCAGCAGGCCGAGGCCGACGTGGCTGGACTGCAGGTGCAACCGCGCGGGCTGCTGCGGGTCAGCGCACCCACCACCTGGGGCAGCTGCGTGCTGGCGCCACAGCTCGCCGGCCTGCTGCGCGCGCAGCCGCAGCTGAACGTCGAACTGGATCTGAGCAACCGCCGTGTGGATCTGATCGAGGACGGCTTCGACGTGGCGATCCGGGTCGGGCCGCTGCCGTCGCAGGAGGTGGTGGCGCGGCCGCTGCCACCGTATGCGATGAGCCTGTGCGCGGCGCCGTCCTACCTGCGCCGGCGCGGCACGCCGCGTACGCCCGCCGATCTGGAAGGGCATGACTGCCTGAGCCATCTGGCCTGGCGCGGTGGCCACGGCTGGCAGCTGGCCAACGGTGAACAGGTGGACTGGGAAGCGCGCCTGACCTGCAATGATGGTGTTGCACTGCGCGAAGCCGCCGTGGCCGGAGCCGGGCTGGTGCTGCAGCCGACCGCACTGCTGGCCGGGGAGATTGCAGCCGGGCGGTTGAAGCCGCTGCTGCGCGACTACCTGCCCGAACCGCGGCCGATGCACCTGATCTACCTGCCCGACCGCAGACCGCGCCCGCGGTTGCAGTGCTTCGTCGATTTCGTCATGACGACGTTGGGGCAATGAGCATCCACGCCATGCGTGGATGATGGTGGGTGCCGACCGTTGGTCGGCACACATCGGGGGCAATCATTCACCGCAGACAGCAGAGCACCGTGCATTCCAGCGGCGACAGGTATCAATAGATCCACGCCATGCGTGGATGATGGTAGGTGCCGACCATTGGTCGGCACACATCGGGGTCAATCATTCACCGCAGACAGTTCCTGCCCACGCACCTGCGCAGCGCGCAGTGCCGTATCCACCAGAGCCTCGAAGCCACCGGCCTGGAAGCTCTCGATCGCGGCCTGGGTGGTGCCGTTGGGCGAGGTCACGCGGCGGCGCAGTTCCGCCGGGCTTTCACCAGCCTCATCCAGCATGCGCGAGGCACCCAGCAGGGTCTGCACCACCAGCGTGCGCGCGGCGTCGGCCGGCAGGCCCTGGGCAATACCCGCCGCTTCCATCGCTTCGGCCAGCAGGAACACATAGGCCGGGCCGCTGCCGGAAACGGCAGTCACTGAATCCATCAGCCCCTCGCTGTCGATCCACACCGTGCGCCCGGCACTGGCCAGCACCTGCTCGGCCCGCGCGTGCTGCTGCATGTCCACCGACGGTGTGGCGAACAGGCCGGTCACACCTGCGCCGAGCAGGGCAGGGGTGTTCGGCATCGCGCGCACCACTGCCAGGTCGCCCCCCAGCCAACGCTGCAGCTGCGCACTGGTGATGCCGGCGGCAATCGACACCACCAGCGGTCGGCTCGCCTGTGCCAGCGCCTGCAGAGACTGGCAGACTTCGCGCAGCACCTGCGGCTTCACCGCCAGCAGCCAGGTGCCACCCTGCGCGGCGGCATCGCTCGCGTTGTCATGCACCTGCACGCCGAAGTCGGCGGCCAGCGCCTGGCGCAGTTCGGCCACCGGTTCGGCGACGTGGATGTGCGCGGCCGGCACGCCCTGGCGGATCAGGCCGGCGATCAGGCTGCGCGCCATGTTGCCGCCGCCGATGAAGGTGATGGAATCAGCTGCCATGGAAATCTCCTTGAAAAATCAGGCCGGGCGCGGGCGCGCGCCGAACAGGGCGGTGCCGATGCGCACCAGGGTGGCGCCCTCGGCGATGGCTTCGGCGTAGTCGCTGCTCATGCCCATCGACAGCGTGTCGATCTGCGCGTGCTGGGCAGCCAGCGACTGGAAAAGTGTGCGCATGCGCACGAATGCATCCCGACGGCGCTCGGCTTCGGGCCATGGCGCGGGAATCGCCATCAGTCCGCGCAGGCGCAGGGTGGGTTCGGCGGCAATCGCTGCGGCCAGTGCATCCACTTCTTCCGGTGCACAGCCATGCTTGCTGGATTCGTCGTCGATGTTGACCTGGATCAGCACGTTCAGCGGGCCTCGCGCGGCCGGGCGATGGCGTGCCAGCGCGGTCACCAGCTTGGGGCGGTCCACGCTCTGCACCCAGTCGAAATGGCTGGCCACGGCCTCGGCCTTGTTCGACTGCAGGTGGCCGATCAGGTGCCATTCCAGCGCCAGGTGCTGCAGCGCCTGCATCTTGGCCAGTGCTTCCTGCACGTAGTTCTCGCCGAAGGCGTGCTGGCCCTGCGCGGCCAGCGCGGCCACGGCCTCGGCCGGCTGGGTCTTGGACACCGCCAGCAGGCGTGGGTCGGGCCTGCCAGCGGCCTCGGCGGCGGCATGCAGGTTGCTCAGGATCTGGGGCAGGGAAGTGGCCACGTAACGCGTTCCGTTGAATCAGGAGGCTATACTGCCGCCCGGGGAAAGATCCTTCCAGTCGAAGCCGTTATTGGGGAGTAGCCGCTCATGGATATCGCCGAACTGCTGGCGTTTTCCGTAAAGAACAAAGCGTCCGACCTGCACCTGTCCGCAGGCCTGCCGCCGATGATCCGCGTCGACGGCGACGTTCGCCGGATCAACATCCCAGCCCTGGACCACAAGCAGGTCCATGCGCTGGTGTACGACATCATGTCCGACAAGCAGCGCCGCGATTACGAGGAATTCCTCGAAGTGGACTTCTCCTTCGAGATTCCATCGCTGGCGCGCTTCCGAGTGAACGCGTTCAACCAGAACCGCGGTGCCGGTGCGGTGTTCCGTACCATTCCGTCCGAGGTGCTCACCCTCGAGGACCTGGCCTGCCCGCCGCTGTTCCGCGAAGTGATCCAGCAGCCGCAGGGCCTGATCCTGGTGACCGGCCCGACCGGTTCGGGCAAGTCGACCACGCTGGCGGCGATGATCGACTACATCAACAAGAACGAATACGGCCACATCCTCACCGTCGAGGATCCGATCGAATTCGTGCATACCTCGCAGAAGTGCCTGATCAACCAGCGCGAAGTGCACCGCGACACGCATGGCTTCAATGAAGCACTGCGCTCGGCGCTGCGTGAGGACCCGGACATCATCCTGGTGGGCGAACTTCGTGACCTGGAAACCATCCGCCTGGCACTGACCGCGGCGGAAACCGGCCACCTGGTGTTCGGCACCCTGCACACCAGCTCGGCGGCCAAGACCATCGACCGCATCATCGACGTGTTCCCGGCCGGCGAAAAGCCGATGGTGCGCTCGATGCTGTCCGAGTCGTTGCGCGCGGTCATTTCGCAGGCGCTGCTGAAGAAGGTTGGCGGCGGTCGTACCGCAGCGTGGGAAATCATGGTCGGCACCCCGGCCATCCGCAACCTGATCCGCGAGGACAAGGTGGCGCAGATGTACTCGGCCATCCAGACTGGCCAGCAGTACGGCATGATGACCTTGGACCAGCACCTGCAGGACCTGGTCAAGCGCAGCCTGATCACCCGAAACCAGGCCCGTGAGTACGCCAAGGACAAGCGCCTGTTCGAGTAAGGCGGGGCAGTAACGGGGCAGCGTGCGCCAGTGCGCTGCTGTTCCCGTGTTGTTTCCTCCACCGACCGTTACCTGGTAAACCGCTTTCCGGGAGCCTGCCGTGAACACCACCGCGACCACCATCGATTTCACTTCGTTCCTCAAGCTGATGGCGCACCAGCGCGCCTCGGACCTGTTCATCACGGCCGGCATGCCGCCGGCGATGAAGGTCAACGGCAAGATCTCGCCGATCACGCAGACCCCGCTCACGCCGCAGCAGAGCCGCGACCTGGTCCTCAACGTGATGACTCCGGCGCAGCGCGAGGAATTCGAGAAGACCCATGAATGCAACTTCGCCATCGGCCTGTCCGGTGTCGGCCGCTTCCGCGTCAGCTGCTTCTACCAGCGCAACCAGGTCGGCATGGTGCTGCGTCGCATCGAGACGCGCATTCCGACGGTGGAAGAACTGAGCCTGCCGCCGATCATCAAGACGCTGGCGATGACCAAGCGCGGCATCATCCTGTTCGTCGGCGCCACCGGCACCGGTAAATCGACGTCGCTGGCAGCGATGATCGGTTACCGCAACCAGAACTCGACCGGCCACATCATCACCATCGAAGATCCGATCGAATTCGTGCACAAGCACGAGGGCTGCATCATCACCCAGCGCGAAGTCGGCATCGATACCGACAGCTGGGAAGCCGCGCTGAAGAACACCCTGCGCCAGGCGCCGGACGTGATCATGATTGGTGAGGTGCGTACCCGCGAAGGCATGGACCACGCCATCGCGTTCGCCGAAACCGGCCACCTGGTGCTGTGCACCCTGCATGCCAACAACGCCAACCAGGCGATGGACCGCATCGTCAATTTCTTCCCGGAAGACCGCCGCAACCAGCTGCTGATGGACCTGTCGCTGAATCTCAAGGGCGTGGTCGCGCAGCAGCTGGTGCCGTCGCCCGATGGCCGCTCGCGCAAGGTGGCGATGGAGATCCTGCTGGGCACGCCGCTGGTGCAGGACTACATCCGCGACGGCGAGATCCACAAGCTGAAGGAAGTGATGAAGGACTCGGTCCAGCTGGGCATGAAGACCTTCGACCAGAGCCTGTTTGAGCTGTACCAGGCCGGCGAGATCAGCTACGAGGACGCGCTGCGTTACGCCGATTCGCAGAACGAAGTGCGCCTGCGCATCAAGCTCAGCCAGGGCGGCGACGCACGCACGCTGTCACAGGGCCTGGATGGCGTGGAGATCTCCGAGATCCGGTGACCTGCGACTCTGTAGAGTCGACTGTCAGTCGACTCTCGCGCGCAGCGCGGGATTTTCCCGGCCGGTGAAAGAGCAGTCGACTAACAGTCGACTCTACCGGGCGCGTTGGCGATTGATGAATTCCAGTCATGACCAACTGCAATGCTGCCCATTCAATCGGCGGCCCCTGCAGGCGTATCGTCAGCGTTCCCCCTCTGGAGCACCACGATGCAGACACGTGAACTCGGCCGCAGCGGCCTGAAGGTTTCCGCCTTGGGCCTGGGTTGCATGGGCCTGACCCATGCCTATGGCCAGCCGGTCGAGCGCAGCCAGGGCATCGCCCTGCTGCACGCTGCCGTTGAACGCGGCGTGACCTTCTTCGACACCGCCGAAGTGTACGGCCCGTACACCAATGAAGACTTGCTCGGCGAGGCTCTGGCGCCTTACCGCGACAAGCTGGTGATCGCCACCAAGTTCGGCTTCAGGGATGCGCGCACCGATACCGGCCTGGACAGCCGCCCCGAGAACATCCGCGCCGTGGCCGAAGCCAGTCTCAAACGCCTGCGCACCGACCATATCGACCTGTTCTACCAGCACCGTGTCGACCCGAACGTGCCGATCGAGGACGTGGCCGGCACCGTGCGCGACCTGATCGCCGAGGGCAAGGTCGGCCACTTCGGCCTGTCCGAGGCCAGCGCCACCACCGTGCGCCGTGCGCACGCGGTGCAGCCGGTGGCTGCCGTGCAGAGCGAGTATTCGCTGTGGTGGCGTGAACCGGAGCGCGAACTGCTGCCGGCCCTGCAGGAACTGGGCATCGGCTTCGTGCCGTTCAGTCCGCTCGGCCGTGGCTTCCTGACCGGTGCGATCAACGCCGACACCACCTTCGACGCCAACGATTTCCGCAACAGCGTGCCGCGCTTCGAAGTGGAAGCCCGCCGCGCCAACCAGGCGCTGGTGGATCGCATCAGTACGATTGCTGCAGCACGCGGCGCGACCCCGGCGCAGGTGGCGCTGGCCTGGCTGCTGGCGCAGGCGCCGTGGATCGTGCCGATTCCGGGCACCACCAAGATCCACCGCCTGGAAGAGAACCTGGGCGCGGCTGACCTGCAGCTGGCGCCGGAGGAGCTGCAGCGCATCGCGCAGGCGCTGGATGAAGTGTCGATCGTCGGTGAGCGCTACAACGCACAGCGTGCGGCCCAGGCCAAGGGCTGATCACCGGGTGCGGACCGAGGTGGGTGCGGACCGTTGGTCCGCACACCTCATCCAGCCATCGGCCCGCGCAGCGCATCCAGCACCGTGCGCATCGCCACCGTGACGTGGCGGCGCGACGGGTAGTACGCGTAGTAGCCATCGAAGTGCGGGCACCAGTCGTCCAGCACCGACTGCAGGCGGCCGTCGTCCAGCATCGGCTGCACCTGGTCTTCCGGCAGCCAGGCCAATCCGCTGCCGGCCAGCGCAGCGGCGCGGGTCATGCCCATGGTGTTGAAGGTCCACTGGCCGCTCACGCGCACGCTCAGTTCGTTGCCGTCCTGGCCGAAATCCCACGGCATCAGCCCGCCATGCGTGGGCAGGCGCAGGGTCACGCAGTTGTGGTCTGCCAGCTCGTCCGGATGGCGTGGGACCACGTGCTGGCGGAAGTAGCCGGGTGCACCGACCACGCGCATGCGCAGCGGCGGGCTGATCGGCACGGCGACCATGTCGCGGGCCAGGCGTTCGCCGAGGCGGATGCCGATGTCGTAGCGCTCGGCCACGATGTCGGCCAGCCCGTAGTCGGCGGCCAGTTCCACCTTGAGGTCCGGATACTGCTGCAGCAGCGGCGCCAGCCGTGGCCACGCGATGTACTCGGCGGCATGGCCGGTGGCATTGATGCGGATGGTGCCGGCCGGGCGTTCACGGTATTCGGCCAGCGCGGCCAGTCCGTCCTCGATCTCGGCCAGGCGCGGGCCCAGGGTGTCGAGCAGGCGGGCACCGGCTTCGGTGGTGGACACGCTGCGGGTGGTGCGGGTCAGCAGGCGCACGCCCAGGCGCTGTTCCAGGCCGCGCATGGCATGGCTGAGCGCGGACTGGGACACGCCCAGCTGGGCGGCGGCCTTGGTGAAGCTGCCCTCGCGGGCAACGTGGACGAAGGCCTGCAGGTCGTTGAGGTTTTCGCGGGGCATGACGGGATGATACGGCTCCCGGATTGAACGGACCTGTCGATTTCCGGCTCCCCTGTTCGTCGTACCGGTACATCCAACGCAAGGAGCTTCCGCATGAGCACTGAAAAGCCCAAGGGCCCGGCTTCGTACTTCCCCTCCATCGAGAAGACCTACGGGCAGCCGGTGGCGCACTGGTTCGGGCTGCTGGCCGGGAAGAAGGGCCTGAAACACATGGAACTGGTCAGCTTCCTGAAAAGTGAGCATGGGCTGGGCCATGGCCATGCCAATGCGCTGGTGGCGCACCATCTGGCCGGCAAGGGCTGAGCAGCGGCGGGCCGGAGATCGGGCGGGGCGCATTCAGCTGAACGATTTCATCTGCAACTGTCATGCAGATCGTGTCTAATACCGCTCCCCACCTGCTGTTCCCCACCCGTATGTCCCTTCCCTCCCATGGCCCCGCGCCGTGCGACGACGCTGACGGCCATCTGGTCACCGCCGGTCCGCTGACCCCGCCGCCCGACAGCGCCGGCACCACCGCCGACGAAAAAGCGCTGCGCCACTCGATCGCCGAGGACGTGCAAGGCATGGTGCTGGCCACGATGGTGGCTTCGCTGGGCCTGGCCATCTTCGCCAAGGGCGGGCTGATGATCGGCGGCATGGCGGGCATGGCGTTCCTGCTGCACTACGCGATGGGCTGGAACTTCGGCCTGGTGTTCGTGCTGGTCAACCTGCCGTTCTACTGGGTGGCGCTGCGGCGCATGGGCTGGGAATTCACCCTGAAGACCTTCGCCGCGGTCACCGCCTGTGGCGTGCTGACCGACCTGCTGCCGCGCTGGATCGACTTCTCGCACATCAACCCGCTGTATTCGGCGATCGTCGGCGGTGCGTTGTCCGGCCTGGGCATCCTGTTCTTCATCCGCCATCGTGCCAGTCTCGGCGGCATCGGCATCCTGGCGGTGTACCTGCAGCGCACCCGTGGCTGGAGCGCGGGCAAGGTGCAGATGTCCTACGACGCCTGCCTGATGGTGGCCGCGTTCTTCGTGTTGTCGCCGTCGAAGGTGCTGTACTCGGCCATCGGCGCGGTGGTGCTCAGCCTGGTGCTGATGTTCAACCACCGCCCCGGCCGCTACATGGGCGTTTGACCGTTCAACGGGGTTGCCGGCCAGCGGCCGGCACTACCGGAACCCACGCGTGGCAAGGCCGGGCTATGCCCGGCAGATATCCATCAGCGGGCGGCGGCCCTCAGCCACGGCGGCGACAGCGTCAGCAGTCGCGCATGCACCGGGCAGTCCTCGGCATGCGCACCGGGCAGGTAGCCCAGGCTCATCAGGAACTCGCCGGTGATCTCGCCGCCGGTGAAGCGGAAGGTCTTCTTGAACAGCTTCACCCAGTCGGCCTTGCTGCGCGGGTGGTGCGCGTCCAGCCACGCCGCGAAGCTGCCATGGCTGGCCCGCAGCTGCTGGATCACCTGCGCGTTGTGGATGGCCGCCAGCACCTTCAGCCGGTTGCGGATGATGCCTGCGTCCGACAGCAGGCGCTCGATGTCCTGCTCGGCGTACGCCGCCACGCAGTCCACATCGAAGCCGTCATAGGCCGTGCGGAAGCCCTCGCGCTTCTTCAGGATCGTTTCCCAGCTCAGGCCGGCCTGATTGATTTCCAGCACCAGCCGCTCGAACAGTTCGCGCTCGTCACGCTGCGGGAAGCCGTACTCGTTGGCGTGGTAGTAGTCATGCACCGGATGGCCCGGGGCGATGAGGCAGTAGCCGCTCATGGGGAAGACTCGGTGGATTCGGGTTCGGGATCGATGGCCACTGCGGGGCGCCCATCGATGGACAGCATCGGCCAGCGTGGCGGTTCGAGCGTGAGTTTGCCATCACGCAGCGCCTGGTTGATCGCCTCGGCCTGGCCGCTGGCGGTGCCGAACAGCGAACCGGCCCGGCGCCAGTGGGCATCCCTGCCACGTGCGTACAGCACGCAGTCCGGCCCACGGTGGGTGTACAGCTCGCACAGCAGCACTTCGCCAGTGCCATCGCCGTCCAGGTCGCGATGCACGATCAGGCAGTCGCGCTCGCTCTGGGCGCAGGATTCGCCATCGATCGCGCGCGTGGCCAGTGCCTGCCACCAATCGTCCGGTGGCGAGCTGGATCCCTTGGCCAGCTTCAACGAGCGCTGCAGGGCGACGACGTCCTGCGGCCCCTTGTCGAGGCGGTGGCCGTCATCCCAGCGCGAGGTACGTGCCAGCGCGGCAGCGATCACCTGTGGCGCGTTGGCATCGGCGGTGATGGCTGGATCACGCTGCAGCTCGCGCAGCGCCCGCACGCCGCGGTGGCCAAGATCGAAGCGCAGCACGTTGACGTCACTGCCGGTGATTGCAGGCGGGTCCGCACGCAGGCGCGCCAACTGGCTGGACAGGGTCAGCCGCACCGGGTCCAGCAGGGGCGAATTGCCCAGCAACGCCAGTGCCAGCACCGCCCAGCACATCCAGCGGTTGACCGGTTCCAGTGTCTGCAACCAGCGCCCCTGCCGGCGCAGCACTGCCAGCGCATAGCCCACGGCATAGCCGGCCATGGCCACTGCGACGAGTACCGCCCAGAACCGGTCCAGGGTCCAGCCGTACTGCACCACGCGCAGGCCCAGTGCATACAGGGCCAACGCCGCGTAGACCGGCAGTGCCAGCAGGCTGGCTTCAACCAGCCGGCGCAGCAGCAGCGGGTAGGGGGCGCTGTCTTCCCCCTGCTGGTAGACCGCATTGGTGAACGTCACCAGCAGCAGCGACAGCACCAGCAGCAGGCCGGCGGCCGAGCGGGTCTTCCACAACGGTTCCAGCCCGGTAAGCGGCAGGCTCAGCACGAACAATACGGCGATGAACGAGAGCAGCGGCAACAGCCCACGGCAGATCGCGAACAGCACCTGGCGGGTGATCTGGATGGCGCGGTGCTGGGTGCGCCCGATCAGTACGCCGAACCCGGCCAGGCTGCCGGTGGCCAGTGCGATGAACGCGTCCTGCCGGAACAGGTCGCGGAAGACGGTCACGTCGAGCAGCTGGAACAGCGCCGACCACAGCCACAACAGCAGCCAGGTCAGCCCGGTGAACAGTGCCGCCAGGGCCAGGGTCAAACCATTCTGCCAGGCGCGCTCGAACAGCTCGGGGTAACTGGCACGCCAGTGCCCGTGCTGCAGCTGGAACTGCCACCAGGGCAGGACCACGAACACCGCAACGGCAATGCCCAGGGTCAACGGAAGCTGCAACGCGCCCGATTCCAGTGCGGTCTCGCCATTGAGGTTCCAGCCGATCCAGGCGGCCAGCGCCAGCACCACCGTCGAGCCGAGCACGGCCTGCAGCCACAGGCGGCGCTGGCCCAGCTCCACCAGGCTCAGCGCCACCGCGCTGGGAATGGCCAGCACCCAGGCGTACCAGCAGTAGCGCCAGCCGATATCGCGGAACGGCCACGCGTCGGACAGTTCCTGCGCGGCATACAGCATCAGGCCCTGCAGCAGGGCAAGCAGGACGATGGCGCTGCGTGCCGGCAGGGTCAGGGGCGTTGAAGACTGCATCGATGACCTTCCATGGCAAAGCACCATCCTAGCCCATCGCTGTTCGACGCCATCGCGCGACCATCCCGCCCCCAGCAGGTAGAATAGGGCCATGCCTGTAACGCCGACCTCCCTTGCCGATCACCTGCTCGTCGCGCTGCCGTCGCTGCTCGACGCGACCTTCGCCCGCAGCGTCGCGCTGATCTGCCAGCACGACGAGAACGGGGCGATGGGCGTGCTGGTCAACCAGCCTTCCGAGTACACGCTGGGTGAAGTGCTTGCACAGATGGACATCACCACCGGTGATGGCGACCTGCAGGCGCGCATGGTGCTCAACGGCGGCCCGGTGCATCCCGAGCGCGGCTTCGTCATCCATGACGACGCGCGGGCGTGGGATTCCAGCCTGACCGTGGGCGACGGCCTGTACCTGACCACCTCGCGCGACATCCTCGAAGCGATGGCGCGCGGCGAAGGCCCGGCCAATGCCGTGGTCACCCTCGGCTGTGCCGGTTGGGGCGCAGGGCAGCTGGAAAGCGAGCTGTCCGAGAACAGCTGGCTGACCGTGCCGGCCGATGCCGAGCTGGTGTTCCAGCTGCCGCTGGAGCAGCGCTGGCAGGGTGCGGCCTCGCGCATCGGCGTGGACCTGTTCCGGCTGACCGACTACAGCGGCCATGTCTGAGCCCATCACGCCCGCGCCGGATTCTGCTGCCCCGGCGATCCGTCGTGATGGCACCGTTCTGGGTTTCGATGTCGGCTCGCGACGGATCGGCGTGGCCATCGGCAGTGCCTTCGCCGCGCATGCGCGCGCGGTGGCCGTGGTCGATGTGCACGGCAACGGCCCGGACTGGACCGCGATCGAACGCCTGCTCAAGGAATGGAAGCCCGACGGCCTGGTGGTCGGCGACCCGCTGACCCTGGACGGCCAGGACCAGCCCAACCGCAAGCGCGCGCAGGGCTTCGCCCGCCAGCTGCGGGAGCGCTTCAAGCTGCCGGTGGTGATGATCGATGAGCGTTCCAGCTCGGTCGAGGCCGCACGCCGCTTCGCCGTCGAGCGCGCCGAAGGGCGCAAGCGCCGCCGTGATGCAGCTGCCCTCGATGCCGTCGCCGCAGCGGTGATCATCGATCGCTGGCTGTCGTCGCCGGACGACGCCACCCCCATTCCCTGACTGCCCGACACCGCCATGACCGCCCAGCAAATCGATGCCTCCGGACGCCTGCGCCACCTGCTGACCCTGGAGGGCCTGCCGCGCGAAACGCTGCTTCAGCTGCTCGACCGCGCAGGGCAGATCCGCGATGCCGCAGTCGGCCGCGTCGGCAACAAGCGCCAGGTGCTGGCCGGTTCGGCGGTGTGCACGCTGTTCTTCGAACCGTCCACGCGCACCCGCAGTTCGTTCCAGCTGGCCGCGCAGCGGCTGGGGGCGGACGTGCTGAATTTCGACGCCTCGACCTCCTCTACCCGCAAGGGTGAGACCGCCTGCGACACGCTTCGCAACCTGGAAGCGATGGGCGTGCGCGGCTTCGTGGTGCGCCACCCCGATGACGGCGCCGTGGCCGCACTGGCCGATGCGGCAGGCGAGGGCACCGCGCTGATCAATGCCGGTGACGGCCGCAGTTCGCACCCGACCCAGGGCCTGCTGGACATGCTGACCCTGCGCCAGGCCAAGGGCCCGGATTTCTCGAAGCTGAAAGTCGTGATCGTCGGCGACGTGAAGCACTCGCGCGTGGCCCGCACCGACCTGCATGCGCTGCGCACGCTGGGCGTGGGCGAGATGCGCGTGTGTGGCCCGCAGTCGCTGCTGCCGGACGACGAGACCCTGAAGGGCTGCGTGGTCGGCGATGATTTCGACGCGATGCTGGAAGGCGTCGATGCGCTGATGATGCTGCGCCTGCAGCGCGAGCGCATGGAAGAAGGCCTGGTGCCGTCGCTGGAGCAGTACCACGCGCAGTACGGCCTGACCAGCGAACGCCTGGCGCGCGCGGGCAAGGATGCCGCGGTGCTGCACCCGGGCCCGATCAACCGCGGCGTGGAAGTGACCGACGAGGTGGCCGACGGCCCGCAGTCGTGGGTGCTGCGCCAGGTCGCCAACGGCGTCGCCGTGCGCATGGCCGTGCTGGAAACCCTGCTGGGCTGACCTGCCCTGGTGGGTGCCGACCGTTGGTCGGCACGGTTGATCTGTCCTCATCCGATCCGGTGGGTGCCGACCGTTGGTCGGCACGGTTGATCTGTCCTTATCCGATCCGGTGGGTGCCGACCGTTGGTCGGCACGGTTGATCTGTCCTTATCCGATCCGGTGGGTGCCGACCGTTGGTCGGCACTGAACCGTCAGTGCGGTGAAGTGCGGGCCTAGCCATTGAATGGTTCCGGGCCTACCTGTACTGACGTGATTGCCCGATAGAACCGGAGTAGCGGCAGGCGCACGCTTGGGCCCATGAGCCGCGCACGCCTACGCCTTGGCCGCCATTCCCGGATCGGACAATCCTACATCCTGACCACCGTCATCCAGGAGCGTCGACGCTACTTCGATGATGCCACTGCGGCACAGGAGGTGATGGATGTGTTCCGTCGCATTGATGCTGAGGGCCTGACGCACTCACTTGCCTATGTCGTCATGCCGGACCACATCCATTGGCTTGTGGAGATCCGTGCGTTCTCGCTGGACTACATCATGCAACGCTTCAAATCGAGCAGTGCATTGCGGATCAACCGCATGCTGGGTAGGACAGGACCATTCTGGCAATCGAGCTATCACGATCACGCCATTCGTTCTGAAGAATCACTGTTTCGCCATGCGATGTACATCGTCGCCAACCCGGTCAGGGCGAACTTGGCGAGCTGCGTGGGAGAGTATCCGTATGCCTGGTGCCGATGGGAGATCGATGAGAGGTACCAGGCAATGGATTACCCCGAAGCGGAGAGGTAGTGCCGACCAACGGTCGGCACCCACCCATACCCAAGCCGACCAACGGTCGGCACCCACCCATACCCAAGCCGACCAACGGTCGGCACCCACCCATACCCAAGCCGACCAACGGTCGGCACCCACCCATACCCAAGCCGACCAACGGTCGGCACCCACCAATACCCAAGCCGACCAACGGTAGGCATCCACCAACAGGTGTTTCCCAGCAGAAGCTGTGGTTCAGCGCTTCTGCGCGAACAGCCATTCCCACATTGCCGGGTCGGCGTAGGTGGCGTCCCAGGCATTGTGGTTGCCTTCCGGGTATTCGGTGTAGCGCACGTCGCGTGCGGCGGCGCGCTGGAATGCGGCATGCAGTCTGCGGTCGTCGTCCGGCGGCACCACGTCATCCAGTGCGCCGTGGAAGATCCAGATCGGCGTGTGCTGCAGGCGCTGGGCAATCACCGCGTACGGGTCCGCTTCGTGCGCGACCTGCTCGACGAACAGGGTCGGGCGTACCGCACGCGGGGCGAGCACCGCGCCGCACACGGGGACGATCGCGGCAAAGCGGCGTGGGTCATCCAATGCGATGTTCCAGCTGCCATAGCCGCCCATCGACATGCCGGTCAGGTATTGCCGCGCCGGGTCGGCGCCGAATTCGGCGATCGTCGCGTCCAGCGCGGCCACTGCCGCACGGTTGTTGCGGCCGCTCCATTCCTCGTGGCCCGGTACCTGCGGGAACACCACCAGGGCGGGGAAATCGGGATGCGCGCGCAGGTAAGGCCCCAGCCCGGCGTGGATCTGCTTGACGCCATCGGCGCCGCGCTCGCCCGAGCCGTGCAGGAACAGGACGACCGGAAGGTGGGTGGGAGCGGCGGCCTGCACGCCGGCCGGAATGAACACCTGGTAGTAAGCCGTTTGCCCGTCCACCTTCACCGCACGTGCTTCGAAGCGGCCACGCGCGCTGTCCGGCAGCGAAGTGCAACCGCTCATCATCAGAAGGGCCAGCAGTGGCAGCCAGCGCGACAGCAAACGGACCATGGGATTTTCCGAAGCGGCGAGATCGCCTGCATCGTAGTCCGCCGACGTCGGCCCGGCATCGTGCGCCGCGTCACTGCGGGCGCGGGAAGCTGGCGATGATCTCCAACTGCTCCTGTGCCTCGGCATTGCCTTCGGCGGCGGCGGCCTGCACCTGCGCAATGTCCGGGTGCAGGACCACCAGCAGTGGGTTCTCGCAGACCGGGCAGTCGTACTCGGTGGCGTCCTCGTCCAGTTCCATTTCCATGGCGCGCGAGCTGCCCTTCCATTCACAGGCCGGGCAGGTGTGCTGCTGGTCGCGCCAGCCGGGCTGGAAGTAGTTTTCGATTGTCGTTGCCATGGAGGGATCCAGTTGGGATCGGGTCAGAGCGCCGCGCAGCGGGGATCCGACCGTCGAGATGGTCAGTGCAGGAGCACCAGGGTGGCCAGGCCGAGGAAGGTGAAGAAGCCCATCGAATCGGTCACGGCGGTCAGGAAGATGCCGCTGGCCAGCGCCGGGTCGAAGCCGAAGCGTTTCAGCGTCAACGGCACCAGCACGCCGGCCAACGCAGCAAACAACAGGTTGCAGGTCAACGCGATGGCGATCACTGCCGACAACCCGGGCGAGTGGAACCAGGCGAGCACGATCAGGCCCAGCACGGAACCCAGCATCACGCCGTTCAACAGCGCGACCCGAACTTCCTTCCACAGCAGGGTGCGGGCGTTGGAGGCGCCCACCTGGCCCAGCGCCAGGCCGCGCACCATCAGTGCCAGCACCTGGGTACCGGCGTTGCCGCCGAGGCCGGCGACGATCGGCATCAGCACCGCCAGCGCCACCAGTTTGTCGATGGTGCCTTCGAAGTGGCCGACCACGCTGGAGGCCAGGAAGGCCGTGCACAGGTTCACCGACAGCCACATCAGGCGGCGGCGCATCGCGCGCCAGACCGGGCTGAACAGATCTTCGTCCTCGTCCAGACCGGCGGCGCCCAGCGCCTGGTGCTCGGCCTGGCCGCGGATGATGTCGACCACGTCATCGATGGTGATGCGACCAATCAGGATGTTGTTGTCATCCACCACTGGCGCGGAGATCCAGTCATGGTCGGAGAACTGGCGGGCGACTTCCTGGTCGCTCTCGCCGACGTCGATGGCTGGCTGCTCGTCGTCGATCAGGCGATTGATCGGGGTGGTGTCCTCGTGGGTCACCAGTGCCGCCAGCGACACGCGGCCGAGGTACTGATGGCGGCGGCTGACCACGAACAGGTGGTCGGTGTGGTCGGGCAGTTCACCGCGCAGGCGCAGGTAGCGCAGCACGACGTCGACATTGACGTCGGCGCGCACGGTCACCACGTCCGGATTCATCAGGCGACCGGCGCTGTCCTCGGGATAGGACAGGACCTGTTCCAGGCGCTCGCGGTTCTCGCGGTCCATCGACTTGAGGACTTCGTCGATGACCGTGTCCGGCAGGTCTTCGACCAGGTCGGCCAGATCGTCGATGTCCAGGTCTTCGACCGCGGCGATGATCTCGTCCGGGTCCATGTCCGCGAGCAGGCTTTCGCGCACGTCGTCGCCGACGTGGACCAGCACCTCGCCGTCGTCTTCCGGATCAACCAGTCCCCACACCACCTCGCGCTTGCCCGGCGGCAACGATTCGAGCAGGTTGCCGATCTCGGCCGGGGCCAGGGTGTTGACCAGGCGACGCACCGGGCCCAGCCGGCCGCTGTCCAGTGCATCGGACAGCATCCGCAGTTGGCGCGCAGTCTTGTCGTGGCGTACAGCTTCAGCCATCGCAGCTCCCGCGGGGATAAGAAAAGCCGCGATCCCGGCAAGGATGCGGCAACAGGGGTGTTCAGCGCGTCATTATCGCAAGGCGATGTTTCAACGCATAGCCGCCGGGTGGCGGGAGTGCCGGCCGTTGGCCGGCAACGTCTTGGCCTTCAACGAGACGGGGTCAGATCCCTTTTCCTGCGGAAAAGGATCTGACCCCAGGCGTGCATGCCCGGCGAGCGGAGGTATCACGCCGTTTCGGCCACCAGTGCCAGCCAGCGTTCGATCGCGCGGCGGTCGCGCGCGGCCAGCAGCTTCGGCGCGCGCGCGCGCAGCATGGCCAGGTCGGCCTCGCGGACCGCGCGGCGTACTTCCAGCAGCGTGCCCGGGTGCAGGCTGAACTCGGTCAGGCCCAGTGCCAGCAGCAGCGGGGTCATCCGCGCATCGCCGGCCATCTCGCCACAGACCGCCACCGGGATGCGGTGGCGCGCGCCGGTCTCGATCACCATCTGCAGCAGCCGCAGCACCGCCGGGTGCAACGGCGAATACAGCTCGCCCAGTGCTTCATTGTTGCGGTCGGCCGCCAGCAGGTACTGCACCAGGTCGTTGGTGCCGATCGACAGGAAATCGACCAGGTCGATGAAGCTCTCCAGCGCCAGCGCCGCAGCAGGGACTTCGATCATCGCGCCCAGTGGCACGTGGTCGGACACCATGTGGCCTTCGCCGCGCAGCTGTTCGGTCAGCTTGAGCATGCGGCGGCGCACTGCCAGCAGTTCCTCCCGGGTGCTGACCATCGGCACCAGCACCCGCAGCTTGCCGTAGGCCGAGGCGCGCAGGATCGCGCGCAGCTGGGTGTCGGCTACCTTCGGCCGTGCCAGCGACAGGCGTACGCCGCGAAGGCCGAGCGCCGGGTTTTCTTCGTTGCTCAGGGTCAGGCCGGTGCGGTCGGCCTTGTCCGCGCCCAGATCGAGGGTGCGGATGGTCACCGGTCGCCCGCTCATGCCCAGTGCCGCATCGCGGTAGGTCTGGAACTGTTCTTCTTCATCCGGCAGCTCGTTGCGCTGCAGGAACAGGAATTCGGTGCGGTACAGGCCCAGGCCGTGGGCGCCCAGCGCATGCGCCTGGGTCACGTCCTCCAGCGACTCGGCATTGGCCAGCAGGGCAATGTCGACCTGGTCGCGGGTGCGGCTGGGCTTGCTGCGCAGGCGGCCGAGCTCGCGCTGTTCGCGCGCGTGTTCCTTCAGTCGTGCGCGGTAGTCGCGCAGATTGTCGGCCTGTGGATTGGCGGTGATGCTGCCGTCGGCGCCGTCGATGATCAGCACGTCGCCATCGGCGATGCGGCTGAGCAGCTGCGGCACGTTGACGATCAAGGGCAGGTGCAGGCTGCGCGCAAGGATCGCGCTGTGCGAGAGCGCGCTGCCGGCGGCGGTGACGATGCCGACCACGCCTTGCGCCTGCAGCTGTGCCAGTTCGGAGGGCGCGATGTTGTCGCAGACCAGGATCTCGCCGGCCAGGCCTTTCACCGCTGGCGGGCGTTCGGGCTGCAGGAAGGCATGGATGCGGCCGATCACATGGTCGAGGTCGTCCATGCGGCTCTTCAGGTAAGCATCGTCCATGCCGTCGAAGACCTTGGCCAGGCGGTCGCGCTGCAGGCGCAACGCATAGCCGGCGCTGTACGGTCCGCTGCGGATCAGTTCGTCCAGCCCATACAGCAGCTCGGGATCGTCCAGCAGCAGCGCATGCAGGTCGAGGAACTCACCCACTTCCTGGTTCAGCGCTCCATGCAGGCGCTGGCGCAGCTCGTGCATCTCCGAGCGCGCGGCGTCCACCGCGCGATGCAGGCACGCCAGCTCGGCCTCGACCTGGTGGGCGGCAACGCGCTGCTCGGCCACTTCCAGTGCATGCGGCAGGCGAACGCGGGCGCGGCCCATTGCCGTGCCGCGGGCGGCACCATGCCCGGCCAGCAGCAGTACCGGCCGCTGGCCGGAAGGGGGTTGGCCGGCGCGTGCGCGTGGCACGCTCAGCTGTCCTCGTCGAAACGGCGTTCGAACAGGCCGACCACCGCCTCCATCGCGGCGGCTTCGTCCTCGCCATTGATCCGCACGGTGACCGGGGTGCCCTGGCCGGCGGCCAGCAGCATCACGCCCATGATGCTCTTGGCGTTGATCTCACGGCCTTTGGCGGCCATGGTCACGTTGCAGCGGAACGGCGCCAGGGTCTGCACCAGCTTGGCGGTGGCCCGGGCATGCAGGCCCAGGCGGTTGCTCACGGTGAGTTCTCGTTCAAGCATCGTCGACTATCGCTCCATTACGGGTACCCGCCGCGGCTGTGGCGGGCAGTTGATCCAGTCCCTGTTCCGGATAATTCATCACCCGCAGCAACATCGGCAGGCTCAGCGCCGACACCCGGCGAACCGGGGTCCCCAGCCGGGCCAGCTGCCCGGCAAGATTGGCGGGGCTGGCGCCGTACAGGTCGGTCAGGATCAGCACACCATCACCCCCGTCAACCCGCCGCAGGGCGGCCGAGGCGAGCGGGAGCAGGGCGTCCAGGTCTGCGTCGAACGGTACTTCGAAAGCTTCGGTTTTCAGCGGCAACTGCCGCAGGAGCCGGGTCGCCACGTCAAGCAGGGCGGTCCCGACCCCGGGATGTGTTACGAGGAGAATGCCACAGGTCATTACTGCACGTTAACAGGTCAAGGTGAATTGGCGATAGCAGCAGGAGAGGGGCACTGTGTCCCGTATTCAGCGTTGCTCCCAGGGGAGGCCTTTTCCGTTGAGAAAGAGATCCGACCCCATCCGTTTTTCGATGCCTGACAGCGATTCATCCACGCATGGCGTGGATCCATCGTGTCGACCAGGGTCGACACCCACCAACAGCAGCAGAATCTGTCAGAGGTGGGGCGGTGTGGGTCTGCAGGACCGTTGGCGCCATGGATGGCGCCATCGAGCCCCCAGGGGTGAGGGCGCTTTGCTTGCGAAGCACTGCTTCGCAAGCGCCCGAACGCCCAGCCGCCAGCGGCTGGGCCGGACCGCGGAGCGGGGTTCACGGCGTGTCCTGCAGACCCACACCGCCCCGCCATCCCACGAAATCCCGCTTCTGCTGTTGCTGTTGCTGTTGCTGTTGCCGGCCAGCGGCCGGCACTACCGGCGGGTGCCGGGCGCAGCCAGGCCGACCCCCTTAATCCTGTTCGCGGTGGTACGTCGCCACGTCTTCCCAGCCCATCTCGCGGGCATGCCGGGCCAGACGCTCGGCCAGGAACACCGACCGGTGCTTGCCGCCGGTGCAGCCGAACGCCACGGTCACATAGCTGCGGGTGCCATCGCTCAGCTTCGGCAGCCAGGTATCGAGGAAGTCCATCAGCTGGGCCAGGTAGCGCTGCACGTCCGGCTGCGCTTCCAGGTAGTCGCGTACACCCGGTTCGCGACCGCTGAGCGCGCGCAGGTCCGGGTCCCAGTGCGGATTGGGCAGCACCCGCGCATCGAACACGAAGTCCGCCTCGGCCGGCACGCCGCGCTTGTAGGCGAACGATTCGAACAGCAGCGACAGGCCGGTGGCATGGTCCATCGTGAACTCGGTGATGATCCGCCGCCGCAGCTGATGCACGTTGAGGCTGCTGGTGTCGATCACCGCATCGGCCTCGCGGCGCAGCGGTGCGGTCAACTCGCGTTCGCGGGCGATGGCTTCAGGCAGCGACAGGCCCAGCTGGCTCAGCGGATGGCGGCGACGGGTGTCGGCGTAGCGCTTGAGCACGGCCTCGTCGCTGGCCTCGAAGAACAGCACCTTCACGTCCACGCCGGCGTCGGCCGCCAGCTGCCGCCAGTCGCCCAGCTGGCTCAGGTCGGCCTGGCCGCGAACGTCGATGCCTACGGCCAGACGCCGTGGTGCGCTGCCGTCGTGGTTGGCCAGCAGGCTGCGCACGAAGTCGGGCAGCAGATTGATCGGCAGGTTGTCCGAGCAGTAGTAATCCTGGTCCTCGAAGGTCTTCAGGGCGACGGATTTACCCGAGCCGGACAGGCCGCTGACGATGATCAGGGTCGGGGCGGAGGGGGTGACGGTGCTCATGGACAGGCTCTTCGAAGGGCAGGGAAATCAGGGTGTTCGCCGTTCCAGCAGGTTGCTGTGGCGGGCGATGAACATGGCTGCCGGGTCGATGCCCTTGGTGCGCAGGATGTGCAGGCGGGTGGCCGCCTCGGTCAGCACGGCCAGGTTGCGGCCGGGCATCACCGGCAGGGTGATCAGCGGTACGTCCAGGTCCAGCACATGGCGGGTGCCCGAATCGCCGGTCAGGCGCTCGTAGCCATGCGGGGTGGGTTCGGTCATCGGCTTGGTCAGGTGGACGATCAGCCGAAGGTACTTGTTCTTCTTTACAGCCGTGTCGCCGAACATCTCGCGCACGTTCAACACGCCCAGGCCGCGCACTTCCAGCAGGTCCTGCAGCAGCTCCGGGCAGGTGCCATCGAGTACATCGGGTGCGATCTGGGTGAATTCGGGGGCATCGTCGGCCACCAGGCGATGGCCACGGCTGAGCAGTTCCAGCGCCAGTTCGCTCTTGCCGGATCCCGCTTCGCCGGTGATCAGCACGCCGATGGAATAAATCTCCATGAACACGCCATGCAGGATCACCCGCGGCGCCAGCGTACGCGCCAGGTGGTAGGACAGGTGGTTGAGCAGTTCGTGGCCGCGCTTGGGCGACAGCCACAGCGGCGTGCCGGATTCGTCCGCGGCAGCGCGCAGGTCTTCCGGGCAGGCCTGGTTGCGGGTCAGCACCAGCGCCAGCGGGTGCGACTGCATGATCTTTTCGATGGTCTCCCAACGCTGGCGCGGTTCCAGCGCATCCAGCCAGGACAGTTCCTCGGTGCCCAGGATCTGCACCTTGTTGGGGTAGATCGCATTGAGATAGCCGGCCAGCGACGGACGCCGCGAGACCGTGTTGCCGGCCTCCAGCTCGCGCTTCTCGCCGGACTTGCCGGCAGCCCAGCGCAGTCCCAGCCGCTCGCGCTGCTGTTCGAACAGTTCACGGGCGGTGATGCTGGTATTCATGCGGCACTCGCAGGTGGGGTCATGTCCAGCGCCTCGCGCAGCGCCCGGGCATCGCCCGCCTCGCGTAGGGCCTGGCGGATGTCCGGCGCCGAGAACAGCTCGGCCAGCTCGGACAGCAGCATCAGGTGCTGGTGGGTGTAGTGGGCGGGGACGGCCATCGCGAACACCAGGTCCACCGGCTCCTCGCCACCGAAATCGACCGGGGTGGCCAACCGCAGCAGGGCGCCGCGGGGGCGGTCCAGGGTCGGCGCGCGGCCGTGGGGAATGGCGATGCCGTGGCCGATGGCGGTGCTGCCCAGCGCTTCGCGCTGGCACAGGTTCAGATAGATCTGTTCGGCGTTGGCCTGGCGGCAGGCCAGCAACCCGGCGGCGGCCTGCAGGACGCTGTCACGGTCGGTGGCCGTGCAGAGCTGGGTCTGCACGGCCGCCAGGAGGTCAGTCAGGGGCATGTCTGCGGGGAACGGTGGCGATCAGCCACCATTGTCGCCCACCGGCAGCGGTGCGTGCTGCTGTTTTTTCTCCTTGTGCTTGATCACCAGACGGTCAAGCTTGTCCGCAAGCAGGTCGATCGCGGCATACATGGTCTGGGCATTGGCCTCGGCGTGCAGGGTCTGGCCGGGAATGTTGAGGCTGGCGTCGACGTGGTGTTCGGTCTTCTGCAGCTTGAGGGTCACCCGCGCTTCGCAGTGCTGGTCGAAGTGCTTTCCGATCCGGGCCAGCTTCTCCTCAACATAGGACTGCAGGGCCGGGGTGACTTCGACATCTTTGCCAAACGTTTCGATGCGCATCGGGTTTCTCCTGTGTTCGGATGTGCCAATGAACCTCTCCGCCGGGCGCGGCGGCGCGTCAAGCGATTCTGACCCTTTCGTGCGAGGCGGAAATGTTCATGGCTTCACGATACTTCGCCACGGTGCGTCGCGCTACTGGAATTCCCGACGATTTGAGCAGGTCAGCCAGCTTGGCGTCAGAAAGCGGCTTGCGCGGGTTCTCGTCGTCGATCAGGCGCCGGATCATCGCCTGGATGGCGGTGCTGGACGCCTCGCCACCGCTCTCGGTATCGATGCCCGAGGCGAAGAAGGCGCGCAGCGGCAGGGTGCCTCGCGGGGTACGCACGTGCTTGCGGGCGATCGCGCGCGAGACCGTGGATTCGTGCAGGCCGAGCTCGGCGGCGATCTCGCGCAGGGTCAGTGGACGCAGCGCCTGCTCGCCGAATTCGAGGAAGCCGGCCTGCTGCAGGATCAGGCTGCGCACGACGCGCAGCAGGGTGTCACCACGCTGCTGCAGCCCTTTCAGCAGCCAGCGCGCTTCCTGCAGCTGGGCACGCAGGTAGCCGGCATCGGCGTCGCCACAACGTCGTATCAGCTGTTCGTAGCCGCGGTGGATCACCACCTTCGGCCCGGCATGCGCGGCCAGTGCAGCCCGCCACACGCCGTTCTGCCGCCACACCACCACGTCCGGCACCACATAGGTGTCCTGCGACAGCGGCGCGATCTGCGTGCCCGGGCGCGGGTCCAGCGAACGCAGCAGCGCCACGGCAGTCTCGACCTCGTCCAGCGGCAGCTTCAACTCATGGGCGAGCCCGGCGACGCCGCTGCGCGGCAAACGTTCCAAGGGTCCTGCGGCAATCTGTCGCGCCAGCAGCAGGCCGGGCGTGTCGCCGGCCTGCACATCCAGCTGCAGCAGCAGGCATTCGCCCAGCGTGCGTGCAGCCACACCCACCGGATCGAAGCGCTGGATGCGATGCAGCACGGCGAGGATCTCGTCCTCGTCGGCGTGGATCGCCGGCAACAGGGTTTCAGCGATGGTGGCCAGCGGCTCGCGCAGGTAACCATCGTCGTCCAGTGCATCGATCAGTGCGGCACCGATGCTGCGATCACGCGAGGACAGATGCGACAGATGCAGCTGCCACAGCAGATGGTCGGCCAGTGTTTCGGTTTCGGCTACGCGCTCGGCAGCGCTGCCGTTGTCGTCGTCATCATCGAAGCTGCCACCGCTGCCGGTCGTCGTCCAGTCCAGTTCGGTCGGCGCCCAGTCGTCGCCCTCATCGCTGCGCTCTGCAGGCGCTTCGTTGTCGTTGCCATCGCTGCCTTCGTTGGCGGCGCTGCTGTCGTTGCTGTCGGCCCAGTCCAGCAGTGGGTTGCTTTCCACTGCCTGCGCGATCTCCAGCTCCAGTTCGGTGGCCGACATCTGCAGCAGCTTGATCGCCTGCTGCAACTGGGGCGTGAGCACCAGTTGCTGTCCCAACGATGTCTGCAGCCGAGTCTTCATGCCTGTGCCGAAAGGAAGGAAAGGGACCCGGCGACTGCTTCACAGCTTGAAGGAATCCCCGAGGTAGACGCGGCGTACATCGGCGTTGTCCAGGATAGCCTCCGGCGAACCCTGGGCCAGCACGCTGCCCTCGGCGAGGATATACGCGCGGTCGCAGATACCCAAGGTCTCGCGCACGTTGTGGTCGGTGATCAGCACGCCGATGCCACGCTGCTTGAGGTGGGTGACGATGCGCTGGATCTCGCCGACCGAAATCGGGTCGACACCGGCGAACGGTTCGTCGAGCAGGATCAGGCGCGGTTGTGCGGCCAGTGCGCGGGCGATCTCGCAGCGGCGGCGTTCGCCACCGGACAGGCTGGCGCCGAGCTGGTCGGCGACATGGCCCAGCTGCAGTTCGTCGAGCAGGCCGTTCAATTCGCGCTCGCGGCCGGCCGAGTCCAGGTCCTCGCGCAGTTCCAGCACCAGGCGGATGTTGTCGGCCACGGTAAGCTTGCGGAACACCGACGGTTCCTGCGGCAGGTAGCCCACCCCCTGCTTGGCGCGGGTGTACATCGGGTCGCCGGTGATGTCCTTGCCGTCGAGCACGATGCTGCCGGCATCGGCAGCCACCAGACCGACGATCATGTAGAAACAGGTGGTCTTGCCGGCACCGTTGGGGCCGAGCAGGCCGACCACTTCACCCGCATCGAGGGTCAGCCCGAAGTCCTTGACCACTTCGCGCTGCTTGTACTTTTTGCGCAGGCCCTTGGCGACGAGCATTACTTCCTGCTCCCGGCCGGCTGTGCCGGCGTGGTGGCCTTGGGCTGTGCCGCAGGCGCGGCCGGGGTCTTGTTCTTCGGCGGGATGACGGTACGCACGCGGCTGCCGTCACCACCGGAGTTCATCTCGCCGGTGCGGGTGTTGTAGACCATGCGCTGGCCGGCATTGGTGCCGCGCGCGCTGGTGACCTTGTAGTTGCCGGTCAGGGTGATGATCTCGGTCTTGATGTCGTAGTCGATGCGATCAGCCAGCGCATCCATCCAGGTGCCGTCATCAAGCTGCTGCTTCATCTTGGCCTGCTTGCCGGTGAACACCACGCGCACGGCCTCGCCGTCCTTGAGGTAGATCTCGGCCTCGGACGAACGCAGGTCCAGCGTGCCCTGGGTGATGATCACGCCCTGCGACAGCACGGTCTTGCCGTCGCCGGTGAGCATGCCGGACTGAGCGCCGGAATCGATGTGCATGTCTTCGTTGCGGTCGGTGGACTTGGCGAAGGCGGCGCTGGGGACAAGAAGACCGAGCGCGAGTACGGCGGCAAAGGGAATCTTCATCGGGGTCCGTTCTACCGGTGGGGGCCTGCCGGGCGGGCCGGGGGCGGAGGGTGGGGCTGCCGGCCCTGCGCCTGTCCGGAGACGTCGCGGGCTGGCGGCGGAATCAGCGTTTGGGCGTGTAACGGCCCTTGGACTGGCTGAGGAAATGATACGTGTTGTTCTTCGAATCCACTTCGAAGCCGACGCCGGACTGTTCCATGCCCGGGCGGGTCATGGTCACCAGGGCGTCGGTACGGGCGCGGTTCTCCTTCGGGAACACATCCAGGTGGTCGGTGCGGAAGGTGGTCGGCACCACGCCCGGGCCCGCCGGGCTGTCGCCGGCAACCTTGCCGCGCAGCTTCATCTCGTCGCCCTTGGCGCTGAGCCAGCCGGTCTCGGCACGCAGCGTCCAGTGCTTGCCATCCTTGTCCGGCATCTCGAACAGCGGGGTGGCGATGTTGATGGTCTGGTCGCCGCGCTGGCGTTCCAGCCGCGGTGCGCGCAGGGTGGTCGATTCCTTGCCGTGCTCATCCAGGGCAACGATCTGGAAGTCATGCAGAATGTAATCCACGCCGATTTCCTGGCCCCCCGTGGCTGGACCCTTGTCGCGGTTGCGCAGCGCCGCCCAGCTGCTCAGCAGGGCGGCCAGCAGCAGGCTGATGCCGAGCACGGTGCGCCAGTTCAAGGTGGGCAGGTTCATGCGCCAAACCTCGCCAGCACCGCATCCGCGCGGCCCTGGGCGGCCAGCAGGATGTCGCACAGCTCGCGCGCGGCGCCACGGCCACCCTCGGCGCGGGTCTGCCAATGCACGCGTTCGGCGATCCACGGATGGGCATTGGCCGGGGCCACCGCAAGGCCGACCGCACCCAGCGGCGCCAGATCGGGCAGGTCATCGCCCATGAACGCCACCTGTTCCAGGCCGATCCCGTGCTGCGCGCACAGCGCCTGCACGCTGGCCAGCTTGTCGCCCACGGCGATCTGCGTATCGATGCCGAGGTCGGCGCCGCGCTTGAGCGCGGACTGGCTGTTGCGCGCGGTGATCAGCACGGGGTGGATACCGTGCTGCTGCAGCAGTTTCAGGCCCAGGCCATCCTGCACGAAGTACGCCTTGCTCTCGTTGCCGTCCTTGTCGTAGTACAGCCGACCGTCGGTGAGGGTGCCGTCCACGTCGAAGCAGGCCAGGCGGATCTGGGCCGCAGCGGCATGCAGGTGGGCGGGGAAGGCGGGCAGGGGGGACCAGGGCATCAGGGCGACAGGCTCGTTATGGGCGGGTGCGGCGTTACAGACTGAATGGGGTCTACGGACTGTCGGTTAAACCACCCGGGCCCGCAACAGGTCATGAATGTTCAGCGCGCCAACCGCGCGGCCCTGGCCATCAACCACGATCAGGCCGGTGATCTTGTGGGTCTCCATCAGGCGGGCGGCCTCGACCGCCAGCTGGTCGGCGCCGATGGTGCGCGGGTTGCGGGTCATCACGTCGGCGATCTTCGCCGTGCGCACGTCCAGCGCACTGTCCAGCGCACGGCGCAGGTCGCCGTCGGTGAACAGCCCGATCAGCACGCCGTCGGCGTCAACCACGGCGGTCATGCCCAGCCGCTTGCGGCTCATTTCCACCAGCGCCTCGCTGAGGCTGGCGTCGGCGCCCACGCTGGGCAGGTCGTCGCCGGTGTGCATGACGTCGGTGATGTGCAGCAGCAGGCGACGGCCGAGGCTGCCGGCCGGGTGCGAGCGGGCGAAGTCATCGGCGGTGAAGCCACGTGCATCGAGCAGGGCCACGGCCAGTGCATCGCCCATCGCCAGCGAGGCGGTGGTGCTGGAAGTGGGTGCCAGCGCCAGCGGGCAGGCCTCGGCCGGCACGCTCACGTCCAGATGGATGTCGGCGGCGGTGGCCAGGCTGGACTGCGGGCGGCCGGTCATGGAGATCAGCAGGTTGCCCTGGCGCTTGAGCACCGGCAGCAGCATCAGCACCTCGTCCGATTCGCCCGAGTAGGACAGGGCCAGCACGACGTCGTCCTCGGTGATCATGCCCAGGTCGCCGTGGCCGGCTTCACCGGGGTGCACGTAGAACGCCGGCGTACCGGTAGAGGCCAGGGTGGCGGCGATCTTGCGCGCGATATGCCCGGACTTGCCCATGCCGGTGGCAACCACCCGCCCGCGGCTGGCCAGGATCGCCTGGCAGGCCTGCTGGAAGGCCTCGCCGAGGCGGTCGGCCACGGCATCCAGGGCCTGCCGCTCGATCTCGAACACGCGGCGGCCACTGGCAACCAGGCCGGCAGGGTCGACGGAACGGGGGGGCAACAGGGATTCGGCCATGCGGACGCCACGCAGCGGAAGTAGAATGGACCCACATTTTATTAGGAAAGCCCGTTGGACGCCGACACCATCCGCAATCTGATCGAAACCGGCCTGCCCGGCGCCCGCGCCGACGTGCAGGGCGACGATGGCGTGCATTTCGAAGCGACCGTGGTCTGCGAGGCCTTCGCCGGCAAGATGCCGCTGGCCCGCCACCGCATGGTGTACGCCACCCTGGGCGACCTGATGGGCGGCGCGATCCACGCGCTGGCGCTGAAAACCGTGACCCCGGCCGAAGCCGGCTGAACCGCAGAAGATCCCGAATACATGGCCAAGATCGTTGTGACCGGCGGCGCTGCGCTGCACGGTGAAGTGAGCATCTCCGGCGCCAAGAACGCCGTCCTCCCCATTCTCTGCGCGACCCTGCTGGCCGATGCGCCGGTGGAGATCACCAACGTGCCGCACCTGCACGACGTGGTCACCACGGTGAAGCTGCTCGGCGAGCTGGGCGCCAAGGTCACCATCGACCAGGGCACGCTGTCGCGCGGCAGCGCGATCGTGGTCGACCCGCGTCCGGTCAACCAGCACGTCGCACCGTATGAGCTGGTCAAGACCATGCGCGCCTCGATCCTGGTGCTGGGCCCGCTGCTGGCCCGCTTCGGCGCCGCCGAAGTGTCGCTGCCGGGCGGCTGCGCGATCGGCTCGCGACCGGTCGACCAGCACATCAAGGGCCTGCAGGCGCTGGGCGCCGAGATCGTGGTCGAGAACGGCTTCATCAAGGCCAGCGCCAAGCGCCTGAAGGGTGGCCACTTCACCTTCGACATGGTCAGCGTCACCGGCACCGAGAACGTGCTGATGGGCGCAGTGCTGGCTGAAGGGACCACCGTCCTCGACAACTGCGCGATGGAACCGGAAGTGACCGACCTGGCGCACTGCCTGATCGCGCTGGGCGCGAAGATCGAAGGCCTGGGCACCGCCCGCCTGGTGATCGAGGGCGTCGAGCGCCTGTCCGGTGGCCGCCACGAAGTGCTGCCCGACCGCATCGAGACCGGCACCTTCCTGGTGGCCGCGGCGATGACCGGTGGCAAGCTCACGGTCAACCGTGCGCGCCCGAACACCATGGACGCGGTGCTGTCCAAGCTGGTCGAGGCCGGTGCGAAGATCGAGACCACCGACGACAGCATCACCCTGGACATGCAGGGCAGGCGGCCGAAGGCGGTCAACCTGACCACCGCGCCGTACCCGGCATTCCCGACCGACATGCAGGCGCAGTTCATGGCGCTCAACTGCGTGGCCGATGGCGTGGGCGTGATCAACGAAACGATCTTCGAGAACCGTTTCATGCACGTCAACGAACTGCTGCGCCTGGGCGCGGACATCCAGGTTGAAGGCCACACCGCCATCGTGCGTGGCAGCGAGCACCTGAGCGGCGCACCGGTGATGGCGACCGACCTGCGTGCGTCGGCCTCGCTGATCCTGGCCGGCCTGATGGCCAGCGGCGATACCACCATCGACCGCATCTACCACCTTGATCGTGGCTACGAGAACATCGAAGAGAAGCTGTCTTCACTCGGCGCCACCATCCGGCGCGTGCCATGATCCTGCGCGGCAAGTTCAGCCCGCGTCGCAAGGCGCTGCTGGCCCTGGTGCTGATCGTGCTGGCGTGGCTGGGCTATGCCTGGTACGCCAACATCGCCATCACCCAGGGCATCGAGCAGAAGGACATGGACTGGAACGGCGATGGTACGGTCTCGCGTGATGAAATCATCGAGTCGTTCTATGCGGTCGCAGTGAACGACAGCCAGGACGGCAACCGTCATTGCCGCACCTTCGTCTGGCGCAGCACCGGTGAGCAGATCCGCGTGGACTGCCGCACCGAGTTCAAGCCGGCGGCGGCTGAGGAAAAGAAGTAAGAAAAACGCCCGCGAAAGCGGGCGTTTTCTTTTCGCGGGGCCCGGGGTCGGATCCCTTTCCATCGGAAAGGGCTCCGTCCCCAGCCACACAACCGGGGTCAGAGCCCATCCCCGAGGGGATGGGATCCGACCCCGGCACTCAGTTCATCGCCTTGATGGTCAGGTCCAGCGCATCGCGGCCGCTCTCACGCTGCAGCATGCGCGCCGGCACCGGGAAGTCCGGCACGATCCAGGCGATCAGCTCCTTGTTGCCATCGGCGCGCGAGACCTTGGTCGCCTCGTAACTCTTGCCGGCCACGGTGATCGATTCCTTGCCGATCACGCGGTAGGTCATGTTCTTGATCCGGCCTTCGTCCACCATGCGATAGGTCAGCGGCTTGCCGGCGGCCAGGTCACGGGCGATCGCCAGGTTGATCAGCAGCGCGTCCATGTCGCCTGCTTTCAGCGCGATGGGGCCCGCACGGTCCGGCTTGATGTCGCCGGTCCAGGTGGCCTGGTTGCTGGTCCAGTTGTAGTTGGCCTGCACGTTGCGCTTCTTCACCAGCAGTGCCGAACGGTCCTGGCTGCTGAGCGGGCGCAGCTGGCCACGCACTTCCTCGAACACCGTGCTCTGGCTGAGGTCGGCCAGCTGGTTCTTCACCTGCAGGCTGTAGCGCCATTTGTTGCTGCCTTCGCTGGCCAGGGTCATGGTGCCGTTGGCCTGCATGCCCATGTAGCTGGCCAGGTAATCCGCCTTGAACGGTTCCAGCGCCATGGCCGGCAGACTGGCCACGGTCAGGGCAGCGGCTGCGATCCAGGTGAGGGGGCGGGTCAGGGTATTCATGCTCAGACTCCTTGGTATTCGATCAGGCGCAGGTCGACGCGGTCTTCGCCGTCTTCGCGTTGCAGGATGCGCACCGGGGTGGGGACACCGTTGGCGATCCAGAGAATGGTTTCGCTTCTGCCACCGTTGGTCCGGTAGACCCGCAGCGCGTTGTAGGACAGGTCGCCGACCTCGACGTTCTCGGTCTGCGGCGCGGCCTGGTAGTCGTGTTCGCGGACCTTGCCCATGTCCACGTAGCGGTAATGCATGGTGGCGCCCGGACGCGCATCGCGCATGATCGCCAGGTTGATCAGCAGCGCGCTCTGGTCGCCGGCCCGCAGCGGAATCGGCTGCGCGCGCTCCTTCTTGACGTCGCCGGTCCATTGCGCGGTGCCGGCCTGCCAGTTGTAAGTGCCCACGGCCTTCTTGCCCAGGAACAGGCCCTTGCGCACCGTGCTCTGGCTGAGCGGTGCGTAGACGCCACTGCGCTCCTCGAACACCGTGCTCTGCTCGATATTCAGGCCGAGCACGCTGGCAAAGCCGCGGCGGCCGACCACCTGCATGTCCACGCGCCACTGGCTGCCGCCGGTGTGGGTGACCTGCATGCTGGCATCACCCGCTTCCTTGCCCTTGTAGAAGGCCTGGTAGGTGGCGGTGAACGGCTGCAGCGGCGGCGGCTCCCAGGCCAGTGCCGGCAACAGCGGCACACTGGGCTCGTTCGGTGGCAGCGCAGCGGGTGTGGGCGGCGGTGAAGCCGCAGGCGGCTGCGCCTGGCCCCAGCCCACAGCGGGAAGCACGGCAAGCGACAACAGCAGTGAAGTGGACAGCAGCGTCGTGGTCTTCATGGAGGACAGGAACCGCAGGAGGGGGCAGGATGCCAGCCCCGCAGTCAGCGGGGCGTGTGCAAGAGCGTTACCGGTTCAGGTTTCCGGCGGAATCTAGGGCCAAGGGGCTAAACAGGGGGTGACCGTCCAGCCAGGGCTGACCCTCCCGTTCAGCCAGGCGGCCCTCGCACAGCAGCTGCAGTGTGGCGATCAGCAGCGGATGCTCCACCGCAAGCACGCGTGCGGCCAGCGCCTGCGCGTCATCGCCGGGCCGCACCGGCACGCGGGCCTGCGCCAGCACCGCGCCGGCATCCAGTTCGGGGACCACCAGGTGCACGCTGGCGCCATGCTCGGCGTCACCGGCCTGCAGCGCCCGCGCGTGGGTGTCCAGGCCCTTGTGCAGCGGCAGCAGCGACGGGTGGATGTTGACCAGGCGGCCATCGAAACGCTGCACGAAGGCCGGACCAAGGATGCGCATGTAGCCGGCACAGACGATCCAGTCCGGCTGTACCGCGGCAAGCGCATCGCCGAGCGCCTGCTCGTAGCTGGCGCGGTCGCTGAATTCCTTCGGTGCATGCGCCCAGCGCAGGCCGGCATCGACACGCAGCAGGGCCTCTGCGGCGGGGCGGTCGGAGAACACGCCGACCACCTCGGCCGGCAGGCGGCCGCTGCCGATCGCGTCGAGGATGGCCTGCAGGTTGCTGCCGCGGCCCGAGGCGAGCACAGCGATGCGGGTTGGGGCGGTCATTGCAGGCAACTCCGGCGGATCAGAGGCCAGGTCAGCAGGCTGCCGACGGTCGCCATCAGCATGTCGGCATGCGCATCCCACATGTCACCCTGCTGGCCGTTGTAGGCTTCGGCGGCATCCGGCGACAGCGCCAGCGCGATGGCCCATTCGAACCATTCGTAGACCAGGCTGGCACACATCACCGTCATCACCGCCAGGGTGAAGGCCTGGCCCAGGCGCAGCGCCGGCCACGCATGACGGGCCAGCTGCAGCAGTGCGGGGGTGAAGCAGACGCCGAACAGGAAGTGGATGAGGCGGTCGAAATGGTTGCGCTGCCAGCCGAAGGCCGCATTCGGCGACCAGCCGGTCAGCATCTGCGCCCAGGCGTCGTAGGGCACGTTGGAATACAGCCAGCGCGCCGCCACGCAGTGCAGGGCGATGAAGCCGCAGATGGCGATGAAGGCGCCGTTGCCCAGCCAGCCGCCGCGGCGGTCAACCCACAGCAGGGCGGCCAGACCGACCACGGTCAGCGTGCTGTGCAGGGCCTGCTCGATGGGCCACAGCGGGTGGATCCAGCTGATCGCGAAGACCGCCAGTACGGCGGCGAAAGCCCACTTCTTCGGGACCGGGAAGCGGCGGGTGGTGGGCGAATCAGACGTCGGGAGGGCAGGCGCGGACATGGGAAATCGATCAGATGAGGACGGGGCGTCTGCCGGCAGGTTCAGGCACTGAGGTGATCACCGCGGTCGAACAGCGCAGCCATTTCCGGCTTGGACAGGAACACCCAGGCATAGGCGGCCAACGCCATGCCCAGTGGTCCAGCCAGCACGCCCAGCCACGCCGCGCGCTGGCACCAGGCCAGCCCGGTGCGATGTGACAGCTGGCGCGCGGTGTGCAGCTGCACGAACCCCAGCACGGCGGCCAGCACGGCGATGGACGCATAGACCGTGGTCAGCATCCAGGCATCCTCCAACCCGCGCGACTGGGCCACCCAGCCGCTGAGGCCGAGGAACGCCACCGCGGCGACCCAGTGGAAACCGGCCAGGGCGTAGAACAGCACTCTCAGTGTCTGCAGATGGCTGGTCAGCTGCAGCTGCGCCAGGGTCTGATGCGGCAGCGGCGGTGGATTGCCGGAGGCGGTCATGCGGTCGCGGCGGGAAGGTCGAAGGCGGCCTTGACCTGCGGGCGCAGCAGGGTGATCAGGCTGAACACCCCCAGCACCGTGCCGACCGGCGTGAACAGGCAAGCCAGGCCAGCCGCGATCAGGCACAGCAGATGGCGACGGCGGCGGGACAGGCAGCGGCCGGCATAGGCCACGAACGCGCCCAGCGTGATGCCACCGAACACGACGACGCAGCCGAGAACGGTGAACACCCAGCCCATCAGGCGCTGTTCCTCCAGCGAGGAGGGCCCGCCGCCGGACTTCATCGGCAGGCTGCCGGTCAACGCGGCGATGCCGATCACGATGTGCAGGATGAAGATCAGCGAGAACAGCACGATCAGGCCACCGACCACGTAGTGTGCGATGGCCAGCATGCGCAGGTGGTCGGCATCCTGCGCGCTGAACGGCGGTACCGTCGCCAGCGGCGGCGGCACGGGGGCGGGCGACAAAGGGGGCGTTGCGTCCATGCGGGGCTCCTGGGTTGCCGGCGTCAGCCGATGTGGACGCGTTCGGCGCCTTCGGCGGTGACCACCTGGCCGATGGTCCAGTGCTCCAGGCCCTGCGCCTTGACTGCATCGGAAACGGCAGCCACCTGGTCCGCTGCGACGATCAGCACGAAGCCGATGCCGCAGTTGAAGGTGCGCCACATCTCGCTGTCGGCCACCGCGCCTTCCTTCTGCAGCCACTGGAACACCGGCGGCAGGGCCCATGACGACGCCTGGATGTCCAGGCCGAGGCCGTCGGGCACTACGCGGATGATGTTCTCGGTCAGGCCGCCGCCGGTGATGTGGGCCATGCCATGGATGGCCTCGCCGTGCGACTTCAGCAGCGACAGGATCGGCTTCACATAGAGGCGGGTCGGTGCCATCAGCGCATCGACCAGCTTCACGCCGCCTTCCAGCTCCAGATCGGCCGGGCGACCGGCGCGGTCGTAGATGCGGCGCACCAGCGAGTAGCCGTTGGAGTGCGGGCCGGAGGAGGCGATGCCGATCAGCACGTCGCCGGCGGCCACGCTGGCGCCGTCCTTCAGCTCGCTCTTCTCCACCGCGGCGACCGTGAAGCCGGCCAGGTCGTATTCGCCGGGGGCGTACATGTCGGGCATTTCAGCGGTTTCGCCGCCGATCAGCGCACAGCCGGCCTCGGTGCAGCCGTTGGCGATGCCGCCCACGACCGCTGCGGCGGTGTCGATGTCCAGCTTGCCGGTGGCGAAGTAGTCCAGGAAGAACAGCGGTTCGGCGCCCTGCACCAGCACGTCGTTCACGCACATGGCGACCAGGTCGATGCCGATCGTATCGTGGCGGTTCAGCTGGTGGGCCAGCTTCAGCTTGGTGCCCACGCCGTCGGTACCCGACACCAGCACCGGCTCGCGGTACTTGTTGGACAGGTCGAACAGGGCACCGAAGCCACCCAGGCCGCCCATCACTTCCGGGCGGAAGCTGCGCTTGACCAGGGGCTTGATCCGCTCGACCAGCGCATTGCCGGCGTCGATGTCGACCCCCGCGTCACGGTAGGTGAGGGGGGAGGGGGCGGAAGACGGGGTGTTGGTCACGGGCGTCGGCGCTGGCAGGGGTTGAACGGGCGATTTTAACAGGCCGCATTGGCGCAAAGGCCGTATTCGGGCAACAATTCCCCCGGATACGTCGAGCCAATGGATGTCCTGATGCGCCGCAGCCTGATTCTGACCCTGCTCCTTGCGCTGAGCCTGCCGGTGGCCACGATGGCCCAGAGCGGCCTTCGCACCGAGGGTGATGTCGCCACCGCCAGTGGCGCGTACGAGGCCGAAGTGCCCGTCAACAGCCAAGCCGAGGCCGATCGCAACGGCGCCCTGGCCCGCGCCCTGAGCGTGGTACTGGGCAAGCTGTCCGGCGACCGCAGCGTGATGTCCCGCCCCGGCGTGGTGCAGGCGCTGCGCAACGCCAAGGACTACGTGGCCAGCTACGACTACAAGCAGGACCAGAGCGTGGGCGCCAGTGGCGCCCCCAGCTTCCGTACCCTGCTGGTGGCCCGCTTCCGCGAGGATGATGTCGACTCGCTGGTGTCGGCGCTGGGCCTGCCGCTGTGGCCGCAGCCGCGACCGAAGCCGGTGCTGTGGCTGGCTGTCGACGATGGCAGTGGCCCGCGCCTGGTCAGCGTGCAGCAGGCCAACGCCGCCCGGCCGTTGCTGAACCGCGCCATCGAGCGCGGCTACAAGCTGGGCCTGCCCAGTGGTGGCGCCGCCGAACAGGCGCTGGCGGGTGCGATCTGGCGCCAGGACAGTGCCGCCGTGGCCCGTGCCTCCTCGCGCTACTCGCCGCCGATGCAGCTGATCGGCAAGTTGTACCGCGCCAATGGCGGCTGGCAGGCGGACTGGGTGTTCGTCGACAACGGCCGTGAACTGAACAAGTGGACCAGCAAGGACGCCAACGCCATGCGCGCGATGGCGGCCGGTGCCGACGGCGCCGCCGATGCGCTGGTCAAACGCTATGCCAAGGCCGGCGCCGCCGTCGGTCAGGCCGGGACCTACCGTGTGGTGGTCACCGGCATCAACAGCGCCGACGACTACCTGCGTCTGGCCGCCGGCCTGCGCGAGGTGCCGGTGGTGCGCAATGTCACCCCCCTGCATGCCTCGGCTGGCCAGCTGGAGCTGAACCTGGAGATGACCACCGGCCTGGCCGGCTTCAACCGCATGCTGGGCGACAACGGCGTGCTGGCGCCGAGCGCTCCGCTGCCGGCCCTGCCCGCTCCGATCGACGACACCACCGGTACCCCGGTGGCCGCCCCGGTCAGCAACGAGTACCGTCTGCGATGACTCTGACCCCGGAAGCGGAAATCGCGCAGTTCCTGCGCCGCCTGAAATACATCCTGTTCGCCGGCCTGATCGGCTGGGTGGTGTGGCTGCTGGCGCCGATCCTGACCCCGTTCGTGCTGGCGCTGGCGCTGGCCTGGCTGGGTGACCCGCTGGTGGACCGCATTGAGGCCACCGGCCGCTCGCGCATGACCGGCGTAGTGCTGGTGTTTGCGGCGATGGTGCTGGTGATCGTGGCGCTGCTGCTGGTGCTGGTACCGATGATCGAGCGCCAGATCACCACCCTGATCGCGGTTGCCCCGCAGGCACAGGCGTGGCTGATGGAGAAGGGGATTCCCTGGTTCGAGCAGAAGACCGGCCTGGAAGTGATGCAGTGGCTGGACCCGGACCGCCTGATCGAATGGGTGCGCAGCCACTGGCAGCAGGCCGGCGGCTTCGCCACCACGTTCATGGGCTACGTCTCGCGCTCCGGCTTCGCGATGGTGACCTGGGTGGTCAACATCCTGCTGCTGCCGATCCTGGCGTTCTACTTCCTGCGTGATTGGGACAAGCTGGTCGAGCGCGTGGCGTCGGTGATTCCGCGCAACCACATTGGCACCATCAGCGCGTTGGCGCGTGAGTCCAACGAGGTGCTGGGTGCGTTCATCCGCGGCCAGTTCCTGGTGATGCTGGCACTGGGCGTGATCTATGCCGGCGGCCTGTCGCTGGTCGGCCTCAAGCTGGGCCTGCTGATTGGCCTGATTGCCGGTCTGATCAGTTTCATCCCGTACCTGGGCGCGACCACCGGCGTGCTGATGGCGGTGATCGCCGCGCTGGTGCAGGCACAGGGCTTCGACCTGAAGCTGCTGATCCTGGTCGGCGTGGTGTTCACCGTGGGCCAGCTGCTGGAGAGCTACGTACTGACCCCGCGCATCGTCGGCGACAAGATCGGCCTGCACCCGGTGGCGGTGATCTTCGCGGTGATGGCCGGCGGCCAGCTGTTCGGCTTCCTCGGCATGCTGCTGGCGCTGCCGGTGGCGGCGGTGACCAACGTGCTGCTGCGCTACGCGCACCAGCGTTACCGCCAGAGCGAGTTGTACGTGGGCGAGAAGCCGGCAATCGTGCTTGACGGCGTGGTCGATGCGCCCCATATCATCGTTCCGAACGAAAAAGGCCCCGACCTGAAGTGATGGGTGTGCCGCAACTGCCGTTGGCCCTGCATTACCCGCGGGACCAGCGCCTGGAGACCTTCATCGGCGCGCCGGATGGCGCGCTGGCGCAGCTGCGCGCGATCGCGGTGGGTGCCAGCCACGATTGGGTCTACCTGGAAGGTGCGGCGGGCACGGGCAAGACCCACCAGGCGCTGGCGATGTGTTCCAGCGCCGAGCAGGCAGGGCGCCTGCCGACCTATGTGCCGCTGGCCAGTGCCGCCGGCCGCGTGCGTGCGGCGCTGGACGGGCTGGAAGCGCGCGAGCTGGTGGCGCTGGACGGCCTGGACGAGGTTGCCGGCAACCGCGACGACGAGATCGCGCTGTTCGATTTCCACAACCGCGCGCGCGCCGCGGGCGTGACCGTGCTGTACACGGCGCAGAAGGCCCCGGAAGCGCTGGGCCTGGTGCTGCCGGACCTGCGTTCACGGCTGGGCCAGTGCGTGCGCGTGCTGCTGCAGCCGCTGGATGAGGAGGGGCGGGCAGCGGTGCTGCGCGAACGCGCGCTGCGACGCGGTCTGGCGATCGACGAGGCATCCATCGAGTGGCTGCTGTCGCACACCGGGCGCGAGCTGGGTGGGTTGATCACGCTGCTGGACTGGCTGGACCGCGAGTCGCTGGCGGCGAAGCGGCGGATCACCGTGCCGTTCCTGCGCCAGGTGCTGGAAGAAGGCCGGCCCCGCTACTGAGGGTGGGGTTTGTTTGCAGGGCTGCGCCCTGCACCCGCAGAAGCAACGTCAACGTCAAAAGCTGGCTATCCGTGGGGATGGCGGGGTGGATCCGGTTGCGGGGGACGCTGCAAGTACGTCCATGTAAGCTCGGTCGCCGCATCCATGCGGCTCACGCCCCCGCAACCGGATCCACCCCGCCTTCGACAGGTTCCCGCGATCTGCCGGGACTGCGTACTGCACTGCTGACTGCTGACTGCTGACCGCTGACTGCTGTTGTTGGGTGTCGACCTTGGTCGTCACCAGAGCAAGCGCAGCGAAGCGACCCGCTTTTGCTTTTCTTTTTTCTTTTCCGTGGCTGGACGCCCACGGAAACTGTCAGAGGCCGGGCGGGGTGGGTTCGCGGGGGTGTCCGCGGCATGGATGCCGCGGCCAAGCCCCCAGGGACGGGTCCACGGCGTCCCCCGCGAACCCACACCGCCCGGCCAAGCACAGCTGTTGATTTGAGCGACCAGCCACGAGGGGCTCAGCCGTTCGCCGCCAACTCAGCATCCAGCGCACGCAGGCGATCCACGGTGCCGACATCGGTCCAGCGCCCGCGATGGTGCTGCCCGGTCATCAACCCCTGCGCCATGAAATGCTTCTGCAGCGGCACCACCGAGAACTTCGGCGGCAGCCGCTCGCTGCCCGGCGCCTCGCCGATCACCGTGCGCCAGTCGGCCACGATCGAAGGACGGTACACGCCGATGCCGGCATAGGTCAGGCACGGTCCTTCGCGATCGTGGTGCAGCACCCCCTGCGTATCGAGGCGGTAGTCACCGTCCGCGTGCTGAACCGGATTGTCGACCAGCACCAGGTGCGCCTGGCCCCGCGGCTCGCGCGGCAGCGTGGCGAAATCGAAATCGGTCCAGATGTCGCCGTTCACCACAAGGAACGGGGCATCGCCCAGCACTGGCAGGGCGTTGAGGATGCCACCGCCGGTCTCCAGCGGGGTCGCTCCTTCGTACAGGAAATGCAGATGCAGGCCCCATTGGCTGCCATCGCCCAGCGTCGCCGGGAACTGTTCGGCCAGCCATGCGGTGTTGACCACCACCTCGCGCACGCCGAGTGCGGCCAGGCGTTCCAGGTGCCAGACGATCAACGGCTTGCCAGCCACTTCCAGCAGCGGCTTGGGCGTGTGCAGGGTCAGCGGGCGCATGCGCTCGCCGAGGCCGGCGGCAAAGACCAGCGCCTTCATCGGGCCACGCGCATCGGTGCACCCAGCTCGGCCAGCGCCGGCTTGATGCGCTCGTCCAGCAGCTGCTGCAGCGGTGCCAGTTCCCGATAGCGCGGCAGCACTTCATCCAGATAGGTGATGAAGCGCGGTGCGTCGTCGAGGTAATGGCCCTTGTTGTCGCGGTAACGCAGCCGGCAGAACAGGCCCAGGATCTTCACGTGGCGCTGGATGCCCATCCAGTCGGCATCGCGCAGGAAGGTGGCGCGGTCGGGCACCGGCAGGCCGGCGTCACGGGCACGCTCGTGGTACTGCGCCAGCCACTCGTCCACACGCTCCAGCGGCCAGCTAAGGAACGCGTCCTTGAACAGGCTCATCGCGTCGTAGGCGATCGGGCCGCGCACCAGGTCCTGGAAATCCAGCACTGCGGGACCATTTTCGACCGGCATCAGATTGCGCGGCATGTAATCGCGGTGGGTCATCAGCTGGGCCTGGCCCAGCGCGTTGTCCATCAAGCGGCGGTGTACCAGCTGCAGCCCTTCGATCTCGCCGCAGTCCAGCTCCAGGTTCAGGTGGCGCTGCAGGAACCATTCGTCGAACAGGCCGGCATCGCGCTGCAGCAGTGCTTCGCCAAACTGGCCGAAGTCGGTCGGCACCGGGATCGCCTGCAGATGCAGCAGCTGTTCGATCGAACGGCCGAACCATTCATCGGCATTGCGCTCGTCGAGGATCCTGGCCAGGGTCGGGCCGCCGAGATCTTCCAGCAGCAGGAAGCCGGCATCCAGATCCTGCGCCAGCAGCGCGGGCACGCGCAGGCCGTTGTCGTGCAGCAGGCCGCGCATGCGCAGCCACGGCCTCGGATCTTCCAGCCCCGGCGGGGCATCCATCACGATGTGGCTGCCGCGCGTGCTGGTGGCGCGCCAGTAGCTGCGCATGCCGGCATCGACCGAGGCGCGTTCGACCACCGCGTTGGCATCATCGAGCTGGGTACGGGCCCACTGCAGGCGCTGCGCGCTGCGCTGGGGATCGGAGGCGGGTTCGGTCATGCAGGCATATCCGGGCGCGCCGGGCGCGCCAACGTCGGGAACAGGAAGGGAAGGAGGGACGGGGTCAGCGACGGCCGCTGAACAGGCGCAGCACGGCCAGCACGGCCACCGCACCCACTACCGCACCGAGGAAACCGGCCGGCTCACCGGGGGCGTACCAGCCCATGTACTGGCCGAACCAGCCGGCCACCAGGGCGCCAAGGATGCCCAGCACGATGGTCAGCAGGCAGCCCATGCGGTTGTTGCCGGGCATGAAGAAACGCCCGAGCAGGCCGACGAAGAAGCCGACCAGGATGATGTAGAGCCAGCTGCTGCTGCCGAACAGACCATTCATGCGCGCGATTTCCGCCAAGGGTGGACGCAGCCTAGCAAGGCCAGGCTGCGTCCGTCACGGGTGCCGGATCAGCAGCAGCCGTGGTCGCCGTGGCGGGTGCCGCTGTCGGCAGCCACCGGCGAACCGCTGGTCTCGCCGCGCAGGCTGGCCGCGTAGTGCTCGCTGATCACCTTGGACACGCAGGCGGTGACCTTCTTGCCCATGGGGATGTGCAGGAACTCGTTCGGGCCGTGCGCATTGGAGTGCGGGCCGAGCACGCCGGTGATCATGAACTGGGCACCCGGGAACTTCTCGCCCAGCATGCCCATGAACGGGATCGAGCCGCCTTCGCCCATGTACATCGCTGGCTTGCCGAAGAAGGCCTGGCTGGCGTCGTCGATGGCCTGGGTCAGCCACGGCGCCATGGCCGGGGCGTTCCAGCCGGTGGAGGCCTTTTCCAGGTCCAGGGTGACCTGCGCGCCATTCGGCGGGTCGCGCAGCAGCGCTTCCTTCAGCAGCTCGCCGCAGGTCTTGCCATCGGCCGTCGGCGGCAGGCGCAGCGACAGCTTCACCGAGGTCTGCGGGCGCAGCACGTTGCCGGCCGATTCCAGCGGCGGCATGCCACCGACGCCGGTGACCGACAGCGCCGGGCGCCAGGTGCGGTTGAGCACCAGCTCGGTCAGGTCCTCGTTCATCGGGCGCAGACCGTCGACCATCGGGAACTTCTCGAAGATCTCGGTATCCACCACTTCGGCGGCACGCTTGGCCTGTTCCAGGCGTTCGGCCGGGATCTCGACGTTCATGCCGTCGATCAGGATGCGGCCGGTCTCCTGATCCTCGATGCGCGAAAGGATCTGGCGCAGCAGGCGGAAGCTGGACGGGATCACGCCGGAGGCATCGCCGGAATGCACGCCTTCGTTGAGCACCTTCACGGTGAAATTGCCGCCGGTCAGGCCGCGCAGCGAGGTGGTGCACCACAACTGGTCGTAGTTGGCGCAGCCCGAATCCAGGCAGACCACCAGCGACGGCTTGCCGATGCGGTCGGCGAGGTGGTCGACGTAGGCTGGCAGGTCGTAGCTGCCCGACTCTTCACAGGCTTCGATCAGCACCACGCAGCGCGCGTGCGGCAGGCCCTGGGCCTGCAACGCCAGCACGGCGGCCAGCGAGCCGAAGATGGCGTAGCCGTCATCGGCGCCGCCGCGGCCATACAGCTTGTCGCCGCGCAGGACCGGGGTCCACGGGCCGAGGTCGTCGTCCCAGCCGGTCATTTCCGGCTGCTTGTCCAGGTGGCCGTAGAGCAGGATGGTGTCGTCGCCGGTCTCGGCGCCGGTGGCCGGAATTTCCAGGAAGATCAGCGGCGTACGGCCTTCCAGGCGCACCACTTCAACCTTCAGGCCGGGCAGCTGCTGGGCCCTGGCCCAGTTCTCCATCAGCGTGACCGCCTGTTCCATGTAGCCGTTCTGCACCCAATTGGCGTCGAACATCGGCGACTTGTTGGGAATGCGGATGTAGTCGACCAACTGCGGGACGATCTCGCTGTCCCACTTGTCATTGACGAATTGGCCGAGCTTGGCGCTGTCCATCTGAAACTCCGGTTGCATGGGCTGATGCGGCCATTCTACGCCTGTGCCACGGGTAGGGTTTTTCCTACATCACGTCGGGTATTTGGCTGGCTTACGGAAATCCGGGAAACCGATAGGCTGTGTGCATGTGGTGACGGACACTGTTCCTACCGACGGGATTGCCGGTCGGGGCGGCCAGAATCACAGGGAGATACACGTTGTGCCTTGGTTTGTCGTGTTGAGGGCACTGGTGCTGGTCATGGGGATCGCTGGGGCGCATGCCGCCGAACCGATCGACATCAACCGCGCCGATGCCCAGGCGCTGCAGCAGGGATTGACGATGGTCGGAGCCGCCAAGGCCGAGGCGATCGTCGAGCACCGGCGCAGACACGGCCCGTTTCATCGCGTCGAGGACCTGACGCAGGTGAAGGGGATAGGGAAAGCAATCGTCGAACGGAATCGACAGCGGATCACCGTAGGCAACAGGTTGTTGCCGGCGGATCCGGTACCCGGATCGGTACCGGTGCGGACCGTACCGAGGCGCTGACAGCAGGAATCGTCGGAACCGGCAGGAAGCTGGTTCAGCGGTCACGGACAGGACGGCCGTGACCACCGACCGCCGCAGGACGCGGCACCAATCACCAGGATGGTGGCATCACAGACCTGTGGAAGGGGCTGAGATACAAACAGGACAGACGCGGCCGCGTGCAGGATGCAACGCTACCCCCACAGCGCAGGATGCGAGGGGGCGGCAGCAGGCCGACAAGGACGTAACGATTGCCCGGTACGACACATGGCTGTGTCGCCGGGCAGTTTCATTTCCGGCGCCTGGTTTTGCCGCGGCCACCACGGGCCGATGGTGTACGGTGGCCGCACCGCATGGAAAGGACCCCCGCTGGATGCTCCCGCTCCGCCCCACCACCCTGATGCTCGCCCTTGCACTGGCCCTGCCGCTGCTGGCCCATGCCGCTGCGCCGACAGCGGCTGGCAAGCCCACGGCTGCCGCAGCCAGCAGCGCTGAAGTGCGCGGGCCGACCGACCTCAAGCCGGGCGAATACCTCTGGCATCCGGAAATCTCGCCGACCGGCCCGATCGTGCTGGTGGTCAGCCTCGATGAGCAGCGCGCCTACGTCTACCGCAACGGAATTGCCATCGGCCTGACCACGATCAGCTCGGGCAAGGCCGGGCACGAGACGCCAACCGGCGTGTTCACCATCCTGCAGAAGGACAAGGACCACAGGTCCAACCTCTACAACAGCGCGCCGATGCCGTACATGCAGCGGCTGACCTGGGACGGCATCGCCCTGCATGGCGGCAGCCTGCCCGGGCATCCCGCCTCGCACGGCTGTGTGCGCCTGCCGCAGGCCTTCGCGCAGAAGCTGTTCAGCGAAACCCAGCGCGGCGATACCGTGGTCGTGGCCGATGCCAAGAGCTCACCGATGACCCTGGCCTATCCGTCGGTGCTGGCGCCGGTGAACGCGCGCGGTCAGGCGCTGCCGGAGGCCGAGGGCGGAGCCCCGGCACAGGCCTGGTGGGACGACAGCGCGGCGCCGGCCGGGCAGGTCGGCATCCTGGTCAGCCTGCACGACCAGCGCCTGTACGTGCTGCGCGATGGCGTGATGATCGGCGAATCGCCGCTGAAGGCTGACGCCCTGCCGGCGTTCCAGGGCACCACGCTGTTCGTGATGGGGCAGGGTTACAGCGACACCCCCAGCCCGCTGGACGTGAACCAGCGCCTGCACCAGTGGACGGCCTACCCGTTGCTGGGCCAGGACCGCGCCCAGGCCACGCCGGACCTGCTGGCCACGCCCTCGCTGCCGATGGCGCTGCCAGCCGATTTCGCCCGCCAGCTGTACCAGGTGCTGGTGCCGGGCACGACCCTGCTGGTGACCTCGCTGCCGGCGGTCCGCCCAAGCCCGGCTGAATCCGGAATGCAGCCGGTCTTGGAATCCGAGCCGCCAGGGTCCACCCTCAAGGGCAACTGAGTACCCTCGTTGTGCCCATGACTGCATCCCGCCTGTGCCGGCTGGCCGCGTTCGGCCTGCTGGCGACCTCGGCCAGCGCCCCGGCGCTGGCACAGACGCCCGCCCTTGCCACCAGCGCCGATGATCTGGCTGCCCTGCTGTCGCGCAGTGCGCCCAAGGCCGACCGCCACGTGTTGCAGCTGGCGGCGCACGCCATGCGCTGTGCGCTGCAGCGGCCGGAGCTGGGCATCAACGGTGATCGCCTCAGCGTGATCGATTACTCGCGGCCGTCCACCGAGCCGCGCCTGTGGGTGTTCGACCTGGCCCACCAGCGCCTGCTGTTCGAGGAGTGGGTGGCGCATGGCCGCAACAGTGGCGAGAACCGCACCGAGCACTTCTCCAACCGCGATGGCAGTTTCATGTCCAGTCTCGGCGCGTTCACCGCGCAGGAGACCTACATGGGGGGCAATGGATATTCGCTGCGTCTGGCCGGGCTGGAACCGGGCTTCAACGACCGCGCGCGTGACCGAGCCATCGTCATCCACGGCGCGCCGTACGTGAATCCGGCCACCGCACAGCTGCAGGGGCGGCTGGGCCGCAGCCTGGGTTGCCCGGCGGTGCGCCTGTCGGTGGCCAGGCCGCTGATCGATGCGTTGCGTGGCGGCACGATGGTGTTTGCTTACTACCCCGACCAGGATTGGCTGAAGCACTCGCAGCTGCTGGCCGGCGGGTGCGGTGGCCAGGGCACGCTCGCCACGCGGTGATGCACGACGGCGCGCGGCATGATGCAATGCGCCGATGAACATCGACTCCCTGCTGCACACTCCGAGCCAGGTGATCTCCAGCCTGGACTACCGCCGCGAACGTTGGCGCAACGGCCTGGGCTGGACCCGCGAGATCCTGCGCCTGCCCGCGCAGGGGGATGACTGGGCGCTGCGCCTGTCGGTGGCCGAAATCGAACAGGATGCCGCGTTCTCTGCCTTCCCCGGCGTGGAGCGCGAACTGGTGTTGCTGCAGGGCAATGGCGTGCGCCTGCGCTTCGACGATGGACGCGTGGCGGAAGTGCTGCCGCCACACGGACGAGTGCGGTTTGCTGGTGAGGAGACACTGCACGGGGAACTGGTCGATGGCACCACCCACGACTTCAACCTGATGTGGAAGCGCGAGCTGCTGCAGGCCGAACTGCTGCACCGGCCGCTGGTGGGCGCGATGTTCTTCTTCTGCGAACCGGGCGTGGCCTGGGCGCTGCATTTGCTGGCCGGTCAGGCGGAGTTTGGTGCCGACAGCGGGCTGCCGGCGCTGCAGGCGGGCGATACCGCATGGTTGGCGGCCGGCGAACGTCAGCGGCACGCGTTGCAGGGCGGTGGCGAGTTGCTGGCGATACGGGTCAGTGCAGCAGCGGGATGATTCCTGGGCGCCGGTGGGCGCCATCCACGCATGGCGTGGATCTACAGCTGTGCGGTTGTCACCATGCCTGGGCACGCCGTCATGGTGCGGCTGTGATTGGGGTCAGAGCCCTTTCCTGCGGAAAGGACTCCGACCCCGATGGTTCGTTCAATACACATCGCGCCGGTAACGACCGGCCAGCAACAGCGCTTCCTTGCCCGCAGTACCCAACACCTGCTCGATCACCGCATCCACCGCCGGGGCCATGCCCTGCAGGCTGCCGCAGACCAGGATCGTCGCGCCTTCATCCACCCACTGCCGCAGCGTTGCCGCTTCGGCCAGCAGCCGGTCCTGCACATAGCGATGCGCGCCGCCATCGCGGCTGAATACCGCATCCAGCCGCGCCAGCGTGCCGTCGGCCAGCATTGCCTGCAGTTCTTCACCGAAGTGGAAGTCGTGCGCGGCGGTGCGCTCACCGAACAGCAGCCAGGTGCGGCGTGCGCCACTGCGTACGCGTTCGTGCAGATGCGCGCGCAGGCCGGCGATGCCGGTGCCGTTGCCGATCAGCAGCAGCGGCACATCGGCGGGCACGCCATGGAAGTTGTCGTTGCGGCGCAGACGCAGCTGCACCGGTTCGTCGATGGCCGCGTGTTCGCACAGCCAGCCACTGCCGATGCCCGGTGTTCCATCGGCGCGCAGTTGGCGGCGCAGCAGCAGCTCCACCGCACCGTCGGCCATCACCGAGGCGATCGAGTACTCGCGATGCGGCAGCGGCTGCAGGGTCGCCAGCAATGCAGGCAGATCACCCGGGGGAACCAATGAGGGCAGGTGCGAGCGCGCGACGCGTGCCAGCAACGTCTGTCCGTCATCCAGCACGATGTCCGCGTCAAAGCGTTGTGTGTCCAGCCAGGCACGCACGGTGTGCGATGCGTGCTGTGGGCCGATCTCGGCGATGTCACCGGCCTGCCATTGCGCATCTGCATCGGCTGGGGGCTGCAGGCGCAACCAATACACGGGGCCGCCGGGGCTGCCCGGGTTCAGATGCTCGCGTTGCAGCAGCGTCCACGGCTGGTACTCGGCCGGACTCCAGTCGGGCAGTTCGCTGGCGCTATCGCCGAGTTGTCCCAGCAGCTGTTGCCAATGACGCAGCGCTGCCGGATCGGCGTTGTCGACTTCGATTGCATCGAACAGTGGATGCGCGCCGTGCTGGCGCAGCCATTGGTCGAGCTGGTGACCGAATCCGCAGAAGTGGCCATAGCTGCGGTCGCCCAGTGCGAGCACGCCGTAGTGCAGATGCTGCAGCGAGGGCGGCGTGGCCATCACCCCGCGCAGGAAAGGCAGCGCGTGGTCGGGCGGATCACCTTCGCCGGTGGTGCTGGCGATGAACAGCGCGCGCTGGCTGCCGGCCAGCAACGCGGCGTCGACCTCATGCAGTCCGCGCACGCGCGCTGGCACGCCGGCACCGCGCAGGGCCTCGGCACTGCGTTCGGCCAGTTCGCGGGCGAAGCCGGTCTGGCTGGACCAGGCCAGCAGGATGGGCGCGGAGTCTCCGCTTGCGGCATCGTCGCGCGGGCGCCCACGCCACCACAGTGCAACGCAGGCCAGCGCATACAGCGCCGTGGCGAGTACCGCGATCTGGGACTGCCGCGCCGGTGGCGCACCCTGCCACCAGGCTTCACCGAGGTGCAGGCGCAGCAGCGCCCAGCCGATCAGCGCCAGCAGAAGCAGGACCAGCGCGTTGCCGAGCCACGCGCGCGACGGCCGGGTACTCATGGGCTCTGCTCGTCGAGCAGGCGCTGGAAGGCGCTGCTGAGGAATTCCTGCGGGCCGTCTGCTGCACGCTGCAGGTAGCGTGCAGCCAGGCCTTCGCGCTCGGCCAGCGCCATGCCCTGTTCGCGGCCCAGCACGGTCAGTGCGGTGGCCCAGGCATCGGCGTGCATGGCGTCGTCGGCCACCACGGTGACTGCCGCGGCAACCTGGCGCACCGGTCTGCCCGAACGCGGGTCCAGGCTGTGACTGTAGGCCTCGCCATCGACCTGGTACTGGTGCCAGCGATCGCCGGAGGTGGCCACCGCCTTGCCCTCCAGCGCCAGCACCCGCGGCGGGGTATTGGTGTGCGCATCTTCTTCCGGAGCGGACTCCACCAGCACGCGCCACGGCTGGCCGTCCGGTTTGCGGCCGTAGCCGGCCAGTTCGCCGCCGACTTCGACCAGCGCGGCAGTGATGCCCTGTGTGCGCAGCCACGCAGCGACATGGTCGACGCCAAAGCCCTTGGCGATCGCGGAGAGATCCAGTTCCAGCCCACCCGGTTGCAACAGCGCATCGTCCTGCCATTGCAGGCGCTGCCAACCGCAGCGATCGCGCGTGGCCTGCAGGGTAGCGTCGTCGGGCTGGCGGCGTTCACCGGCATGTGCACCGAAGCCCCACAGTGCAACCAGCGGACCGACGGTGGGATCGAAGGCGCCGCCACTGGTGGACGCGATGGCCTGCGCGCAGGCCACAACGTGGCGGGTCTCGGCCGGCAGCACGCACCATTGGCCCGCGTCGGCGCGGTTGTAGCGGCTCAGGTCCGAACCGGGCTCCCAGGTACTCATCTGCGCGACCACTTCGTCCAGCCGCGCCTGGATGCCGGCGTGCAGCGGGTGCAGGTCGCGCTGGCGCGGCGCGACCAGCGACACGCTCCAGGTGGTGCCCATGGTGGTGCCGCCGAGGCGGGCGATGTCGAGCAGGGAATCGGTCATGGTGATGCGTTGCGGGTGCGATGCCGGGCTGCCCGGCATCGCGGTCCACGTCATTACTGCGGCAGCACTTCCAGCGTGGCGACGTAGCTCAGGCGGCGCTTGGCGGCCTGCTTCACCGACGTCTTGTTGTCCTCGGTGCCGGTTTCCAGCCAGTACATGCCGGCTTCCGGCCAGGTCACCTTGATCTCGCCCTTGGCATCGCTGGTGACCTTCAGCTCGTCCTGTGCGTTGCGGTAGCGGGTGGCACCACGCACGATCTCGAATTCCAGGCCGGCCGCCGGCTTGCCATCGACGAGCACGCGGAAGGTGGCTTCCTCGCCGGCGAACAGATCGTTCGGGTGGCCGACGGCGACCAGCTCGATGCCACGGTTGGTCGGCTTCAGCGCAGTATCGTTCGGCGCGCCGTTGGTGACGAAGGTCTCCACGCGGCCGACCGACTGGCTCACTTCCAGCTTCTTCGCGTCCTTCGGCAGTTCGCCGAAGGTGGCAACGCTGCCGCGCCAGCGCTTGCGCTCGCCGTTCTGCTCGTAGGTGGCGAACAGGCCATCGTTGACCGACGCGATGCGGTAGGTGCCCGGCTGCTTCAGTTCGATGTCGAACACGCTGCGGTACTTGCCGGTCGACGCGTTCTGCGGCTGCACGGTGCTGCCGTCCGGTGCGGTGATCACCAGCGATTCCAGGCGCAGCGGCACGTGGTTGAAGTAGAACAGATCGTTGGAGACCGCACCGTCGACGGTGATCCACGGCGCGTTGCCGGCGATCACGGTCTGCGAGGGCAGCAGCCAGGCCTTGTGGGCCAGGGCGGAGAAGGGAAGGGCAGCGGCCAGGGCGGCGGCGAGGACGAGCGTGCGCTTCATGCGGAAGACTCCAGTTGGAAGGGGTCGGATCCCTTTCCATCGGAAAGGGCTCTGACCCCGGGGGATACGGCGATGGGGTCAGAGCCCTTCCTGCGGAAGGGATCCGACCCCGGCTCAGGCAGTTATGGTTTGACGGCGAGGGTGACCTGGCCCAGTTCGGTGGCGCCCTGCGCCTTGCCGTTCTGCGCGGCGGTAGCCGGCCAGGTGAAGGGGATCTTCAGCAGCTCGCGGCCGCCGACTTCGCGCACCGCTTCCACCACCAGGGTGTAGTTGCCCGGGGCCAGCTGCTTCAGTGCCGGCTGCCTGTCATTGAACGACAGCGCGTGCTTGCCGGCCGGGCGGGTCGGGCCGGTCACGCCGTCCACCGGCACCTGCAGGGTGCGGCCACTCTTGCGCCACCACTGGCGCAGGTCGGGCAGCCACTTGGTGCCGTGGCCTTCGCTGTTGCTGGTCTGCTGGTACCAGACCGAGAGGTTGGCCGCGACCTTCTGGTCGGCGCCTTCCAGCCACACGGCCACATACGGGCGGTGGTATTCGGCCACGTTGAGCTTGGGCACTTCGACGTTGATGTCGAGGGTGGTGGCATAGGCCGGCGAGGTGGCCAGCAGGCCGCTGAGGGCGATGGTCAGGGTGACGCGCATGGGGCGGCTCCGGAAAGGGGGAAAAGTCAGTGGATCAGCAGCAGGGCGATCAGCAGCGGGATCATCAGGCCGAGGCCGACCAGCGGCCAGGTCATGCGCCGCTGCCGCGCATGCAGGTGCAGCAGGAACAGGCCGGTGATGCAGAACACCAGGCAGGCCACGGCGAACAGGTCCAGGAACCAGCCCCACGCCGGGCCCGCGTTGCGGCCCTTGTGCAGGTCGTTGAGGTAGGACACCGCGCCGCGCGAGGTCGATTCGTATTCCACCGCGCCGGTCTCGCGATCGATGCTCAGCCAGGCGTCGCCACCGGGGCGCGGCAGCGACAGGTAGATCTCTTCGGGCGACCACTCGGCCGGTCGCCCGCCGATGGCGATGCCCAGCTGCGTGTCCAGCCATTGCCGGGCAGGGCGCGGAATCGGTGCGTTGCCGTCTTCGCGCGTGCCGAGCTGTCCAAGCAGCGCGGCCGGCAGTTCCAGATGCTGGTTCTGCACCTCGGGCTTGGCCTCGATCTTCGCGGCATGGTTGAGGGTCAGGCCGGTCACCGCGAACAGCAGCATGCCGATCAGGCACACCGCCGAGCTGATCCAGTGCCACTGGTGCAGCGTCCGCAGCCAGAAGCCACGATTCTGTTGCTGCTGCACGGTGGAAGAGGCAGGACGGCTCACGGCACGGTTCGAGGCGGACGAGGACTGCCCATTACATCATTGATGAGAATAGCTCGCAATTGCGTGTCGTTCTGTATCCCGGGAGCAGGCATTGCGGGTTGCCGGCCAGCGGCCGGCACTACCGATCGGTAGATCCAGGCCATGCGTGGATGAAGCGGTGCCGACCAAGGTCGGCACCCACCACAGCAGGGCGCGGCGATCAGAACTTCGCGTTGAGCGAGATCCAGTAGCTGCGGCGCTGGTCCTTGGTCGCGTAGTCATCCACGCAACTGAACTCGCTGGGATTGAGCAGCAGGCACGACTGCGAAACGAAGTCCTTGTCGAACAGGTTGTTGACCCGTGCGTTGACCGTCAGCCACGGCGTGGCCTTCCAGCTGCCGCCCAGGTGGAAGATCGTGTAGTCCTCGTAATAGCGCACGTGGCGGGCGCCGGCACTGTCGATGAGGGTGTCGCGATAGCGGTCGTAGCGGCCTTCGCCGATCAGCGACAGGCTGATCGCTTCGTTGATCTGCCAGTTGAGGCTGGCGTTGGCCATGTGCTTTGCCGGCGTGGTGCCTGAGATCGGGCGCCCCTTGTCGGGGCCGCTGGTCTGCTCGCTCCTGGTCCAGGTGTAGTTGCCGCGCAGCTGCAGGGTATCGAGCAGGTCGACATGACCGGCCAGTTCCGCGCCGCGGGTCTCGGCCTTGTCGATGTTCACGCTCTGGGTGAAGGTGCTGTAGCCCAGTGCTGCCCAGCCTGGGCCGATGTCCACGCAGTAGCCGCTGCCGGCGCGCGCCACTTCGCAGTTCGGGAACGTTCCGCCGCTGGCGATCTTGTCTTCGAACATGTTGAAGAAGCCGGTGACGTTGAAGCCCCAGCGCTGGCCTTCGTAGTAGGCGGCCAGCTCGTAGTTGGTGCTGGTTTCAGGCTTGAGGTTCGGGGAACCGACCAGCGGCAGCACGCCCTGGCCACCAAAGCCGGTGATGCCCGGGAACAACTGGTCCGGTCGCGGGGTCTTGTAGCCGGTGCTGACGCCACCCTTGAAGGTCCACGCATCGCTGGCGTTCCACACCAGGTAGCCACGCGGACTGACGTGGCTGCCGAACACGTTGTGGTCGTCGTAGCGCAGGCCGAAGGTAGCGGTGAGGGTATCGGTCAGCGCCCAGTTGTCCTCGGCGAACAGCGCCCACATGCGGTGCTTCTGCCTGGTGTTGCTGCGATAACCGGCGCCATCCATGCCGAACACGCCGTCGATCATGTCGGTGTCGTTGTACTGGCCGCCGACGGTCAGCTTGTGCGCGCCGAAGTCGAGGTCGAGCATCGTGTCGAGCACGTAGCCTTCCAGTTCCATGGTGCGCAGCGGACGCGGCAGGAACGCCTGCAGGCGCGCCATCTCGCTCGGGTTGAGCGCGGCCAGGGCATTGCCACGGCCGGCCGCACAGTTGTTGGCGGCACCGGTGCGGCGGCAGACGTCATTCCACAGCGTCTGCAGGTTGGCGCGCTCGTCCAGGGTCAGCGGCAGCGAACGACCCAGGTTGCTGCTCTTGCTGTGGGTCAGTGAGGTCTGCCAGGTGCCGAAGCTGTAGCGGCCCTGGTGGGTCAGCGATACCTGGTCACGCTCATAGCGCTGGTAGGCGGTGTAGCCCACGCGCGGCTGCACCACGCGGCGGGTGACGGTGCCGCTGCCGTTCGGGTTGGGGATGACCGCATTGCCGACGCGCCACAGGCTGGCCAGGCTGTCCAGCGTGCCGGTCTGGCCTTCGCTGTTGTCGTACTTCTGCCGCGACACGTCGTAGTCCAGCCACAGTTCGTGGTCATCGTTGACCCGGAAGTCCAGGCGCACGCCGGTATTCCAGTTGGTGTTGGCCACCGACTTGCCACCGCCGCCGAAGCCGATGCTGCGCTCCCACAGACTGCCGTCGGGCAGGGTCAGTGCGTCCCACTCCGGATTGGAGGCCTTGGCGTCGTAGTAGCTGCCGCGCACCGCCAGGCTGAGGCGGTCCTTCAGCAGCGGGCCGCTGAGGTACAGGTCGGTGGTGCGCGCATCACCGAACTGGTCGTCCTGCTGCACGGTGAAGCCCTGGGTCACGGCGCCGTGCCAGCGGTCCTGGTTGCGTCGGGTGATGATGTTGATGACGCCACCCATCGCGTCCGAGCCATACAGCGTGGACATCGGGCCGCGCACGACTTCGATGCGCTCGATCGCGTCCAGCGGCGGCAGGTAGGCGAACTGGCCGCCACCGAAATTGTTCGGGTACAGCTGGCCGACATTGCTCTGGCGGCGGCCGTCGATCAGCACCAGGGTGTATTCGGACGGCAGGCCGCGCATGGAGATGGTGGCGCGGCCGTTCTTGTCGGTGGCCTCCAGGCCGACGTCGATGCCTTCGACGTCGCGCAGCGCGTCGACCAGGTTGGTGTAGGGGCGCTTGCTGAGTTCTTCGCGGTTGACCACGCTGATGCTGGCCGGTGCATCGATCACCTTCTGCTCGAAGCCGGAGGCGGTGACCACCACCTTGTCCAGCGTCTGTGGCGCGCCGGTAGCGTCACCGTGGGCGAAGGCAGGGGCGGTCATGGCCGCCAGCACGGCGCTGGTCAGCAGGGTACGGGACAGGGACGAACGGACACGATGGCGCTGGGCCATGGCAGTAACCTCGAAGGATGCAGGGTGGTGCGATGCCAGGCGCGAACGGCGCGGCAGGCACGGGGAGGCCCGGTCAGGGGCGGCAGGGATGAAGCAGGCAGCGGCGCGCGGGCACGACCGCGCAGGCGGTCACGCGGGCCGTGAATCAGGCGAGCGGCGGCGCCTGGCCGCGTTGCTGGCGGCGCCCGGGCGCATCGGCCCAGGGCGTGTCCGGAGCGGCCAGCGGCCAGTCCGGGCGCACGCCGGGCATGGCCGGCGTGGCGGGTACGAGTTCAAGCTCGGTGCGCAGCCATTGGCTGGCCAGCAGCAACGGCGGGCGTGCCTTCTCGGCTGATTTCACCGGAGCGGCAGCACAGCGGCGCAGCTTGGCCGGTGTCTCTTCCTGCAAGGCGCCTTCGCCGCCGCGCTCTTCCAGCGGCATCTGCACGGCCATTCCGGCCTGGCCGTGTGGCAGCAGCGGCAGGGTGCCCAGCAGCAGGGCCAGCATCGCCACCCACGCCAGCAGGCTGGCCAGCGCAGGACGCTGGCCGCGCATGGCGGTGCCCATCTTGCGATGGATGAGTGGACGAGGGCGAAGCGGGCGCAGCAAGCAGGGGTCCCCAGGGGTCTGCCGGCAGCGGCCGGCATCAACGGGGCGTGATTGTAATGAGAGCTGTTAGCCGTTGCAAATGAGAATGATTGCCAAAATGTCGCGGGCCAGCCGGACGGGGCTTAGACCTCGCTCCAGCGCCGCAGCAGGTTGTGGTACACGCCGGTCAGCTGCAGCACCGCCCCGGCGTCGCCGCCGGTCTGCCGCAGGCGCTCGATCGAGCCGTCCATTTCCCATAGCAGGCGGCGCTGCACATCGTCGCGGACCATGCTCTGCACCCAGAAGAACGAGGCCACGCGCGCGCCGGCGGTGACGGGGCGCACCTGGTGCAGGCTGCTGGACGGGTACACGATCAGGTCGCCGGCCGGCAGCTTCACTTCGTGCTCGCCGTAGGTGTCGCTGATGATCAGTTCGCCGCCCTCGTACTCGTCCGGCGCCGACAGGAACAGGGTGCAGGAAATGTCCGAACGCAGCTGTTCGCCGTTGGCCAGGTTCATCACCGCGCCATCAACATGGAAGCCATAGGTGCCGCCACCGCTGTAGCGGTTGAAGCGCGGCGGCAGGTATTTCAGCGGCAGCGCGGCGCTGAAGAACAGCGGGTGCCGGGCCAGTGCGACGAGGATGATCTCGCCCAGTTCGCGGCGCAGCGGTGAGGCCTCGGGCAGCTGCTGGTTGTGCTTGGCCTGCGCGCCCAGATGGCCGACGGTTTCGCGGCCATCGGTCCAGTCGGCGGCATCCAGTCGGCGGCGAAAGTCGGCCACCTGGTCGGCGCTGAGAATGTCGGGGATGTGCAGCAGCATGCGGGACTCCTCAGAGGGACGGCGGCGCGACCAGGGCGCGCACTTGTGGATGCGGCGACGCGGCCAGTTCGGGCACGATGTGCGCCATGAACGCCGGGCTGCCGTGGGCCAGTGCGAGCCGCAGCCAGTGCACGGCCTGCTCGACCTGTCCGGCCTGCAGCAGGATCGAGGCGTAGTTCGCCTGGCCGCGGAAATCACCGGCTTCGGCCGCGCGCTGGTACCAGGCCAGCGCTGCCTGCGGATCGGGTGCGGTATCCAGCCCGTCTTCGAGGTGGCGGGCCAGCAGGTTCATCGATTTGGCATGGCCCAGGTGTGCGGCACGGGTGTACAGGGTCAGTGCCTGTGCGCGGTCCTGGGTCACGCCGCGGCCGGTGGCCAGCAGGTTGGCCAGGTTGTACAGGCCCCAGTCCAGGCCGGTGTCGGCCGCGCGCCGGTACCACACCGCGGCCAGCACCGGGTCGGGTGCGGTGCCCTGGCCCAGTTCGTGGCAGCGGCCCAGCATGTTCATCGCCATCGGCGCGCCGTTGTTGGCGGCGGTCTCGTACCAGAGCCGTGCCGCCGAGGCGTCCTGTGCGGTGCCTTTGCCTTCCATGTGCATCTGCGCGAGCAGCAGTTGTGCCTCGACCTGTCCGGCCTGCGCGGCGTCGCGCACGCGTGCGAAGGCAGCCTGCGGATCGTGCTGCAGCAGCGCGGCAAGAGCGTCGCTGTCGATGGGGGTACGGGTTGCCATGGGGTGAGTATCGCCGGAAACAAAAACGGCGGCAGGAGAGCCTGCCGCCGTGGTGGAATGCAGTTACATCAGAACTTCACGTTCAGTGCCAGGCTGGCCGAGCGACCCGGGGCGATGCTCGCGTAGTGCGAGGCATAGGCCTTGGTGAAGTAGGTCTTGTCGGTCAGGTTCTGCACGTTGAGCTGCAGGCTGATGTTGTCCTGGATCGCGTAGCTGGCCATCGCGTCGAAGCGGGTGTAGCTGGCAATCCACTTGGTGTTGGCGACGTCACCGTACTGCTTGTCCGAGTAGAACGCACCGGCGCCGATGGTCAGGCCGATCGGGAAGCGGTAGGTGGTCCACAGGTTGGCGCTGTGCTTGGCGGTGTTCGGGAACACGTTGCCGTTGTTCGGCGACGGCACGTAGACGTTGGACGGACAGGTGCGGCCCACCGGTGCGCCACAGACGAAACCGTTGTCCTTCAGTTCCGAGTCCAGGTAGGTGTAGCCGCCGTACAGGCTCCAGGCATCGGTCAGCTGGCCGGTGAAGCCCAGCTCGAAGCCGTTGATTTCCTTCTTGCCGGCGTTCTGGCTGGTGCCATTGTCGATGGTCACGCGTGCGTTGTTCATCACGGTGTGGAAGATCGCGGCAGTCAGGTTCAGGCGCTTGTCGAACAGGTCCCACTTGGTGCCCAGCTCGAGGTTCCTGGTGTCCTGCGGCTTGAGGTCGGCCACGGCGGCGCTCAGGCCGTCCGAACCGTCGCCACCGTCCATGCCCGGCGGGGTCGAGGAGGTGCCCCAGGACAGGTAGATGCTGCCGTTGGCGGCCGGCTTGAACACCACGCCGGCCTGGTAGTTCAGGAAGTCGTTGCTGTTGCGCACGCGGGTCGGTGCCTTGCCGGCCACCGGAGTGGTCAGGGTGGTACGGAAGTCGTCGTAGCGCAGGCCGAGGTTGATCATCCACTGCTCATTGAGCTCGATGGTGTCGAACACGTAGGCCGAGGTGGTCTTGGTGCGCTGCTCGACGTCCAGTGCCTTGTCGCTGCGATAGACGATCTGACCGGCCGCCCACGGATCGTTCGGGTTCGGATTGTTGAAGTCGGTGCAGTTGTAGCCGGTGGCCGCGCCGGACACCTGGCAGCGAGTGCTGTTGGCGCTGTTTTCAAGGGGATTGGCGGTGCCCGGCGACATCAGGTAGCTGCCACGGGTCATCTTCTCGTCGCTGTACTCCACGCCCGCGCTGTAGCTGTGCTTGAGCGCGCCGGTCTGGAACGCACCGGTCAGGCCCAGCTGGTCGGCGAAGCTCTTGACGTCGACCGCACGGGTGTTGGTGCGACGCCACAAGGTGCCGTACAGGTTGGGGTTGCCCTTGCTGTCGTCCGGCTGGGTCCACAGGTAGTCGTTGCTGGTGTTGCCCAGGCGCGCGATGTTGCGCAGCTTGTGGCCACCGAAGTCGTAGCTGGCATCCAGGGTGCTGATGTCGGCGCGGGTGCGCTGGAAATCACGGTCGACCAGGCCGTAGTAGTTGTTGCGGTCCGGCACCATCGGGCGGCCATCGCCGTTCTTGGCCACGTTCGGGCCGCTGGAGAACGGATTGCTGTAGGGGAAGCCACCCGCGTCCGGCAGGTCATCGCTCTGCATGTGGTAGTGGCTGGCGATCAGCTGCGCCGGGCCGTTCAAGCCGAAAGCGATCGACGGCGCGATGCCCCAGCGGCTGACGTTGGCGGCGTCGCGGCCGGCGATGTCCGACTCGTGCTTCATCAGGTTCAGGCGGGCGGCGATGCCATCGCCCAGCACGTAGTTGGCGTCCACGGTGCCGCGCGCGTAGCTGTCGGTGCCGATGCCCATGCTGGCGCTGGTCTCGTTCTTCAGCTTCGGCGTCTTGCTCACCAGGTTCAGGCTGCCACCACCGGAGTCACGGCCGCCGTAGGCCGAGCTCGGGCCCTTGACCACTTCCACCTGCTCCAGGTCGAAGATCTCGCGGGTCTGCGAGCCGACGTCGCGCAGTCCGTCGACGAACACGTTGCTCTGCGAATCGAAGCCACGGATGAAGGGGCGGTCACCGGTCGGGTTGCCGCCTTCGCCGGCACCGAAGGTGATGCCCGGCACCATGCGCAGCGCATCCTGCAGGTTGGTCGCACCGGTTTCGGCGATCAGCTTCTCCGACACGATCGACACCGACTTCGGGGTGTCCAGCAGCTCGGCGGTGAACTTCGGCGAGGACGGGTTGAACCAGCTGCCGCGCACCTGCACCTTGTCCAGCTCGGTGGCGTTGCGGGAACCGGCGTCGGCGCCGTCGGCAGCCTGCGCAGCCAGCGGAGCAAAGCCCGCGGCCAGGGTGGCGGTGGCGAGCAGGGAAACGCGCGGGGCGTGCTTGCGGGACGTGATGTGGGTCATGACTGTGGGTAGTGGCTTGGATCGGGAAAGGGCGAGCGCGAGCCGGCGCAGATGGGCATGCGGCGACAGGCGGGAAGTGGGTGCTGTAGAGCCGGGCCAGGCTCGGCTGGCGGGAAACGCAATCAGGCGCACGGCAACGGCCGCAGGGCGCCTCAGCTGGCGTGCGGTGCGGGCGGTGCGTGGCCGGGGTTCAACCGCAGCGCGGGATCATGCAACTGCCAGCGCAGGGCATCGGAGCGCCACAGCGGGATACGCGCGACCAGAGCGGCGCGTGCAGGGACCAGACCGGTGCAGGGCGAGGTGCCCTCGCCATCGAACGGAGTCTCCGGTGCTGGTGCGGCGTGCTGCGGGCATTCGTCGGCTGGCGGTTGCGGCAGCGGCATCGCCTGCAGCAGATCTTCAGCGTGTGCCTGCCAGCCATGCGCAGCCGGATCGCCGCCACGCCCTTCGTGCAAGGCCGACCAGCCCAGCAGCAACGTCAGCAGCACGGCCACGAGCAGTGGCCACCCTTGGCGGGCGAGCTGGCACAGCGTGGCGGTGGGCGCGGGCGAAGCCATGGCGCAGGGGCGATGTCGTTACGAAGATGTTACGTAGAATAACATCAACGATAATGATTCGCATATGCGCAATCGGATTGCCGATCTGGATGGCCTGGAAGGGCCCTGGAGGGCCCCTCAGCGTACTCCAGTGGATATCCGCCCCATGGGTGGATGTTCTCCCGCGAGGCCCCTCTGGGGGCTCTCCGGGCCGAGCGCCGCCTCAATCCCGGTCGTCGCGGGTCCAGACCGCGTCGTGCTCGCGCTTCACCGGAAACTTGGGCACCGGGGTATAGGCCGGGGCACACAGGGCGCGGCCGTCACGAACGTCGAAACGCGCGCCGTGCAGCACGCACTCCACGCTGCCTTCGGTCGTGTTGAACTCGCCCGAGGACAGTTCGAACTCTTCATGCGTGCACTGGTCTTCCAGTGCGTACAGCTCGCCGTCGAGGTTGAATACCACGATCGGCGTGCCGGTCACTTCGTCGAACACGCTCTTCATTTCACCCGGCAGCAGCTCGTTGCCGGCACAGACAAAGGTCCAGGCCTCGCTCACGCGGCGGCTCCGTTCAGCGGCTTTTCCAGGATCTCGAAGCGCAGGTCGTCGCGCTTGGGGATGCCGAAGCGTTCGTCGCCATACGGGAACGGCTTCTTGATGCCGGTACGGCTGTAGCCGCGGCGCTCGTAGAAGGCGATCAGCTCGTCGCGCACGTCGATGACGGTCATCTGCATCACCGGTACGTTCCATTCGCGCGCGGCGTGTGCTTCGGCGGCGTCCATCAGCTGCTTGCCGACGCCGCCGCCCTGCTGGGCCGGATCGACCGAGAACATGCCGAAGTAGCCCTTGCCGTCGACATCGGCGACGTGGGCGCAGGCCACCAGCTGGTCCCCGCGCTCGGCCAGCAGGATGGTCGAGCGCGGGCGGTCGAGGTCGGCCTGGATGCCTTCGGCGTCGATGCGGGCGCCATCCAGCAGGTCGGCTTCGGTGGTCCAGCCGACGCGGCTGGCGTCGCCACGGTAGGCCGAGGTGACGAGGGCGATCAGGGCGGGGATGTCGGCCGGCGTGGCGGCGCGGAAGGTCAGGGTGCTCATGGCCCCATTCTAGGTGGGGTGTGGGCGGGCGCAAATGGGGGAGGGGGCAGATCCCTTTCGCAACGCGGAAGGGATCTGACCCCGGCGTCTACTGACCCAACGGCAGGCCATGGACCGACTGGCACGGGCGCGGAATCGGCAGATGCTCGGGGTCGGATCCCTTTGCGCAGCGAAGGGCTCTGACCCCCTGTTACCAGGAGCTGCCCATGCCGAGGCCACGACGGGTCGATGCACCCGGATATCCGCAACATGTCGTCCAGCGCGGCAACAACCGCCAGCCCGTGTTCTTCACCGATGGCGACCACGTCGCCTACCTTCGCCTGCTGTGTCATCACGCGCACCAGCAGCATTGCCGGGTTCACGCCTATGTGTTGATGGGCAACCACATCCATCTTCTGGCAACGCCTGATGTCTGCGGCGGGCTGTCACGGATGATGCAGGCCGTGAGCCGGACCTACGTACGTCGGGTGAATGAACGGCAGGGCCGCACCGGCACGTTATGGGAAGGGCGCTTCCACTCCACGGTGGTGGATTCGGATCGCTATCTGCTGGCCTGCCAGCGCTACATAGAGCTCAACCCGGTTCGGGCGGGGAAGGTGGCGCATCCCGGCGACTATCGTTGGTCCAGCTATCGCGCCAATGCGCGTGGCAGGCCCAATGCGCTGCTCGAGCCGCATTCGGCATTCGAGCTGATGGGTTCTGATGCGGATGAACGGCGCAGGCGCTATGTGGAGTTCATCGAGGCGGGCATTCCGGCGGGGGATCTGCTGGCGATCCGGCGGGCATTGCAGTCGCAACGGCGGCTGTCGGGAATGCTGGTGGGGTCAGAGCCCTTTCGCATCGCGAAAGGGATCTGACCCCGGTGTGCTACGGGCGGTATGCCGGGTTCATCTGGTCGCGATCCGGCGGGCATTGCAGTCGCAACGGCGGCTGTCGGGAATGCTGGTGGGGTCAGAGCCCTTTCGCATCGCGAAAGGGCTCTGACCCCGGTGTGCCGGCTCAGCCCAGCAGCTTGCGCACCTTGGTAAGCGCGGTCATGAAGCGCTCGATCTCGGCGTGGGTGTTGTAGAACGCCAGCGAGGCACGGCAGGTGGCCGCCACACCAAAGTACTGCAGCAGCGGGTGTGCGCAGTGCTGGCCGGAGCGCACCGCCACGCCTTCCAGGTCAAGCAGGGTCGCCAGGTCGTGCGCATGCGCGCCGTCGATCAGGAACGAGACCACGGCGGCCTTCTCCGGTGCTTCGCCGATGATGCGCAGACCGTCGACGCGGCGCAGCTCTTCGGTGAAATGCGCCAGCAGTTCAGCCTCGCGTGCTTCCACGTTCTCCTGGCCAAGCTGCTGCAGGTAGTCGGCGGCCACGCCCAGGCCGATGAAGCCGGCGATGTTCGGGGTGCCGGCTTCGAACTTGTGCGGGGCATCGTTGAACACGGTGCCGTCGAAGCTGACTTCCTTGATCATCTCGCCGCCGCCAAGGAACGGCGGCATCGCATCCAGGTGCTCGCGGCGCGCCCACAGCGCACCGGTGCCGGTCGGACCACACATTTTGTGGCCGGTGATGGCGTAGAAGTCACAGCCGATCGCGGCCACGTCGACCTTGCGGTGCGGCACGGCCTGCGAGCCATCAACCACGGTGATGATGCCGCGCTTGCGCGCTTCACGGCAGATCTCGCGCACCGGGTTGACCGTGCCCAGCACGTTGGACACGTGGGTGACCGCCAGCAGCTTGACCTCCGGGGTCATTGCCGCGCGCAGCGCATCCAGATCGAGTGCGCCGTCAGGCGTGATCTCGGCCACGCGGATGGTGGCGCCGGTACGCTGTGCGACCAGCTGCCACGGCACGATGTTGGCGTGGTGTTCCATGCGCGTGATCAGGATCACGTCGCCGGCCTTCAATCGCGGCAGGGCCCACGAATACGCCACCAGGTTGATGGCGAAGGTAGTGCCGCTGCACAGCACCAGGTCGCTGGGGCGCACGTTGAGGAAGCGTGCCAGCTTGTTGCGCGCGCCTTCGTAGGCGTCGGTGGCTTCGCTGCCGAGCGCGTGCACCGCGCGGCTGACATTGGCGTTGTAGCGGCGGTAGAACTCGTCCACCGCGCCGATCACCTGCACCGGCTTCTGGCCGGTGTTGGCATTGTCGAAATAGACCAGCGGCTTGCCGTGCACTTCCCGCATCAGCAGCGGGAAGTCGAGGCGGACGCGGTCCCAGTCGGGGGCGCCGGTGCGTTCTTCGATCGGGCGCGGGGTGGACAGGTTCATGCCACACCCGCCTCGGCCAGGGCCTTGTCCAGGCAGCGTGCCAGCTGCGCACGCAGCGCGTCCGGCAGGATCTTCAGCGGTTCGTGGCAGAACGCGGCGCTCAGCAGGGCCTGCGCCTGTGCCTGCGGCAGGCCGCGCGAGCGCAGGTAGAACAGCGCGTTGGCATCGAGCTGGCCGACGGTCGCGCCGTGCGCGGCCTTCACTTCATCGGCGTCGATCACCAGCGTCGGCTGGGTGTCGATCTCGGCATCGGCCGACAGCAGCAGGTTCTTGTTGGACAGGTTCGCATCGGTGCCGTCGGCGCCTTCGCGGATCTGGATGCCACCATGGAACACCACGCGGCTGCGGTTGGCGGCAACGCCACGCCACAGCAGCTCGCAACTCGTATCGCGCGCGATGTGGTCGATGCCCAGGCGGGTCTCGACGTGGCGTCGGCCATTGCCGAGCAGCACGCCGTTGGCGGTCAGCTGGGCGTTGTCGCCTTCCAGGCGCACGTTCAGTTCGTGGCGGCTGAGTGCTGCGCCCAGTTCCAGGTCGACGCGGTGGTACTGCGCGTCGCGGGCCAGCACCGCGTCGGTACGCAGGAAGCTGGTCTGGCGCGCGCTGCCGGCCTGCACGCGGGCGTGCTTGAGCACGGCATCGCGGGCTACATGGGCGTGCAGCACGGTGTTGTCCAGGTGCGCCGAATCGCCGACGCTGAGGCGGTGCTCGACCACGCCCAGGCTGGCGCCGGCACGCAGTTCGATCAGGTGGCGGTGGTGCCAGGCCAGGTCGGTCTCGCCGGCGACGCTGGCGAACACCAGCTGCAGCGGCGCTTCCACCTGCACGCCTTCGTCCACGCGCAGCACCACGCCTTCATCGGCCAGCGCGGCATTCAGGCGAGCGAAGATCTCTTCGCTGCGCTCGTAGCGGCGGCCAAGGAAACGCACGGCGTCTTCGCCGGAGGCCAGTGCGGCCGACAGCGGCTGCAGCTGCACGCCGTCCGGCAGGACCTGCACGTCGCTCAGCGCGGCATCCAGGCGGCCGTTGACGAACACCAGGCGCGGTGCCGGGATGTCCTCCAGCAGCGCGGCGTCCAGCGCCGGGCCCTGCAGCGGTGCCGCCGCGAACGCACGGCGTTCCAGCTGGCGCAGCGAGGTGTACTTCCAGGCTTCGTTGCGCGCGGCCGGCAGGCCGTCACGCAGGGCCGCGTCCAGCACTTCGCGGCGCGCGTCGCTGCCGCAGAAGGCCTGGGCCATGGAGTCGAGCAGGGCGCTCATCAGACCGCCGCCTCGCGCACCACGCGATCCTTGAGGAAATCGTAGCCGTGCGCTTCCAGTTCCAGCGCCAGTTCCGGGCCACCGGTCTTGACGATGCGGCCATCGGCCAGCACGTGCACCACGTCCGGCTTGATGTAGTCCAGCAGTCGCTGATAGTGGGTGATGACCAGGAACGAGCGGTCGGCGCCGCGAAGCGCGTTGACGCCGTCGGCGACGCTCTTCAGCGCGTCGATGTCCAGGCCCGAATCGGTTTCGTCCAGGATCGCCAGCTTCGGCTCCAGCACGGCCAGCTGGAAGATCTCGTTGCGCTTCTTCTCGCCACCGGAGAAGCCCTCGTTGACGCCACGGTGCAGCAGTTCGTCCTTCAGGTGCAGCACGGCCAGCTTCTGGCGCACCAGCTTGAGGAACTGCATGGAGTCCAGTTCGTCCTCGCCACGCGCCTTGCGCTGTGCATTCAGCGCGGCGCGCAGGAAGTAGGTGTTGTTCACACCCGGGATTTCCACCGGGTACTGGAACGCCAGGAACAGGCCGGCGGCGGCGCGCGCTTCCGGGTCCTGGTCGAGCAGGTCGCTGCCTTCGAACTGCACGCTGCCTTCGGTCACTTCATAGCCGTCACGGCCGGCCAGGACATTGCCCAGGGTGGACTTGCCGGCGCCGTTGGGGCCCATGATGGCGTGCACCTGGCCGGGCTTAACATCCAGCGACAGGCCCTTGAGGATTTCCTTGTCGCCGATGCGGGCGTGGAGGTTTTCGATCTTCAGCATGGTCATGGCTTGGTAGGTTTCGGGGCTGCGGGGTCGATGCGGACGATCTGCACCGTGCCGTTGCCGGGCTGCCCAGGTTGAGCGGGGAGGGCGGAGAAAACCACGATGATCTCTTCACCGGGTTCTTGCAGGCAGGAGACTGCGAGGGAGGCCTGTCGGATGGATTCGGCAGCGGCGCGATCCAGCTCACGGTTGCCCGAGCTCAGGCGAGCCCGGATCGCGCCGAAGCTGCCGTCCTGCCGCGTTGTCAGCACTATCGAAAATTCTTTCGGCGCGGAGATGACCGTGCTGGCGGGCAATCTGACCGGGGTGGCACCCACCAGGTCTTCGGGGGTGCAGGACGCGTTGGCCAGGGCCCAGGGCGAAAGGCCCAGCAGCAACAGTGCGGGCAAAGACGTACGCATCATCCGACGCTTCCTTCCAGCGAGACTTCCAGCAGCTTCTTGGCCTCCACCGCGAACTCCATCGGCAGTTCGCGGAACACCTGCTTGCAGAAGCCGTCGACGATCATCGACACCGCGTCTTCCTGGCTGATGCCACGGGCGCGGCAGTAGAACAGCTGGTCGTCGGAAATCTTCGAGGTGGTGGCCTCGTGTTCGACGGTGGCGCCCGGGTTCTTCACCTCGATGTAGGGGAAGGTGTGTGCGCCACACTGCTTGCCGATCAGCAGCGAATCGCACTGGGTGTAGTTGCGCGCGCCATCGGCGTTGCGGTCCACCCGCACCAGGCCGCGGTAGGTGTTCTGGCCACGGCCGGCACTGATGCCCTTGCTGACGATCTTGCTCTTGGTGCGCTTGCCGACGTGGATCATCTTGGTGCCGGTGTCCGCCTGCTGGCGGTGATGGGTCAGCGCCACGGAGTGGAACTCACCGACCGAGTCGTCGCCGAGCAGCACGCAGGACGGGTACTTCCAGGTGATCGCCGAACCGGTTTCGACCTGGGTCCAGGTGACCTTGCTGCGCGCGCCACGGCATTCGGCACGCTTGGTGACGAAGTTGTAGATGCCGCCGACGCCGTTCTCGTCGCCCGGGTACCAGTTCTGCACGGTGGAGTACTTGATCTCCGCGTCTTCCAGCGCGACCAGCTCGACCACCGCCGCGTGCAGCTGGTTCTCGTCGCGCATCGGCGCGGTGCAGCCTTCCAGGTAGGACACGTAGGCCTTGTCCTCGCACACGATCAGGGTGCGCTCGAACTGGCCGGTGTGGCCGGCATTGATGCGGAAGTAGGTGCTCAGTTCCATCGGGCAACGCACGCCCTTGGGAATGAACACGAAGCTGCCATCGGAGAACACCGCCGAATTGAGCGCGGCGAAGTAGTTGTCGCCTACCGGCACCACGGTGCCCAGGTACTGGCGGACCAGTTCCGGATGTTCCTTGATGGCCTCGGACATCGAGCAGAAGATGATGCCCTTCTCGGCCAGTTCCTTGCGGAACGTGGTACCGACGGACACCGAGTCGAACACCGCGTCCACCGCCACGCCTGCAAGCTTGGCACGCTCGTGCAGCGGCACGCCCAGCTTGTCGTAGGTGTCGAGCAGTTCCTTGGGCACGTCATCCAGCGAGGCGTACTTCGGGCCCTTGGGCGCGGAGTAGTAGCTGAGCGCCTGCAGGTCGATCGGCGCGATCTCCAGCTTGGCCCAGTCCGGCATCGGCATGGTCAGGAAGTGGCGGTAGGCGTCCAGGCGCCACTGCGTCATCCACTCCGGCTCGTCCTTCTTGGCCGACAGGGCACGGATGGTGTCCTCGTCCAGGCCCGGCGGCAGGGAGTCCGATTCGATCTCGGTGATGAAGCCGGCCGAATACTTGCGGCCGAGCTGCTCGTGGATCTCGCGGTTGGGGGTGTCGTCGTGGGCGACGTTTTCGATGGTTTCGGTGGCCATGGGGGGCTGCCTGTGGATCAGGAGACGACGTCGACAGCGATGGTGCGGCGCTGTTCGTCATCGGCAAGGGGAAGAGGGGGCAGGATCTGGGCGAGGGTGACATCGCGCAGGGCCTCGGAGACCACGTCGTTGATCAGCCGCCAGCTGCTGCGCGCGCCGCACTTGGGCGCCATGCCGCACTGGTGGTGGTCGTGGCTGCATTCGGTCAGGGCCAATGGCCCTTCCATCGCTTCGACCACTTCGAACAGCGAGATCTCGATGGCCGGGCGGGTCAGGCGGTAGCCGCCACGGACACCGCGCAGGCCTTCGACCAGGCCGGCCTGGGCCAGCGGCTTGAGCACCTTGCTGACGGTGGGCGGCTCCAGGCCGGTGAATTCGGCCAGCTCGGTGGCACTGAGCACCTCGCCCGGACGGGCGGCAAGCACGGTCAGCACCACGGTGGCGTAATCGGTGAGCTTGGTGACACGCAACATGGGAATGCGAGCGGTTCTTAAAGCGGACTGAAATTGTACGCTTTTATTCGCCGGCATCCAACCCGGGCATTCAGCCGGCGCTGGGACGGACCGGGACGACGCACCGGGGCCACCGCCGGGGCGCCATGCTGCGCCAACGGGGTGATTTTCGCAATCACCCGGAATGGGCGAGAATCCCGGTTCCATCCGCTGCAAACAGCCCGTGCCGATGCCGAAGAAGATCCAAGCCCGCAAGTCCGCCATCCATGGCAACGGCGTGTTCGCCGTGGCCCCGATCAAGCAGGGCGAGCGCGTGATCCAGTACAAGGGCCTGCTGCGCAGCCACGGCGACGTTGATGCCGATGACAGCGGCGATGTCGAAAGCGGCCATACCTTCCTGTTCACCCTCAACGATGACTGGGTGATCGATGCCAACTACAAGGGCAACGATGCGCGCTGGATCAACCACAGCTGCGATCCGAACTGCGAGGCGGTGATCGAGGAAGATGAGGACGGTGACAGCCGTGGCGACAAGGTGTTCATCGAGGCGCTGCGTGACATCAAGGCCGGCGAAGAGCTGACCTACAACTACGGCATCACCCTGGCCGAGCGTCACACCGCCAAGCTGAAGAAGATCTGGGAGTGCCGCTGCGGCTCGCCCAAGTGCACCGGCACCATGCTGCAGCCCAAGCGCTGACCGGTACCGGGTAGTGCCGGCCGCTGGCCGGCAAGGCGCAATCCAGGTGCCGGCCAGCGGCCGGCACCACCCGGAGGCTCTCCACCTGCCGTGCACGGCAGGGTCACCGCCGTGCAAGGGCCGTTCTTCCATTCTGTCGGCACCCCCAACCGGAGTGCACCCATGGCAGAACGTTTGAAGGGCAAGCAGATTGCCATCCTTGCCACCCACGGCTTTGAACAGTCCGAACTGACCGAACCCAAGCGTCTGCTGGAAGCCGAAGGCGCGCGCGTCAGCGTCGTGTCGCCTGCAAAGGAGGCGACGATCAAGGGCTGGAAAGAGAAGAACTGGGGCGACGCCGTTGCAGTGGATATTCCGCTGGATGAGGCCGATCCGGCCAGCTTCGATGCCCTGGTGCTGCCGGGAGGGGTCATCAATCCGGACACGCTGCGTATCGACGAGGCTGTACTCGGCTTCGTCCGCGCAGTAGACGAAGCCGGCAAGCCTGTGGCGGCGATCTGCCATGGCCCGTGGCTGCTGATCAACAGTGGCCTCGCCGATGGCCGCGAGCTGACGTCCTGGCCGTCCCTGCAGCAGGATCTGACCAATGCGGGGGCGAACTGGCGCGATGCCGAGGTCGTGGTCGACGGCAACGTGATCACCAGCCGCAAGCCGGACGACATCCCAGCCTTCAGTGAGGCGGTGGTCAAGGCACTCGCCGCCTGATGCGCTGCCGGTAGTGCCGGCCGCTGGCCGGCACCACCTTACTTGCCCAGCACGCCTGCCGGCACCAGGTTGCCCAGGTTCTGGTTGAAGGTGACCACCAGCTTGCCGTTCTTCACCTGTGCCGATTGCACCTGCAGCGCGCCAAGCACGCCGGCCACGGCCGGGTCCAGCTTGTAGATCGGCTCCCGCTGGGCGTAGTCGCTCAGCCAGGCGTTTAGCAGGCCACGGGTACGGGAGTCGAGACGACCGCCCTGGTTGGCCGGTGTGAAGTCATCCACGCTCGGCTGCTGCAGGTGGAATCCCTGGGTCTGCGCGTCGTAGCGCAGGCCGCTGCTGAGCTTCACCGTACCCAGTTTGGCCGGATTGCCACCGGCAGTGGCCAGTGCCACGTCCATGCCAAGGTTCAAGCGCTCGCCGGCCGGGAGGCTCAGCTGGGGGTGGCTCATGGTGAGGGCGATCAGTCCGCCCAACGCGTCCTGGGTGCGCGGGAAGCTGCCATCGAGATACTGCTGCACATCGCTGGCGCCGACCGACAGTTCGCGGCCGGAAATGGATGGGGCGGCCTGCGCGCCGATCGCGGCGGCGATCAGCACGGTGGAGGCGGCGAGGCGGGTCATCAGGGAACGCAGGCGCATGGCGGTGACCGCTGGACTGGGAAAGGATGGAGGAAAGAGTAGCCGGGGCGGCTGAATCGCGCGTGCATGCCGCTGCAATGGTTCAGTCCAGCGTTGGCCGCAGTTGCGCCGACTGGATCTGCCAGCCGCGGCCATCAGCACTGGGCTGCACGCGGTACCAGCCGCCGAAGCGGAAGGTGCCTTGCGTGGTGACCGCGCGGATCCGCACCGGCACCTCCAGCAGCTTGGGAGGATGCTGGCCGTCGCGTGCCACCGGGGGCTCGCTGTCCAGCCGCAGCGTACGCACGCCCTGCAGCTGGCGTATGGCAGCGTCATCTGCGCGGTGCGGGTCGGCCGGTGGAATCGCCCATGCCGCATCGCTGGCGCTGCGGTTGCGGTTGAGCAGCGCGATCACGTAGCGGTTGAGCATCACCGATGGTGGTTGGGCGTCGGCAGCGACCGCAGCGAACAGCGGATCGATCGCCGGTGTCTGCAGGGACGCCGCTTCGGTGCTGGTAATGCCCTGCGTTCCGGCGCTGGCGACAGCCGGCGCTGGCGCAACATCAGGCGCTGCCGCAGGCTTGGAGCAGCCGAGCAGCGCCAGGGGCACGATCAGGAAAAGCGTCCTGCGCATGCCTCCTCCCCGAGGCGATGTGGGGGAGACAGTGTATCGGCTGCGCGGGAATCAGCGGGAGGAGGGCAACTGCTCCAGCGCATCCAGTGCCGGCAGCACCTGCCCGGCGATGGCGGCCAACGCATGTCCATCGGTCTCTGCGTGGCGCTGCACGATGTCGCGCAGCAGCTGGGTGGCGATCACCAGGGTCGCGCGTTCATCACCGCTGATGCCAGCGGTGCGTGGCGCCGCTTCCAGCAGGCGCATCAGGTCGCGGCTGGCGCGATGCTCCAGTTCGATGGTGCAGCGCCCGGTGCACTGCAACCCGTCCTTTTCGATGGGGGTCACCGAGATCCGGTAGCGGGTGGAGGGGCTGGCCATGAGGGGATGCTCGCCGTTGCTGTGGAGGATGCGCCCACCTTAGGCAAGGCCGTGCCCGGCGGCGATGGCCGGGGCTGCACGCAGTGTTCCACCCGGTACGTTCCAGGGCCTGCCCAGGCCGCGCCTGGCTAATGGCGACGGGCTTGAACGGGGATTTTCCAGTATGCGGCAACGCTGTGTTGCGGATGCCCCGGGGCGGCGCATCCACGCGTGGCGTGGACCTGCTGCCGGGAACGTGCAAAAGAAAACGGGACGGCCAGAGCCGTCCCGTCGGAATCCGCGTTGGGGCGCGCGCTTACAGCGCGGCGTCCTTCAGCTTCTTCAGCGGACGCACCTTCAGCTTGGTGGTGGCCGGCTTGGCAGCGAACCACTGCTCTTCCTTGGTGAACGGGTTGATGCCCTTGCGCTTCGGCTTGGCCGGCACATTGACGGTGGTGATCTTCAGCAGGCCCGGCAGGGTGAAGGAGCCAGCGCCCTTCTTGTGCACCGAGGAGGCAACGGCGCTTTCCAGCGAGGCCAGCACAGCGCGGACGTCCTTGGCGACGACGCCGGAGGCTTCAGCGATGTGTGCAACCAGGCCGGACTTGGTCAGCACTTCCTTGATCGGCTTCGGAGCGGCCGGCTTGGCGGCTGCCTTCGTCGCGACTTTCTTCACTGCCTTCTTCGGGGCAGCCTTCTTAGCGGTCTTTGCCATGGTTTCCTGTTCCGTGAACGGTTGGTTGTTTGGTCGGCGCCGAACCCCGTCGGCAAGCGCAATGTAGGGCAACTCTTGGGCGCCGCCAATAGCCCGAAGCGCGGAAAGTGCATGTTTTTTCATATCCAGGCCGATTCAGTACATGGCGCGCCGTGGGGGACGGGGGTGTGGCAACGCGCGCGACGGCCCACGCCCGCCCATCGGCGGAATGCGCGAAACCACTGAAAACAAGAGAAAAATGCGTTTCCGGCTGGTGAGAAAGTGTCCACGCGCCGGGTTCGGAAGGCGACCTGCGGCGTGCGGCGGAGCGACGCAGGGCTAACGCCTCCCGTGCGAGGGTGACCGTTCATCACCGTCACGCAGGAGCAGCACATGGGAATCTCGCGACACGCCACCGCGCACTGGGAAGGCGATCTGAAGTCGGGCAAGGGGCAGCTGAGCACGCCGCAGAGCGGGCTGCTGGACAAGACACGCTACGGCTTCAACAGCCGTTTCGGCGACGAAAAGGGCACCAACCCGGAAGAGCTCATCGCTGCTGCGCACGCCGGTTGCTTCACCATGGCGCTGTCGGCCAAGCTCGGCGAAGCCGGCTTTACCCCGACCTCGCTGGATACCGAAGCCAAGGTCGATCTGTCATTGGAGGGCGGCCCGCAGCTGTCGCAGATCCGGCTGAAGGTGAAGGCAGTGGTGCCGGGTATCGATGCGACGCAGTTCCGCGCGATTGCCGATGACGCCAAGCAGAACTGCCCGGTGTCCAAGGCGCTGAGCGCGGTGCCGATCAGCCTGGAAGCCGAGCTGGGCTGAGGGTAGTGCCGGCCGCTGGCCGACAACCGCATGATGTCGAGGTCCAGGTGACAGCCGGCCAGCGTTATGGCGGCCTTCCTGGCCGCCACCCTCCGGGCCGTCGCGTCCGACGTTGGCAGCGGCTCCTGCCGCTGCCTTCGGCTCCACCTCGATGGTGTTTACCAATCGATGGTGCCGCTGATCACCGTCTGCACCTGCCCGCCAGACCAGACCTCGCCGTCCTGGTCGACCAGCAGGGTCAGGCGCGCGTCATGGCCGACTTCGCGGCCCTGGCTGACTTCAAACGGCGTCCGTCCACGCGGCAGCGCGTCACGCAGGTCCAGCCACGCGGCCAGCACCGCATTGGCCGCACCCGAGGCGGCGTCCTCGAAGCGGCGTCCATTGCCGACGAAGGCACGTACGGCCAGGTCGAAACCCTCGCTGCCATCGCTGAAGGCATAGGCGAACACGCCCATGCTGTCGGTGGATTCAGCCAGTGCGGCCACTGCATCCCAGTCTGGCTGCAGCGCGCGCAATGCGGCCTCGTCGGCCACCTGCACCACCCACCAGCTGCGGCCACCCTGCATGCGTGCCGGCGGCAGTGTGCCCAGCGGCCAGCCCTTCAGCGCGGCCTGCAGGCGAGGATCGGTGGCCTCGGCAGTCTCGGCCAGCTGCGCGCGCGGGGTGCGGATGGCGATGCGCTGCTGCGTACCCTCACCGCTGACGCGCAGCGGCAGCGCGCCGGCAATGCCGTCCTGCACCAGCACGCCGTCGACCGCTGCGGCCAGGCCCGCCTGCAGCACCGCATGCGCGGTGCCGACGCTGGGGTGGCCCGCGAACGGTACTTCCTTCTGCGGGCTGAACATGCGCAATCGATAGCTGGCGCCCGGCACCTGTGGCGGGAACACGAAGGTGGTTTCGGGCAGGCGCGTCCAGCGCGCGATGGCCTGCATGCTGGCGTCGTCCAGGCCCTCGGCATCGAGTACCACGGCCAGCGGATTGCCAGCGCCGGCGCGCGGGGAGAACACGTCCAGCTGCAGGAAACGGCGGGTGGACATCAGGCGGCACTCCAGTAAACAGGCCGCATAGCGTAGCGCGGGGCACCAAAAAGGGGACGGAGGGAATTAAGTCGCTTTTGCCTCATGTGCCATAAGCGACTTAATTCCCTCCGTCCCCTTTTTCCCCTTTTTCCCGTGGGCTACCAGCGGATGCTGCCGTCGATCACGCACTGCACCTGGCCGCCGATCCACACCGTGCCCTGCGCATCAACCTCGACCTGTACGCGACCATCGCGACCGACTTCGCGGCCCTGGCTGGCGACGTAGCGGCCCTCGCGGCCGGGCAGGGCATCGCGCTGGCGCAGCCAGGCGCCGATCAAGGCATTGGCGCTGCCGGTCACCGGATCTTCGGGCACGGCGGCTGCATCAGCGGGGCAGAAAGCGCGCACCACCCGGGTGTGGTCGTCGCCGGCCTCGTCGGCGAACACGGCCACACCGGTCGCGTCGGTGGCGAGGCTCCAGTCGGCCAGCGTGGCCATGTCCGGCACAAGGTTGCGTACGGCGGCGGCGTCGCGCAGCGGCAACAGCCACCAGCGTGCGCCGTTGTCCCACAGTTCGGGCACGTGCCCGCTGTCGGCCAGCGCCAGCAGCGCTTCGGGCGCTCCGTCGGCCGCGGTGTCCAGTTGCCGCGCCGGTGGGCTGGCCAGCTGGATCTGCAGTGCCTCGGCCGGGCCGCTCACCCGTACCGGCAGCAACCCCGCCGCACATTGCTGCAGCAGGGCACCGTCGTGCGGTTGCGCCTGGCCGCAGGTCACCGCCGCCCAGGCGGCGCCGACGCTGGGGTGGCCGGCGAAGGCCAGCTCGCGGGTCGGGGTGAAGATGCGGATGTGGTAGTCGGCGCCCGGCGTGCTGGGGCGCAGGAAGAACACCGTCTCGGACAGGTTCAGCCAGGCGGCCAGGGCCTGCATCTGGCTGCTGGAGAGCCCGTCGGCGTCCAGGATGACGCCCAGCGGGTTGCCGGTGCCGGGGCGGGGGGCGAAGACATCGAGCTGCAGGTAACGGAGGACGGCCATCTACGGGGATATTGCGCTTAGAATCAAAGGTTCCGCCCCCGAGGGCGGCTTCCCCACATTCTACATAGCCAATCCATGTCAGCTTCCCCCCTTGTCGATCGTTGGATCGTACTGAAGTTCGGCGGCACCTCGGTGTCGCGTCGTCACCGCTGGGACACGATCGGGAAGCTGGCGAAAAAACGCGCGGAAGAGACCGGCTCGCGCGTGCTGGTGGTGGTGTCGGCGCTGTCCGGGGTCACCAACGAACTGACCGCGATCGCCGATGGCGCGCCCGACAGCCGGGACCGCGTGGCGGCGCTGGTCGAACGCCACGAGGCCTTCCTGGTTGAACTCGGCCTGGGCCGCGAGGTGCTGGCCGATCGCCTCGCCGCGCTGCAGGGCCTGCTCGACGATGCGCGTGCAGCCACCCGTCCGCTCGACTGGCAGGCCGAAGTGCTGGGCCAGGGCGAGCTGCTGTCCTCCACCCTGGGTGCGGCCTACCTGCACGCTTCGGGCCTGGACATGGGCTGGATGGATGCCCGCCAGTGGCTGGACGCGATGCCGCCGCAGCCGAACCAGAGCGACTGGTCGCAGCGCCTGTCGGTGAACTGCCAGTGGCGTGCCGACGCGGAATGGATGCAGCGCTTCCGTGCGCAGCCGACCCGCCTGCTGATCACCCAGGGCTTCATCTCGCGGCACGCCGATGGCGGTACCGCCATCCTCGGCCGCGGTGGCTCGGATACCTCGGCGGCGTACTTCGGTGCGCTGCTCGGTGCCAGCCGCGTGGAGATCTGGACCGATGTGCCGGGCATGTTCAGTGCCAATCCGAAGGATGTGCCGGACGCGCGCCTGCTGACCCGCCTGGACTATTACGAGGCGCAGGAAATCGCCACCACCGGCGCCAAGGTGCTGCACCCGCGCTCGATCAAGCCGTGCCGCGATGCCGGCGTACCGATGGCCATCCTCGATACCGAGCGCCCGGAACTGCCCGGCACCAGCATCGATGGCAGCGCCGCGCCGGTACCAGGGGTGAAGGCGATCAGCCGCCGCAACGGCATCGTGCTGGTGTCGATGGAAGGCATCGGCATGTGGCAGCAGGTCGGCTTCCTGGCCGATGTGTTCAATCTGTTCAAGAAGCACGGCCTGTCGGTGGACCTGATCGGTTCGGCCGAAACCAACGTCACCGTGTCGCTGGATCCGTCCGAGAACCTGGTCAATACCGATGTGCTGGCCGCGCTGTCGGCCGACCTGTCGCAGATCTGCAAGGTGAAGGTGATCGTGCCGTGTGCGGCGATCACTCTGGTGGGCCGTGGCATGCGTTCGCTGCTGCACAAGCTGTCGGACGTGTGGGCGACCTTCGGCCGCGAGCGCGTGCACATGATCTCGCAGTCGTCCAACGACCTGAACCTGACCTTCGTCATCGACGAGGCCGATGCCGATGGCCTGCTGCCGGTGCTGCACGCCGAGCTGATCGACAGCGGCGCGATGCCGGTGGAAGAGACCGAAGTGTTCGGCCCGCGCTGGCGCGAGATCGCCGGCACCGTGCGCCCGCGTGGCACGCCGTGGTGGCGCGGCCAGCGTGCGCACCTGCTGCAGCTGGCCGATGCCGGTACGCCGCGCTACGTCTACCACCTGCCGACCGTGCGCGCCCGCGCCCGCGCGCTGGCCGCGATCAAGCCGATCGACCAGCGCTACTACGCGATCAAGGCCAACAGCCACCCGGCCATCCTGCAGCTGCTGGAAGCCGAAGGCTTCGGCCTGGAGTGCGTGTCGCATGGCGAACTGAAGCACGTGTTCCAGCACCTGCCGGAACTGTCGCCCAAGCGCGTGCTGTTCACTCCCAGCTTCTGCCCGCGCAGCGAGTACGAAGCCGCATTCGCGCTGGGCGTGACCGTGACGGTCGACAACGTCGAGGCACTGCAGCGCTGGCCGGACCTGTTCCGCAACCGCGAGCTGTGGCTGCGCGTTGACCTGGGCCGTGGCGAGGGCCACCACGCCAAGGTCCGTACCGGTGGCAAGGAGTCCAAGTTCGGCCTGCCGATCGCCCGTGTCGATGAGTTCGTGCGCGCAGCCACTGATCTGGGCAGCCGCGTGGTCGGCCTGCACGCGCACCTGGGCAGCGGCGTGGAGACCGCGCAGCACTGGCGCCTGATGTGCGATGAGCTGGCCGGTTTCGCCCGCCGCATCGGCAGCGTGCAGACCATCGACATCGGCGGCGGCCTGCCGATTCCGTATTCCGCCGAGGACGAGCCGTTCGATCTGGATGCCTGGGCCGAGGGCCTGGCTGAGGTCAAGGCGCTGCATCCGGCGTTCCGCCTGGCGATCGAGCCGGGCCGCTACCTGGTGGCCGAATCCGGCGTGCTGCTGACCCACGCCACCCAGGTGGTGGAAAAGGACGGCGTGCGCCGTGTCGGCCTGGATGCCGGCATGAATGCATTGATGCGCCCGGCCCTGTACGACGCCTGGCACGACATCGAGAACCTCAGCCGCCAGGGTGGGTATGCCGAGGCGGCGTTCGATGTGGTCGGCCCGATCTGCGAGTCCAGCGACGTGTTCGGCAAGCGCCGCAAGCTGCCGGTGTCGACCGCGCCGGACGACGTGATGCTGATCGCCGATGCCGGCGCCTACGGCTATTCGATGGCCAACACCTACAACCAGCGGATGCTGCCGCGCGAAGACGTGATCGAATGATCGCCGCGCGCGCCCTGCACCCGCCCACCGACACGCCGCGCGCCATCGCGCGGGCCCGTGCCTGACCGGATACACCATGACTGCTTTCGACAAACACCAGGTTTCCCGCTTCCGCTTCGTCCGCTGCGAATTCGCCGCGGAGACCGGCGTGGCCAGGCTGGTCTATGCCTTTGATGACGGCCCGGAGATGGTGGAGACCATCACCGTGCCGGGCGCCCCGTTCGTGCTGGACGAGGCGCGTGCCGCCGCCGTGCAGCGTGCGCTGCAGCTGCTGCACCTGATCGCCGGTGTCAGCTACTACAAGGCGGGCGTGCCGGAGACGGTCAGCATCGACAGCTACAGCATCGATGCCGATACCGCCGCACTGGTGGAGACCATTTACCTCAACGGCCTGGGCGAATTCGCCTACCGCAATGGCCTGAACCTGCGCGGCCGCTTCCGGTTGCCGGTGCAGGGCGAGGCCGTGCAGGCGCCGTCGCTGGGCCTGCAGCCGCACGCGCTGGTGGCCATCGGCGGCGGCAAGGATTCGCTGGTCAGCATCGAAGCGCTGCGCCGTGCCGGCGTGGACGAAACCGTGACCTGGATCGGTGGCTCGCAGCTGATCCGTGCGTGCGCCGAGCGCACCGGCCTGCCGACATTGAACCTGGGCCGCACGCTGGCACCTGAACTGTTCGAGTTGAATCGCCAGGGCGCATGGAACGGCCATATCCCGGTGACGGTGGTGAACTCGGCGATCATGGTGCTGGCCGCGTTGCTGCACGGCGTGGACCAGGTGGTGTTCTCCAACGAGCGCTCGGCCAGCTACGGCAGCCAGATTCCGGGCACCGGCGAAGTGAATCATCAGTGGTCCAAGGGCTGGGCCTGCGAGCAGGCGTTCGGCAGCCATGTGCAGAAGTACGTGGCGGCGGACCTGCAGTACTACTCGCTGCTGCGCCCGATGTCCGAGCTGGCGGTGGCCCGCCAGTTCGCCAAGAGTGACTTCTACGACGCGCATTTCTCCAGCTGCAACCGCAACTTCCACATCCTCGGCGAGCGCCCGGTGAACCGCTGGTGCGGCGTCTGCCCGAAGTGCCACTTCGTGTTCCTGGCGCTGGCCCCGTTCATGCCCAAGACGCGCCTGGTGCGTATCTTCGGCCGCAACCTGCTGGACGATGCCGAGCAGGCCGGTGGCTTCGATGCGCTGCTGGAATTCCAGGACCACAAGCCGTTCGAGTGCGTGGGCGAAGGCCGCGAATCGCGTGCGGCGATGGCGACCCTGGCGCAACGCCCGGAGTGGAAGGAAGACGTGCTGGTGAAGCGCTTCTGCAACGAGATCCAGCCGCAGCTGGATGCCGCCGAACTGGAACTGGCACCGCTGCTGCAGCTGCAGGGCGAGCACCGCGTTCCGGCTGCGCTGTGGGAACGGGTGCGTGAAGATTTCGAAGCTTGAAGGAAAGCGCGTTGCGCTGTGGGGCTGGGGCCGTGAGGGCCGCGCCGCGTTTGCGGTGCTGCGTGAGCGCCTGCCCACGCTGCCGCTGAGCCTGTTCTGCCCGGCGGCTGAAGTCGAGGCCGCGCGTGCGGAAACGCAGGGCGTGCTGGACGTGCGTGGCGAGCCTTCTGCTGAAGCGCTGGCCGCGTTTGACGTGGTGATCAAGTCTCCCGGCATCAGCCCTTACCAGCCAATCGCGCTGGCGGCGGAAGGGCAGGGCACCCGCTTCATTGGTGGCACCGCGCTGTGGTTCGCCGAACACGCGGCCGACGATGGCATCGTGCACGACACCGTGTGCGTGACCGGTACCAAGGGCAAGAGCACCACCACCGCGCTGGTTGCGCACCTGCTGCGTGCCGCCGGCCATCGCACCGGCCTGGTGGGCAACATCGGCCTGCCGCTGCTGGAAGTGCTGGATCCGCAGCCCGCGCCCGAGTACTGGGCGGTGGAACTGTCCAGCTACCAGACCGGCGAAGTGGCACGCAGTGGCGCCCGCCCGCAGGTGGCGGTGGTGCTGAACCTGTTCCCGGAGCATCTGGACTGGCACGGCAGCGAACAGCGTTACATCGAAGACAAGCTGCGGCTGGTGACTGAAGCCGCACCGCGCATCGCCGTGCTCAATGCCGCCGATCCGCACCTGGCCGCGCTGTCGCTGCCCGACAGCGAGGTGGTCTGGTTCAACCAGCCGCAGGGCTGGCACATGCGCGGTGACATCGTGCATCGCGGCGAACAGCCGGTGTTCGATACCCGCAACACGCCGCTGCCGGGCCGCCACAACCGCGGCAACCTGTGCGCGGTGCTGGCCGCGCTGGAAGCGCTGGGGCTGGATGCCGTGGCGCTGGCGCCGGCGGTGCAGGACTTCCGTCCGCTGCCCAACCGCCTGCAGCGCATCGGCGTGGCCGATGGCCTGACCTACGTCAACGATTCGATCAGCACCACGCCGCATGCCAGCCTGGCTGCGCTGGAGTGCTTCGCCGGCCAGCGCATTGCGCTGCTGGTGGGCGGGCACGACCGTGGCCTGGACTGGACCGATTTCATGCAGCACATGGCGCACGACGTGCCGCCGGTGGAGATCGTGACCATGGGCAGCAACGGCCCGCGCATCCACGCCATGCTGCAGCCGCTGGCCGATACCGGTCGCTTCGGTCTGCATGCGGCCGGTGACCTGCCCGAAGCGATGGCGTTGGCACGCGCCGCGCTGGGTGAGCAGGGTGGGGTGGTGCTGCTGTCGCCGGGCGCACCGAGCTTTGGTGCGTACCGCGATTACGTGGCGCGTGGCCGTCATTTCGCCGAGCTGGCCGGATTCGACCCGGACAGCATCAGCGCGATTCCGGGCCTGGGCATCGGGTAGTGCCGGCCGCTGGCCGGCAACCCTCCGGAGAAATTCATCCACGCATGGCGTGGATCTACTGATCCTCGTCGATGAATGCGTAGCCGCCGTCGATCAATTGCTGCAGATACGCATCGAAGCTGGGGGCGATCACCGCATAGCTGTCCGGGTCGTGCAGGTAGCGCACCACCTGGCCGACCGTGCCGCCCGGTGCGGGGTTGAAATCCAGGTAAAGCATCGACGTGCCGCCGTTGTTCATGCAGTGCGAGAAGCACAGGCGGCGGTTCATCGGCAGATCCGCGTCGATGCCTTCACCCAGAATCTCCGGCTCGTCATCCAGCCACTCTTCGTAGATCGAACGGATGCTGTCGTCCCATTGCTGCTGGTCCTCGAAGATCTGCGCGACCGAACGCAGGTAGTACGGGTAGCCCCCGTCTTCCACGTCCGAGCCGAGCATCAGCACGCAGACCCCGCCGCCGGGGTACTCGCGGAAATGGGTGCCATCGACGCGGGACAACAGTTCCACCAGGCTGTCAGGCACCTGCGGCCATTGCATGCGCAGGCGCTGCAGGTCTTGTGCGCTGGCGCCCTGGACGTGAGCCCATTGCGGGGCATCGTCGGCAGGCAGGCGTGGGATCAGGCCAGACAGAAAGCGGTCAACAAGGTTCATGCGAAAAAGGGGACGGAGGGGATTAAGTCGTATCCAACCACACCTGCGTCACGTCGCCAATGCAGAATGCGACGCGGGAGGGGCGAATACGGCTTAATCCCCTCCGTCCCCTTTTTCTTGCGGAGCAGGCGCATGAATCGTTGGCGATGCGGTGTGGCGGTGATGCTGGGGCTGGCGGCGATGCCGGCGTGGGCGGCGATGAAGACGCAGCCGGTGGAGTGGAAACACCAGGGCACGACCTTCAGTGGCGTGCTGGTCTATGACGACGGCGACAACGACAAGCGCCCGGGCCTGGTGATGGTGCCGAACTGGAAGGGTGTGAACGAGTCGGCCATCGAGAAGGCCAAGCAGCTGGCGGGCGATGACTACGTGGTGCTGGTGGCCGATGTGTACGGCAAGGGCGTGCGGCCGAAGACCGATGCCGAGGCCGGGCCGGTGGCGACCAAGCTGCGCAACGACCGGCCGTTGCTGCGGGCACGTGCGCTGGAAGCGGTGAACGTGCTCAAGGCGCAGGCCGGCAAGGTGCCGCTCGATGCCAGCCGGATCGGTGCGGTGGGCTTCTGCTTTGGCGGGACCACGGTGCTGGAGCTGGCCCGTGCAGGTGCGCCGTTGGCCGGTGTGGTCAGCCTGCACGGCGGGCTGGGTTCACCGCTGCCGGCGCAGGCCGGTGGCAGTCACCCGTCGGTGCTGGTGCTCAACGGTGCCGACGACAGGAGCGTGACCGCCGAGGATATCGCCGGTTTCCAGAGGGAAATGAACGCGGCCAAGGTCGACTGGGAGTTCACCAACTACAGCGGGGCGGTGCACTGCTTCGCCGAGCGCGATGCCAACAGCCCGCCGGGGTGCCAGTACAACGAGCGGGCGGCCAAGCGCGCGTGGAAGGCGCTGGATGAGTTCTTCGAGGAGCGCTTCGAGAAACGTTGATCCGCGCAGCGGTAGTGCCGGCCGCTGGCCGGCAACCTCATGATGCTGCGGATGTCATCGGGAATGCCGGCCAGCGGCCGGCGCTACCGGATGCGGTCAATGCGAGCGTTTCCGTGCCGACCAACGGTCGGCACCCACCGGAATGCCGGTGGGTGGGTGCCGACCGTTGGTCGGCACACCTCAACCCGTCAATGCGAGCGCTGCACCGCGTAACGGGCCAGACCACGCAGGGCGGCCACGGCGTCGTTGTCAGCCAGACCATCGAGCGCACGCTCGGCGGCTTCGGCATATTCCTCGGCACGCGCGCGGCTGTACTCCAGGCCGCCGGTAGCACGGATCGCGGCCAGCACTTCCGGCATCGCCGAAGCGTCGCCGTCCTGCACGATGGTGCGCAGGCGCTCGCGGGTGGCGTCGTCGGAGTGGGCCATCGCGTGGATCAGCGGCAGCGTGGCCTTGCCCTCGGCGAGGTCGTCGCCCAGATTCTTGCCCAGTTCCTCGGCATTGGCCGAGTAGTCCAGCACGTCGTCGGCTATCTGGAACGCGTAGCCCAGGTGCATGCCGTAGTCGAACAAGGCCTGCTGGGTGGCTTCGTCCACGCCGCTGGCCAGCGCACCCAAGCGGGTGCCGGCGGCGAACAGCACCGCGGTCTTGCGCTCGATCACGCGCAGGTAGGCGGCTTCGTCGGTATCCGGGTTGTGCACGTGCAGCAGCTGCAGCACTTCACCCTCGGCGATGCGGTTGGTGGCATCGGCCAGGATCTGCATCACCGGCATGCGCTCCAGCTCGACCATCAGCTGGAAGCTGCGCGAGTACAGGAAGTCGCCGACCAGCACGCTGGGCGCGTTGCCCCACAGCGCGTTGGCGGTGCTGCGGCCACGGCGCAGGCTGGATTCGTCCACCACGTCATCGTGCAGCAGGGTGGAGGTATGGATGAACTCGATGATCGCCGCCAGCTGGTGGTGCTCCGGACCGGCCTGGCCGACCGCGTGACCCGCCAGCATCACCAGCATCGGGCGCAGGCGCTTGCCGCCGGCGGAAATGATGTGGTCGGCGATCTGGTTGATCAGCACGACGTCCGAGGACAGCCGGCGCCGGATCAGGGCGTCGACGGCGGCCATGTCGGCCGCGGCAAGCGACTGGATCTGGGGCAGGCCCAGGGCGGGACGGGTGTCTTCGGTGATGGTCATGCGATCAGGCTTTCAGGCTCACCACCGATTATAGGCGCTGGCCGTGAATTCGGGCGCAAACGGGGCTGGCCGGCGTTCCCGGCCCCGCAAACGCTGCCGCCTGCGTGAATACGTATGCAGGTTGCGCCATGCCCGCGAGGCCGCCGCTAAGCTTGCCGGAACAGGATTTCGGCCCGCTTCTGGCGGGTCCCGCATTGCCCGGAGGGGGGCTGTCGATGTCGCACTATCCATGGTGGCGCGGAGCCGTCATCTACCAGATCTACCCGCGCAGCTACCTCGATGCCAACGGCGATGGCGTGGGCGACCTGCCGGGCATCATCCAGCGCCTGGACCATATTGCCGCGCTGGGCGTGGACGCGATCTGGATCTCGCCGTTCTTCAAGTCGCCGATGGCCGACTTCGGCTACGACATCGCCGACTATCGCGACGTCGACCCGCTGTTCGGCAGCCTGGACGACTTCGACCGCCTGCTGGCCAAGGCGCACGACCTGGGCCTGAAGGTGATGATCGACCAGGTGTTGAGCCATACCTCGATCGAGCACGCCTGGTTCCGCGAGAGCCGCCAGGACCGCAGTAATCCGAAGGCCGACTGGTACGTCTGGGCCGACCCGCGCGAGGACGGCACCCCGCCCAACAACTGGCTGTCGCTGTTCGGCGGCGGCGCCTGGCAGTGGGAACCGCGCCGTGAGCAGTACTACCTGCACAACTTCCTGGTCGACCAGCCGGACCTGAACTTCCACAACCCGGACGTGCAGCAGGCCACCCTGGACAATGTGCGGTTCTGGCTGGACCGCGGCGTGGACGGCTTCCGCCTGGATGCGATCAACTTCTGCTTCCACGACGCGCAGCTGCGCGATAACCCGCCCAAGCCGGCGGACAAGCGCGTGGGCCGCGGCTTCAGTCCGGACAACCCGTACGCCTACCAGTACCACTTCTACAACAACACCCAACCGGAGAACCTGCCATTCCTGGAGCAGCTGCGCGCGCTGCTGGATGAGTATCCGGGCGCGGTGAGCCTGGGCGAGATCTCGTCGGAAGACTCGCTGGCCACCACCGCCGAGTACACCCAGGACGGCCGCCTGCACATGGGCTACAGCTTCGAGCTGCTGGTGGACGACTACAGCGCGGCCTACATCCGCGACACGGTCTCGCGGCTGGAAGCGGCGATGACCGAAGGCTGGCCGTGCTGGGCGGTTTCGAATCACGATGTGGAACGCGCGGTCAGCCGCTGGGGCGGCTATCCGGCCGATCCGCGCCTGGCGCGGATGCTGGTGGCGATGCTGTGCTCGCTGCGCGGCTCGGTGTGCCTGTACCAGGGCGAGGAGCTGGGCCTGGCCGAGGCCGCGGTGCCGTTCGAGGCGCTGCAGGACCCGTATGGCATCACCTTCTGGCCGAATTTCAAGGGCCGCGACGGTTGCCGCACCCCGCTGCCGTGGACCGACGCTCCGCTGGCTGGCTTTACCTCCGGCACGCCCTGGCTGCCGATCCCGGCCGAGCACCGGGCGGCGGCGGTGGCCGTGCAGGAGCGCGACCCGCACTCGGTCCTGGCGGCGTTCCGCGCCTTCCTGGCCTGGCGGCGTAGCCAGCCGGCGCTCCTGCATGGCAGCATCCGGTTCATCGAAAGCGCCGAGCCAGTGCTGCTGTTCGAGCGTATGCTTGCAGATGAAACCCTCCTGCTGGCCTTCAACCTGTCGGCCGAAGCGGTGAGCCATCCGCTGCCGCCGGGCAACTGGCAGCAGGTGGCGGTGCCGGGCCCGGATGCGGGCACGGTGCAGGGCAATGAACTCCAGCTGCCGCCGCGCGCGGTGTATTGCGCCCGACGCAGCTGACCGTTTTCTCCGGTGGCGGTACTTGCGGGGACGGGGCCGAAGCGCCCCGTCCCTTTTTTGTGGGTGAGATTGCGGTGAAGGGCATCCACACAAAAGAAAACCCGCTGCCTGCGCAGCGGGTTTCCGGTCCTGCTCCCTGTTTTCTGTTGCCGGCCAGCGGCCGGCACTACCGAGTCCGGGGCGCCGGGCAGGGCCCGGCGCGACCTCAGAACTTGTAGTTCACGCCCAGCATGTAGGTGCGGCCCCATTCGATGTACTCCAGCGGGCGGTCCTTGCTGCCGGCGTAGGTGCGGTACGGCTCGTTGGTCAGGTTGCTGCCCTGCAGCAGCAGGGTGAGACCGCGCAGGGTGCTGCTGTCGCTGAAGGTGTAGCTGATCTGCGCGTCGGTCACGTTCTCGCCGACCACGTAGCGCAGGCTGCGGTTGCCGTTGAAGTTGCCGATCTCGCCGATGAAGTCCGAACGTCGGCGCTGGCTGACGCGTGCTTCAAAGCCACTGCGCTCATAGTAGGCGGTGAAGTTGTACACGCGCTTGGACAGGCCCGGCAGGCTGATCGGGTCGCTGCCCACGCTGGACGCGCTTTCCGGGTCCAGGATGGTGATGTCGCTCTTGTTGAAGGTCGCGCTGGCCTGCACGCCGAACCCGCGCAGGCTGTCGGTCAGCATCTCCAGCGGGAACGACCCGGTCAGCTCCAGGCCCTTCAGCGTGCCGCCCTTGCCGTTCTGCGGCGCGGAGAAGGTGCCGGTGTACTGAACCGGCGCCGCACCTTGCTGAGGAACGTAGTTGCGAAGCAGTTCGGTGAAGTCGTAGTTGTCCACCGACTGGGTGTAGACGTAGCTTTTCAGGTCCTTGTAGAAGATCGCGGCGGCCACGTAGGCCTTCTCGCCGAAGTACTTCTCATAGGACAGGTCCAGTGCGGTGGCGCGCCACGGGTCCAGCAAAGGGTTGCCGCCACTGCCACCGGGGCGGCCGGTGCCGGTATCCACGCCGAACTCCAGGCCGGCACGCATCTGGTCCACGCGCGGCCGCGCAACCTGCTTGGCGGCGGCAAAGCGCAGCGTCTGCTGGTGCGGGAACATGAAGGCCAGGTTCAAGCTCGGCAGCCAGTCGTTGTACTTGCGGCCTGCGGAGTAGGGCTGGATGTTGCTGCCAGCCGGCTGCGAGCTGTCCCAGTAGCGCGAATCCGAGCTCTGGTCGGTGTGCTGCATCTGCACGCCGATGTTGCCGCGCACGCCGACCACGCCGATGTCGGTGTTGATGTTCAGGCGCGCCCACGCGGTGGTGATCTTTTCCTGCACCGTCCACGACTTGGGAATCAGGTAGTCCAGGTTGTCGACCGGGTTGAAGGTCATGTAGCGACCGACTGCGGCCGGCACGTTCCAGGCCGGGATGGTGCCGAGGCCGGCGAAGCTCAGGTCGACCGGGCGGTACTGCAGGTCCGAGGCGATGTTGGCATCACCCTGTGCACCGAGCAGGATGTTGCCTTCGGACTGGGTCTTCACCTTGCGGCGGTCGGCATGGTTCACGCCGATGTCGAGGTCTGGCGCCCACGAGGCAATGGCCTCGGGCAGCGCAATCGTCGCGGCCAGCTTGCCGCCCTTCAGGCGGTCTTCCACCTGCGGCACCTTGCCGTAGCCGGAACCGTAGATGGTGTTGGTCAGGAACAGCGTGTCGGGATTGGAGTAGTTCAGGCCCGGGTTGATCTGCGAGAAGCCGTTCTGGCGGATCGACACGCCGACCGTGTCCAGCTGCGGCATCGGGGTCAGCTGCAGGTTGTTTTCCAGGTTCAGCTCAGCGCGCGTGGCCTTGGAGTAGTTCAGGTCGGCGACCAGCTTGACGCCGCCGAAGTTGAACTCGTTGTTCCAGCCGAACGCATCGATCTTGTCCTTGCGCTTGTTGTACATGCCGCGCACCAGCGGATACACGCCGCTGGCGGTGCCGCCGGTGAACGAGCCGTTGGCGTTGATCTGCGGGTTGCTGACCAGCAGGCCCGGGGTGTAGTTGCCGTTGTAGTTGCTGAGGTTCAGCTCGAACTGGTTGGCGGTGTCGATCTGCTCGGCTTCGGTGTGGAACGCATCGAAGGTGCTGGTCCAGCTGTTGTTCGGACGGAACTGGATCGTGGCCATCACGCCGTCGCGCTTGTTGTTGCCGGTGCGGCGCAGCGCCTTGATGCCATCGGAGAAGTAGGTGCCGGCGCCCACGCCCGGGCGCTCGCCCTTGTCGGTGTGTTCGGTGGTCCACGGTTCGTACAGGCCGACTTGGTTCTCCTGGATCGGCATGTCGCTGTGCGCGTAGCCGATGGCAATGCCCAGGGTCTTGTCCAGGAACTGGTCGATGTAGCTGGCGCTGAAGCGGTTGCCGTACGGATCGACGTTGGCGGCGCGGCCCAGCGAACTCTTCTGGTAGCGGCCGCTGACCGCGATCACGCGCTCGCCAAAGCTGAGCGGGCGTGCAGTCTGCATGTCGATGGTGCCCGACAGGCCCTGGCCGACCAGCGCCGCGTCCGGGGTCTTGTAGACGGTCACGCCGTTGACCAGCTCGGACGGGTACTGGTCGAACTCGACACCGCGGTTGTCGCCGGTGCTGACCACTTCACGGCCATTGAGCAGGGTGGTGGCGAAGTCCGGCGACAGGCCGCGCACGCTGATCACCTGCGCACGGCCGGCCACGCGCTGGGCGGCCAGGCCGGGCAGGCGCGAGATGGATTCGGCGATGCTGACGTCGGGCAGCTTGCCGATGTCTTCGGCGGAAATCGCCTCGACCACCGAGGTGGCGTCCTGCTTGACCGCGATCGCGTTCTCGATGCCGCGGCGGATGCCGGTGACCTGCACCGTATCCAGGTTGGTGGCGGCGGTGGCGGCCGGCGTGGTGGTGCTCTGCGTGGACTGTGCCGACGCCAGCGTCGGCGCCAGCACAACGGCCAGCGCGAGACTCAGCGCACTGCGCTTGTGGTTCAACATTTTCCCCTCCCAGGCAATGTTGCAGATCGATTTGTGAGCGTTCCGGCGGTGCCGTGAACGTGCGACGCGGTGGCCGCTGTCGTCGCCGCTATGGTAGGCAGCGCATTCTTCGCGGGAATCACCCTGCATACGTATTCAATGGCGTTTGCAGGGGTGTAATCGCTTTCAGATCCTGCTTGCGGTGGTGCCGGCCAGCGGCCGGCACTACCGGGGCATTCACAGCGGCGTGAAGCGAATGGCCTGCCCACCGCCCGGTGCCAGCACCAGCGTCAGTGCATCGGCACTGGTCACCTCGCGGGTTTCGCGTGCGAACGCGAACGGGTTGCTGCGGAAATCAGCGCCTTCACCATCACGGTAGATCTCGGCGCGATAGCGCACGCCCGGCTCCAGGAAGCCCAGCGATACCGGCAGCACGCGTCCGTGTTCATCCGTGATGCTGCCGAGGAACCAGTCGCGGCTGTTGCGGTCGCGGCGCACGATCGTCACGTAGTCGCCCACCTCGCCATCGAGCACGCGGCTCTGCTCCCAGTCCACCGCCACGTCCTCGATGAAACGGAACGCCTCGCGGTGCTGCAGGTAGTGTTCGGGCAGGTCCGCGGCCATCTGGATCGGGCTGTACAGCACCACGTACAGCGCCAGCTGGCGGGCCAACGTGCTGGGGATGGCCTGGCCGTGGCGGCCCTTCAGGCTGAGGATGCCGGGGGTGTAATCCATCGGCCCGGCCAGCATGCGGGTGAACACCAGGTTGGCCTCGTGCTCCGGCGGGTTCGGCGGCTGGCCCCAGGCGTTGTACTCCATGCCGCGCGCGCCTTCGCGCGAGATCCAGTTGGGGTAGGTGCGGCGCAGGCCGGTGTCCTTGATCGGCTCATGCGGGTTCACCGACAGGTGCCGGCGCGCAGCCTCCTGCACCACCTTCAGGTGATGGCGGGCCATGAACTGCCCGTCGTGCCACTCGCGCCACAGCGGGCCCCCCGTGGGATTGCGGCGGTCGACCTGGCCATCGTCGCAGACGTAGCCGGTCTTGAACTGGTCCACGCCCAGCCGTGCGTACAGGTCCAGCGCGGCGCCCAGCTGATCCTCGTAGTGCTCGATGGCGCAGCCGGTTTCATGGTGGCCGATCAGGTGCACACCCTTTTTCAGGCCATATGCCGACAGCGCTTCAATGTCGAAATCGGGCGTGGCCCGGGTGAAATCGAAGTCGTAGCCGTTGCCCACCCACATGCCGTCCCAGCCCGGGTTCCAGCCCTCCACCAGCACGCCGCGGAAGCCATGCGCGGCGGCAAAATCGATCACCTTCTTCGTCTTGGCGGTGGTGGCCGCGTGCTTCGGCCCGGTGGCCCAGCTCTCGTTGTCCAGGTGCATCGACCACCACACGCCCACGTACTTGGCCGGCTTCACCCAGCTCACGTCGCCCAGCGCATTGGGCTCGTTGAGGTTGAGGATCAGGTCCGATTCGACCAGGCCGCCGGCGCGGTCGGCAATCTGCAGCGTGCGCCAGGGCGTGGCGAAGGGCAGGGCACGGCGCACCTTCCAGCCTTCGGCCGAGGGTGACAGCTGCGCGCGCAGGCGTTGTCCCTCGGTTCGCCGCAGCCACATGCCGGCGTAGTCCACCAGCGCGGCCTCGTGAATGGCCACATGCAGGCCATCGCGGCCGCGCAGGGTCATCGGCGTATGCACCAGCGGCACCTCGCGCAGCGGCGTGCGCTGGTACAGGTATTCGTAGTGGATCGGTTCGCCGGCGGGAATCCACCAGGCGGTGGAATCCTGCGCGATGGCGAACTCGGTCAGCTCGTCATCGATGATCGCTTCGTGCAGGTTCGGCTGCTCGGGGAACACATAGCGGAAGCCAACGCCATCGTCGTAGACGCGGAACACCACGTCCAGCCGCCGCTTGCTGCCGGTGGTTTCGGCCAGCTGTACGGTCAGCTCGTTGAAGTGGTTGCGGGTGAGCCGGCGCTCGCCCCACGGCTGCTCCCAGCGGTCATCGACGCTGCGCCGCTGCTGGCCAAGCAGGGCGAAATCGCGGTCCAGGCGACCGTCGCGCAGGGTAAAGCCGAGCTTCGAATCCTCCACCACGGGCTCGTCGAAACGCTCGACGCGATAGCGGGCGGTGCCGCCGTCCAGCACGAGACTGACCTTGAGTATCTTGCCCGGTGACTCGACGCTGGCCACCTGTGGCGTGGCCTGTGCCAGCGTGGCCCAGGCCAGCAGGGCCAGACCGAGCAGGTGCGCGATTGCCGCGCGTACAGCAGTGGGTGACATCGGCAGTTCCCCTCCCAAGGCGCCGTTGGCAGACCCGGACCATAAGCCAGTGCGGCAGGCGTGCTACCGCGTGGCGCCATGAATACGTATGCAGCTGGACGCAGCCGACAGCCCCGCGTCTACCATGGGGCCAAGGCACCTTGAGGGAGGGGCCGCGCCCGCCCGCCGGCAACGACGGTGCGGACCTACAACGCGTGCAGAGAGGGAGGGAGGCCGACGGGCGCAAGCCGGTCCGCCGCTTCGATGCTGAAGATCATTTGCCTGACCGCTGCCCTGGGGGCAGCGCTGGGATCGACCGCGCAGGCGGCCGACCTGCAATTCGACGGCCGCCATGCGCGCGCCGAAGCCGCTGCCAACGGCAGCTTCGTGATGCATGCGCCGAAGGGCGCAGTGCAGATCGCAGCCGCACCGATGCGCAGCCAGACCGGCAGCGTGATGTTCGACGCGTTGTTCGCGCTGGCCCAGCAGGAGATGGACCAGAACCGCGTGGACGCGATTCGCGATCCCGCGTTCGACGAAGGCCGACCGGTGCCGTGCGAGTGCTTCCAGACCGGCGCGCGCTGGCCCTATGTGTGGACCCGCGATGTCAGCTTCGCCGCCGATCTGGCGCTGGCGCGGCTGGACCCGGAGCGCACCCGGCAGTCGCTGCAGTTCAAGCTGTCGGCGGCGCGCGACGGGCACACGCCCGGCCTGTTCGTGGCGCAGGACACCGGTTCCGGTGGCAGCTGGCCGATCAGCAGCGATCGCGTGGTGTGGTTCCTGGCGGCCCGTCATCTGCTGGAGGATCGCGCGTTCGCCGACCAGGTCTGGCAGGCGCTGAAGGGCACGCTGGCGCAGGACCGCGCGATGGTGTTCGACGCGCAGGTGGGCCTGTACCGTGGCGAGACCTCCTTCCTGGACTGGCGCGAGCAGACCTATCCGGACTGGACCCGCGAGGACGTGCGCTTCATCGGTGATTCCTACGCACTGTCCACCAACGTGCTGCACTACCAGGCATTGCGCCTGGCCGAACGCCTGGCCGGCCAGCACGGCGACGCCCGCGCGGCCGACTACAAGGCGTGGGCCGATGCGTTGGCGCAGCAGATCGATGCGCGCTTCTGGCGCGAGGATATCGGCCAGTACATGAGCTACATCGGCGAAGCCGCGCACCCGGTGCCGTACGCCAAGGTCGATCTGCTGGGCCTGTCGTTGGGCATCCTCGCCGGGGTGCTGCCGCCCGAGCGCGCGCGCCGTGCACTGGCTGCTTACCCGATGGGGCCAGCCGGCAGCCCCGTGGTCTGGCCGCAGGAAGCGCAGCAGCCGATCTACCACAACCGCGCGATCTGGCCGTTTGTCAGCGCCTACTCGCTGCGTGCGGCGCGGCAGCTGGACGATGCGCCGCGCATCGCCGCCGAGATCCGTTCGCTGATGCGGGGCGCCGCGCTGGCCGGTTCCAACATGGAGAACTACGAGCTGGTCAGCCAGGCCGTGCATGTCGAGGAAGGCGCGCTGAGCGGCCCGGTGGTCAACTCCGAACGCCAGCTGTGGTCGGTGGCCGGGTATCTGTCGATGGTGGTCGAAGGCGTGTTCGGCGTGCAGGACGATGGCCGCGTGCAGCCCAAGCTGCCGGCCGCGCTGGTGCCGGAACTGTTCGGCACGCAGCGCAGCATCAGCCTGGAAGTCACTGGCAAGCGCTATGTGCTGGAGCGTCCGCAGAGCGTGGGCGATGGCTTGCTGGTGGCGGGCAGGACCACCACGCGCGGCACGACCACCACGGTGCAGCTGGTGACTGCCCCGGCAGCAACAGGCTTCGCTGCCACGACTGCGGATGCCAACGCGCGTGCGCCCGCAACACCCGCGGCACCGCAGGCCCTGCGCAGGGGCACGGGTTGGAACGTTCCGGTGCAAGCCGGGCAGGTTCTGTGGAAGGACGGCAGGGCCGTCGTCGCCAGCAATGGCCAGGTGCAGATCAGCGACGATGGGCTGCAGCATTGCCTCAGCCTGACCCGACGCGAAGGCGCGTTGGAATCGCTGCACAGCCCAATGGTCTGCGTCGGTCCGCAGCAGGTGCTGAAGGGTGCGCAGCGCTGGCAGTTCACCTCGGCCAAGGCCGGGCAGGTTCGCCTGCGCCTGCAATATCGAAACCCGAACGGGCCGATCAACACCGGCGTCACGGCTGCGGTCAAGCAGCTGGTGCTGCAGTGCCCGGGCCAGCCGTTGCAGCGGCATACGGTCACGCTGCCGCACAGCGTGGCCGTGCAGGACTCGACCTCGGCAACATTCACGGTGCCAAAGGGGCAATGCACGGTTGCGCTTGAAGAGGGCTTCAACATGAGCGCGCTTGAACATTTCGCGCACTACACCGGTGGCAAGGGCGGCCGCGAGGGCGTGCTCAACCAGGCCCAGGTGCAGGCGCTGACGGTGGCGCCGGTGGCGATGGAAGAGGGTGCACGATGAATCGTCCCGCCAAACCGCAGCTGTCGTTCTGGCAGATCTGGAACATGTGTTTCGGCTTCCTCGGCATCCAGTTCGGGTTCGCCCTGCAGAACGCCAACGCCAGCCGCATCTTCGAGACGCTGGGTGCGGACATCGACGCGGTACCCGGGCTGTGGATTGCCGCGCCGCTGACCGGCCTGCTGGTGCAACCGGTGATCGGTTACCTGTCCGACCGCACCTGGACCCGCTGGGGTCGTCGTCGTCCGTACTTCATGATCGGTGCGGTGTTGACCACGCTGGCGCTGCTGGTGATGCCGAACTCGCCGACGCTGTGGATCGCGGCCGGCACGCTGTGGGTGCTGGATGCTTCGATCAACGTATCGATGGAGCCGTTCCGTGCCTTTGTCGGCGACCAGCTGGCGCCACGCCAGCGTCCGGCCGGCTACGCGATGCAGAGCTTCTTCATCGGCGTGGGCGCCATCGTCGCCAGCTTCCTGCCATTCATCCTGGCCCACTTCGGCGTTGCCAACACCGCGGCCGCCGGGGAAGTGCCCGACACTGTGCGCTATGCGTTCTACTTCGGCGCGGTGGTGCTGCTCGCGGCGATCACTTGGACGGTGGTCAGCACCCGCGAATATTCACCAGCGGAGCTGGCCGGGTTCGATGATGCCGAGCCACCGGAACATCACGCGGCGGCCGCGATCAACGGCCCGGCTTCATGGACGCGGGTGACCCTGTGGCTTGGGTTGGGTGTGTTGCTGGCGCTGCTGATCACCTGGCGGCAAGGCGACAGGATGCTGTACGTGCTGGCCGGCCTGTGCGCCGGCTACGGCCTGCTGCTGGCGGCGGCGCGCGCGCTGCCGGCCACGCATATGCTGGCCGCCATCGTCGGCGACCTGCGCGCGATGCCGGTCACCATGCGCCGCCTGGCGTGGGTGCAGTTCTTCTCGTGGTTCGCGCTGTTCGCCATGTGGATCTACACCACCGCTGCGGTGGCCGGTACCCACTTCGGTTCGACCGATCCACAGTCGGCCGCCTACAACGAAGGTGCCAACTGGGTGGGCGTGCTGTTTGGCGCCTACAACGGCTTCGCTGCGCTGGCGGCGGTGCTGATTCCGCCGATGGTGCGTGCGATCGGCCTGCGCTGGAGCCACCTGGTCAACCTGTGGCTGGGCGGCGCCGGCCTGGTCTCGCTGATGTTCATCCGCGACCCGCACTGGCTGCTGCTGTCGATGGTGGGTGTGGGCTTTGCCTGGGCCTCGATCCTGTCGTTGCCGTATGCACTGCTGTCCGACAGCGTGCCGGCGTCGAAGATGGGTGTGTACATGGGCATCTTCAATTTCTTCATCGTGATCCCGCAGCTGGTGGCGGCCAGCGCGCTTGGCTTTGCCCTGCGCGCATGGCTGGGTGGCCAGCCGATGCATGTGCTGGTGCTGGGCGGCTGCAGCCTGTTCCTGGCCGGCCTGTGCGTGCTGCGGGTTCCGTCCCGTCCGGAGGTGGTGTGATGCGTGGTGTCCTGGCTGTTGCTGTTTCCCTTGCCCTGTTCGCCGGCCAGGCCGCGGCCGCGCCGCGCCCGGACTACGTCGGCACCACCGAGCCGTTCGCCAGCGATGCGGTGTACTTCGTGGTCACCGACCGCTTTGTCAACGGTGACCCGTCCAATGACCATCGTGACCAGGGTGGCGCGCACCGCACCTTCGATATCCCGGTGCCATGCCCGGACAAGGTGGACGGCAACATCGGCTATCTCGGCGGCGACTTTCGCGGCGTGCTCGACAATGCGCAGTACATCCGCAACCTGGGCTTCGGTGCGGTGTGGATCACGCCCATCGTCGACAACCCGGACGAGGCCTTTACCGGCAGCAAGCCGATCAGCTGTACCAGCACGCTGACTGATCGTGGGAAGACCGGTTACCACGGCTACTGGGGCATCAATTTCTACAAGCTCGACGAGCACCTGCCGAGCAGGGGCCTGGACTTCGCCGGGCTGACCAAGGGCCTGCACGGTGCTGGCTTGAAGGTGGTGCTGGATATCGTAGGCAACCACGGTTCGCCGGCCTGGACCATGCCGACACGGCAGCCGCAGTTCGGGCAGATCTTCGACAAGGACGGAAAACTGATCGCCGACCACCAGAACCTGCCGCCGCAGAAACTGGATCCGAAGCACAACCCGTTGCACGCGTTCTACAACAACATCGGTCCGGTCGACAGCAAGGACGGCTCGATCTTCGACGGCAACCTGGCCGAGCTGTCGGACTTCAACCAGGACAATCCGGCGGTGATGGACTACCTGGTCGGCGCCTACCTGCAGTGGACCGCGCAGGGCGTGGACGCGTTGCGCATCGACACCATCGGCTGGCTGCCGCACCCGTGGTGGCATGAATTCGTCAAGCGCATCCGCGCCGAGCATCCGGGCATGTTCATGTTCGGCGAAGCGTTCGACTACGATGCCGCGCGCATCGCCGAGCACACCTGGCCCGCCAACGCGAACGTGAGCGTGCTCGATTTCCCATTGCGCGGCGCGCTGGAGCAGACCTTCGGCACCGCCGGCAAGGGCTTCGAAACCCTGGCCGAGCCGCTGCACCTGAGCGGCGGACCGTACGCCAACCCGTACGAGCTGATGAGCTTCTACGACAACCACGACATGCCGCGCCTGCAGGCCAGCGACGATGGTTTCATCGATGCGCACAACTGGCTGTTCACCGCGCGCGGCATTCCGGTGGTCTACTACGGTTCGGAGACGGGCTTCATGCGTGGCCGTGCCGAGCATGCCGGCAATCGTGCGTACTTCGGCCAGCCGCGTGTGGATGCGGCGCCGAAGAGCCCGATCTTCGCGCCGCTGCAGCGTATCGCCAGGCTGCGCGAAGCCACCCCGGCGCTGCAGCGCGGCCTGCAGGTGAACGAGCGCCTGCAGGGCGATGAGGCAGTGTTCTTGCGCGTGCTGCAGCATGGCGAGGTGGCGCAGACCGCGCTGGTGCTGCTGAACAAGGGCGACCACGCCAGGACCCTCACCGTGGCGCGTTTCGTCCAGTCCGGCCGCTGGCGCGATGCGCTGGACGGCGGTTCGTTGCAGGTGAACGGTCCGCTGAAGGCCGACGTGCCCGCGCACGGCGTGAAGGTCTATGTGCTGGACGCTGCCGTGCAGCAGCCGGCGCTGCAGGCCGAGCTGGACAAGGCGATGGCCGACCAGAAGGCGCGGGACCAGCGTCTGGGGCGGTAGTGCCGGCCGCTGGCCGGCAGCCCCGGATTCCGGGTACCTGCAGCTGCCGGCCAGTGGCCGGCACTACCGGGTTTGGCCGCATCCGGCACAATAGGCACCCCTCACGCCCCGCCGTATCGCCATGACCGACCTCGCCCCGCAGACCCCGATCGAAACCCTGCTGAAGGCGGCGATGGACGGGGCGGTGCCGATCCGCACCTTCATGGAAGCCTTCGTCGCTTCCGAGGTAGTGCTGCTGACCGGCAGCCTGGTCACCCCGGACGGCAGCGGCTTCGACCCGCTGCTGTTCGACAAGCAGGGCACCCTGCATGTGGCGGTGTTCACCGATCCGTCGCGGGTGGGCGTCTACAGCCAGCAGGCCGAACACCAGATCCGCTGGCTGATGCTGGACGTGCTGCGCCGCGTGCCGGGTGGCTACGGCGTGGTGATCAACCCGGGTACTTCGCTGGGCTTTGAGATCTCGCCCAGCGGCGTTGGCGAGATCCTGAAGGACTTCGCCCAAGGCTGAGTTGCCGTCGCGCCATTTGTAACGCCGAGCCATACTCGACTGCCTTTCGCGCATGGCCTGATGTGTCCAGCATGGCTCGACATTACAGAAGGCTTCCCTTCGGGCGCCGTCCATGATCCCCTTGGGTGACATCGGGATCGAGGCATTGCCATGGAATTCAGGGGACTACCTGCCGACGCACCGGAACGGCAGCAATTGGCCCAGTGGTACCACGCGGAATGGGGCCAGCACGCCGGCCTGACAGTGGAACAGGAACTGCAGCGGCTCAATCCGCCACAGGATGCCGAAGGTTTCCCGCACCTGATCGCCGCATTCGATGACGGTCAGGTGGTTGGCGCAGTCCAGCTCAAGCGGCGGGAAATGCAGGCGTTCCCACAGTACGAACATTGGCTGGGCAGCGTGTTCGTGGCCGACAGCCATCGCGGGCGTGGGCTGGCTGGCGCGCTGGTGGAGCAAGCAGCGGCGCAGGCGGTGCGGATGGGGGTTTCCGATCTCTACCTGCAGACCGAGGCCCTGGACGGTGGGCTGTATGCGCGGCTGGGCTGGAAGCCGCTGCAGGAAGCCGACAACCGCAGCTATCGCGTGCTGGTGATGGTGCGCAGGTTGGCCGCATGAGCGTATCCACGGCACGCCATTCCCGCTCGGCCCTGATCTTCCTGATCGCGGCGATCGCTGCCGCGCTGGTGTCCATGCCCCTGCTGCGCGCGGTGGGCATGGTGCTATGGCCGGTGTTCGTCATTGCCTGGCTGATCAACCTGGGCGCGGCCTGGCATCTGGCCCAGTGGGCGCGCCAGCAGCGCCGTTCGGCGTGGGCATTCGGGTTGCCGGCGGCGCTCGGTACCGTCGCCTCGATCGTGGTCTATGTGCTGCTGGCGTTGCTGGGGCCGAAGGCCAGGCCTCAGCCGGAAATCACCGGCTGAGTGCTTCGTTCCACTCGTTCCACAGGACACCGTCCACGGCGGTGAGCAGTGTCTGCTGGACCTCGATCAGCGTGTTCATCTCATCCAAAACCGCCTCCAGGTCGGTGATTGAGATCTCGAATCTGGCCGTGCACTGGCTCATGGCATGTACGTGTCCAGTGCCATGCGCTAGCTCGATGGCTTCCTGGAGGACATGGGGCGCGTCGTTGAGAGAGAGCCGCAGGCGAACGTCTTCATCGCCCGTAATGAGAACACTGTTCCCATCCAGCTCCAATTCGAGCTCAAGACCACAGTCGGCCAATACCTCGGCTGCCCAGTTCACTGATGCGGAGATTCCGTGTGCGGCGAAGTAGATATGGCTGGATGTCATCGCGGCCTCTCGAAGGTTCACGGAGAGTATCGCTTGCCTTGAAATGGAATCTGGTGGTGTCCCTGCATCTCTGGCCAATCAGGAATTTAAATGACGCAATTGGGCGTGGCATGTCGTTTCTGTCTGCAGCAGTGATGCCAGCCATTTGACTGGCACCACCGCATACCTCACATCGTTACCTTGCGCCGGTTGTCATCGCTCACCCGGTCGATCAGCTTGTTGTACGGGTCGAAGCCCGCTTCATCCGGCTTTTCGTCCACCGTTACCGTGATCTTCGGATCGGCGCTGGTGATGTGGTGGCGCTGCAGGTACAGCACCTTCTGGTCGCGCTCCTTGCCCGACGGCCCATTGGCGAACACGCCGACCTCGACCCAGTCATCCATCTTTCCGTCGCTCTCCTTGCCCTTGCCGTCGGCGTACTGCTTGGCGGCGTGCAGGTCCAGGGTCACGTCGTAGCGGCCGTCATCGCGCTTGCGGGCGCTGGCGGCCATCACGCGGTTGTCGTAGAAGCTGATCTTCTCGAACAGGTCGGTGACCAGCTGCTGGCGGTCGGCCGGGGTGTCGGCGCGGATGTAGTCCAGCAGCTCGCGTGAGGTGGTGTACGGCGGTTGCTGGTACCCCTTGTCCTGCAGGAAGCGCTTCAATGCGCGGCTAAGCGCCTGCTCGCCGATCTCCTCGCGCAGCCGGTAGAACACCAGCGAACCCTTCTGGTAGTGGATGTACTGCTGGTTCTCCACACGTTCCAGCGGCTGTTCCTCGATGGCCTCGCCGCCGCGGCCGGACAGGTAGCCGTCCAGTTCGCGCTTGAGGAACTGGCGCATGTGCTGGCGGCCGTACTCCTGCTCCATCACCATCAGCGCAGAGTACTGCGACAACGATTCGGACAGCACCGTCGCGCCCTGCACGTTGGCACCGATCACCTGGTGCGCCCACCACTGGTGTGCGATCTCGTGCGCGGTCACGTAGAACACGTAGTCCACCTTGTCCGGGTCACGCAGGTCGGCGATGAAACCGATGGCCTCGGAGTAGGGGATGGTGTTGGCGAACGACTGCGCGAAGCGCGCATAGCCCGGGAACTCGATGATGCGCACCTGGCGATGCTGGTACGGGGTGAAGTTCGCCTCGTAGTAGGCCAGCGATTTCTGCACCGCTTCGATCATCCGGTCCACGTTGTAGCCGTGCGCCGGATCGAAGTAGACCTCGATCGGTATGTCCTTGTACTTTGCCTTGCGCACCTCCCAGCGCGCCGACAGATAGGCGTAGAAGTTCAGCATCGGTCGATCCATGGCATAGCTGAAGCAGCGCCGGCCATTGACCGTGCTCTCATGCTGCAGATAGCCCGGGGCCAGCGCCACCTGGTCTGGTGCCGTGCAGATCGTGGTGCGGAAGTCGAGCCAGTCGGCATCGTTGGCTATGTACGTGTTGGCACGCGCGGCTTCGTCTTCCAGCTTGGGCATGCGCCGCGGCTCACCCAGGTCGCGCTTGCGCCGCTCGTTGCGGTCGCTGATCTCGGCGCCTTCGTTGTAGCCGAACGACGGCAGTACGCGGCTGTTGAAGAAGGTGCCGTTGTCGACGATGTTGCTTGGTGCTTGGCCCGCGGTGATGCCGTTGGGCTTCTGCACCACCCGGAAATGCACGCTGCGGGTTTCACCCGGTTGCAGCGGTTTCTGCAGGCGGTAGATGCGGTAGCCGAGATCGGCGTCATGCATCGATAGTGTCTGCCCACCCAGGTCGACCGCGACCAGCTGCTTGTCATCGCCCATCGAGACGTGCACGTCCTGGATCGGCGTGGCGTGGGTATTGCGCACCGTCCAGTTCGCATCGATCACCATCGACTGCGATTCGGGGGACAGGTCCACGCGGTTGTCCACCGCCACGATGCGGGGCTGCGGCAGGTTGCGGTACTTCGACAGCTCGCGCTCGTAGCGGGCCTGCAGGTCCAGCTGCTGGTCGGGCGAGACGAACTCGTTGCGGATGTTGGTGCTCCAGTACAGCCAGCCACCCACGGCGACAAAGGCCAGGGCGGCCACTGCGGCGAAGGCACCGGTCGGGCCGCGCAGGCGGCGGCCGGCCAGGGCCAGGCGCTGACGCAGGCCCTGGCTGACACCTCGTACCCAGAAGGCTGACGCCAGGCACATCAAGGTCAGCAGGAACAGGGCCCAGTAGCCCTGGAACGCCAGTTGCCCGGTCAGGAAGTGGCCGTAGCCGTTCATGTCCGAATAGGGCGCGTTGGGCCAGCTGCCGAAGTTGTACAGGTTCTGCGTGTAGTCGAGCATGCCCAGCACGCCCTGGCCGATCATCACCACGATCAGCAGCGCATAACCGACGAACTTGTTGTTGGTGAGCACCTGCAGCACCAGCGCCAGGCCCCCCATCAGGATGTAGACCACCGAATCCAGCGCCAGGCTCCGCAGGTACAGCAGCGGCTCCAGATGCGTGTAGCCCTTGGCCAGCTGAACGCCCATCGCGGCCAGCGCGCCGGCGGCCTGGAAGCAGATGATCACCGCCAGCAGTGCGGTGAACTTGGCCAGCAGCGGCACCCAGTTCGGCACCGGCATGGCATCGGTCACTTCATTGATGCGCGCACTGCGTTCCTTCCAGACCAGCTCACCGGCGAAGAACAGCACGATGATCACCAGCAGCCAGCTGAAGGCCCCCTGCAGGCCCATGATCATCTGCGAGGTGACCGGCCAGATCGAGGTGCCGTACAGGGTCTGCCGGAACAGCGCGCTGGGCAGGAAGTTGGCCAGGCCCAGCACCAGCAGCACGATGAACGGCACGCTGCGCAGGACGCCGCGTGTATCGAAGCGGACCTGGCGCAGGAACTGCTGCCACGCCGTGCTGGCAGTGAACGCCGGTATCACGCGCGGCAGTGTCGCGCGGGTGGGGCGGACCACGCTGGCATCGGCAGCCGGTTGCGCCTGCCTGCGGCCCCAGCGCGGACGGCCACTGCCGCTGCGTTCGGTGCGGAACAGCGCGAAGGTGGCGGCGAACAGCGCGGCAGCCACGCCCAACCACAGGGCGCGGTTGGCCAGCAGGTAACCGGCCAGCTCGGGAATCCCGTCGTTGCGTTCGGCAGTGGACCAGTAGCGGATGGTACGGCCGAGTGCGCGCATGCCCAGCGGTTCGCTCAGCACCGCGATCCACGTATTGTCGATGTCGCGCAGCAGCGCCGCGCTGGCGCCGTACAGGACCAGGTAGGCCACCAGGCCGATGTAGACCCACAGGATCGAGCGGGTCAGCGCTGCCAGCAGCGACAGCAGCGCGGTGGTGAACAACAGGTTCGGAATGACGATGACCGCGAACGTCCAGGCATAGCCCTGCCAGCTGATCGGGCCCATGCGTTCGGGATCGACCCAGGGCATGAACGGCGCCAGCCACAGGCCGAACGCGATCAGGATGTAGACCAGCAGCCCGGCCGCCAGGGCGGCAGCGATGCGCCCGGCCAGGTAATCGCGGCGCTTCACCGGGCTGGCGAAGATCAGTTCGGCAGTGCCGAGTTCGAAGTCACGCAACAGCGCGTTGCTGACGAACAGCGCGGTGACCAGCATGCCGAGCAGGGTGAAGATGCCCAGCATCTGCGCGATCACGGTGGGCGCGTTGCTGTGCACGTTGCCGGTGCCGCCACCGATCTGCACGGCGTCGCTGGACGCTGCGGCAAAGGCAAGCAGGGCGAACAGCCCGGCCAGCAGCCACAGCAGCGGGGAACGCAGCTGCTCGCGCAGTTCGAAGCGGAAGAAATTGAAGATCATGGCGTGCTCCGCTCAGGCTGCCGCGCGGGCACGGGCCTGCAGGCGCAGGCGCTGGAAGTACACGTCCTCGAGGTCGGGAGCCACGGCTGCGAAGCCGTCGCCGGGGTCGTTGGTGCTGTGCACGTGGATCACCGGGCGACCACCGACCAGGCGGGTGGACAGCACCACGTAGCGTGCCTCGTGGTCGGCCAGTTCCGAAGGATCAACCTGCTTGCGCCAGACCTGGTGCTGCAGGGCGTCGATCGCTTCGGCAGGACGGCCGGTCAGCAGCACCTGGCCCTTGTTCATGATCGCCATCGTCGGACACAGATCGGTCACGTCCTCGACGATGTGGGTGGACAGGATCACCGCCACGTTCTCGCCGATGGCCGCCAGCAGGTTGAGGAAGCGGTTGCGCTCTTCCGGGTCGAGGCCGGCGGTGGGTTCATCGACGATCACCAGCCGCGGGTCACCCAGCAGCGCCTGGGCAATGCCGAAGCGCTGGCGCATGCCGCCGGAGTAGGTGCCCAGCTTGCGCTTGCGGGCATCCCACAGATTCACCTGCTGCAGCAGCCCATCGACCACCTCGCGGCGCTGCGCGCGCTGGGTCAGGCCCTTGAGCACCGCGAAATGCTCCAGCAGGTCCAGCGCGCTGACTTTCGGATACACGCCGAAATCCTGCGGCAGGTAGCCCAGCCGGCGGCGCACCGCGTCCTTGTCGCGCAGCACGTCGATCGGCGCCTCGCCTGGAATGCTGAGCGTCGCCGTTCCGCTGTCGGCCTCCTGCAGGGTGGACAGCGTGCGCATCAGCGACGACTTGCCGGCGCCGTTGGGGCCGAGCAGGCCGAACATGCCGCGCGGGATGTCCAGGCTGACGTTGTTGAGGGCGTGCACGCCATTAGCGTACGTCTTCGACAGCGAATCGATCTTCAGCATGTGACGTACACCTTTCCATGGGCGATGTCTGCGCGTTATCCGCGCATCAGCCTCCGTGCGCATCCGCCGTTGGTCATGGGGGGAGAATTCCGCCGTCGCACGTTGGGGCGGGGCGGGAGGCCTGGCGGCGCTTACCGGCGCAGCGACGATTCCCGCACCACCAGCTTCACCGGGATGCTCTGGCTCTCCACCGGCTGGCGACCGATCAGTGCCAGCAGGCGCTCCACCAGCAGCTGGCCGGCCTGCTTGGTGTCCTGCTGCACGGTGGTCAGCGCCGGGGATACCGAGGCCGCCAGCGGGATGTCGTCGAAGCCGGTCACCGCCACGTCCTGTGGCACCCGCAGGCCGGTCTCGCGCAGGGCGCGCATCGCGCCGATGGCGATCAGATCGCTGGCGGCGCAGATCGCATCGATCGGTTCACCGCGTGCCAGCAGCACCTGGCAGGCCTCCTGGCCGGAAGCCTCGGTGGTGATCGCATCGTGCTGCAGCGCCGGTTCGGCGGCCAGGCCGTGGTCCTGCAGGGCCGCGACATGGCCGCGGTAGCGCTCCTGGAATTCGGGGTAATGGCTGGAGGCATGGCCGAGGAAGGCGATGCGGCGGCAGCCCTGCTGCAGCAGGTGGGTGGTGATGTCGTGCCCACCCTGGAAGTTGTCGCTGCCGATCGAGACGCCGGGTTGGCCGGGCAGGGCGGCGCCCCAGCGCACGAAGTGCGTGCCCTGTTCGACCAGCCGCTGCAGGCGGTCGCGCGATTCGTGGTAGTCGCCGTAGCCGAGCAGGATGATGCCGTCGGCCTTGTTGCTGTCCTCGTAATCGGCCTGCCAGTCGGTGGACAGCTGCTGGAACGAGACCAGCAGGTCCTGCCCATGCAGGGCGCAGGCACGGGTGATCGAGCCCAGCATCGAGTGGAAGAACGGGTTGATAAGCGAGTCGTCGTTGGTCGGGTCCTCGAAGAACAGCAGGGCCAGCGTGCCGGCGTTGCGCAGGCGCAGGCTGGAGGCGTTCTTGTCGACCTTGTAGTTCAGTTCGCGGGCGATGCGCAGGATGCGCTCGCGGGTCTCGGCATTGACCATCGGGCTGCCTCGCAGGGCCCGCGACACGGTCGGCTGGGAGACCCCGGCCAGGTGGGCGATGTCCAGGGAGGTGGCTTTGCCTTTGATCGTCATGGGAACGCGGGAGGGGGCAGGGGGAGGAGCTTGGGCATGATGCCATGGGCAGACGCCAATGCCCCTCCGGATGTCCACCGAAGCGAGGGTAAGTCATTGCCGGACAAGGAAATCAGTTCAATCCTCCTGCGCGGCCGGGGTCTTCTGACCGGGCGGATGGCGGCGGCAATGCTAAGATGCATCGTTCTCGCATTCCCCCAAATTTCAACAGGGGCGGCCTCGCCTACTGCACCCCCGCCCGGGGCTGTGCTATCACTGGCGGTCTGCCCCTGGACAACGGACGAAGGTACCTATGGCGCGCGGCATCAACAAAGTCATCCTGGTCGGCAATCTCGGCAACGACCCGGACGTGAAGTACACCCAGGGCGGCATGGCGATCACCCGCATCAGCCTGGCCACCACCAGCGTCCGCAAGGACAAGGATGGCAACCAGCAGGAGCGCACCGAATGGCACCGCGTGGTGTTCTTCGGCAAGCTCGGCGAGATCGCCGGCGAGTACCTGCGCAAGGGCAGCTCGGTCTACGTCGAAGGCAGCCTGCGCTACGACAAGTACACCGGCCAGGACGGCGTGGAGAAGTACTCCACCGACATCATTGCCGATGAAATGCAGATGCTGGGCGGCCGCGGTGAAGGCGGTGGCGGCGGCGGTGGTGGCAACTACGGCGGCGATCGTCCGCAGCGCCAGCAGACTCCGCGCCAGGAGTATGGTGGCGGTGGTGGCCAGCGTGGTGGCCAGGGCGGCGGCTATGGTAACCAGGGCGGCAACCAGGGCGGCGGTTACGGCAACCAGGGTGGCAACCAGCGTCCGCAGCCGCAGCAGGCGCCGCCGATGGATGACTTCGCTGACGACGATATTCCGTTCTGATCGAACGCTCCTTTGCAGCAGAAAAGAAAGCCCCGCTCATGCGGGGCTTTTCTTTTTGCGCGATGCCATCTGCGTTGTGCCTCGCACCATCAGTTTTTCGTGCACCGCGACTTGCAAACAGACAATTTCCTCCCCTATGGTGCAATCGATTGCATTGCTGTGAATCGTTGCGTTTGATACCGGTTGGGAGGCCGGAAGGTGGATGTCCATCCATTCGATCAGACCGGCCCCGGCGACGGGCCTCACGCGGCGCGATGCGCTGCGCATCGCAGTTGCCGGCAGCATTGGCCTGGGGGCCGCGACAACCGCGGGCGCATTGCCCGCATTCGCCGCCACGGCGCCACTCAAGGGCAAACTGAAGCATTCCGTCGCACGCTGGACCTTCCCGCAGCTGTCCGTTGCCCAGCTCTGCACGACGGTGAAGGACATCGGCTTTGCCGCGATCGACCTGGTCGGCCCGGAGGACTGGCCCACGCTGCAGGCGCATGGCGTGTACAGCTCGATGTGCAACGGCGCAGAACTGGGCCTGACCAAGGGCTTTGCCGGCCGTGAGTTCCACGACCAGCTGGTGGAACGCTACACGCGGCACATCGATCTGGTCGCCGATGCCGGCTATCGAAACCTCATCTGCTTTTCCGGCAACCGCAACGGTATGGACCCGCAGGACGGCATGGCCAATGCCGAGGCCGGGCTCAAGCGCATCCTCGGGTATGCCGAGAAGCGCGGCGTGGTGCTGGTGATGGAGCTGCTCAACTCCAAGGTCGATCATCGCGACTACCTGTGCGACCACTCCGCGTGGGGTGTGGAGCTGTGCCAGCGGCTCGGCTCGGACAATTTCGGCCTGCTCTACGACATCTACCACATGCAGATCATGGAGGGCGACATCATCGCCACCATCGGCAAGCATCACGCCTGCTTCAAGCACTACCACACCGCAGGCGTGCCCGGCCGGAACGAGATCGGAGACCAGCAGGAGCTCCACTATCCAGCCATCTGTCGCGCGATCCGCGACACCGGTTTCAAGGGGTATCTGGCGCAGGAGTTCACGCCTGCAGCGCCCGATCCCGTTGCCTCATTGCGCGAGGCGATCCGCCTCTGCGACGTCTGAAACGATATCCACCCAGGTGAGAAACCCATGGCAGATAATCACTACGACGCCATTGTTGTTGGCTCGGGAATCAGTGGCGGTTGGTCGGCGAAGGAGCTGACCGAGAAGGGCCTGAAGGTCCTGATGCTGGAACGCGGGCGCAACATCGAGCACGTCAAGGACTACGTCAACGCGATGAAGGAGGCGTGGGATTTCCCGCACCGCAACCGGCCAACGCAGGCAATGAAGGCCGAGTTCCCGGTGCTGATGCGCGACTACGGCCTGGCCGAGAACCTGGAAGGGATGTGGGCCAACGAACAGGAATCGCCCTACATCGAGACCAAGCGCTTCGACTGGTTCCGTGGCTACCACGTCGGTGGCCGTTCCTTGATGTGGGGGCGGCAGAGCTATCGCTTCTCCGATCTGGATTTCGAGGCCAACCTCAAGGACGGCATCGCCACCGACTGGCCGATCCGCTACGCCGATATCGCGCCGTGGTACGACCATGTAGAGAAGTTCGCCGGCATCGCCGGCACGCGCGAAGGACTGGACGTGCTGCCGGACGGCGAGTTCCTGCCGCCGATTCCCTTGAACATCGTCGAGAAGGATGTGGCCGCGCGCATCAAGAAGGCCTTCGGCGGAACGCGCCATATGATCCACTCGCGCACTGCCAACATCACCCAACCGATGCCCGAGCAGGGGCGCGTCAACTGCCAGTACCGCAACAAGTGCATCCTGGGCTGTCCCTTCGGTGCCTACTTCTCGACCCAGGCGGCGACGCTGCCGGCGGCGATGAAGACTGGGAACCTGACCTTGCGGCCGTTCTCGATCGTCAAGGAAGTGCTCTACGACAAGGACCGCAAGCGTGCGCGTGGCGTGGAGGTGATCGACGCCGAGACCGGGCAGACCTACCAGTACACGGCCAAGGTCATTTTCCTCAACGCGTCGTCGTTCAACTCGACGTGGCTGCTGATGAATTCGGCCACCGACGTCTGGGACGGCGGGCTGGGCTCTTCGTCCGGCGAGTTGGGGCACAACGTGATGGACCATCATTTCGGGGCCGGCGCCTCGGGCCGGGTCGAGGGTTACGAAGACAAGTACTACTTCGGCCGTCGTCCCTGCGGCTTCTACATTCCTCGGTTCCGCAACGTCGCGGCCGACAAGCGCGGCTACCTGCGCGGGTTCGGCTACCAGGGCGGTGCCAGCCGCACCGGATGGTCGCGCGAGATTGCCGAGCTCAACATCGGCGCCGATCTGAAGGAGGCACTGACCGTGCCGGGTGACTGGCGCATCGGCATGACCGGGTTCGGTGAAATGCTGCCGCACCACGACAACACGATCCGCCTGGACCACGACCGCAAGGACAAATGGGGACTGCCGGTGCTGGCGATGGACGTGTCCATGCGCGCCAATGAACTGGCGATGCGCAAGGACATGGCCGCCGATGCCGCCGAGATGCTGGAGGCGGCCGGGGTCAAGGAGGTGAAGATGCACGACAACGACTATGCCCCGGGCAAGGGCATCCACGAGATGGGGACCGCACGCATGGGACGTGATCGGAAGAGTTCGGTATTGAACCAGCACAACCAGGTCTGGGATGCACCCAATGTCTATGTGACCGACGGTGCCTGCATGACCTCCAGCGCCTGCGTGAATCCCTCGCTGACCTATATGGCGCTGACCGCGCGCGCGGCCGACCATGCGGTACGCGAACTGAAAGCGGGGAACCTCTGATGGATCGCCGCGAACTGTTGAAGATGATCGTTGCCGCTACCGGTGCGGCCATGGTTGGCCTGCCTGCGCTGGTGCATGGCAAGGTGCCGGCTGCCGGGGCGATGCCCGCGTTCTCCGATGCCGACATCGGCATGCTGGACGAGATCGCCGAAACCATCCTGCCGCGGACAAGGACGCCCGGGGCCAAGGACGCGGGTGCCGGTGCGTTCATGGCGACGTTCGTCAGCGACTGCTACACCGCCCGGCAGCAGGCGACGTTCCGCGCCGGCCTGGCCGACATCGACACGCGCGCCGGTGGCCGTTTCGTATCGCTCACGCCGGAAGCCCGCACCGGGTTGCTGCGAACGCTGGACGCCGAAGCCAAGGCACGCAATGCCGACGTGACCGAGACCGGCACTCCCGAGGAAGGCGAGGCCATGCCGCATTACTTCACGATGATCAAGCAGCTGGCCATCTTCGGCTTCTTCACTTCAAAGGTCGGGGCGACCGGTGTGCTGCAGTACGTCGCCGTGCCGGGCCGCTACGACGGTGACCTGGCCTATGTCCCCGGTACGCCCGCGTGGGGGACCAGCTGATGGACGCCACCCTGATGATCCGCCCTGGGTTGATCACGGCCGGCCTGCTGGCCGCTACATCCGCATTCGCTCAGGACGGCGCCGACGCTGCGCGTGACCCGAAGAAGACCGAAGTGTGGACGCCCGTGCCCGCTGTCGTGGCCACGCCGCCCGGCAAGGCCCCCTCCGATGCCATCGTGCTGTTCGATGGCAAGGATGTCTCGGCGTGGGAGGCAGAGCAGGGCGGGCCCGTGCCCTGGACGGTTGCCGATGGCGCCATGACCGTCGTTCCGGGCAGCAAGGGCATCCGCACCCGGCAACGCTTCTGCGATGTCCAGCTGCATGTCGAATGGCGTACCCCCACCGAGACGAAGGGCTTCGACGGCCAGAACCGGGGCAACAGCGGCATCTTCCTGCAGGAACTGTACGAGCTGCAGGTGCTCGACAGTTACAACAACCCGACGTATGCCAACGGCCAGGCGGGTTCGATCTACAAGCAGGCCATGCCACGGGTGAACGCCTCGCGCGCACCGGGCCAGTGGCAGGTCTACGACATCATCTGGAAGGCACCGCGCTTCTCGCAGGGCGGCGGCCTGACGTCGCCCGCGCGCATCACCGTGCTGCACAACGGCGTACTCGTGCAGGACGACACCGTGCTGGCAGGCAGGACCGAGTACATCGGTGCGCCTTCGTACGCACCCCATGCGTGCGCGCCGCTCTATCTGCAGGAGCATGACTCCAGGGTCAGCTACCGCAACATCTGGGTGCGCGAACTGTAGCGGCACGCGGCCGGCGTGGTCGCCGGCCGCCTACTTCGCCAGATAGCTGGCGAGGTCGTCGATCTCCTGCTGCGACAGCTGGGCAAAGGGCGGCATCAATCCTCCGCCCTTCCTGATCTTGTCCTTGACCTGGGCGGGCTGAAGCCGCTTGCCGACGTCGGTAAGCGCCGGGAAGGTCGGCGGTACGCCGGCGCGTTCAGCACCGTGGCAGGCAGTGCAGTGCTGGGCATAGAGTTTCGCGCCGGCGGCAGGATCGTCCTTGGCCCGGGCTGCCGTTGAAGTGCTCATGCCGCCCAGGGCCAGGGCCACTGCCAGGATCATCTTCATGTGGGGCTCCTTGATGCGTCAGCGCCGTGCACGGGTGGGCACGTTGGCGGGCAGGTGTTCACGCAGGTAGTCCGCGCCGGTCTGGATGACCTTTGCCGGGTCGCGTGGCTGGTCGTGTTCGACGATGTACCACTGCACCTTGGCCGCCGCAGCGGCGGGCAGGATCGCGTTCCAGTCCAGCACGCCCTGGCCCACCGCGGCGAATCCGCCTTCATCCTGGGCCTGGCCCTTCGGCGCATTGTCCTTGGCGTGCACCGCAAACACGCGTCCACGGAATTTTCCCAGCATCACCGCCGGGTCCAGGCCTGCGCGTGCAACCCAGGCCAGGTCCAGCTCGGTCTGCAGGTCGGGCCCGGCCGCTGCGAACAGCAGCTCCAGCCCGGTCTGGCCGTCGAAGTCGACCAGTTCGAAGTCGTGGTTGTGATAGGCCAGGCGCATGCCCTTGTCGCGCACCCGCTTGGCGATGCGGCCCAGCTCCTTGCCCAATGCGGTCCAGCCCGCGGCATCGGTTGGGCGGTCCTTCTGGTCCAGGTAAGGCACCACCAGCGTGCTGTTGCCGATCGAGCGGTTGAGGGCCACCACGCCATCCAGGTTGTCGCGCAGCTCGGCCAGTGGCACGTGCGACGAAACCGCCTTGATCGAATACCGGTCCAGCAGTTGCTTGAGTTCGGTGGCGCTGGTGTTCTGCGTACCGACCGTTTCCACCGCACGGACGCCCGCGTCGTGGACGATCTTCAACTGCTGATCGAGCGAGCCTGCATTGCGCAGGGTGTACATCTGCACCGCGATCGGCTTCTGCGTGGTGGCGGCTTCGCTCGCGAAGGCGGGCAGGGCAGCGAGCAGCAGGATGAGACTTGCACTTCTACGGAAAAGAGCTTTCATCAACAGATCCTCCCGGAATTCAACCGATGGTGGTCCAGGCACGTGACCTGGCTGATGCAATGACGCGATCGACGATCCGTGCCGAGCGCAGGCCGTCTTCAAAGGTGGGCAGGCCCTGCGGCCGCTCGCCTTCAATGGCGCGATAGGTGTCGGCCACAAACGCCTCGAAACACTGGGCGTAGCCCTGTGCATGCCCGGCCGGCAGCACGGAAAGGCGGCGTTGTTCGGCGCTGCCGGCACCGGGGCCGCGCATGAAGGTTTCCTCGCGCTGATCGGGCAGGCCGACCCAGAGTCGTTCGGCATCCTCCTGGTTGAAGGCCACGCTGGCCTTGGCGCCATCGATCTCGAACCAGAGGCGGTTGTGGCGTCCGGCCGAGACCTGGCTGACCGTCAATGACGCCAGCGTGCCGGCGCCGGTCCTGAACATCGCTGCGGCCACGTCCTCGCTGGTGACAGCCTGCATCGCGCTGGCGGCCGTTGGCGTGCTGAAGCTCTGCCCGCTGACGGCGCCACGCTCGGCGATCACCGTGGAGAACGCCGCGTTCACTTCGGCGAAGCCCTCGCCACTGACCCATTCGACCAGGTCGCACCAGTGCGAACCGATGTCGGCGAACACGCGCGACGTGCCTCCCAGCGCGGGGTCCACGCGCCAGTTGTTGCTGGCCGGATCCAGCAGCCAGTCCTGCAGGTAGCTGCCGTGGATCAGGTGTAACGGCCCCAGATCGCCCTGGGCGATGCGTGCGCGTGCCTCGCGCACCACTGGGTGGTAGCGGTAGACGAAGGGCACCGTGGCAACCAATCCGGTCGATGCGGCCAGCGCCGCCAACGCCTGTGCATCATCCAGCGTCGTCGCCAGCGGTTTCTCGCAGATCACGTGCTTGCCGGCTTCCAGCGCAGCCTGCGCCATGGCGCGGTGCAGATGGTTGGGCGTGCACACGTGCACGACCTGTACCTGCGGATCGGCGATCACCTCCTCGATATCGCGGTAGGCGCGTGGGACATTCCAGGACTGCGCGGCCTCATGCGCGCGCTGCGGTGACGAGGCGGCTACGCCGCGCACGTCGGCACCGGCCAGCAGTGCCGCACGACGATGCACTGCACCGATCATGCCGGCGCCGACGATGGCGATTCCAAGCTTGGGCATCGACGGGGATCCTCAGGGTGTGGAGGGCGCGGCCGTGACCGTCGGCCGGTCGCGGAACAGCAGCAGGAAGGCGATCAACACCACCAGTGCAACGCCGGCCGGGAACAGCCAGATCTGCTGCCAGTCGGGGCCGGCCTCGGTGGTGAAGTGCTCCACCACCGCGCCGGACAGGAAGGTGCCGATCAGCATTCCCACGCCGTAGGTAGCCAGGGTGATGAAGCCCTGCGCGCTGCTGCGCGCGGCGGGGCCGGCATGCGCATCGGTGTAGATCTGGCCGGTGACGAAGAAGAAGTCGTAGCAGATGCCGTGCAGCACGATGCCGATCACCAGCAGCGAGAAGCCGCTGCCCGCATCGCCGAAGGCGAACATGGCGTAGCGCACCACCCAGGCGGCCATGCCGACCGCCAGCATGGTCTTCACTCCCAGCCGCACGAACAGGAACGGCATGGCCAGCATCAGCAGCACTTCGGAGACCTGGCCCAGCGACTGCAGGCCTGCTGCACCCCGCACGCCCAGGTCGTTGAGATACGGATTGGTGAAGTTGTAGTAGAACGACAGCGGGATGCAGATGGCGATGGACGCCAGGAAAAACACCAGATAGGCACGCGATTTCAGCAGACGCAACGAATCCAGCCCCAGGATCTGCCCCAGCCCGGCATCGCGCTGCTGTGCCAGTGGCGGCGTGTGCGGCAGGGTGAATGCATACAGGCCCAGCACCAGCGATGCCAGCGCGGCCATGCGGAAGGTGAGTTCAAGCCGATGGGCCTGTTCCCAGCCCAGCCAGCCGATCAGCACACCGGCGACGATCCAGCCGATGCTGCCGGCCACGCGTACCAGCGGGAACTGTTTCTCGGGCGACTGCATGTGCCGCATCGCCACGCTGTTGGCCAGTGCCAATGTCGGCATGAACAGCAGCATGTAGCCCATCACGCAGGCGGAGAACATGCTGAAGCTGGATGCCGTGGACGCCAGCCACATCAGCACCGCGCCCGCCAGGTGCAGCACCGCAAGGATGCGCTGCGCCGCGAAGTAGCGGTCGGCGATCAGGCCGACCAGGAACGGCGCAACGATCGCGCCGATGGACTGGCTGAGGAAGGCGGTGGCCACCTGGCTGGCGCTGGCCTGCAGCGGGCCCTGCACCAGGTAGGTTCCGAGGGTGACGAACCACGCCCCCCAGATGAAGAACTGCAGAAACATCATCGCGCCCAGGCGCGACATGGCGTGCGTCATGGCTTGCCCTCCCGGGGCGGTCTTGGCTCAGATTCCCAGCATGCGGTGCAGTGATGCGGCGTCCGTGCCACTGTCGGCAAAGTCGTCGAAGGCGCGGTCGGTCACGCGGATGATGTGGTCGCGGATGAAGGCGGCACCCTCGCGTGCGCCGTCCTCGGGGTGCTTCAGGCAGCATTCCCATTCCAGTACCGCCCAGCCGGGGAAGTCGTACTGGGCGAACTTCGAGAAGATCGCCTTGAAGTCGATCTGGCCATCACCGAGCGAACGGAAGCGGCCCGGACGCTCGATCCAGTCGTGGTAGCCGCCATACACGCCGCTGCTTGCGCTGGGGCGATACTCCGCGTCCTTGACGTGGAAGATGCCGATGCGCGCGTGGTAGCGGTCGACGAAACCCAGGTAGTCCATCTGCTGCAGCAGCAGGTGGCTGGGGTCGTACAGGATCTTGGCGCGGGGGTGATGATCCACCACATCGAGGAAGCGTTCGAAGGTCGCGCCATCGTGCAGGTCCTCGCCCGGGTGGATCTCGAAGCAGAGATCCACGCCGCAGGCATCGAAGGCATCGAGGATCGGGCGCCAGCGGCGGCCGAGTTCGGCGAAGGCTTCTTCCACCAGTCCCGGTGGGCGCTGCGGCCAGGGATAGAAATAGGGCCAGGCCAATGCGCCGGAGAACGTGGCATGCGCGGTCAGCCCCAGCCGCTGGCTGGCTTTGGCGGCCAACAGAAGCTGCTCCACCGCCCAGGCCTGGCGGGCCGTGGGATCGCCACGTTTGTCCGCGGGTGCGAATCCGTCGAACAGGCTGTCGTAGGCCGGATGGACCGCGACCAGCTGCCCCTGCAGATGGGTGGACAGCTCGGTGATCTGCACGCCATGACCTGCCAGCATGCCGGCGAGGTCGTCGCAGTACGCCTGGCTGCGCGCGGCCTCGGCCAGATCGAACAGGTGGGGCGCCGTGGTGGGGACTTGTACGCCAGAATAGCCCAGACCCGCGGCCCATCCGGCCAGCGTGTCCAGCCGATCAAAAGGAGCCGTGTCGCCGATGAACTGCGCCAGGAACAGCGCTGGACCCTTGAGCGTCTTCAACGTGATTCGCCCTCGATGCAATCGATTGCATTATCCTAGCAGGGGCTTACGCAAGACCTGTTGTGCAGTGCACAGCGGGCGGGAGAACTAACGCCATGGCCACCATCTACGACATCGCAAAGCACGTCGGCGTCTCCGCCGGCACCGTGTCGCGTGCACTTTCGCGGCCGGACAAAGTACTGCCGGCCACGCGCACGCGCATCGAGCAGGCCGCCGCGGCGTTGGGCTACGTGCCCAACACGGTTGCCCGCACGCTCAAGACCCAGCGCAGCGGCAAGATACTGGTCACGGTGCCGGATATCGCCAACCCGTTCTTCGCGCAGATCCTGCAAGGGGCGGAAGACGCCGCGCAGGCTGTCGGCTATGCGGTGCTGCTGGGCGATACGCAGGACCAACCCGACCGCGAGGAACGCTACGCGCAGATGCTCCGGCGCAACGAGGCCGACGGCATGATCGTGCTTGGCCATCGCCTGCCACCGACGGCGCGCGAGATTGTCCAGCAGAGGGGGGCTGCCGCGCCGGTGGTCAACGGCTGCGAGTTCGATCCCGCGCTGGGCCTGCCCAGTGTGCACATCGACAATGCCGCCGCCGCACGCGCCGTCATGGAGCACTTGTACGCACTGGGCCATGAACGGATCGCCGTGGTCGGTGGGCCGCCGGACAATCCCCTGCACCAGCAGCGCCTGGAAGGGGTACGGGGGGCCGGCAAGGTGCGTGGCCGCCTGCGCCAGCTGAGCATCGTGCCGGGGGATTTTTCAGTGGAATCCGGCCATGCGGCTGCCATGGCGCTGCTGGACGGCACGTCCGCACCAACGGCGATCTTCTGCTTCAGCGACCAGATGGCGCTGGGCACCCTGGCGGCCTGCCGGGAGCTGGGCATCCGCGTGCCGGAAGACCTGTCCATCGTCGGCTTTGATGATCTGGCGTCTTCCCGCTACCTCACGCCGCCGCTGACGACCATCCGGCAGCCGATGCGGGAAATCGGCGCGCGCGCGGTCAACCTGCTGCTCGCCATCATCGAACAGGTGGATGTTCCGCTTCAACAGACGCTGGATTTCAGCCTGATGGTGCGGGGATCGACGGCTGCGCCCCGACGCAGGTGACCACGGGGTGGGGCCGCGGAGCGTGGCAGCCGGCCCGCGCGATATCGTGCAACCTTGATCCCGAATTGACGCAAAGCTGTCAGACTCATCGCAGGCAGCCCGGCAAGGGCCTTAGCAGCAGGTGCGATCGCGCAAGGGGGGCGGCAATGCCATTCTTCACCGATTCGGCGGAAGGCGCGGTCGAAGGCATTGGCGCGGCACGTCGCATCGGGTGGATGCGTTTCGTCGGCAATGGACTGGGAGCGATCCCCATCGCCTCGATCATGCTTGAACGCCAGGATGGCGGGCTGGCGTGGGTCCTGCTGCTGCTCAACGCGCTGGCGTGGCCGGCACTGGCATTGCTGCTGACCCAGCGCTCCCGCCAGCCGGCGGTCGTCCAGTTCCGTTGCATGGTGGCCGACTCCTTCTTCGGCGGTGGCTGGATCGCCTTCATGGCGTTGAGCGCGGTGCCCAGCGCACTGTTCGCCGCGCTGCTGGTGGCCGACAAGATCGCTGCCGGTGGCGTGCGCCTGGCGATGCGCGCCACGCTGGCCCTGCTGCTGGGCTTCGCACTCACCTGGTGGTTGCTCGGCTTCCCTTACCAGCCGGTCACCTCGCAGCGCACGATCGTGCTGAGTGTCCCGTTCCTGTTCGTGTATGGCATCGGCCTCAGCATTCTCAGCTGGCAGCTGGCGCGCCGGGTCAAATCGCAGAACCGTCAGCTGCAGCGGCTCAGCCGGATGGACCCGCTGGTCGAGCTGGCCAACCGTGGCTTCCTGATCCTGCGTGCGCAGCAGGCGCTGGACCGGGCCCAGGGCCAGGGCGGCTTTGCCTGCCTGCTGATGCTCGATGTGGATGATTTCAAGCGCATCAATGACTCGCATGGCCATCGCGCCGGTGACGAGGTGCTGCGGCATATCGCGGCGACATTGCGCACCTTTGCCCGGCCTGGTGATACGCCCGCGCGGCTGGGGGGCGATGAGTTCGTGGTGCTGCTGCGCGACTGCGCGCCCGTCGATGCGATGCACGTGGCCGAGCGGGTGCGCCTGCACCTGCTGGAGGCCGCACGGCAGGCCACGCCGGGCGTGGAGTTCAGCGTGAGTATCGGCATTGCCGCGACGCCGCGTGGCGGTAGTGTCGAGGACTGGTTGGCACTGGCCGACCGCGCGCTCTACCACGCCAAGCGGCAGGGCAAGAACACAGCCAGCTACGGCGAGTGAGTGCGGCACGGCTGCCGCCGAACGAGGCCGAAACGCCCGTTCATCCTGCACGCGGAATCGGCACGCCAATCCTCTACCATGGGCCACCCCGCCCGGACGCGCCGCCCATGCAAGACGCCCTCGTTGCCCAGCCCAAGCCCCCCGTTGCGAGGATCGCGGCCTGGCTGATGATGCTGTTGGGCATGTGGCTGGCGCTGAAGCTCGGCCTGGTGGTAACGCTGCTGTCGGGCCTGCTGGTGTTCCAGCTGACCCATGTGCTGGCGTCCACCGTGGAAGGCAAGCTGCCGCCGGGACGGGCGCGGGCGATCGCGGTGATCGTGCTGTCGGCGATCATCATCAGCGCGCTGGTGCTGGCCGGGATCGGTGTGGCGTCGTTCTTCCGCAACGAGACCGGTGGGCCGGACGCGCTGCTGGCACGGCTGATGGATATCCTCAATTCGTCGCGCCACCAGGTACCGGCGCTGCTGCAGCCGTATATCCCCGAGGACATGCCGGCGCTGCGTGCGGCGCTGAATGACTGGGCCGCCGAGCACCAGCGCCAGCTGGGCGTGGCCGGTACCTCGGTGGTGCAGGTGGGTGTACGCGTACTGATCGGCATGGTGCTGGGCGCGATGATTGCGCTGTACGACGAACTGCCGCTGCCGACGATGGGGCCGCTGGCGCAGGAGCTGATCGGGCGCACCAGCCGCCTGGCCACCGCGTTCCGCCAGGTGGTGTTCGCGCAGGTGAAGATCTCCCTGCTCAACACTATTTTCACCGCCATCTTCCTGCTGGGCGTGCTGCCGTTGTTCGGCGTGCACCTGCCCCTTTCCAAGACGCTGGTGCTGATCACCTTCATCGCCGGCCTGCTGCCGGTGGTGGGCAACATCATCTCCAACACCATCATCAGCATCGTCGCGTTGTCGGTCTCGTTCTATGTGGCTGTGGCCGCGCTGTTGTACCTGATCGTGATCCACAAGCTGGAGTACTTCCTCAATGCGCGCATCGTCGGTGGCGAGATCCAGGCGCGTGCCTGGGAGCTGCTGCTGGCCATGCTGGTGATGGAGGCGGCCTTCGGCCTGCCGGGCCTGGTCGCCGCGCCGGTGTTCTATGCCTACGTGAAGCGCGAACTGGTCGACCAGCGCTGGATCTGACGCGGCTGGGCATGACGTATTTGTCCCGGTTCGAATGTTCGCGCGGCCTTGTCGGTGCGTTCGCGGTCGGCAGGGTATACCCACCGCCACGGTTGGCCCGCGAGTGGCTTGGCGCCTGTGTAGCCGGCCGTTACAGTGTTCGGCACTACAGGGGAAATGTGCATGGCCCGCAAGGCGTCGCCCATCGGATTGCGGACCTGGGTCTGGATCCTGGCTGGGCTGTTCGTAGTCTGTACGCTGCCGCTGATGGCCATCGCACTGGTGCAGGGCACGCTGCGCTTCACGGCCGCCGAGGACAACCTGGCCAGCCTGCGCCAGCTGCGGCAGACCTTCGACCTGGCCAACCTGGTGTCGGCCGAACGCGGCCCCGCCAACAGCCTGCTGGGGGCCGACCCGGCCGATGCGGCCGAGCAGGCACGGCTGGCCGCGCAGCTGGCGGCCGCGCGCAAGCGGATCGATGCTGCCCTGCTGCAGCTGGACACCGTGTTCAAGGCTGATCCGGGAGTTGTCGACGAGCATGGGCTGCTGGCCGACGCGCAACGTCGCCTGCAATCGGCGCGGGCTGCGGTCGACCGGGTCGTGGCGCAACCCCATGACGCACGCCGCGTGGAGGAGGTGGAGCGTGCGATCAGTGGCATGTTCGCCGTGGTCGATCGCCTGCACCTGCTGACCTCGGCACAGATCAACGTGCTGGTCAGCGCCGACCGTGAAGCAGCGATTCCGGCGATGCAGGGCCAAGTGCTGATCGATCTTCGCGAGCATGGTGGCCGCCTGGCCTCGAATGTGATGGCGCCGGTGGCGGTGCCAGGAGCATGGCGGGAGGAACAGGTACGCGCTGCACTGCAGACCGAGGGTCGCCTGTTGGAGCTGTGGCGGTTGGCGGGCAGCCACGAGTCGGTGTTCCGCAGTGACCCTGAATTGTCATGGCACTGGGACATGGCGCGTCGGCAGTTCTTCGGCGAATCGCTGCCGATGATCGAGCAGTTGATCGAAGATGGCCGCCGAGGCCTGCCGCCGCCATGGACCGCCGCCGAATTCACCACGCGCTACGTGCCGACCCTGCAGTCGCTTGAGGCGCTGCGTGATGGCTACCTGAGCGTGTCCATCGCCCGCTTTGAACGCACCCGCAATCGCGAGGCCATGCGCCTGGCCGTGCTGGTGGCGACCGCGCTGGGCACACTGGTGGTGCTGGGCGTGGCATTGCGCATTGCCCACCGGCAGATCCTGCAGCCGTTGCTGCAGGCGCAGGCGCAGGTGATCCAGCTTGCCTCGGATGCACCTGGTCCGGAGCAGCATGTCACCCACCCGCTGGCCGAGATGCAGCGCTTGTTCGACGCCATCGAAGTACTGCGTGAGAAATCGCGCGAGCGCTCGGCACTGACCAGCGAGCTGCGCCAGCTCGCTGGCACCGACGAGCTGACCGGATTGTTGAACCGGCGCGCGCTGGATGAGGTGGTGCAGCAGAGACACGCGGGGGGCGATGCAAGCGCCGTGGTGATCCTGCTGGACGTGGATCGCTTCAAGGCGATCAACGATGGCCATGGCCATGATGCCGGCGACGAAGTGCTGGTGCGGGTGGCGCAGTTGTTGCGGCACCACCTGCGCCGCAGCGACAGCATCGCCCGTTATGGCGGCGAGGAATTCCTGGTGCTGCTGGCCGACGGTGATCTGGCCGGTGGCCGCCAGCTGGCCGAGTCATTGCGATTGGCCCTGCAGCAGATGGACATCGCGCTGGCCGGCGGCACCGTGCTGCGGGTGACCGCCAGTTTCGGCGTGGCCGAGGGCGGCACCGACGCGCTGGGCTGGCGCACCCTGCTACGAGCCGCCGATGGGGCCATGTACCGGGCCAAGGCGCAGGGGCGTGATCGGGTACGGGTGGCGGGTGGCGGTCGCATCACGCGTTGAGGGCATGCGTCAGCCGATGCGTGCATGCACCCGCCGCAGCGTCCGCGCGATCATCCGGCGCGCGATCGGACGTGGTACCGATAATCCACGCCAGCGCAGCGCACCCACCCGGAAGGTGGCGGTGGCGGTGGCCAGTACGTTGCCTGCCGGGTCAGTCAGCCAGCCACGCGTGAAGGCGATGCTCCCCTTGCTGTGCTCGACTTCGCCCCAACCGATGATGCGCCCGGGTCGTGCCGGACTGACGAAACTGGTCTTGGATTCCACCGTGACCGCGATACGGTTGGCGGGCAGTGTGGCGTAGATCGCCGGCCCCATGCAGTCATCCAGCATCGCCGACAGGAAGCCTCCCTGCACGTTGCCCATCGGGTTGGTCAGCATCGGCCCGGGGTCGAACTCGACATGGATGCGGCGCAGTGCGTCGTCGTAGTCGACGAATCGCCAGCCGAGCAGGGTGCCCGCCTGGGAGGGCGGCAGATCACCGTTGACCACGCTGTAGAAGATCGATTCGGGATTCATGAGAGCCTCGATGGAGGGAGAGGAGGGAGCACGCATCAGGACAGTGCCAACAGGGACAGCACGAATCCGATGACCGACAGCAGCACCACCGCGGCGCTGGCGGGCACCGGTGTACGCGCACCGGTGCGTCGCCGCACGCCGGAAGCGACCAGTACCGGCGGTACAGTGGCGACCAGGCAGAACAACTGGAAGGCCAGCAGTTGCGGTAGCGCGAAGTGTCCGCCGAAGAAGATCAGCCAGGCCAGCATCACGCCGGCGCCGGCCAGTGCGATCCAACCGGCGCCGACCACGCGGATGAGTGCCATCAGCAGCAACTGCATGCGCGGTTCGACCTCCTTCCATGGCAGGCCCACGGCCTGGCCGTGGTAGGGCATGAAGTCCGAGCGTTTCAGGTAGGCCGCAGCAAACAGCGAGACAATGAAGAACGCCAACAGGTAGCAGCCGAACGCGAGCCAGGCGAACAGGTCCATGTGGGGGCCATGCGGTTGCGGAGGGGAGCCCCGGTGATGCCGGTGGCCATGCCGGATGCATCGCGAGGTTGCGCGATTCTCCGGCAATGCCCTGTTAGAGGCGTGTCGCGGCGTGGAGGACCGTTCCTCCATCCGCTGTTAACGCGGGTGTGGTGGTGAGGAATGCGTCACACACGTGCCATGCGCCCTATCGCGTTTTCTGTGAAGAGGTCGCAACTGCCCATCCACGCTTCGGTCACCGCCCTGCGCAGACGCTGGGACTCCATCCGACGAGGGACGACGACATGACCCAGCTCACCCTGCCTGAACTGTCCAGGAAAATGGCCGGCATCGATTTCACGATGCTGCAGACCCACGCCGGCGGAGAGATTGCCGGTCGTCCGATGAGCAACAACGGCGACGTGGACTATGACGGTGACAGCTGGTTCTTCACCACCGAAGACACCGACATGGTGCGCGAGATTGAAGCTGACCCCGCCGTCGCGTTGGGTTTTTCCGGCAGCAAGTCGCTGCTGGGCAAGCCACCGTTGTTCGTGCACGTGCAGGGCAGGGCAGCGCTGGTGCGCGACCGGGCCACGATGAGCCAGCACTGGGTGAAGGACCTGGAGCGATGGTTCGAACAGGGCGTGGATACACCGGGACTGGTATTGATTCACGTGCGCGCCAGCCGCATCCACTACTGGGATGGCGAGGACGAGGGCGAAATCGTGATCTGAGCGGAACCGCGCAGGGCCCGGCGCATCGTGTTCCAGGGTCAGCAGTGCGCAGGGTGTGCTGCCGGATCCCCAAGATTGGCCAGCTCCGGTGCCAAGGCGTGTTCCACCGCACGCCGCAGCAGTGCCGGCGCGACATAGTGCCGGTGCCCGGCGTCGATCAGTGCCATGTACATGCCGCCGAACGCATTGAAGGTCTGCACGCGAGAGCCCAGGCTGATCTCGACATGTCCATCGCTACGCCGCTGCACGCGCACGCTGCTGCGGAAACGCAGGTGCCGATCGTCGGCGCCGAGCAGGACTTCGGCGTCGTTGTCCTGCGCATCGATGTGCGAATCCAGCACCGGAAATCGACCAGCGAACAACCGGCTGCGATCGGTCGACAGCAGTGACGACACCGGGCATCCCAGCGGCGACGTGCGCAACCGCAACGGCGCCACCAGCCGGTTTCGCAGCGCCATCAGATGGCCTACGCCACTGGGCGGATTGCGCAGGAAGCCGTCCAGTACATCGGCCAGCAGTGCCGACGCGGAACGGTGGACCACCTGCGAGGGTTCCAGGCACAGGGTGGTCAGGTCCTGGTAGTGGCTGTGCGGCAGCGCTGTGGGCAGCAGGCCATCGGTGGCGGCGGGCCGCGAACGGATGGGATAGGCCGGTGTGGCACGTTCGACGAACCCGCGCAGCGGCCGCATGGGGATGCGGCGCAGCGGGCCGAGCAGGGCACGGGTACGCGCGCAGAGGTGTGCGCACAGGCTGGGAGGCGCCGCCTGCAGCGACAGTTGCAACAGCGGTGCCGCCGCAAGCGAAGTGCCCGAAGGCCAGTGCGATTCCGGAAGCACCTCGGTCAGGCTGGGGATATCGGCGGCATTGCGTTGCACCTGTGCACGCGCCAGCTCGCTCATCGCGCCGGCCAGTTCATTGCTGTGGCAGGACAACGCGAACAGCGCTGGATGTGCAGGATGGTTCGACGCGAACTGGTGCCAGGTGCCGCCGCCGAAGCGCACGGTAAACAGGCAGTCCGGTGGGATGCGGATGCGCCGAAGCGTGCGCGCGAAGGCACCGGGATCTGCCGCCAGCTGCGTGTCGGAGGCGGTGGCGAAACGCAGCTCGGCTCCCGCGCTGCCGGCGATGGCGGTGAACATGCGCGGGCCTGCATGGCGATGAAACGGGTGGCCACCGGCACCGACGGTGAAGCTGTACAGCGAGGAGGCATCCCCGTGCTGCAGGTGCATTCCACCCAGTCGCGCCGAAGGTTCATCCAACGCATCAATGAACGCCGGGTGGTGGCGCTGACGCTGGCCGGCGTCACTCACCAGCGCGTCACCGGCACCGATGCCGAGCTGCGCGATCAGGGTGACTTCGGTCGGACTGCCGCCGTCCTGTGCCGGAAGCTGCACTGCTGGAAACGAACGGCGATCGTGGGTCGAACCAGGCATCGTCATGCTCCTTGGCGGGGCGGATCAGCGGGCGGGGGACTTGCGGCGGGCGCGGGCTTCACGCTTGAGCGGGCCGCCGACAGGGCAGACTTCGGCCGCCCACGAGAACAACGTGTTGGCCAAACGGTCGGGTACCTGCCTGAAGTACACGAACTGGCCGCGTTTCTCGCGTTCGATCAGTCCGGCTTCCTCGAGGATGCGCAGGTGGCTGGACAACGCCGGCTTGCTGAAGTCGAAGCGCTCGGCCAGCTCGCCCGCGCTGAGTTCGCCGGCACTGAGATAGGCCAGGATCTGCCGGCGGGCGGTGGAGGCAAGGGCTTCGAAGATGCGGTCCATGGCGAGCTAATTAACTAATTCGTTAACTGATACTCCTCCCGCCGGTGGCGGCTGTCAAGCCATGACCCATTGCGCGGCACGCCCGGGCTTTGCCATCCTCCCTGCTGTTTTCCGTAGCGTGGAATCCCGATGCGTCCTGCGTTCTGGCTGGCTTTGGCCCTGCTGCCCACCCTGGCGGCGGCGCAACCCGCGCGCACGCCCAAGGCCAAGGCTCCGGCGCAGGATCCCTTCAGCGAGTTGTTCGATACCGCCTGCATGCAGCACATCGGGGCCCCGGCGCGGTTGCAGTCGCTGATGGAATCCAACGGGCTGTCGCCGCTGCAGCCCGCCGAAGCCGCCACGCTGTTGCAGGGGCAATCGGGCGTGGCCTGGATGGTGCCCCTGGCCAGTGGCCGTTATGCGGTGAGCTGGGCTGACGATGGCACGTGCACGGTCTACGCCGAGAAGGCCGACGCGGCGGTCGTGCAGAAGGGATTCGCCCGGTTGGTGCAGGCCGCGCCGATGCCGTTGCAGGTGCGCTCGCTGCCGGGACGTGGGCCGCTCTCAGCCGATCAGGTGGCCATCCAGTACGGCTGGGCCACCCCGGGGCAGGGCAAGCTGCAGGTGCGCTTCCGCCTGGTCACGCGACAGGCCGCCGATGCCGGTGTGCAGGCGATGGCCTCTGCGACGCCGGGTGAGGCGATGCTGGAGCGGGGCGCGCCCGGGCCCTGACAGGAGCCACGTCTGCGGTTCAGCCTTTCACGGGGCGTGTGATATATCGTTTATCGATAAATCCATCCTGGGGCGGCGCGTCCACCCCAACACCGGAGGCCGCTTGACCGCTCGTCCCGCCCGCGCCAGACCCGCGCGAGGCCTGTTTGCCCTGGCCCAGGCCGCCGTACAGGCCGTCCGGGCGATGTGCTGGCTGGGCATCCTGGCCGCACTGCTGGCGGTGCCGCTGGTCGCCCACGACCGCCGCTGGCTGCTCGACAGCGTGCATGACGCCGAGGCCGCTGCCGCGCACGGCAATGATCTGTTCCTGCACTTCTGCCTGGGCCTGGGCGCGATCATCGCGCTGCTGGTGCTGTGCCTGCTGTTCCTGCGCCATCTGCTGAGGCTGCTGAAGTCGGCGGCGCGCGAGCGGCCGTTCACCCACGCCAATGCACGGCGCCTGCAGCGCATGGCCTGGCTGATGCTGGCAATGGAACTGCTGTCGATCCTGATCGGTGCCTATTCGGCCTGGATGGGCCCGGATTTCACCTGGATGGAGGTCGGCGGTGGCATGTCGATCACTGGCCTGGTGGCCGTGCTGATGCTGTTCGTGCTGGCGCGCGTCTTCGCCGTGGGCGCAGCGATGCGCGACGACCTCGACGGTGTCATCTGATGGCGATCGTCATCACCCTGGACCGCATGCTGCAGGAACGCGGCATGACCCTGTCCGAGCTGGCCGGGCGCATCGACATCACCCTGGCCAATCTGTCGATCCTGAAGACCGGCAAGGCGCGCGCCATCCGCTTTTCCACCCTTGATGCGATCTGCCGCGAGCTGCAGTGCACGCCCGGCGACCTGCTCGGGCACGACCCGGCGCAGGCACAGGACGCTGACTGAGCGGTCGCTCTTTTCCCTTACCTACTGACGAAACGGACCTGAAATGGAATGGTTGGCTGACCCCTCGATCTGGATGGGCCTTGCAACCCTGGTCGTGCTGGAGATCGTTCTCGGCATCGACAACCTGGTGTTCATCGCGATCCTTGCCGACAAGCTACCGCCGCACCAGCGTGACCGCGCGCGGGTAATCGGCCTGGCGCTGGCCTTGCTGATGCGGCTGGTGCTGCTGGCGGCGTTGGCGTGGATCATGAAACTGACCGAGCCGCTGCTGACGCTGTTCGACCACAGCTTCTCCGGGCGTGACCTGATCCTGTTGGGCGGTGGCCTGTTCCTGCTGTTCAAGGGCACCATGGAGCTGCACGAACGGCTGGAAGGCCGCGAACACCACGAGGATGGCAAGAAGGTCTACGCCAGCTTCGCAATGGTGGTGGCACAGATCGTGGTGCTCGACGCGGTGTTCTCGCTGGACTCGGTGATCACCGCGGTGGGCATGGTCGACAACCTGGGCGTGATGTATGCCGCCGTGACCATCGCGATGGCGCTGATGCTGTTGGCCAGCAAGCCGCTGACGCGCTTCGTCAACAAGCATCCCACGGTGGTGGTGCTGTGCCTGGGCTTCCTGCTGATGATCGGTTTCAGCCTGGTGGCCGAGGGCCTGGGCTACAAGATTCCGAAGGGTTACCTGTACGCGGCGATTGCCTTCTCGATCCTGGTCGAGGCGTTCAACCAGTGGGTGCGTTTCAACCGTGAGCGCAACGAGCGCCGCCAGCCGTTCCGCCAGCGCACCGCCGACGCCGTGCTGCGCATGCTGGGCGCGCGCCCGGCCAATGGCCACGACGACGAAAACGCGGACGAACACGTCGATGCCGAAGAGCGCCTGCAGCCGGCGGAGCACGAGATGATCCGCAGCGTGCTGGGGCTGGCCGATCGCCCGGTGTCGAGCGTGATGACGGTGCGTGCCGACGTGCAGTGGATCGACCTGGCCCGTGGGCAGGAGGATGTGGTGGCACGCCTGGTGGCGTCGCCGCACACCCGCTTGCTGGTGGGTGATGGCGACCTGGACAGCCTGCGTGGCGTGGTGCAGAGCCGCGACCTGCTGGCCGACCTGCTGCAGGGCAGGCCGCTGCAGCTGGAAGGCAACCTGCGCGAGCCGCAGTACGTGCTGTCCAGTGCCAGCGCGCTGCAGGCGCTGGAACTGATCCGCCAGCACCCGGTGCCGTTGGCGGTGGCGGTGGACGAGTACGGCAGCGTGGAAGGCCTGGTGACCGCCAACGACCTGCTGGCGGCCATTGCCGGTGACCTGGTCGATACCCAGGACGAGCGCTATGGCGTGGTCGCGCAGGGCGAGGACCAATGGGAGGCCGACGGTGCGCTGACCCTGGACGACCTGCAGCGGCTGGCCGGCGTATCGCTGCCGCGCAGTGCCGACTACATGACCATCTCCGGCCTGGTGCTGGAGCGTCTGGGGCGCCTGCCGGACATCGGTGACGCGGTGGAGATTGCGGATGTTCGCATCACCGTACTGGCGATGGAGAAGCGTCGCATCGCCCGCCTGCGGGTGGAGCGCCTGGGGCATCCGTAGCGTCGAGCCATGCGCGATCGGGGTTCTGTAGCGTCGAGCCATGCTCGACGGCTTCCTGGGCAGCCGAGCATGGGCCCGGCTCTACACAACACGACCCGCAGCCGTCACCATGGCGGGCCCGCTTTCTGTCATGGATGGTTGCAGTGCTGAGTACGATCGGTTTGTTGATGGGCCTGTATGTGGCCTGGCGCCTGTTCTGGCCACTGCGCATGCCCATCTGGATGAAGGTCGTGCTGTCGTTGCTGCTGGTGGGCGTGGCCGTGCAGCTGCGCATCGTCGCCACCTTCTGGGGCACGATGGCCTCGCCGGAGATCCCGAAGCTGGCCATCGCCGTTCTGGCCACCGGCTCCACGGCGGTACTGCTGCTGGCCTTGATGATGCTGGTACTGGATGCCGGCCTGCTGCTTTCGCGCCTGCTGCGTTGGCCGCGCATCGTATCGGCCCTGCGCGCCTCGAAGCTGCGGCCGTTGGCCGGCCTGCTGGCGCTGCTTGTGAGTGGCTATGGCATCAGCCAGGGCATGGCCGTGCCCCAGCCTCGGCAGATCGACGTGGCGATCAAGGATCTGCCTGCTGCGTTCGACGGCTATCGCGTGCTGCAGCTGACCGACATCCACGCCAGCCGCTTGCTGACTGGCGACTGGGTGCGCAAGGTTGTGGACAAGAGCAACGCACTGACACCGGACCTGATCGTGATCACTGGCGATCTGATCGACGGCAGTGTCGAGGCCCGCCGTGACGACGCGCGCCCGCTCGCGGACCTGCGGGCGCCGGACGGCGTCGTCGCCATCACCGGCAACCACGAGTACTACGCGCAGTACCAGGCGTGGATGCAGGCGTTCCGCGCGCTGCACATGCAGGTGCTGGAGAACAGCCATCTGCAGGTACGCCGTGATGACGCGGCGCTGACCATCGCCGGCGTCACCGATCCGGTGGCGGCACGCTATGGCCTGCCGCTGCCGGATCTGGAAACCGCGCTGGCCGGCGCCGATCCCTCTGCACCGGTGATCCTGCTCGATCACCGCCCGCGCAATGCGCGTGAAGCTGCCGCGCGCGGTGTGAAGCTGCAATTGTCCGGGCATACCCACGGCGGGCAGATCTTTGGTATGGACCAGCTGGTGAAACGAGCCAACGGCGGCTATGTCTCCGGCCGCTACGACGTGGACGGGATGACACTGTACGTGAGCAACGGTGCGGGCCTCTGGGCAGGTTTCCCGGCGCGCATCGGCGTGCCGTCGGAGATCACCCTGATCACGCTGCGCCGCGCGCCTTGACCTGAAGTGGGGGTCAGATCCCATTCCCGCAGGTAAAGGCATCTGGCGCCAGCCCCTCAGGCCGCCCGCAGCGGCGGCCGCACATGCGCACTTCGGCGCAGCGCCTGCGCCCGCTTGGCGATCCAGCGCACCACGAAGGCGGTGAACAGCAGCGCCGACGGCACCGCATACCAGAAGTTGCCCGGAACGCGCTTGAAGTACGAGTAGGTAAACACCGCCGCAATGATCCACATACCGGTGACGTGCAGGCGACGCCAGGCGGTGGGTCCCATGCGCCGGGCGAGCCCCCGGTGCGAGGTGATGGCCATCGCCAGGATGGCAATGTAGCCCACCGTGCCCGGGAGGTTGGCCAGCGCGGATCGTGCTGGCCAGAACGCCGGGTTGAGGATGCCGAAACTGGTGATCGCGACTGCATGCAACAGGTGCGAGAACGCGAAGGACAGGCCGATGATGCGCCGTTCGCGCAGCAGGAAGCGGGTGAACGGGCCTGGCAGAAGGCTGGCGAACGACGATGCCGTGAACGCTGCCAGGAACAGCAGGAACGATGTGCGCGCAGTGACCCGGATCGCGGCTCGGCTGCCTTCGGCTGCATCGGGATACAGGGCGAAGGCCGCCAGCGCGAAGGCGATCAGGACCACCGCTACGGCCACGAACAGGCGCCAGCCATGCAGGAAGGACGTGTTGGAAGGAGCCATGATGAGATCTCGAAGTAGGGGGACGGTAGTGCCGGCCGCTGGCCGGCCAAGGAACGGGTAGTGCCGGCCGCTGGCCGGCAACCTCAGAAAGCGGGCAATGCAACCAGCACGCCCGCCGCGCACAGCTCGCCCAGAACAGGCACGCAGGCCATGCGCAATGCGTCCGCTGCCACGCCATGTGTTTCGGACAGCAGCTGCAGTGCTTCATCCACCGACGCGCTGTCGTCACCGAACACCGACAGCAGCGCGTAGGCCAGCGGTGACAGTTCCTCGGTCTGCAGGCTGAAATCGGCGAGGCGCTGGATCACCAGCAGCGTGGGAGCCGTGCTCAACACCGGCTCCAGCGCCCCGTCCTCATGTACTGGCCACTGGTAGCCAAGCACCCGCACCAATGGCGAAACCGCCAGCACATCATTGCCTACGGGAGCGCGCTGCAGCGGCCGCCCGCCGTCACGCGCTTCAATGTGCAGCGACTGCTGCGTGCTCTCGTAGTGCGCCAGTTCCGCTGCCCAGCCCGGCAGCGCCAGCGTGTCCTGCACCGCCAGCCAGGCCGCGAACTCGCCGGCGATCCGTGGGAACAACGGGGTGTGACAGATGTGGCTGGCATAGTAGTGCTCCACGATGTCGCGCCAGCGCGACGTGCCCAACTGTTGCTGCAGTCGCGGCAGGCTGCCCGCCAGCAGGCTGTCCAAGCTGTCGATGCACAGGCGGCGGTAGACCGCCATCCGCCGCGCCTCGATGTCATCGGGTGCGGTCTTTGCAGGGTCGCGCACATGATCGGCCCAGCGCCGTTGCAGGGTAGCCAGCGACTCAGCCATGGGTCACCTCGGGCCAACGTGCCTCGGCCTGCGCCTGGCGGATCTGCCCGACCTCGGCCAGCAATTCGGCAAGCGGGGGGAAGTTGAAGTCGCGTTCGAGCAGCGTGGGGCGCACGCCCACCCGCATGTAGGCCTCGCGCAACAGCGCCCAGACCACGCCTTTCACCGGCGCACCATGGGTATCGATCTTGAAGCCGTCGTCTTCATCGAAGTGGCCCGCTACGTGCAGCGAGGCGACACGGTGGGACGGCACGCGGGCCAGGAATTCGAAGGCGTCGTAACCGTTGTTGCAGGCATTGACGAAGACGTTGTTGACGTCCAGCAGCAGGTCGCAGTCGGCTTCGGCGAGCACGGCGTTGATGAAGTCGATCTCGCTCATGTCCGCGCCGGCGATGGCGTAGTAGGAAATGTTCTCCACGGCGATGCGTCGGCCCAGCATGTCCTGCACTTGGGCGATACGGCCGGCGACATGGTGAACGGCCTCGGCGGTGAACGGCAGTGGCAGCAGGTCGTAGACATGGCCACCGGCGGCGCAGTAGCTCAGGTGTTCGCTGTACAGCTGCACCTGGTGCAGGTCGAGGAAGGCACGGGTCTGTGCCAGCAGGGTGCGGTCCAGCGGATCAGGACCGCCCAGCGACAGCGACAGGCCGTGGCAGGTCAGGGGATGGCGCTCGCTGAGCTGGCGCAGCGCGGCGCCGTGTGCACCGCCGACGCCGATCCAGTTGTCAGGGGAGACTTCGAGGAAGTCGATGGCACCGGCCGGCATTGCCAGCAGTTCGTCGATCAGGCCACGGCGCAGGCCAAGGCCGGCGGCATTGAAGGGCAGGGGCAGGGACATGGCGGATGCTCCAGAGAAAGGGCGCCGCCCTGAAGGCGGCGCCGGTTGGACGTCGATCAATCGGCAACGCGGGAGAACAGGCCCTTCGGCATCGGCTTGCCGTTGGCGGTGTAGACGCTGCGCAGGTAGTCGTGCGCTTCCTGCTCGCTGATGTAACCGTCGTGGTCGGTGTCGATGCGGTCGAACTCGGCGGCGCGCTTGGCGGCCACAGCGTTGAACTCGGCACGCGAGACCTTGCCGTCGTGGTCGCGGTCAGTGCGGGCAAACGAGGCGTCGCCGCACTTGCCTTCACCACACTGGCCTTCGGCCACCTTGGCCTTGCCGGCGGGCTTGCCGGTGGTAGCCTTGTTGGCCCCGCACTTGCCTTCACCGCACTTGCCTTCGGCGGCGGCGCTCATGGCCACCGCGCTGATCGCCAGCGGTTGGATCGCGGCGGCCTGGCCGGCCAGCAGCAGGCCACCGGCCAAGGCAATGCCGATGGCACCGATGCGCGGCAGGCGGGAGGAGGGGGTGTTCCTGGTCGAGATGGACATGGTGATGACTCCTTGGGAAAGCACGCGGGGCGTGCGGGATGGACGCCGCCGAGGAGGCGACGGAAAGCGAAAGGCGCGGGAACAGGGGAATCAGCTCAGGCGGCGTGGCGACGGCGCAGCAGATAGCCCAGCAGCAGCACGCCGCCGAGCAGGGCACCGCCGAAGCCGATGCCGGGCAGCAGCGCGGCAACCGGCAGCAGCAGGGCGATCAGGCTGACGCCCCAGCCCAGGCCGTCATTGCCGACAGCGGCATGCTGTGAGCCGGCCAACAGCCGGTCTACGCTGAGCGCGCCACCGCCGTTGAGGATCAGTGGCAGCAGCATGGTCAGGAACAGCAGCGGCAGCTTGAAGTTGCCGTAGCCCTGGTCGGTGATCGCATAGCCCTGCCAGAGCTCACCCAGGTCGTTCCATTGGTCGGGCCAGTGCACGGCGGCGATGGCAACGATGGTGAGGACCCAGAAGACGTAGGCCACCGAGCGCGTGGCCAGGCCGAGCAGCAGCATCACCGCGCCCACCAGTTCCAGCCAGGTCGCCAGCTGCCAGTTCAGCGATGCGGGCAGGGCGGAGAACGGGAACGGGAAGCGGCCTTCCAGGTCGGCGAACCAGTTCTGGCCGCCCAGCTTCTCGCGGCCGGATTCAAAGAACTCCCAGGCCAGCAGGGTGCGCAGCGCCAATGGCGAGAGCCAGCGGCCGACGGCATCCAGGCGGGGGGTATACAAGGAAGAGGCGGTGCTGATCATGGTGGTGTCCTGCGGGCCAGTGGTCGATGGAGGCCATTCCAGGCGGCGCAGGTATCGGCAACGTGTGCCGTTGCCCGGGGTTTTGTCAGCGACTGTGGTCGCGGCCGGGGTTTCGTACAGTCAGATACAAAGACGATGCGTTGACGCACATCGGGGCGTTGCGCGCCCGCGTGCGGGGAGCGATATTCACCCGAAAGCGCCCAGCCAGGACCGGCGCGCGAATGTATCCCACTGTAGAAACCCGCCTGCGCCCTACAGTCCGGTACAACTCCGCGCAGCGGAGAAACAGCGGTGATACACCGGCAGGCGGAAATGGCCATTCCCAACACCGGAGTGCCACCCATGATCCGTACCTCGTTGCTTGCCGCTGCTCTCGCCCTTGCCGGCGCAGCCACCCCCGCCTTCGCCAGCCAGGTCGATACCGCTGCACCGCCCACCGTCATCCTGGTGCACGGCGCCTTCGCCGATGGCTCCAGCTGGAGCAAGGTCATCAGTACCCTGCATGACTGGAAGCTGCCGGCGGTGGCCGTACAGAATCCGCTCACCTCGTTGGCCGACGACGTCGCCGCCACCCGTCGTGCGATTGCCGCTGCGCCTGGCAAGGTGGTGCTGGTCGGCCACAGCTGGGGTGGCACGGTCATCACCGAAGCGGGCAATGACCCGAAGGTGCAGGCGCTCGTGTATGTGGCGGCGTTCGCACCGGACGCAGGGCAATCTTCGGCGCAACAGGGCGAAGGTTTCCCGGTCGGTCCGGGTCTGGCCCGACTGCAGGAAAGGGACGGCTACCTGACCTTGCCGGCTGATGCCATCGCCCAGGACTTCGCGCCGGACGTGATGAAAAAATCGGCCGCACTGCTGTACAGCACGCAGGTCCCGTTGAAGGCCAGCGCTCTGGGCGAGGTGGTGAACGTTGCGGCGTGGCGCAGCAAGCCGAGCTGGTACGTGCTCAGCCGCGATGACCGCATGCTGTCGCCGCAGCTGCAGGCCGCGACCGCACGTCGCATCGGTGCACAGCTGCAATCGATCGGCAGCAGCCATGTGTCGCTGCTTTCGCATCCGGCGCAGGTGGCCGACAGCATCCTGGAAGCGGCGGGGGTGAAGCCGGCGGAACTGCCGCTGGCCGAGCAGGGGGGCTGAGCGATGGCCGCACTGCGAGGGTACGCATTGCCGCTGTTGCTGGCCCTGCTGGGCGGAGCGGCGTTGTTGCTGGCATGGCCCGGCGCGGATGCCGGCGCGCAACCGCTCGATGCAGAACCGATGGCTGGGTTCGACGGTGGCGGGCCCTGGCACAACAGCCCACCGCTCACACTGAAGCAGTTGCGGGGGCAGGTGGTGCTGGTCGAGTTCTGGACCTACACCTGCCGCAACTGCCTCAACGTGGCGCCGCATGTCCACCAGTGGCATGCACGCTACGCGTCGCAGGGCCTGAGGGTGATCGGCGTGCATACGCCGGAGTTCGCCTATGAAGGGCTGCCCGGCAACGTGCGCAAGGCCATCGCACGGTTGGACATCACCTGGCCGGTGGTGCAGGACAACCAGTACCGGATCTGGAACGCCTGGCGCAACCGCTTCTGGCCCGCGCTGTACCTGCTCGACCGTCAGGGGCAGGTGGTCTACCGCCATTACGGCGAGGGCGACTACGCACGTACCGAAAGCGAGATCCAGCGCCTGCTGGCCAACCCCTGAGCCGCGCTACCATGGCCGCGCAGCGCGGCCCTGACCTCCGTCTTCATCGAGAACGCAATGAACCACGTACCGCATATCCTGGTCGTCGACGATGACAGCGAGATCCGCCAGATGCTGGCCGATTACCTGCAGCGCAACGGCCTGCGCGTGAGCCAGGCCGACGGTGGCCGGGCCATGCGCGCGCTGATGGATACCCATGCCGTGGATCTGGTGGTGCTGGACGTGATGATGCCGGGCGAGGACGGCCTGAGCCTGTGCCGCAACCTGCGCGCCGGCAAGCATCGCGCGGTGCCGGTGGTGCTGCTGACCGCCCGCGACGACGAGACCGACCGCATCATCGGCCTGGAAATGGGCGCTGATGACTATGTGACCAAGCCCTTCTCTTCGCGCGAACTGCTGGCACGCATCAATGCGGTGATCCGCCGCACGCAGATGCTGCCGCCAAATCTGCAGGTGAGCGAAGCAGGTCGCCAGCTGGCCTTCGGCGAGTGGCGCCTGGACACCACCGCACGCCATCTGCTGGATGCGCAGGACACCGCGCATCCGCTCAGTGGCGCCGAGTTCCGCCTGTTGCGCGTGTTCCTCGATCACGCCAATCGGGTGCTTAGCCGTGACCAGCTGCTCAGCCTCACCCAGGGCCGCGATGCCGAACTGTTCGACCGCTCGATCGATCTGCTGGTCAGCCGCGTGCGGCAGCGCCTGGGTGACGACGCACGCGAGCCGACCTACATCAAGACCGTGCGCAGCGAAGGCTATGTGTTCAGCGTGCCGGTGCAGTTGCTGGGGCCGGACGAATGAACACCACCGCACACCGCCCACGCTGGCCGCGCACGCTGTCGGCGCGGCTGCTGCTGGTGCTGCTGGGCGGACTGACCCTGGCCCACGCACTGTCCTTCGGCCTGCTGTTCTTCGAACGCTACCAGTCCACCCGCAGCATGATGCTGCGCAACCTGGACGAAGACGTGGCCGTGAGTGTCGCGCTGCTGGAACACCTGCCCGCAGGCCAGCGCGCAGCCTGGGTGCCGCGGCTGGAGCGGCGCACCTACCGTTACCTGTTGCGCCCGGTCGCCGCAGGACCCGGGCTGCAGACCGATCGTGCACGCCAGGTCACGGCGATCATCGACGACAGCCTGCAGCACCGCTATCCGTTGCAGGCACGCCAGGTGGCTCGCCTGCCGGAGCGGTTCGAGGTGGAACTGCGCCTGCACGACGGCACCCCCTTGACCATCGAAGTCACCCCGTCGGGCCTGCCGCTGGCGCGCTGGCTGCCCGCCGTGTTGCTGGTGCAGCTGGCGCTGCTGCTGGTGTGCGCGTGGCTGGCGGTGCGCCTGGCCATGCGCCCGCTGCAGCAGCTGTCGCATGCGGTGGAGCATCTGCAGCCGGGCAAGGACGGGCCCGAACTGCCTGAAGATGGCCCGGCGGAAGTGGGCGGCGCGGCGGCTGCGCTCAACGCACTGCAGGCACGCATTCGTGGCCATGTCAGTGAGCGCCTGCAGATCCTGGCCGCGATCTCGCATGACCTGCAGACCCCCATCACGCGCATGAAGCTTCGGGTGGAGACCCTGCCTGAAGACAGCACCCAGCAGCGGTTGCTGGACGACCTCGACCAACTGGGTCAACTGGTGCGTGAGGGCGTGGCCTATGCGCGCAGCAGCCACGTCGCCAGTGGCGCACCGGTGTCGATGGACCTGGGCGCGTTCCTGGCCAGTGTGGTCGGCGATTACGAGGACATGGGCAAGCCGGTCAGCGGTGGTGCGCCCGCTGGACTGGTCGTGCAGACCTGGCCGCAGCCGCTGCGCCGGGTGGTCGGCAATCTGGTCGACAACGCGTTGCGTTACGCGGGTGCCGCCGAGGTCGAGGCGGGCCGTGATGACGCCGGCAGAGTGTGGATCAGCATTTCCGACCGTGGCCCTGGCATTCCCGAGGGCCAGCTGCAGGCAGTGCTGGCGCCGTTCCATCGGCTGGAAAGCTCGCGCAACCGCGATACAGGCGGCACTGGCCTGGGCCTGGCCATCGCGGTGCAGCTGGCACAGTCGCTGGGCGGCTCGCTGAGGTTGCACAACCGCGAGGGCGGCGGCCTGCGGGCGGAACTGCAGCTGCCGGGGTAACGGGCGGGGTCGGATCCCTTTGCGGGAGCGAAGGGCGCTGACCCCGACGTGGGATCTGCGACGTTCCTGCACGGCCTCGGGATCGGCGATCATCTGCAGGGAGTGTCGAAACCAGGAAACACGCAATGCAGGGAACGCAGCATTCAATCCGGCGCCCGCGCCACGTCGCGCTGCTGGTCGGTCTACTCACGCTGGCGGCATGCCAACGCATACCGGATGCGCCGGCCGGGGCACCCGTAGCGGGCACACCGCTTGCCGCCCCGGCCACCGCAACAGACCTCTCTCCGCTGCTCGATGCCCTGCCGACCTGCGCGCTGGACGGCTGGTACATCGATCAGCAGACCAGGCGCCCGGCCCATCCCTGGTTGGCGACGAACGCGCCGAAGCCCTGCAAGGAGCTCGGGGAGAACGAGATCGCCACGTTCTGCGTGCAGGGGCAATGGAAGGGGCTGCCGGTGGAGGAGGTGATCCTGCCGACGATGACCTTCGTCTCGTTCCGTGGCGCGAAGATCGGCCTGCCGCTGGAGAAGGCACGTCCCATCGTCCGCCAGCGCTTCGGGCAGGAATTCCCGGGTGGCGCGGCGTACGAGGCGGGCCGCGAGCCGAAGCTGCTGGCCGATCCCGAGGATGCGCAGCGCTCATGGCTGCTGTGCAGCACGCCGGAACCGGGAGACGATCTGGGCAGCCAGGCAGGCGTCAGCTATTCCGGCATGAACCTGCCCTACGACCACGACGGTTGCAGCTACCGCTACAGCCCGGTCGACTTCTGCGATGCGCGGCACCGCGGAGCCATCGAAGATGCCCTCCAGCATCAGAAACCCAATTTCAACAAGCACTACCTGCTGGTGCAGGTCGATGATCGACCCGAGTACTTCCAGCGCACGCTGGTGCTGGTCGACACCCGCACCGGACGCGCCACGCCATTGCCGATCGATGCCTTCACCGGCCCGGCGGGGAAGGGCGGTGATGCTACCGGCTACGGGACACTGGAAACGGGCGTGGACCAGCCGCAGTTCTGCCTCGATGGTGCGCTGCTGGTCTACCGCGTGTTCGAGGAAGGCCGTTTCTGCTTCGGCTTTGACGGTGAGCGCTTCACCGGCCATGAAACCCAGTACATGCAGGCAGCAGACAGCCGATGACCGGTATTTCACCCCGTCCATGCCACGCTGCGCGGAACCTGCGCAACCGGGATCGAGGCTGTTGAAGGCGAATACGCAATGACCGCGGCGCGGCAGCGCTCGATGTGGGTGGCGGGCCTGTCCACGGTGGTGGAGTGGTACGACTTCACCCTGTACCTGTACTTCGCCACGGTGTTGTCGCGGGTGTTCTTCGGCGGCGGCGAACAGGCGCTGCTGGCCACCCTGGCAGGCTTCGCGGTGTCCTACCTGATGCGCCCGCTGGGCGCGCTGTGCTTCGGCCACCTGGGCGACCGCCTGGGCCGGCGCTGGATGCTGCTGGCTTCGATGGCGTTGATGGCGGCGGCAATGCTGGCCACCGCGCTGCTGCCAACCGCGGCCACCGCAGGCACCACGGCGGGCGTGCTGCTGCTGGTACTGCGCTGCGTGATGGCGTTTTCGGTGGGCGGTGAGTACACCGGGGTGGTGGCGTACCTGCTGGAAAGCGCACCGGCGCAGCGACGTGGCCTGGTGACCTCGCTGGCGTCCGCAGCCAGCGAGGTGGGTGCGTTGCTGGCGGTGGCGATCTCCGCGGTTACCGTGGCGCTGCTCGCGCCCGCGCAGCTGGACAGCTGGGGCTGGCGTATTCCGTTCTTCGTTGGCGCGGCGCTGGCACTGGTGATCCTGGTCGCGCGCTCGGGCATGCACGAGTCGCCGGAGTTCGAGCGGCAGCGCCGCGAGGGCAGCATTCCCGCGACGCCGCTGAAGCATGTGCTGCGCAACCATCCGCTGGCGGTGGCGCGCACGTTCGCGATCTCGGCGCTGGGCTCGATTACTTACTACGTCGGCATCACCTATGTGCCCGCATTCCTGCATGCGCGGGGCCACGATGAGGGCGATGCGCTGTGGCTGTCGACGATTGCGGCCGTGGCGGTGATCGCGATCACGCCCCTGTGCGGCGCATTGTCCGACCGTGTCGGAAGACGGCCGGTGCTGTTGGGCCTGACCGTGCTGGCAGCGCTGCTGCCGCTGTCCTTGTTCGCGTGGATGGCGCAGGCGACGCCGCTGGGCATCGCGCTGGCCGCGGTGTTGCTGGCCTGCGTGGCCGGTGGCGTGAGCGCGGTGGCGGCCCCGGCCACGGCCGAGCAGTTCCCCGGCGAAGGGCGGGTCAGCGGGCTGGCACTGGGGGTGACCATGGCCACGGCCGTGTTCGGCGGTGCAACGCCATGGCTGGCGCAATGGTGGGTGGAACGCAGCGGCTGGGCAGCAGCGCCAGGCGCGATGATCGCGCTGGTGGCGGTGCTGGTGCTGCCGGTGCTGTGGACCCTGCCCGAGACGGTCCCGGGCAGGGCCAAGCGCTAGCGGGTCAGACCTTCAGGGTCTGCTCGATGTCGGCCAGCACGGCGGCCGCATCCACGCCGATGGCAATCGACTGCACCACGTGGCCGTCCCACACGCTGGGGCCGAACGCCAGGCCTTCCGGCTTGGGAATGGTCATGCCGCGGGCGACGCCGTCGGTGGCCACGCGCACGCTGGCGCGCTCGAACTGGAACAGCTCCGGACGGGTCAGCGCGATGCAGGCGCAGCAGTCGTGCACGACCATGCCCTTGTGGCCGGCCTGCAGGTAGAAGTCCACGTAATCCTGCGACAGCGCACGCACCAGTTCGGCATCGGCACCGCCGATGGCGGCCAGCTTGTCCAGGCCGTCACGGTCCATTTCCACGCGGGTGGTCACGTCCAGGCCGATGGCGGTGACCGGCCAGCTGGCGGTGAACACCACGTCGGCCGCTTCGGCGTCGCCCCAGATGTTGGCCTCGGCGGCCGGGGTGATGTTGCCGTTGACGTGGAAGGCGCCGCCCATGATCACCACGCCGCGCACCAGGCCGGCGATGTCCGGCGCCTGCTGCAGGGCCAGGGCCAGGTTGGTCATGCGGCCGACCGCGACCAGGGTCACCTCGCCCGGATGGGCGCGGACCAGGTCGATGATCAGCTGGTGGGCCGGGCGCGCATCGGCCGCCACGTCCAGGCTGGCCGGCACCGGGTGGTTGCCCAGGCCGTTGTGGCCATGGATGTGCACCGGCCAGGCTTCCGGGGTGGCTTCCGGCTGCAGCGGGCCGCCGGCACCGCGTGCGACCGGGGCGGCAAAGCCCCAGGCCTGCTTCAGGTACAGCGCATTGTGCGTGGTCGACTCCACCGAGGCATTGCCGAAGGTGGTGGTGACGCCGATCAGGTCGATCTGGGCGTGCTTGTGCAGGTACAGCAGGGCCAGGGCGTCGTCGACGCCCGGGTCGGTATCGAAAATGACTTTCAGCATGTTGTTGTTCTTCTTCTTCCGTGTGGTGCGGGGGGCGCCGGCGGCCCGGAAGCAGGCCGGCGCGCCCTACATTGTCCCATCTTCATGACAGGCAGGGCCATTGCCGGGGAGGCAGGCCATAATGCCCCCAGTCCAGGCACGGAACCGCCGAATGCTGATCGTTGCCCTTCTGCTGGTCCTGCTGGTGCTGGGCCTGAACGTGGTGGCTACCGTGGTGATCGTCAGGCGCGATGGCCTCTCGGCAGGCGGCCGGACGGTGCAGTTGCTGCTGGTCTGGCTGCTGCCGCTGGTCGGCGCCATCCTGTGCATGGCGGTGGCCACGGCCGATGGCTCGGGCAGCCGGGGGGATGGCGGCGGAAGCCATGACACCTCCGTTGGCTATTCCAGTGACAACCACAGCCATCACAGCTACAGCAGCTCCGACTGCGGAAGCGGCGACAGCGGTGGGGGTGGTGACGGCGGCAGCTGCGGTGGTGGCGATTGACGAGATGTTCCAGGATGCCGGCCAAGGTCACGTCCTGGTAGTGCCGGCCGCTGGCCGGCAACCTCATCCGCTCAACCGCCGCCTTCGGTCGGCAACGGCGCCGGCACGTTCAACAGCCCGCCTGCCGCCACATAGGCGGCCAGCGCCTGGCCCTGGCTGAGCAGATGGCGCTCCATGGTGCGTTCGGCAGCCTGCGCGTCGCGGCGGCGGAAGCACTCCATCAGCTCGCGATGTTCGGCCAGCGACTGCGCGGTGCGCCCCGGTGTCAGCAGCTGGCGGCCGCGATGCATCTTCAGGATGCGATGCAGATCGTGGGTGATGCGGATCAGCCACGGGTTGCCGGCGTAGTGCTGCACGGTTTCGTGGATCAGGTAGTTGTTGCGGTAGTACTCGGCGATGTTGCCCTCGGCTGCCGCGGTTTCCATCGCGGCATGCAGGTCTTCCAGCTGCTGCACGCCGGCATCGTCGATGTGCCTGACCGCCTCGTGCGCGCAGCGGCCTTCCAGCATCGCCATTACCGGAAACAGCTGGTTGAGGTCTTCCAGCGTCAGTCGGGTGACCCTGCTGCCACGACCCGCGTCAATCTGCACCAGACCTTCGGCGGCCAGCAGCTTCAGCGCTTCGCGCAGCGGTGTGCGGCTGATGCCCAGTTCTTCGCACAGCGCGGGCTCGTCGATCCACTCACCCGGCGGCAGGCGGTAATCGTAGATGCGTTCGCGCACGTGTTCGGCAACCTCTTCATACAGAGGCGCGCGCTTCTTCGGTGACCGCGGGGCAGGGGCAATAGCCATGGAGGAAGTGTACCGCCAGGTAGTGCCGGGCGCTGGCCGGCAACCCATGATCGCTGGATGACTTCATGGGATTGCCGGCCAGCGGCCGGCCCTACCGTTGGGTGGTTACATCCAGCCCGGTACCACGAATACCAGCCAGGCCAGCAGCGGCCCCAGGGCCACCACCAGTCCGCTGTAGACCAGGAAGCGGCGGAACAGGGTCTCGCGTTCCTCCTTGGCTGCCGAAGCCACCACCAGTGCGCCATTGGTGGAGAACGGGCTGACATCGACGATGGTGGACGACACCGCCAGCGCGCAGATCACGCCGGCGGCGCTGAGGTGACCCTGCATCAGGAACGGCACCGCCAGCGGAATCGTGGCGCCCAGCACCGCAGCCGACGAGGCGAATGCGGAGACAATGCCGCCGACGTAGCAGACCAGCAGCGCGCCGAGCAGCGGAATGCCGATGTCGGACACGCCATTGCCGATGAAGTCCACCGCGCCGGCATGTTCCAGCACGCCGATGTAGGTCACCACACCGCAGATCAGCAGCACGGTGGACCAGCTGATGCCATCCACCGCGCCCTTCTGGCTTTGTGGCGACAGCAGTGCCAGCGCGACAGCCACGGTGATCGAGACCAGGCCGACGTTGAGGTTGTAGATCAGCGCGGCCACGCCCAGGCCGAGCAGGCCGATCAGGGTGAACAGCCGCTCGCGGGTCAGGCTCACCGCATCCAGTGCTGCCGGATCATTGCTGAGCGTGCCGCCGCCGGCTGCGACCAGCGCGCCATGGCCTTCGATGGCGAATTGGCGCGACGAGGCCTGTGGGCCACCGGCCATCGCCAGCTCGGCATTGCCGAGCGTTCCGGCCGCGGTGATCGAGCCACGCCGCAGCAGGGCGATGCCGCCGAACGCGAAGAAGCAGATCGTCGCCATCATGAAGTTGAAGCCCAGGCTGGTCAGGAATACCGCCATCTCGGTCACTTCCAGCCCGGCTTTCTGCACCACGCCGTTGGTGATGCTGCCGTACACGCTGATCGGCGAGAAGCCACCGGCCTGCGCGCCATGGATGACCAGCAGGCCCATCATCAGTGGATTGATGTTGTACTGCTTGGCAAAGCGCAGCGCGACCGGACCGATGATCGCGACCGCCGCCGGGCCCAGCGCACCGAACGCGGTGAGGACCGCGGTGATCACGAACATCACCCACGGAATGGCCACGATATGGCCGCGCACGGCTTTTACTGCCCAGTGCACCAGCAGGTCGATGGTGCCGTTCTTCTGCGCGATGGCGAACAGGTAGGTGATGCCGACCAGGGTCAGGAACAGATCGCCGGGAAAGCCGGCCAGGACCTCCTTGCCGCCCATGTCGACCCACAGCCCGCCGATGATGAAGGCCAGCGCGAAGGCGACGGCGCCCATGTTGATCGGCATCGCCGTGGCAACAATGAACATGATCACCAGACCGATGATCGTTGCGATTTGTGGACTCATGCGCCCTCCCAGACACGTGACTCACGTACAGCACGGATGGAGACCCGCCATCCCGGGGTAAGGCGACGTACGGCGTGTTGCGTGATACGTACTGCTCGAACCCGTTACTGCAGCCGCTCCAGCGCGCTGCGGACCCAGGCCGCCGCGCCTTCAAGGCTCTGGAACTCTTCCACCGCGCGCACCTCGCAGCACGGATAGGCCGGCGCGACCATGCGCGCCAGCGCGTTGCCCGGGCCCAGCTGCAGGAACACGCGCGCGCCGCGCTCGAAGGCCTGGCGCATCACCTGCGCCCATTCGATGGTCTGCGCCAGTTGCAACGACAGCGTGTGGACTGCCGTTGCGCGGTCCCGCACCGGTCGCGCATCGATGCCGGCCAGCAGCGGCAGGCGTGGGGCCTGCAGTGGCGATGCATCGAGTGCGGCAGCGAACGGTGCGACCGCCGTCGCCAGCAATGGTGTGTGTGCGGGCACGCGCACCGGCAGCAGACGGATGTCCGCGCCCTGCGCCCGCGCTGCATCGTCCAGCCGCTGCAACGAGGCGTGCGTGCCGCCCACGATGAAATGGTCCTGCCCGTTGGCGATGGCCACGTGCGCGCCGTGCAGATCGCACAGCGGCTGCAGTACATGGCGTTCCAGCCCGAGCACCGCCTGCAGGCCTGCATCGGCGGGGCTGGCGCTGTCCATCAACTGCGCACGTTGCGCAGCCAGCGCCAGGCAGGTGGCCGCATCAAAGCTGCCGGCGATGGCATGCGCGGCGAGCTCGCCGATGCTGTAGCCGGCCACCAGCACCGGTGCAGGCACCGCTTCGCGAAGTCCCTGCCAGTGCGCAAGGCTGGCTGCACACAGCAAGGGCTGCGCCAGAACATTGTCGAAGCGCGATTCGTCAGCAGCTGCCGCAAATACGTCGCGTCCAAGCACTGCGCTGGCGGTCTCCAGTACGTCGCGCACGGCAGGCAGATCGCGCACGCGGTCGAACATCGCGGCATGCTGCGCACCTTGGCCGGGGCAGAGCAGGGCAAGACTCATGCGACCTCCTGCTGCAGCAGGAACCAGGCACAGGCCAGCAGGTCGGCACTGCCGCCGGGGCTCAGCCGGCGTGCGACGAATCCATCACCGATGCTGTGCAGGCGTGCCTGCCAGCCGGGTACGAAGGCGCCACCGGCATCGAGGAAGCCTCGCGCCTGTTGCTGGGCCCAGCGCAGGCCGTTGGCGCCGCCACGGTGCAGCAGGTTGAGGTCATCCACGCACGCGATCAGCTGCACCAGGGTCTGGCACATCGCGGCCTCGCGTGGCAGGTCGCTGGCCAGCGCGTGGCGCAGGGTAGGCAGTGCCACCTCGCGCAGCAGCGGGTAGCCGGCGGCCGCTTGTTCGCGCACACCCTGCACGCCGTGCCGTGCGCGCGCGCGCTGGCCAGGGCTGTTCGCATCAAGTGGTGCGCCGGCGAGCTCGGCAGCCCAGCGGCGCACTTCCTGGCAGACCTGCTCGGCTGCGACGGCGCCGCCCGCGCGGCCCCGACAGGCAGCGGAAGCCGCCACCAGCAGGCCAAGGCTGAAGATCGCACCGCGATGGGTGTTGATGCCCGCAGTGGCGTGCAGCATCGATATCTCCGCAGCGATGCCGTGCCGGCGCAACGTCTGGAACGGTGCCGCGCTGGCACCGGCGTCGGCCACGGCGATGAAGTAGTGGCGCAGCGTAAACAGGCTGCGCAGGAACGTGCCTGCGTCCATGTCGTGGTGGCTGCCGCTGTCGAATGGCGTGACCAACCCTGGCTTGGGTGCAAGGGCCAGTTCGGCGTGCAGGCTGGCGATGGCGAGGCGCCCCAGACGCGCGCTGTCCACGGCAGCTGGCCTGACCGCCGGTTGCACGAGGGCATTCACGCGCTCACCCCGGTGGAGGCGAACAACGCATCACGTAGTTCCAGTGCGGCACCATCGAGGCGCTTGACCAGTACCTCGCGGCTGCGCCCGGCGTATTCGCGCCAGTTCACCGCGCCACCATCCACCAGGCACAGTTCGCCATCGACCCGCCGGCCGTGTTCGGTCTCCCATGCCTGCAGCCGTGCGACCAGGGCATCGGCCTGTGCGGCGGTGTCGATCCGCCACAGCAGATCGATGTCCGAGCGCGCGTGCACATAGTGCAGGCCCGTGAGGTGCTGCCATGCGAAGGCACCGAATACACGCGCTGCGGCGATGTCCTGCAATGCCTGCAGCGGGCGCTGCCAGTCCTGCACAAGGTCGCCTTCCAGCACCGCCTGAAGTGTCGGTGGCGCTGCGGTGCGCAGCACATCGTGTGCCGGCATGCGCAGGGCCAAGCGCAGTTTGCCCTCGGCGGGTGGCAGCGGCACGCCGAGACGCAGGCGTGGATCGGCATCGTCGGCGGCACGCCGCGCGACGATGGCCGGCCGGCCCTGCGCAAACCAGTCGGCCAGGCGCGACTCATGCGCGGCGATGTCCGCCTGCCAGCCGGCGTGCGCTGACAGCCAGACCAGCGTATGGCGGGGCAGCCGCTCAGGCATCGCCCTGACTCACCGCTTCAGCCACGCGTGCGGCCAGCATGCGACCGCCACGTTCGGCACCCTGCACGGCACGCAGGTCGCCTTCGGCGGGCGTGCGCAGGGCCTGCAGCAGGTGCTGGGAAAGATCGCCCTCCCACAACGAGTCCACCGCACCCATCGCCACGTAGTTGGCGACGCCCGGCGCGAATACCGGCGAGCTCTGGCTGAGCGCCTGCAGCTTCTCCAGCGGTTGCTTGGTCACCCGCGCCATTGCGCGCAGGTCCATCACCCGCACCTGTGCATCGGGCAGGGCGTGGATGTGGTCGGCCATCAGGCCGAATGAGAGGAAGCCGCCACTGACGGATTCGCCGTAGACCAGGGTGATCAGGCGCGCGCCACGGCGGCGTGCCAGATCGAGCGTCTGCGCGAGATGCGCAAAGTAACCATTGATGCCCAACAGTTCGTCGCGCCGCGCCAGGCGCTGTCCGGCGGTATCCACCAGCATCACGATCGGTCGCTGTGGATGTGCGCCGGTGCTGGCAAGCACGGTTTCGGCCAGTGCCAGTGCGTGGTCCACGCCGACTTCAAGCTTGTCGGCGGTACCGATCACGGTCACCTCGCCATCCTCGGTGGTGGCGCTGCCGGTCAGCACCGAATCGTTCACCGCAATGGCATGCCCATGCGGAAACAGGGCATCGAGCAGGTTCTGCAACGGCATGCTCATGGCAGGCTCCGGTCGGCGGTGGCGATGAGGAACTCATCGGTGTCGAGCAGCGGTAGTCGCTCGGGGGCTGCGATGCCCTGGCGGGCCCAGATCTCCAGGCCATCGCGGCAATCGCCCCAGGCCTGCACGCGCGCCTTCAATACCGCATGGCGTTCCTGCAGCGCAGCCAGTGCAGTATCCGGATCGGTGCTGCTGGTATCAGGCTGCAGCGCGTTGCTGGCCGCCTGCGCGAAGGCCTCGATGGCATCGGGCACCAGCACCTGTGCCTGGTCGATCAGGTAGCGGTGCTTGCCTCCCGTTACGCGCCAGACCAGCGCGCGATCGCGGGAATCGAACTCTTCTACGCCGCGCACGGTCTCGATCACTTCCGGGCCGGACAGCGACAGGCGACCCTCTTCGGACATGATGACCGTAGTGCAGCAGCGGGCGACGATGCCCATGCCGCCGAAGGCGCCGTTGCCGCTGCCGATCAGCGCGATCACCGGCACACCCGCTGCACGCGCGTCCAGGGTGGCGCGCATGATCTCGGAAATGGCGATGAGCCCTGCATTGGCTTCGTGCAGGCGCACACCACCGGTGTCCAGCAGCAGAAGCACGCCTTGGGGATGTGTTTCGGCTGCGCGGCGCAGCAGCCCGGTCAGTTTGGCACCGTGCACTTCGCCCACCCCGCCGCCCATGAATTCACCCTGCTGCGCGGCCAGGAGCACGCGTCGGCCACGCAGCGTGGCTTCGCCGACAACGATGCCGTCGTCGAACGCCGCGGGCTGGTCGAGCTGTGCCAGGTGCGGGCTCATCATCCGCCGCGCCGGGCCGAGGAATTCCCTGAAGGAACCGGCATCGACCAGGCTGGCGATACGCTCGCGCGCATCGGCTTCGTAGTAGCTGTAGCGCTGCGTCCGGTTCATCGTGGTTCTCCAGCAAGCAGGGTTTCCACGGCCTGGTCCAGGCGCAGGCTGACTACCGCCGGGGTCGCACCGGCATCGTTGATCGAGATGCGTACATCGCGCAGCGGATGACGCTGTGCGAAGTCGCTGATCACCGCTTGCCACACGCTGCCGAAGCCCTTCGCGGCGGTGATGATGCGCACCGTCATCGCGCCGTCCAGTGCGGCCGGCTCCAGCAGGATTTCCAGGTTGCCCGAGGCCAGCACGCCGACCAGCACCGCTCCGCGCGGAAACTGCACCGCAGTGTGCCCTTCGAATCGATAGTCGAGGGTTTCCATGCTCAGCCCCTTACCAGTTTCGGAAGCGCTTGGGCGGGTCGTACAGACCGCCGGACCAGCGCACCAGGTCCTTCACCGAACGCGCCGCCAGCAGGTCACGGCTGGCATCGCGCACGGAGATGCCGAGGTCATCGGGACGGCGGATCACGCCGCGGTCGCGCAGGTTCTCCACCATCGCGCGGTCGCGCCCCATGCCCACGGCGGTATAGCCGGCCACGCCACGGATCGCCTGTTCGCGCTCCTCAGGGGTGCGGCACAGCAGCAGGTTGGCAATGCCTTCCTCGGTCAGCACATGGCTGACGTCGTCGCCGTAGATCATCACCGGCGGCAGCGGCATCTGTGCGCGCTCGGCCAGTTCCCAGGCATCGAGGCGGTCGACGAAGGCCGGCGCCATGTGTTCGCGGAAGGTTTCCACCATCTGCACCACCAGCTTGCGCCCGCGCGGCATCTCACCCGGGCGTGCGGCCTGCTGGCCGGCCTTGATCCAGGCCTCGCTGGCATGGCGCCGGCCACGTGCATCGGAACCCATGTTCGGTGCGCCACCGAAGCCGGCGATGCGGTCGCGGGTGGCGGTGGAGCTGTTGCCCTGCAGGTCGATCTGCAGTGTGGAACCGATGAACATGTCGCAGGCATACAGGCCGGCGGTCTGCGAGAAGGCGCGGTTGGAACGCATCGAGCCATCGGCGCCGGTGAAGAACACATCGCCCCGCGCGGCGATGTACTTCTCCATGCCCAGTTCCGAACCGAACGAATGCACCGATCTGACGAAGCCCGATTCGATTGCCGGAATCAGTGCCGGGTGGGGGTTCAACGCCCAGTGCTGGCAGATCTTTCCCTTCAGGCCGAGCGATTCGGCGTAGGTGGGGAGCAGCAGTTCGATGGCCGCCGTGTCGAAGCCGATGCCATGGTTGAGGCGGTTCACGCCGTACTCGGCGTAGATGCCCTTGATCGCCATCATCGCCATCAACACCTGGATCTCGGAGATCTGCGCCGGGTCGCGGGTGAACAGCGGTTCGATATGGTTCGGCCTCGGCGCCTGCACCACGAAGTTGACCCAGTCAGCGGGAATGTCGACGCGGGGGAGGGTGTCGACGATCTCGTTGACCTGGGCGATGACGATGCCGCCACCGAAGGCGGTGGCTTCGACGATCACCGGCGTGTCTTCGGTGTTCGGCCCGGTGTACAGGTTGCCGTGCCGATCTGCGGCCTGCGCGGCGACCAGGGCCACGCGCGGGGTCAGGTCGATGAAGTAGCGGCCGAACAGTTCCAGGTAGGTGTGGATGGCACCGATCTGGATGCGCCCTTCAGCCACCAGGTTGGCCAACCGCACTGACTGCGGGCCGGAGAACGAGAAGTCCAGCTTCGACGCGATGCCACGCTCGAATACATCCAGGTGCGACGGCAGCGACAGCACCGACTGCACCATGTGCAGGTCGTGCACGCGGGCCGGGTCAAGATCGGCCAGGGCCTGGGCGAGGAAATCGGCCTGCTTCTGGTTGTTGCCCTCCAGGCAGACCTTGTCGCCTGGCTCCAGCAGTGCGTGCAGCAGCTCGCTTACGTCGCCGGCGGCGACCTCGCGTCCCCGGGCCCACGGCGCGGCACGTTCCAGGCGGGCCTGGCGGCTGCGTTCCAACGTATCCCAGCTCGGGTTCATCGACCGGCTTCCGATTGGTGTCGATGTAATTACGACATAATTACGAAGGACGCCGCAACCTGCAGTGCAGCAAAAGGAAGGGCCCGCGCGGAGGCGGGCCCATTCAGGTAGGCCACGACCGTGGGTCGTGGCGGAGGGCGTGCCGACCAACGGTCGGCACCCAGCAGGCACCCACCGGTTCGCGGGTTGCTCAGAACGTCCAGCGCAGGCTGGCCGACACGAAGCGCGGTTCGCCGTAGTTGTTGTAGTCCAGATTCGCCCAGTAGGTCTTGTCCAGTGCGTTGCGCACGCTCAGCGTTGCGGTCCAGCTGTCGCTGATGCGGTAGTTGGCATTGAACTGCACCAGCATGTAGGCCGGCTGGTTCACCGTCACCGTGCCGCCCAGCGGATAGGCGATGTTGTAGCCCTGCACCTTGCTCTGCCACTGCACGCCACCGCCAACGCTCAGGCGTTCCAGCGCACCGCGCAGCTGCAGCTGCGTGTTGAGCTGCAACAGATCCTTCGGCGGGTTGGCGTACAGCAGGTCGGTAGCCGCGCGGGTGACCTTGACGTGGGTGTAGCCGGCATTGACCGTCCAGCCCGGCAGGATCTCGCCGTTGACGTCTACTTCCCAGCCGCGTGCCTTGGTGCCGTTGACGCCGATGTAGGCGGAGGTGCCATCGCTCAGCGAACCTTCCGGCACGCCCATGTCGCGCACGGCGTAGTTGTCCTGCTTGGCCTCGAACACGGCGGCGTTGGCGGTCAGGCGGCCGTCCAGCCACTGGGTCTTGATGCCCGCTTCCAGGTTCGAACCCTGCACCGGTGCCAGCAGGTTTTCGTTGCGGTCCTTGAAGTTCTGCGGGTTGAAGATCTCGGTGTAGCTGGCATAGGCCGACACGCTCGGGGTGATGTCGTAGACCAGGCCCACGTAGGGAGTGACTTCATCGCTCACCTTGTACGCGCCGCTGGTGCCGGTGTAGGCGCCAGCGGCGTTGTAGGAGCGGGTGAGGGTTTCCCAGCGGCTCAGGCGTGCGCCGGCAATCAGCGACAGCGGATCGGCCAGGCGCAGGCGGGTGGCCAGGTAGACGCCACTCTGCGTGGTCTTGGCCACGCGGCGCGCGCCGGTGCGGCGGTAGGTCACCTCGGAGATGTCGCCGTTCCAGTTGTACACGTTGGGAATGTAGTAGCAGCGCTCGCGTGCACCCGTGGCGCTGACACACGTTGCCCAGTCGCTCGGGAAGTTCAGTGCCAGGGTATTCGTCGTGCCTTCCAGGTCCGACCACTGTGCGCCGAGCGTCACGTCGTGGTCGCGGCCGAACAGATCGAAACTGCCGGTCAGGTAGGCATCGACGTTGCGGCGGGTGTCCTTCGAATCACCGGCGGCTGCACGCAGGAAGATGCCCGAGCCGGTCACCGGGTCCGGCTCCCCGGTGCCGTACAGGCGCACGTTCTGCACGTTGCCACGGGTATAGGCGGTGTTGATCTTCAACAGCCAGTTGTCGCCGAAACGCTGTTCCAGGTTGGCGAAGGCGGTGTTGCTCTCGCGCTTCCAGTAGCTCCATTTCGGCGACAGGTTGGTCGAGCGCGGCAGGTGCGCGAAATGGCCCTGGTTGTCGAAGAACGGCACGGTGCCCCAGGTCGAGCCGGTGGGGTTGTTGTCCTGGCTCTGGTAGCCGAGGGTGATCGTGGTGCTGTCGGTGACGTCGCCTTCCAGCACCGCCATGCCGGCCATCTTGTTCTCGTCGTAGCGGTCGTAATACAGGCCACGATCGGTGTAGGCGGCGACCACGCGGCTGCGGAAGCGGCCGTCGGCGGTCAGCGGCGCGGTCACGTCGGCTTCCATGCGACGGTAGTCCCAGCTGCCGGCGCTGACCGCGAACGACGCATCGAATTCCTTGCCCGGGCGCTTGCGCAGCAGGTTGACCGTGGCCGACGGCACGCCGGCGCCGCTGAGCAGGCCGTTGGCGCCGCGGATCACTTCGATACGGTCGTAGAAGGCGGTGTCGTACTCCTGGTTGGTGGAGCCGCTGTAGGTGGGAATGCCATCGACCTGGAAGTCGGTGATGGCGAAGCCGCGCGCGTAGTACAGCGGGCGCTGCGTGTCATAGAAGGACACGCTCACGCCGGTCACATTGCGCATCACATCGTTGATGCTGAACAGTGATTCGTCCTGCAGGCGCTGCAGGCTGATGGCGGTGGCGGACTGCGGGGTCTCCTGCAGGGTGATCGGCAGGCGCGTGGTGCTCGACGGTGGTGCGGACTGTTCGGCGCGGACGCTGACCCGGTCCAGGGTCTTGGCATCGGCAGTGCCATCGGCGGCGGCGAACGCGCTGGGCGCGGCCAGCAGGGTCAGCGACGAAAGCAGGGCAGCCGGCAGCAACGCGCGGCGGGGCAGGCGGTTACGGAGGATCAGGGACATGGTGGGCTCGAGGCTCGGAAGCGGGGAAGGGCGGCAACAGTCGTCCAGCACCCGGGGCGGCGGCTTCGGGCACGGTCAGGTCCATCTGGGGAGGTGCGATCACTGCACAGGACGCAAATGTAAATAATTCTTAACAACATTACAATTCGCGTCATTCGCAGGGGCTTTCCGGCGCAGAGCAGTGGCGTGCTGGGTCGGATCCCGTCGCCGCAGGCAATGGGCTCTGACCCCATCATCGGCGCCCAGGTGCAGGTCAGAGCCCTCCCGTGCGGGAGGAATCCGACCCATTTCGCACAAAAACAGACGGCCACCCGAAGGTGGCCGTCCGTCTGCATCGAAAGCAAACTGCGGGCTTACAGCGCCTGCAGTTCCTCGTTGGCGTTGCGCTTTTCCTTGGCCGCTGCCGGCACTGCAGCCGCAGCAGGCGATGCCGCGTTCGCATCCACCGGCACCTCCAGATACGGCAGATGCAGGGTCTGGCTGGTCAGCGTACGGATCTCGTTGACCAGCGCGGCGCTGTCGTTGAGCTTGCGCCCGTACGACGGCACGATCTCGCGCAGGCGGGCTTCCCAGCCGGCCTTCATCTGGTCCGGGAAGGCCTTGGCCATCAGGTCCAGCATGATCGGCGGCGAGGTCGACGCACCCGGCGAAGCGCCGAGCAGGGCGGCGATGGTGTGGTCCTTGTCGGTCACGATCTCGGTACCGAACTGCAGCACCGGGCCCTTCAGCGGATCACGCTTGATGATCTGCACGCGCTGGCCGGCGGTGACCAGCTTCCAGTCACCCGGCTTGGCAGTGGGGAAGTACTTGACCAGCTCGGCCTGGCGGTCGGCATCGTTCAGGCGCGCCTGGCCCATCAGGTACTGCACCAGGTCCAGGTTGTCCTTGCCCACTTCCAGCATCGGGCCGACGTTGTTGTGGTTCACCGACGAGTACAGGTCCCACCACGAACCGTGCTTGAGGAACTTGGTGCTGTACAGCGCGAACGGCCCGAACAGGACCACCGGCTTGCCGTCCAGCTTGCGCGCATCCAGGTGCGGCACCGACATCGGCGGCGAGCCGGTCTCGGCCATGCCGTAGGCCTTCACGCCGTGGCGCGAGGTCACGTCCTGGCCCTGGAAGGCGAGGAACTGGCCACCGACCGGGAAGCCGGCGTAGTCCTTCGATTCCGGAATGCCGGACATCTGCAGCAGCTTCAGTGCAGCGCCACCGGCACCGATGAACACGAAGCGGGCGTGGGTGGTGGACTCGGTGCCGGCCTTGAGATCCTTCACCGTCACGTTCCAGCTCTTGTCGGCGTTCTGCCGCAGCGCGCTCACTTCGTGGTTGAGGTGCAGGCTGAAGTTCGGGCTGCGCTGCAGGCCGGCGGTCAGCTGGCGGGTGATCACGCCGAAGTTGACGTCGGTGCCCAGCGGCATCCAGGTCGCGGCAACCTTCTGCTTCGGGTCACGGCCTTCCATCAGCAGCGGGGCCCACTGCTTGATCTGAGCCGGATCCTCCGAGTACTGCATGCCGTAGAACAGCGGATTCTTCACCAGGGCCTGCTGGCGCTTGTGCAGGTAGGCGATGTTGTCATCGCCCCAGACGAAGCTCATGTGCGGGGTCGGGTTGATGAAGTCGCTGGGCTGGCTCAGCCGGCCTTCCTTCACCTGGTGCGACCAGAACTGGCGCGAGACCTCGAACGATTCGGCGATGCCGACTGCGCGCTTGGTTTCGATGCTGCCGTCGGGCAGTTCCGGGGTGTAGTTCAGTTCGGCGAAGGCCGAGTGGCCGGTGCCGGCGTTGTTCCAGCCGTCGGAGCTTTCACCGGCGACGCCGTCGAGGCGTTCGTAGACCTGGATGTTCCAGTCCGGCTGCAGTTCCTGCAGGTAGGTGGCCAGGGTGATGCTCATGATGCCGGCGCCGACCAGCACAACGTCGACGGGCTTGTCGTTGCTGGCGGCGGGCACCGAGCGCTGGGTCAGCGGCCAGTACAGGAACAGCGCGGCGGCCAGCAACAGCAGCACGAGCAGGGCGAGAAGAGCCTTGCCAAATTTCTTCATGGGGGCGGGATCGTTGGCGGAGGGGAAGGGGTCAGGATGCGCGTGGGACAGGGAAAGGGCGTGAAGAAACAACGCCTTGCAGCATCCACATGCGATTCTAACCGGATCCGGTCTGTTTTTGATGCAACGCAGCATCCGGCGTTTCGCGCCATCCTCACCCGCTAGCGCCGGGTGATACCCGGCGAACGAAGCCTTGCCAGCGTCAGGCCATCCCTGGCGACAGCTTCACTCAGACCAGCTCAAGAATCTCGTCACCGGCCTCGTCGACCTGCCCGGTCGGGCGCCAGCCCAGGCGCCGGTAGAAGCCATGCGAGCGCGAGCGTGGGTCGGCCGAACAGGCCAGGAACAGGCGTTGGTGGCCGGCATCGCGGGTCAGGCTGACCACCTCCTGCAGCAGCTGCCGACCGATGCCGCGGCCTTCATACTCGGGCAGCAGGGCCAGCACCAGCACCTCGCCGCTGTCGCGGTCGGCGAAGCAGTAGCCGGCCATGCGCTCGCCCTCCCAGGCGACGCGGCCGATCGAATCGCCCTGGGCGATGCCGGCTGCCCAGCTGTCCTCGGTGATGCCCAGCTCTGCCAACTGCGCGGCGCTGAAGGCGTTTTCGCGGGTGCGCCCGCGCAGGTCGATGCAGGCGGCGGCATCTTCGGGGCGCGCATCGCGCACGGCTATCGGCATACAGGACACCCTTGTAGTGATTGGCCCGCCAGTATCCGCATCACGCATGGACCCGGTGTGGAGGGTTGATGGAGATTGGATGGAGCAAAAAGGGGACGGAGGGGATTAAGTCGTCTTTGCCCGATGTGTCGCTTGGGCCTTATACGACTTAATCCCCTCCGTCCCCTTTTCAGCGCTTGCGCCGGATCAGCGCGGAGGAGGCATCCAGCACCGCGCGGGTCAGCAGGGCCATGGTCTGCACGTCTCCCTTCCAATGCTGCCAGTACAGCGGCACGTCTTCCCACGCGCGCTGGCGCACGTAGACCAGGCGGCCCGCGTCCAGGTGCCGCTTGACCAGCGGCAACGGATTCATCGTCCAGCCCATGCCGCCAAGGTTGGCCTGCACGAAGGCGCGCGTGGACGGAATCCACCAGGTCGGCGCGGTGCTGGGCAGGTCGTCGCCGGCCATGCGCCGGGCGAAGCGCGACTGCATGTCGTCCTTGCGGTTGAACACCAGCACCGGGGCCTGCGCCAGCGCCTGCGCGGTCACGCCCTTGGCGAAATGACGCTCGCGGAACTCGGGGGTACAGGTGGCGGCGTAGCGGATGCTGCCCAGCGCATGGATCTGGCAGCCCTGCACCGGCTCGTCCAGGGTGGTCACCGCGCCCAGCACCGTGCCCTGGCGCAGCAGTTCGACGGTGTGGTCTTGGTCTTCCACGCGCAGGTCCAGCGTGGTGCCGGTGGTCTGCGCGAACTGGTAGGCCGCCTGCGGGAACCAGGTTTCCAGGCTGTCGTGGTTCACCGCCACCGGGATGCTGGCCTGTGGCAGGTCCTCGTCGGCCAGGCCCATCCGGTGCAGCGCATCGTGCTCGAGCAGGGCGGTCTGCTCGGCCAGCTGCACCAGCAACTGCCCCTCGGCGGTGGCGGTGGCCGGGGTGCCGCGCTTGACCAGCAGCCGGCCGATCCGGTCCTCCAGCGCCTTGACCCGCTGCGAGATGGCGGACGGGGTGACATTCAGCGACTGCGCGGCGCGGTCGAAGCTGCCTTCGCGGATCACTGCGGCCAGGGCACGCAGCTGGGCATGGTCGATACGCATCGAATTAAGTTCCGCTAATGTTGGTTTAGGAAGTTTAGCTCGTCTTTTTCATGTTGCGGCGCGACAATGGCGCTCGTTCCGGTGCTGTCCGCCTTCGCGAGGCACCGTCCCCCCAAGCAAGTAAAGGCAGTGAATCCCATGTTCTCGGTCATCTCCGCCAGCACCGGCCTCGGTGCCTGGTTCTCTGGTGCAGCTACCGGCATCGGCCTGTTCGCCGTGGTCGGCGCCCAGAGCGCCTTCATCCTGCGCCAGGGCATCCTGCGCAAGCACATCGTGCCGGTGGTCGCCACCTGTGCGGCCATCGATGCGATCTTCATCTTTGCCAGCGTGGCCGGCCTGCGCACGCTCACTTCGGCGCTGCCGTGGCTGACCACCGCCGTGCTGTGGACGGGCGTGGCGTTCCTGGCCTGGTACGCGATGAAGTCGGCGCGCCGCGCGATCGCCGGTGGCGGCGGCATGGGCGAGGCTGACAGCGACGACGGCAGCCGCCGCGCAGTGCTGATGGCGGCGGTCGGTTTCTCGCTGATCAACCCGCACTTCTGGCTGGACATGATGGTGATCGGTTCGATCGCCGAGAACTTCGGCAACGCCCGCATGGCCTTCGCTGCCGGTGTGGTCACCGCCAGTTGCCTGTGGCTGACCGCGCAGGGCCTGGGCGCGCGCCTGCTGGCGCCGCTGTTCACCAAGCCCAGCACCTGGCGCGTGCTCGACGGCACCATCGCGGTGATCCTCAGCATCCTGGCCCTCACGTTGGCGGTGCGCGGGGTCCACTGACCCGGCGCACGCCCCCCGAACCCACGTCCTGACTCTCTCTCCAAGGTAGTGGTAACGACGGCACCGGCAACGGTGCCGTCGTTTTTTTTGCGCCACTGGCGGGCCGGGCACTGGCCTGCCTAGAATCGGCCAGCCGGGACAAGGGGTCCAGGCAGGGGGAGAGAAGGATGCACAAGCGCTGGCTGGCCGCCATCATCGTGGCGGGACTTTGGTGTGGAACCGCTGCTGCGATCGATCTGGGCGCCTATGTGCGAGCGGACAAGTTCGGCGATGTCATGCTGTCTCCCGGGGGCGATTATCTGGCCGCGACCGTGCCTGCGGACGGCTTCACCGCTGTGATCATCCTTCGTACGGACGACAACACGCCGGTGGGCAACCTGCGCCCACCACTCAATTCGCATGTCTTCGGCCTGCACTGGGTCAACAACGATCAGGTGATGTTCGGTCTGGCGCAGAAGTTCGGTACCCGCGACGCGCCGTGGGCCACCGGCGAGCTGCTGACACTGGATGCACGCACCGGACGACCGGAACTACTGGTGGGCTACCGCGACCTTGGCCTGCGCGTGCGGCCCAAGTACCGGACGTCGGCCGCGGCGTTCCTCAGTGACGCCCTGCCTGGCGATGATGCCCATGTGGTCATCGCAGTAGGCGGATCACGGCTCGATGCCAACGGTTATGCGGCCCAGCTGGAACTGGCAAGCGGCAAGCAGCGGCTGCTGGCCCGCGCGCCGATGCCGGGTGCCTCCTATGTGGTGGATGCCCGCGGCGACGTACGTTTCGTACAGGGCGCCGGTACTGACAACGTCCATCGGCTCTACCACCGCAACGGTGGCGACTGGGCGCTGGTCAACGATGAGAAACGGAGTGGTCGCAGCGAGGCGGCGCTGGGCTTTTCCGCCGACGACCAGCTGGCCTACCTGCTCAGCGAGCAGCCCAGCGGCCCCGATGCCATCGTCAGCTGGAACCCGGCCACGCAGGAGCGCAGAGTCGTGCTGCGCGATGAGGTTGTCGATCCGGCGCGACTGATCCGCAGCCCGGGCAGCACCGTGCCGGTCGGCGCGCTATTCCTGGGAAACACGCCGCATACCCGGTTCTTCGACGAAAGCTCGGACGAGGCACGGTTGTACCGCAGCCTGGAGGCGGCCTTCCCCGGGCGTACAGTATTCATCACCTCCAGTACCCGCGACGGTCGCCGGCTGCTGGTGGAAACCGGGTCCGGTTCCAATCCGGGCGAGTTCTACCTCTACGACCGCGACCGCAACCAGGCACGCTTCCTGATGGCGCGCAGCGAATGGATTGACCCGGAGACCACTGCGTCGGTGCGGCCGGTCCTGCTGAAGGCGCGTGACGGGCTGGAGCTCCATGGATTCCTGACAGTCCCGCATGGCAGCACTGGCCGTGACCTGCCGATGGTGGTGGTGCCGCATGGTGGGCCGATCGGGATATTCGACAACGGTAGTTTCGATCACGAGAACCAGTTGCTGGCCGCTGCCGGCTACGCCGTGCTGCAGATCAATTTCCGCGGCTCGGGCAACTACGGCCGTGCCCACAGCCGGGCAGCACTGAAACAGTGGGGGCGCGCGATGCAGGACGACGTGACCGACGCCACGCGCTGGGCGATCAGCGAAGGCATCGCCGATGCCCGGCGCATCTGCATCTACGGTGCCAGCTACGGTGCCTACTCGGCGATGATGGGCGCCGCGCGCGAACCGGGGCTGTACCAGTGCGCGGCCGGCTATGTGGGCGTCTACGACCTGCCGCTGATGTTTACTGGCGGCGATATCCAGGACCGCGATTCCGGAATGAGCTACCTGCGCGAGTGGCTGGGTGATCCGGCCACGCTGGGCGCGGTCTCGCCGGTCAACCTGGCCGAGCGGATCAAGGTGCCGGTGTTCCTGGCGGCCGGTGGTCAGGACAAGCGCGCGCCGATCCAGCACACCGAGCGCATGGAAGCGGCGCTCAAGCGTGCCGGTACGCCGGTGGAAAGCCTGTACTACAAGACCGAAGGGCACGGCTTCTATACCCAGGCCCATCGCAGCGAGTACTACGGCAAGCTGCTGGCGTTCCTGTCGCGCAGCCTGGGTGGCAAGACCGCCACGACTGCGGCTGCGGACGGCAAGGGCAGGGCGCCGTAACGCAACGGCGGCGGATGATCCAACCGCCGCCCCGGTTCCTGCCTGTGCGTGGGCTTACTTCACCCCGTGCATCATCTTCTTCAACAGTGGCGCGGCAATGAAAGCGGCCAGCGCACAGCCCAGGCCGATCCACATCAGCAGCCAGAACAGGTGCGCATAGGCACCGGCGGCGGCCACCATGTCCAGCGATTCGCCTTCCGGCACCTCGATCGCGGCCAGCTTGCCGAACAGCGCGGCCAGCGTCTCCGAGAAGGCGGTGGCCAGGAACCAGGTGCCCATCATCAGGCTCATCACCCGCGGCACGGCCAACTGGGTCACCGCCGACAGGCCGACCGGCGACAGGCACATCTCGCCACTGGCCAGCAGGAAGTAGGCCAGCACCAGCCACCACACGCTGGCCATCTCGCCGGTAGCGCCCACCTGCTGCGCGGCCAGGGCCAGCGGCACGAACGACAGTGCGCCGATCACCAGGCCCCAGGCTGATTTGACCGGCTTGCCCGGTTCCCAGCCGCGGCGGTCCATCCACGTCCACAGTGCGGCGAAGGCCGGTGCCAGCAGCACCAGGAACAGGCCGCCGAGGTAGGTCAGCGAGCCGGCGGTCTGCGGAATCACCAGGCAGTCGCGCACCAGCAGCACCAGCATCAGCACGACGATGGCGGCGAAGAACGTGCGCGGCGCAGCCGAACCCGGACGACGCTCGGACAACCGCGCGCTGACCACGAAGCCCAGCGGTGCCAGCAGCAGTGAGAGGATCGACCACGGCAGCGGCGTACCGCCGGTGATCACCAGCGAGGGCACGATGTCCTTGGTCAGCAGCCGGTCGGTGAAGGTCACCCACGAGCCGTAGGACTGCTCGTACATGGTGAAGAACACCAGCGCCATGAAGATCAGCACCATCAGCGCGATCATCTGCTGGCGCTGTACCGGCGTGCACTTGCTGCCGGTGAACCAGGCGAACCAGACCAGCACGCCGCCCAGCACCACCACCATCAACATCAGTGCCAGGCTGATTTCACCGCCCAGCGCGAACGCGCCGTTGCCGGCCGCCCACATCAGCCACGCCACCGGCAACACACCGAGCACCGCGCACAGATAGATGAGCCATTCGCGCGGCAGGCCCAGCACCTTCTGCTTCAACGCCGCCGGCTGCGGCGGCTCGGCGTGGCCCTGCAGGTACTTCTGGCCCCACAGGAACATTGCCAGGCCGGCCAGCATGCCGATGCCGGCCGCACCGAAACCGTACTTCCAGCCGTAGGCCTCGCCGAGGAAGCCGCACACCAGCGATGAGAACAGCGCGCCCAGGTTGATGCCGGCGTAGAACAGCGAGAAACCCGAATCGCGGCGCGGATCGTCCTTGGCGTACAGCTTGCCGACAATGGTGGAGATGTTCGGCTTGAGGAAGCCGACGCCCATGATGATCAGCGCCAGCGACAGGTAGGTCACCGCCAGTGCCGAGGTGTCGCGCACCACTTCGCCGTTCACCCGGTACGCAGCGTGGCCTTCGAAGGCCATGCCGAGGTGGCCGAGTACCAGCAGGATGCCGCCGAACAGCACGGCCCGGCGCATGCCCAGCCAGCGGTCGGCCAGCATGCCGCCGAATACAGGGATGCAGTACACCAGGCCACCGTAGGCGCCGAGCAGGTCCAGGCCGGCCTTGTCGCCGAACAGGTGGTACTTGGTCAGGTACAGCAGCAACAGCGCCTTCATGCCGTAGAAGGAGAAGCGCTCCCACATTTCGGTGAAGAAGCAGACATAGACGCCTTTGGGGTGGCCCAGGAAGTCGTCGGAAGCGATAGCGGTGGAATTCATCGCGGAATTATAGGCCTGTGGCCCGATCCGCTTTCAGTAGATCCACGCCATGCGTGGATTGCCGGACTGGCCTGGGCGATCACAGGTACCGCAACCACGCCAGGTCACGCCTTCGCGCCTTGAACCGCGCGAATGCCCGGGTCGGCGGGTACAGCACCACCGCCAGCGCACAGGCCACCAGCAGCAGGCCGCTGACCGAATCCAGGGCATACAACTCGCCATGGGTCGGCCCCCAGGCCGCGAGCGCGCCCAGGTACAGCGCCTTCAGCACATACAGGTGCAGCAGGTAGAAGAACATCGGCGCGGCGCCGATATCGGCCAGCGGGCGCAGCGCACGCGCCAGTGGCGGCCATTCGTACAGGCGCAGCAGCAACAGCCCTACGCCCAGGGTCAACAGCAGGAACTGCAGCGACGGCGGGTACTTGGTGATGTTGAGCACGCTAATCCAGGTGCGCAACGCGCTGGTCTGGTACTGCCACGGTGCATCTCCATACTGGTTGGCGAACCGCAGCAGCGCGAACATGGCCAGCGCACCGACGCCTGGCCACAGCAGCCAGTGCTGGCGCTGCGTCGGGTCGCGCTCGCGGGCGAACCACGGTCCCAACAGATAACCCAGGGCGATCACCCCGATCCATGGCAGTACCGGATAGGAGGTGCGCAGGCGCAGCGCGCCGGCCTCGATCCAGTCGCGCTGGTGCAGCACTTTCCACAACAGCGCCAGCAGGCCATTGCCTTGCACCCGTAAGCCGTCGAACAGGTTGTGCCCGGCCACCACCGCGATTGCCAGCACCAGCAGGGCCGGGCGCGGCAGCCAAAGCAGCCCGGCCAGCGCGATCATGCTCAGCCCGATGGCCCAGATCACCTGCAGGTACAGGGTTTCTGGCGGCAGCTGGAAGGTCCAGGCGAAATTCACCAGGGTCAGTTCCAGCACGACCAGGAACAGCCCGCGCTTGAGCAGGAACGCGGCCGTGGCCCGGCGCGGATCCGCCTGGCGCTGGCCGTACAGCCAGGCCGACAGGCCGGTCAACAGGACGAACACGGGTGCGCACAGGTGGGCCAGCAGACGGCAGGCGAACAGCGCGGGGGAGACCGTCGCCGCGTCCATCGGGTCGCTCACCTGGTGCTGCAGGAAGAAGGTCTCGCGCACGTGGTCGAGCAACATCAACAGCATCACGGTGCCGCGCAGCTGGTCGATGGAGGCCAGGCGGGTAGTGGGGGAAGGGGCCACGTACGAGGTTCGGTCGGCGTGACAGGATATAACATTACAATTGCGTCTTTCCAGCGTGTGCTGGGCGGTTCCGACGAGCGCGCGCGTCGGCTCAGGGCAGGCAAACCGAGGGGCTCCAGCCCAGCGCCTCGTCGTAGTGGACCTGGATTGCTCGCAGGCTCCCGTCGGGGTTGGCCTTCAAGCAGAATCGGGCGCTGTGGTGTTGCGTGGCGCCGGTCCTGGTGGCCGACAGCGAAACGTCGTACAGGCGTCCGGGCTGCAGCGGCATCGCCGTCCGCCTTGAAATGGCGTTGGCTGGCAGTTCTCCGTAGACCACGCAGGCTCCGGGTGGAAGTGGGATTGATGCGGGATGGGCAAAGTAGAACGACCATTGCCGCCGCAGCGGTGGAGTAATTGCGTCATGCACCTCCACACCAAACACCTCCGGAGTTTTACCGATACGCTTGCGCTCCTTCCTGGGTAGTCCGAAACAAGGTTTGCCGGCGTGGTCGGTGATCTCGACTGCGCCAATGCGGCTCCAGGCAGATGCGTAATCGCAAAGCGGCATCAGGCAGGTCAGGGTCACGACAGCCACGACCGGTAATTTGATCGGGCGGATCCGCAGTGGGTTGTTCATCGGGCGGCTCAGCGTCATCGGTTCAGATCATGAACACGATGCACGGGGCGTTGAGGCACTTCAAACGATGATGGCTGGAATGCTGCAGTACTGGTTGGCCGGGCCCCTGCAGGACAAAGAGACCGCGAGGCCCGGCAGCCCTCCGGCATGTGCCCCATGCGCTTGATGCGTTGGCCGAGTTTGGCCAGAAGCGACTATCTCACTGCCGACCTGGCCGCAACCCTCCCGAACCGCACTGGACTTGCTGCCTCCTGAACGCTAGCGTGCAAGGGATTTTTTGCCAGCAGGGGCTTCCATGAACCACGACGCTGCGCCCAAGCAGCTCACCTTCCGCGCAGTGGCCCTGGCCATCGTGCTGGCGGTGGTGCTGTCGGCCGCAAACGCCTACCTCGGTCTGTTCGCAGGCCTGACCATCGCCACCGCCATTCCCGCCGCGGTGATTTCCATGGGCGTGCTGCGCCTGCTGGGCGGTGGCTCCATCCTTGAAAACAACATCGTGCAGACCGGCGCTTCGGCCGGTTCGTCGATCGCCGCCGGTGTGATCTTCACCATCCCGGCGCTGGTGATCATGGGCTACTGGCCGGACTTCAAGTACTGGTGGGTGCTCGGCATCGCCGGCCTCGGCGGCCTGCTGGGCGTGTTGTTCTCGGTGCCGCTGCGTCGTTCGATGATCGTCGAAGACCCGCTTCCGTTCCCGGAAGGCAAGGCTGCGGCCGAAGTGCTCAAGGCCGGTGAGAATCCGGGCCCGGGCCTGAAGATCCTCGGCCTGTCGGCGGTGATCGGTGCCTTCGTCAAGCTGGCCGCGGAAAGCGGCATGCGCCTGATCCCGGATGCCTGGGCCACCTCGGCCTACGTCGGCAGCTCCAAGGTCACCGCCTTCATCGGTACCAACCTGTCGCCGGCACTGCTGGGCGTGGGCTACATCGTCGGCCTCAACGTCGGCATCGTGGTGGTGTCCGGTTCGATCCTGACCTGGCACATCGCCATTCCGATCTACCAGGCGTTCTTCATGAACACCGATCCGGCACTGGCCGCGTCGGTTGCCGCGGCTTCGTCCACCGAGGCGGCGTTCGCCATCTGGGGCGCGAAGATGCGCTACCTGGGTGTCGGCGCGATGCTGATCGGTGGCATCTGGACGCTGATCTCGCTGCGCAAGTCGCTGCTCAACGGCGTCAAGAGCGGCTTTGCCGCCGCCCGCAAGAGCGGTGGCCCGGTGCTGGCGCACACCGAGCGCGACCTGCCGATGAAGTGGATGCTGGTGGCCCTGGTGGTCTTCGTGCTGCCGCTGCTGGCCCTGTACCAGGCCATCGTCGGCCAGTGGCACGTGTCGATCCCGATGACCCTCATCATGATCGTCGCCGGTTTCCTGTTCGTTTCGGTCTCGGCCTACCTGGCCGGCCTGATCGGTTCGTCCAACAACCCGGTCTCGGGCATCACCATCTCCACCATCCTGTTCGCCTCGGCCGTGCTGGTCGTGCTGCTGGGCGCCGACGGCCTGAAGCCGGTCGGTGCCGGCGGCGCGCCGCTGGGCGCCGTGGCCGCCATCATGATCGGCGCGGTGGTGTGCTGCGCCGCTGCGGTTGGTGGTGACAACCTGCAGGACCTCAAGGCCGGCTACATCGTCGGCGCCACCCCGTGGAAGCAGCAGCTGATGCTGGGCATCGGTGCCTTCTCGTGTGCGCTGATCATGGCCCCGGTGCTGAACCTGCTGGCCACCGCCTACGGCATCGGCGTGAAGTCCGAGCTGCACCCGAACGCGCTGGCCGCACCGCAGGCCAACCTGATGGCCTCGGTGGCCAAGGGCCTGTTCGGTGGTGAACTGCCGTGGACCTTCATCGGCATCGGTGCCGTGGTCGGTGCCGCCATCATCGCCTTCGACAGCTGGCTGAAGGCGCGCAACGCCCGCTTCCGCGTGCCGGTGCTGGCCGCCGCCATCGGCATCTACCTGCCGCTGGAACTGATGGTGCCGATCTTCCTCGGCGGCCTGATCGCCCACCTGGTCGAGCGCTTCCACAAGGTGCGCGCCGATGACGAAGAAGGCCGCGACCGCGTGCACAAGCCGGGCGTGCTGTTCGCCGCCGGCCTGATCACCGGCGAAGCGCTGATGGGCATCGCCATCGCGATTCCGATCGTGGTCAGCAGCCGCGCCGACGTGCTGGCCGTGCCGTTCCACCTGCCGGGCGCGCAGTGGATCGGCCTGGCCGTGCTGTTCCTGGTCGGCTGGCTGATCTACCGCACCGGCAAGTACGCCAAGGCGTAAGGGGGCTCTGCCCCTGGGTTCAACGGGTAGTGCCGGCCGCTGGCCGGCAATCCCGGAATCCCGTGATACCCCTGGTTGCCGGCCAGCGGCCGGCACTACCGCAGACCGCGCTACGGCGCGGTTTGCTGTTTCTGGCGATTGCCTGCCTGCAGCCATGACCGATGGCCTTGGCAGCCCCGGCCGCACGGGCCTACCATCGGTTTTTTGCCGTCCTGCGGAGACCCCGATGAAACTGCGTCATGCCCTGCTGCCACTGAGCCTGCTGGCCGCCCTGCCCAGCGTCGCCGCTGCCCGTGGCCTGGAAGTCCGCGACATGGTGGCCATGGACCGCGTCTCCGCGCCGGTGCTGACCGCTGACGGTGGCACCGTGGTGTTCGCCAAGCGCAGCGTCGATGCCAACCTGAAGGCCTCCACCGCGCTGTTCGCGCGCAACCTGCGCACCCGCGATGCAGCGCCGCCGAAGCAGATCACCCCGGCCGGCTGGAACGTCAATTCCGCTTCGCTGTCGGCCGATGGCCAGACCGTGTATTTCCTCAGTGCCAGGAACGGCAGCCAGCAGCTGTACGCGCAGCCGATCAGCGGCGGTGCTCCGCGCCAGCTGACCGACTTCCCGGTCGACGTGGACAGCTACCACGTGTCGCCGCAGGACGACCGCGTGCTGTTCAGCGCCGGCGTGTTCCAGGACTGTGCCTCGGACCTGGCCTGCACCGAGAAGAAGCTGAAGGAAAAGAAGGACGCCAAGGCCAGCGGCCAGGTGTGGGATTCGCTGTTCGTGCGCCACTGGGACACCTGGAACGACGGTCGCCGCAACACCCTGTTCGTCGCTCCGCTGCCGACGGCCAAGGCCGGTGCGGTCAAGGGTGCGTCGGCGCTGAGCGCGACCATCGATGGTGATGCGCCGTCCAAGCCGTTCGGCGGCAATGATGACTTCGCGTGGTCGCCGGACGGCGCCAGCGTGGTGGCCAGCATCCGCGTGGCCGGCAAGCAGGAGCCGTGGTCGACCAACTTCGACCTGTACCGCTTCGACGCCGCCGGCAAGCAGGCGCCAGTCAACCTGACCGCCTCCAACCCGGCCTGGGATGCCGGCCCGGTGTTCAGCGCCGACGGCAAGACGCTGTTCTACCGTGCGATGAAGCGCCCGGGCTTCGAGGCCGACCGCTTCGGCCTGATGGCGATGGACCTGGCCAGCGGCAAGACCCGCGAAATCGCGCCGCAGTGGGATCGCTCGGCGGGCGGCATCACCCTGTCCGCCGATGGTGCCAGCATCTACACCACGGCCGATGACCTTGGCGAACACCCGCTGTTCCAGATCGACGTGGCCAGCGGCAAGGCCACCAAGCTGATCGGCGACGGCAGCGTGACCTCGGTGGATGTGGCCGGCAACAGCGTGGCGATCACCCGCAACAGCCTGAAGAGCAACGACCAGGTGCTGGTCGGCCTGCTGCCGGCTGCGGGCGAGGCCATCGGCGAACTGCGCGCGCTGACCCCGGCCGCTGGCGAGGTGCTGAAGGACGTGTCCTTCGGCGACTACGAGCAGTTCGAGTTCAAGGGCTGGAACAACGACACCGTGCACGGCTACGTGGTCAAGCCGCACAACTACCAGGAAGGCAAGTCCTACCCGGTCGCGTTCCTGATCCACGGCGGCCCGCAGGGCAGCTTCGGCAACGGCTGGAGCTACCGCTGGAACCCGCAGACCTACGCGGGCCAGGGCTACGCGGTGGTGATGATCGACTTCCACGGTTCCACCGGCTATGGCCAGGCCTTCACCGATGCGATCAGCCAGCACTGGGGCGACCGTCCGCTGGAAGACCTGCAGAAGGGCTGGGACGCGGCGCTGAAGAAGTATTCCTTCCTCAACGGTGACAAGGCCTGTGCGCTGGGCGCCAGCTACGGCGGCTTCATGGTCAACTGGATCGCCGGCAACTGGAACAGCCCGTTCAAGTGCCTGGTCAACCACGACGGCGTGTTCGACCAGCGCATGATGGGTTACGCCACCGAAGAACTGTGGTTCACCGAGTGGGAGCAGGGCGGTACGCCGTACCAGAAGGCCGCGAACTACGAGAAGTTCAACCCGGTCAACCACGTGGCGGACTGGAAGAAACCGATCCTGGTCATCCACGGCCAGCAGGACTTCCGCATTCCGGTCGAGCAGGGCCTGGCCGCGTTCACCGCCGCCCAGCGCCAGGGCATCGAGTCGAAGTTCCTGTACTTCCCGGACGAAAACCACTGGGTGCTGAAGCCGAACAACAGCATCCTGTGGCATGACACCGTCAATGCCTGGCTGAAGCAGCACATCGGCAATTGATGATTGCAGCGCCGCCCTTCGGGGCGGCGCTTTTGTTTCGCCATCTGCTTTGCCGGTGGATGCCGACCGTTGGTCGGCACACCTTCATGATTCGCCGCCAACAGCAGCCGGCCAGCGGCCGGCTCCACCCAGAGCGCCTGCATGATCCAGAACGACATCGTCGTCTTCGGTTTGATCGCCGCCACCCTCGGCGCCGTGTTCTGGACCGCCTCGCGCGAGCAGGGGCTGTGGAAGCGCTTCTACACCTTCGTGCCGGCGCTGCTGCTGTGCTACCTGATTCCCGGCATCTACAATACCGTCGGCCTGATCGACGGGCAGAACACCAAGCTCTACAACCCGATCGCGCGTGACATCCTGCTGCCGGCGGCGCTGATCCTGCTGACCCTCGCGGTCGACATCAAGGGCATCCTGCGGCTCGGCCCGAAGCTGGTGCTGATGTACCTGGGCGCCTCGGCCAGCATCATGCTCGGTGCGGTGGTGGCGTTCCTGCTGATGCGCGCCGTGCATCCGGAAACCGTGGCCGGTGACACCTGGGCCGGCATGGCCGCGTTGGCCGGCAGCTGGATCGGCGGCGGTGCCAACATGCTGGCGATGCGCGAGGTGTTCGACGTCAACGCCACCACCTTCGGCCAGTTCGCGGTGGTCGACGTGGGTGTCGGTTACGTGTGGATGGCCGCGCTGATCTTCCTGGCCGGTCGTGCCGCGAAGATCGATGCACGCAGTGGCGCCGATACTTCGGCCATCGACGACCTGAAGGAGCGTATCGCGCGCTTCCAGGCCGAACACGAGCGTATTCCCAGCCTTACCGACCTGATGCTGATCGTGGCGGTGGCCTTCGGTGGTGTCGGCCTGTCGCACGCGATCGGCGCGCCGCTGGCGGCCTGGTTCAAGGCCAACGTCGGTTGGGCCGCGCAGTTCAGCCTGGATACGCCGTTCGTGTGGGTGGTGGTGCTGTCGACCACGCTGGGCCTGAGCCTGAGCTTCACCCGTGCGCGCACGCTGGAAGGCGCGGGCGCATCGCGCCTGGGCTCGCTGCTACTGTACTTCCTGATTGCCTGCATCGGCATGCAGATGGATCTGCTGGCGCTGCTGGATCGCCCGTGGCTGTTCCTGCTCGGCCTGATCTGGATTGCCGTGCACATCGTGCTGCTGTGGTGCCTGGGCAAGCTGCTGAAGGTGCCGTTCTTCTATTTCGCCATCGGTTCGCAGTCGAACATCGGTGGACCGGCCTCTGCGCCGGTGGTGGCCGCGGCATTCCATCCGGCACTGGCGCCGGTGGGCGTGCTGCTGGGCACGATGGGCTACGCCACCGGCACCTACCTGGCTTACATCGTCGGCATCACCCTGCGCGCGCTGGCCGGGCAGGGCTGATACGGCGATGGGGTGATGGGGTCAGATCCCTTTTGCGACGCAAAAGGGATCTGACCCCGGTTCCCGGTGAATCACGCCACCGGCAACCCGCGTTCGACCAACCACGCCTTCGCGTCTTCGGCGTCCTGCTCGAACCACGCCTGTGTCGACCCCAGCCGATACGTGTACCCCCAGGCATCCATGTCGGCCATCAACCGCGCACTGCCGACACCAGGCAAACGCCCGGCCAGCACGATCTGCAGGTAGCAGGTGGCATCTTCCTCGGCGACCGAATCGGTGGCGTCGGTGTGCACCTGCGCGCGCCGCTCCGGCGGCAATACGATCAGGTGGCAGGCTTCATGCAGCATCGAATGCACCGGGGTGTCATCGCGCACATAGACATTGCTGGCGATGATGCCCGCCTCGGGCTCGCCCCAGTAGCTGCCGGGAATCGGTTCGCCTGCGGCCACGTGGTGCAGGCGAAGGCCATGCGCGGCGAGCAGGCACTGCGCGTCGGCGAAGGCGATGTCGCCCACGCAGGTGATGTCCACGGCGGTTGTCGTATCGGTCATGCATGTCACGCGGCCCCGCCCATGCAGGCACGGGCGGGGCGGGGCATCAGGGTTTGTCCGGGCCTTCAGGCAGCGCCACGGAGATGTCCAGCACATCGTGCTGGCCATCCTTCACCAGGTCGACCTTCACCGCATCGACGTCGATGTTCACGTACTTCTTGATCACTTCCAGCAGCTCGCGCTGCAGCAGCGGCAGGTAGTCCGGGCCACCGCGGTGGCTGCGTTCCTGCGCGATGATGATCTGCAGGCGGTTCTTTGCGGTTTCGGCGGTGGTCTTCTTCGCTTTGAGGAAATCGAACAGGCCCATGCTTACCCTCCGAACAGCTTGCTGAAGAAGCCCTTCTTCTCGACGCTGGTGAAGCGCATCGGGCGATCTTCGCCGAGGATGCGCGCGACGGCGTCGTCATACGCCTGGCCGGCAGCGGATTCGACATCCAGGATCACCGGTTCGCCCTTGTTGGACGCATTGAGCACGTCGCCCGATTCGGGGATCACGCCGATGGCCTTCAGCCCCAGCACTTCCTCGACGTCGGCGATGCTGAGCATCTCGCCGGTTTCCACGCGCAGCGGGGTGTAGCGGGTCAGCAGCAGGAAGGCAGGCACGTTCTGGCCGGATTCGGCCTTGTGGGTCTTCGAGTCCAGCAGGCCGATGATGCGGTCGGAGTCGCGCACCGAGGACACTTCCGGGTTCACCACCACCACGGCGCGGTCGGCGAAGTACATCGCCAGGAACGCTCCCTTTTCGATGCCGGCCGGCGAGTCGCAGATGATGTAATCGAAGCCATCGGCGGCCAGGTCCTTCAGGACCTTGCCCACGCCTTCCTGGGTCAGTGCGTCCTTGTCGCGGGTCTGCGAGGCGGCCAACACATACAGGTTGTCGAAGCGCTTGTCCTTGATCAGGGCCTGCTTGAGGGTGGCTTCGCCATGCACGACGTTGACGAAGTCGTACACCACGCGGCGTTCGCACCCCATGATCAGGTCGAGGTTGCGCAGGCCGACGTCGAAGTCGATCACCGCCACCTTCTTGCCGCGCCGCGCCAGGCCACAGGCCAGGCTCGCGCTGGAAGTGGTCTTGCCCACGCCGCCCTTGCCGGAGGTGACTACGATGATTTCAGCCAAAGGACTTCTCCTGGTTCTGCATTAGTTTGGGGCTGCGTCAGTCCAGCGCAGCGATCTTGATCTGGTCCTGTTCCAGCCACACCTGCACGGCCTTGCCGCGCAGGTTGTCCGGAACATCGTCCAGTACCTTGTAGTGGCCTGCAATGGCCACCAGTTCCGCATGGAAATCACGGCAGAAGATGCGTGCCGCGGTGTTGCCCTGGGCCCCTGCCAGCGCGCGGCCGCGCAGGGTGCCGTAGATATGGATGCTGCCATCGGCGATGACCTCGGCGCCGGCGCCGACGGTGGCCATCACGGTCAGGTCGCAGTTCTCCGCGTACAGCTGCTGGCCCGAACGCACGTTGCCCAGCTGCATGCGGCCTGGCTGCGGCGCGGCTGCATCGGCGATCTTGGCCACCGGTGCGGCCGGGGCTGGCTTCGGTTCGGCACGCGTGGCGCGGCGCGGTTCCGGTGCGGGCGGCGGCGGGGCCGCTTCGGCCTCGGCACGTTCGTACTGGGCGCGGAACTTGGCCAGCAGCGGCAGGCCGAGCTGCTGCGAGAGCAGGTCGACCGCGCTGGTGCCATAGGCCAGCGCCACCGGCAGCACGCCGGCGCTGCGCAGGCCATCGACCAGCGCCTGTGCGGTGACCACGTCCGGAACCTGGCTCAGGCCGCCGAAATCGAGGATCACCGCCGCGCGGCCGAACAGCTTCGGCGCACGGGTCACGCGCTCGCGCATTTCCTGCACGAGGCGTTCGACATCAAGGGTACGGATGCGAAGGTTGGCGATGCCCACCTGGCCGATCTTCAGTTCACCGGCCTGTTCGTAATCGAAATTCACCGCCACGCTCAGGTCCCCGTCGGCCGCTGTGCCTGCGCCGGCAGCTGCCGGGCGCGTGTCCATGCCACATCCGGCAGCTTGCCGCCGTAGGTCTCCTGGACCCACGGGTAGCTGCACAGTTCCTTGGCCAGCATGCTGGCACGCACATCGACCTGGGCCATGGTGTTCTGGCCCAGCTCGCGGAAGCCGAAGCTGCCGTGGAAGAGCAGGGCGGCATCGGCGCCGTGGTCGAGGAAGACTTCGCAGGTCATCTGCGGGTAGCGCAGCTCGGCAAAGCTCTGCGCGTCGGCATAGAACGCACGGCCGACGCCACCGCCGCGGCGGCGGCTGGCGACCACGATGCGGTCGATGTAGAAGAAGGGGGTGTCCAGCTGCTGCTTGAACCAGGCGAAGTTGCTGCTGTCGTGCTGGCTGTCGCTGCCGAAGCCGATCAGGAAGCCGGCCAGGTTGCCGTCGCGCTCGGCGACGCGGAAATACTCAGCGGTTTCATAGAACAGGCGCAGGCGGGCCGCATCCAGGGGAAGGATGGCCAGGCCAGCGTTGTTGTTCAAAGCCAGGACGGAATCGAGCTCGTGCTCGCGCACGTCGCGGATGACAATCGACATTGTGACTCCGTGGGGTAACGCGGTTGGTCCATCAAGGGACCCTGCGCACGATTATTGCATGCCCGGGGTGGGCTGCGGCATGAACAGGCGACCGGGCAGGCATGACTTCCGTGGGGTGCGATGTGCAGGCCGGGCCCGTAGAGTGCTGGCATGTTGGGAGTCCTCAGCCATACCCGCGTCCTTCGCCTGGCCGGCCTGTTCACCTGGGTCATGGTCGGTCTGCCCCTGGCGTACTCGCAGTTCGAGAACCTGCACAGCCGCGGTGACATGGGCGGCTGGGCGGTCCTGCTGTTCGTCGCCTACCTGTCCTTCGGCACCTCCTATTACTGGCTGACCCGCATCCTGCGCAGCGACAGCCCCACCAGCTGGCTGGACCGCGGCCTGCTGCTGCTGCTGACGATTTCGGCGCTGGGCGTCAGCTTCCTCAGCGGCTCGGGCCTGGGCAGCATCCTGATGATGGTGGCCGCCGGGGTCATCCCGTGGATGCTGTCGGTGCGGCTGGGCGTGCTGTGGCTGCTGGTCAGCCAACTGGCGGTGGCCCCGGTCTACTACTTGCTGCTGCGCTTCCCGTTGTTCGAAGCGGTGATGCAGTCGCTGCTGTACGGCGGCTTTTCCATGTTCATCTTCGTGACCAGCCTGGTTGCCCGGCAGCAGACCGAGGCGCGCGACGAACAGCGCCGGCTCAATTCAGAGCTGCGTGCCACCCGCGCCTTGCTTGCCGAGAGTGCCCGCGTCAATGAGCGCACCCGCATCTCGCGCGAGCTGCATGACCTGCTGGGCCACCAGCTGACCGCGCTGACCCTGAACCTGGAAGTGGCCGGGCACCTGGCCGAAGGGCAGGCGCTGGAGCACGTGAAGCGCTCCCACACCTTGGCCAAACTGCTGCTGGGCAACGTGCGCGAGGTGGTCAGCCAGCTGCGCGAGACCGGCGCGATCGACCTGGCCGCGGCGCTGCGCCCGCTGACCGAGAACGTGCCCTCGCTGGACATCCAGCTGGAGATCGAGGATCCGCTGAACGTGGAGGACCCCCAGCGGGCCCACGTCCTGCTGCGCTGCACGCAGGAGATCATCACCAACGCCGTGCGCCACGCCGGTGCGCGCCACCTGTGGATCAAGGTGTACCGTGAAGCCCCGGACCGGGTGGTGGTGGAGGCCCGCGACGACGGTGTCGGCGCGGACATGGTCAATGTGGGCAATGGCTTGCGCGGCATGCGCGAGCGCCTGCAACAATGTGGTGGCCAGCTGCAGATCGAGACCCGTCCCGGTGAAGGCTTCCGCCTGCGGGCAACGGTGCCGGCAACGGTGCTGGTGGCCGCCCTTACCAAGGTTCCTGAAGGAGTACGTTGATGATTCGCGTCTGCCTGGTCGATGACCAAACCCTGGTGCGGCAGGGAATCCGCTCCCTGCTGGCGCTCGACGATGGCATCGAGGTGGTGGCCGAGGCCGGCGATGGCCGGCAGGCGGTCGAGCTGATCCCGCAGGTGCGCCCCGACGTGGTCCTGATGGACATGCGCATGCCGGTGATGTCCGGACTGGAAGCGCTGCAGGTGCTGTCGCGGCAGGAACAGCTGCCGCCGACCATCATCCTCACCACCTTCGATGACGATCAGCTGGTGCTGGCTGGCCTCAAGGCCGGTGCCAAGGGTTACCTGCTCAAGGATGTGACCCTGGCACAGCTGGTCGGTGCCATCCGTACCGTGGCCGAGGGTGGTTCGCTGGTACAGCCGGCGGTGACCCAGCGCCTGTTGTCGGGCCTGGAGCACATGCGCAACGAGTTCGTCAGCCTGGACCGCCCGGACCCGCTGACCGACCGCGAGACCGAGATCCTGCGGCTGATGGCCAGCGGCTTCTCCAACAAGGAGATCGCCAACTCGCTGGGCGTGGCCGAGGGCACCATCAAGAACCACGTGTCCAACATCCTCTCCAAGCTGGGTGTGCGCGACCGTACGCGCGCGGTACTGAAGGCGTTCGAACTCCAGCTGGTCTGAGGAAAATCGTTTCGGTACAAAGACTTGGGTGGTGGCAGGGGGTTCCGGCCAAGGTGCCCCCCTACTTGCCGGGCAGCGGTATGCGTTACCCTTCGAATTCTTTGTCCATACAAATACGCAGCCGGCAGGGAAACCGGTGCGCCAATCCCGATAAACAATGCCCGCGAAGCCTGCTAGGATTGGCGCTTCGCTTCAATCAACCCGGCCGTGGGATCGGCCCCGGAGACTCTCTGAATGACCCGTATTATCGAGTTCCTGATCGCCTTGGGGATCGTGGCTGGCCTGTTCGTCATCATTGGCGTATGTCTGCCGGGCGAGCGTCACATCACCGAAAGCATCGAGACCAACCGCAAGATGACGATCGTGTACGACACGGTCAGCAGCCTGCGCCGCTTCAAGGACTGGAACCCGCTGGTACTGCGCGATCCCGCCGTTGAACTGAAGCTGTCCGGCCCGGCCTCCGGCAAGGGTGCCACCCTGGACTTCACCTCCAAGGACCTGGGCACCGGCTCCTGGAAGATCACCGACGCCGAAGAGAACAAGCGCGTTGCGATCGCCATCGAAGACGCCACCAAGGGTCACGACAAGGTCACCACCTTCACCCTGGAGCCGACCGGCAAGGGTGGCCGCAACGTGAAGATCACCCAGGACTACTCGGTGAAGTACGGCTTCGACCTGTTCGGCCGTTATGCAGGCCTGTATGTCAGCCGCCAGATCGGCGACGACATCAAGATGGGCCTGTCGCGCATGGCCAACATGCTGGCTACCGTCCCGAACGTCGACTACCGCACGCCGGAAGCCCCGCTGACCGATCTGGCCATCGTCGATGTGCCGGCTGAGGATCTGCTGGTCGTCAACGCCGGTAACGTGGACCGCGGTCAGGACACGATCACCAAGTCCATCAAGGACAACCAGGAGTGGATCAAGCGCGTGATGGAGGCCAATGGCCTTGAAGCCGCCGGTCCGTTCCGCATCATCACCACCGACTTCGGCCAGGAGAAGTACGCCTTCGACATCGCCCAGCCGGTGAAGAAGAAGGGTGCTGAAGGTGCCACCGCTGAAGCCCTGACCGTCAAGATCGACGGTGGCGCTCCGGTGAAGTACGTGCACGTGGCTCCGCACCGCTCGGCACATGCGGCCTACACCGGCCACATGGCGGGTCTGGACGTTGCCCGCAACGGCCTGCGCGCCTGGGCTGTGACCTCCGGCAACGAAGTGATCGACCGTCCGTACGAAACCTGGAAGGATGGCATCGACAAGTCGTTCACCCCGGAAGGTACCTACGACATTTACTGGGCCGTCAAGTAAGCCTCGGCTGACCCATGTAGTGTTGGACACGAAAACGCGCCGCTCATTGCGGCGCGTTTTTTTTCATCTGGCGCCCGGAAAGGGCGCTGTGCAAGGAGCCCCCATGTTCAACCTGGAACGTCGCGCACGTAAGCCTTCCCTGCTGGCCTGCCTTGGTGCGCTGCTGGCGGCGGCCTCGATCGGCCTGTCCGCCTACGCATCGCACGGTGTGGCTGACCCGCTGGCGCAGCAGCACCTGAACATGGCGGCACTGTATGCGTTCGCGCATGGCGCGGTGCTGGTGGCGCTTGGCCCGCGTGCGCAGGGGGCGACCGCGCACCTGGCGCTGTACGTGCTGCTGCTGGGCGTGTTGCTGTTTTCCGGCAGCCTGGTGGGCGGTGCCTTGTGGCAGTGGCCGACGCGGATGGCGCCGATCGGGGGCACCAGCATGATGGCCGGGTGGGTGTTGCTGGCGATCAATGCGTTGAGGCGGTGACTGAGTCGAGGTTGTTTCTTCGATCCATGCTGATGCGATCTGCGCCGTCCATGGGCGTTACTCTTCTTTTCGCGCGAAAAGAAAAGTAACCAAAAGAAACGCGCCGCCGGCCGCGAGCCGGTGCTGCGCACCGGTCCCCTGCGCTCCTCGGCCCGTCGAGGGGCGGTGCGGGAACTCGCTGCGCTCAGACACCCGCACCTCTTCGCCCTCGCCGGACCTGCGGTGCTCGGCTCGCTTGAAGGCGGACCCAACAGCCGCGCGCTGATCCGTTGTAGAGGCTTCGAGCGAAGCGACCGGCTTCTGTCTTTGCCTTCTTGTTCCATCTCGTGGTGGGCGCGCGCGGAATCCGCCCGGACAGCTCCATGAATTTCGCCCTGCGGCCGCCACGAGGGGCTCAGCCGTTGGCCGGTCTCCAGCACCAGTGCCACGGTTCGTAGACGATGCCGTGCGGGTTGTCGCGCGGGTAACTCAGATGGAAGCCGTGCCCGCCGGCATGCGCCTGCAGCCACGCGAACGCGTTGGTGGCTTCGAACGACTCTTCGGCCGGGGCGTCGCCTGGTGTGCCGATGTCCAGCGCGTGGCCGCTGTGGTGTTCGCTGAAACCCGGTGCGGCATTCACCTTCAGGATCTCGGCCACGCTCAAGCCGCGCGCCAGCTTCCGTTCGAAGATGCCCAACTGGTAGGCATGGCTGCGGAAGCCGGAGATGGCATCCAGCGCAATTCCATCCTGTGCCGCGTGCAGTCGCATCCGTCGCCAGCCCTGCGCGGCGCCACGGCGCAGCCACAATGGGCGTGCAAAGCGGTCGCGACCGGCGAAGTGCAGCAGGCACGGCTCGGATTCCAGCGGCAGGCCGCTGTCGTCGGCATAGCGCTGTGCATCCAGGCCAAGCTGCTGCAGGCGCTGCTGCAACCCGGCCAGCGGCAGCCACTGATCTTCCAGTCCGGCGCCGAAGGGCCGTGCAGCCGCGGCATCCAGCAGTGCCAGTGCTTCCTCGACCCCGGGTTCGCGCGGCAGGCGCGGCACCATGGCGTGCACACCCTGCGCCAGTACCACCGCCAGATAGCGGCCATCACGCTTGCGCCGCAGCACCCACTGCGCCTGCGACAGCAGGCGTGCATCCAGGTTGCTGCGTGCGCGCAACAGGTGGGCGGGCCACAGCTCGATGGCCTCGGTATTGATCAGCAGGGGCGCGCGTCGTTGCATCGCCGCAGCTTACTGCCGTGGCGCCGACGCGGCCACCTTGCGCAGCGCATCGAGCAGCGCCTGCGGCCGGTCCACACTGAGCAGCAGCGTGCTGCCATCACTGACCGGCAGGGCGAGCACACGCGCACGGTCGGTGACCAGGGCGAAGCCCTTGCCGCCTCCCTGCAGGCGAAAGTGGCCCGAGTAGAAGCCCGGCATTGAATAGCCATTGGTTTTGACACGGATGCCGTAGCGGCGGTCACGCTGCAGGTCGACCACCTCGGCCTGGTCCAGCCGCAACTGCGCCACCGGCACCCGCCGCCGGTACATCGTTGAACGCACGTCCAGCACATCGCCGGCCAGTTCCACCCGGCGGCGGAAGAAGGCCGTGCCCAGTCCAATGCCCAGCAGGGCAATCACCAGCAGGCTCCATGCCGCACTGCCGCCCATCCGGAACCAGGGCGGCGACAGCGTTACTTCGATCCAGGGTGCGCTCGCCGGTGCCTTGTACAGCTGCGCATACAGGCAGGCCACGAAGGCAGCCAGCAGCGGCAGCACGATCCAGAGCACGCGCAGCGGCGAGCTCTCGGCCACGTCAAAGGGTTTCGGGTCGCTGCCGCCCATGGTTCAGGCCTCCTTCTTGAACACCAGCATCGCCGGGCGCATCGGCGCCGGGATGATGATGTTGACCAGTTCCCAGCCCAGTTGGCCCTGGCGGCTGAGTTCGGCCTGCACGTCCTCGGGCTTGAGTACACCCATCATGGACGTCTTGACCTCGATGGTCTGGTAGCTCCAGCGCTTGCTCATTCCTTGTCCTCCGGCGATGGCGTGGGTTTCGGCAGGCGTCCTGCCTTGCGCAGGGCGTCGCGCAGTACGTATTCGATCTGCGCGTTGAGGCTGCGCAGCTCGTCGTCAGCCCAGCGCTGTGCCGCGGCCAGGACCTCGGCATTGATGCGCAGCGGATAGGCTTTCTTCTCACTCATGAAAACTCCTGGCGGGGCGGTGGGGCACCCCGTTGCGAGGATGGCTCAGTAAAGCGAACCGGCGTTGACGATCGGTTGGGTGCCGCGGTCCGAGCACAGCACGGTCAGCAGGTTGCTGACCATGTGCGCCTTGCGTTCCTCGTCCAGTTCAACCACGCCGTTCTTCTGCAGTTCGGCCAGGGCCATTTCGACCATGCCGACTGCACCGGCCACGATGCGCGTGCGAGCGGCGATCACCGCGTTGGCCTGCTGACGCTGCAGCATGGCCTGGGCAATTTCAGCGGCGTAGGCCAGGTGGCTGATGCGTGCGTCGATCACCTGCACGCCGGCGTCGGCCAGACGCTCGGCCAGCTCGTTCTTCAGGTGCTGGGAGATCTCGCTGGCGTGGCTGCGCAGGGCCAGCTGGCCATCCTCGTGCTGGTCGTAGGGATAGCTGGTGGCCATCGCGCGCAGCGCGGATTCGGACTGGATGTGCACGAAGCTCTCGTAGTCGTCCACGTTGTAGACCGCTTCGGAGGCGTCGACCACCTGCCAGACGATCACTGCGGCGATCTCGATGGGGCTGCCGTCCAGCTCGTTGACCTTCAGCTTGCCGCTCTCGAAGTTGCGCACGCGCTGGCTGACCCGGCGCTTGGCATAGAAGGGGTTGTTCCAGCGCAGGCCGTTGTCCTTCACGGTGCCCACGTACTTGCCGAACAGGCTCAGCACCGCCGCCTGGTTGGGCTGGATGGTGTACAGGCCGGCCAGGATGAACACGCCCAGCACCACCAGCAGGGCGCCCAGCAGCATCAGCAACAGATTGGGCGAGCCGGCACTGGCCTTGGCTGCCACTCCCAGTACGAACAGGGCGGCGCCAGCGAGGGCGACGAGCAGGGCGCCGACCAGCGTGCCGAGGCCGTTGAGGGAAGACAGTGACTTCTCTTTCATGGCAGTACGTCCTTGAGGGTTCGAGTTGAAGATATCAAAGTGATATCACTTGTCGACTACCGTTCGTCGGATGCCGTGGCCGGGGCGGTCGGCCAGCTAGAATGCCCACCCGCCTTCACATCGCTGCTGGAACCGCCATGGCCAAGCTTGGAACTCCGTTGTCCCCCTCCGCCACCCGCGTGCTGCTGCTGGGCTCGGGCGAACTCGGCAAGGAGGTGGCCATCGAGCTGCAGCGGCTGGGCGTGGAGGTGATCGCCGCCGATCGCTATGCCGATGCGCCGGCCATGCAGGTCGCGCACCGCTCGCACGTGATCGACATGCTCGACGCGATGGCCCTGCGTGCGCTGATCGCCCAGGAGCAGCCGCACCTGGTGGTGCCGGAGATCGAGGCCATCCACACCGAAACCCTGGTCCAGCTGGAACAGGAACAGGGCCTGCGGGTGATCCCGACCGCGCGCGCTGCGCGCCTGACCATGGACCGCGAAGGCATCCGCCGCCTCGCCGCCGAGACCCTGGGCCTGCCGACCTCGCCGTACCGCTTCGTCGATACCGAGGCCGAATACCGTGCTGCCGTGGCCGCCATCGGCCTGCCGTGCGTGGTCAAGCCGGTGATGTCGTCCTCGGGCAAGGGCCAGAGCACCCTGCGCAGCGAGGCGGACATCGCCCCGGCGTGGGAGTACGCGCAGACCGGTGGCCGTGCCGGTGCCGGCCGCTGCATCGTCGAAGGCTTCATCGATTTCGATTACGAGATCACCCTGCTGACCGTGCGCCATGCCGGCGGCACCTCGTTCTGCGCGCCGATCGGCCATCTGCAGAAGGATGGTGATTACCGCGAAAGCTGGCAGCCGCAGCCGATGTCGAGCGCCGCGCTGGCGCGTGCCGAAGAGATTTCGCGCGCGATCACCGACGACCTTGGCGGCTGGGGCCTGTTCGGCGTCGAGCTGTTCGTGAAGGGTGATGAGGTGTGGTTCAGCGAAGTGTCGCCGCGCCCGCACGACACCGGCCTGGTGACGCTGGTATCGCAGGAACTGAGCGAATTCGCGCTGCATGCGCGCGCCATCCTTGGCCTGCCGATTCCGGTGATCCGCCAGAGCGGCCCGTCGGCATCGTGCGCATTGCTGGCACACGGCGAGGGCGTGCCGTACTTCAACAACGTCGCCGCCGCGCTGCAGGTGCCGGACACCGCCGTGCGCCTGTTCGGCAAGCCGAGCGTGCACGGTCATCGTCGCGTGGGCGTGACCCTGGCGCGCGCGGAAACCATCGACGAAGCACGCGCCATCGCGCGTGATGCCGCCGAAGCCATCGGCGTCGAACTGCGCCCCTGAAAAAGGAGCGACGACCAACGGTCGTCGCCTACCGAAACCCGGTGGGTACCGACCGTTGGTCGGTACGCTGCTCTACCGCACGTCCACCCACACCAGATGATGGTCGCTGCCGTCGGCGATCTTCGCTTCCGGGCTTTCATTGGCCGGCCAGAAGATACCGCTGCCGACGTATTCGAAACCGGTCGAGGGCAGCACGTAGTCCAGGCGCATGGTGCCGGACTTCGGGCCGAAATCGCCGGTGGCGTGGAACGGTGCGCCCTTGCGCTCGATGCCCTTGGCCGCATAGGCCAGGCTGGTCTGCTCGCCGCCGACGCTGCGCGGGGTGGGGTAGCGCAGCACGCGGGCGTTCTCGATCAGCTCGACGATCGCCTCATGGCGACCGTCGCCGTCGACCGGGTCGTTGTTGAGGTCGCCGAGGATCACGAAGCGCGCGTCCTGCGCCAGGCCGCCGCACTGGCCCTTGTCGTCGCACAGCCACGGCTTGTCACCCTTGGACAGGTATTCCTGCCACAGGCGCAGTTCGTCGTGGTTGCGCGCCGCGTTGCGCTTCTCCGGACCGTCGAACACCGGCGGGGTCGGATGCGAGACCAGCGCATGCACCACGCCGGCCGGGGTCTTCACCGGCACGTCCCAATGCGACTTCGACGACAGGCGCAGCTGCGACCACACGTGGTCGTTGTAGAAGCTCTTGCCGGTACGCGGATCGACCGGGCGGATCGCACCGGGCATCGCGCTCCACTTCAGCAGCTGGAAGCTGCGCACCTTGGCTTCATCGATCGGGTAGCGCGACAGCACCAGCATGCCGTACTGGCCCGGGTGCAGGCCGTAGCCCCATGCATCGTTGCCGCGGCTGCGGCCTTCGCCACCGACCACGCCGTTGTTGTCCAGGTCCAGCCCGCTGGGCACGCCGGTGTTGACCGGTGCCAGGTAGCGGTAGGCGAAGTGCAGCGGCTTGCCGCCGCCAGGCTGGGCCACTTCCAGGTAGCGCTTCTGGAACAGGTCGGCGGCGCGATGGGCGTCGTCGAAGTCGAACTCATTCAGCAGTACCAGGTCCGGGCGCACCTGCTGCAGCACCGCGGCGATCTTGCGCGCGTGTTCGCTGTCACCTTCCAGTTCCTTGATCAGGCCACCGGCGTCATCGGAGTACAGCGAGGTGTTGTAGGTGGCCAGGCGCAGCGCAGCGGACGGCTTTTCGGTCATCGCGGGGGACGTGGCGAAGGCAGGGGCGGTGGCGCCGCAGAGCAGGGCCAGGGCGAGGATCAGGGGGGGGCGGCGGGTCATGTTCATGGGCCGTATTGTGCACCCGGCCCGGTGTCAGCGGTTTGTCAGCGCCCGTCCAGATCATTGTCGAAATCGTGCCAGCGGCGGCCATCGTAGGCTTCCAGCGGATGGAAGCGACGCTTGTAGTCCATCTTCTGGTGGCCGCGGATCCAGTAGCCCAGATACACGTGTGGCAGCCCCTCGCGGCGCGCCCATTCGATCTGTTGCAGGATCGCGAAGGTGCCCAGCCCGCGCGCGGCATGGTCCGGGTCGAAGAAGGTGTAGACCGCCGACAGCCCGTGCTCGGTGACGTCGGTCACCGCCACCCCCAGCAGCTGGCTGGGCTGGCCGTCGTGGCCGGGCAGGCGCATTTCCATGAAGCGGGTGTGCGACCAGCTGCCGATCAGGAACTGCTCGAACTCGTGCGGTCCATGGTCGTCCATGCCGCCGTTGGCGTGGCGGTGGGTGAGGTAGCGGTGATACAGCGCGAACAGGTCGTCGCGGGCGGTGGCGGCGGTGATCCGCACCTCCAGGTCGGCATTGCGGGCGGCGCAGCGGCGCTGGCTGCGGTCCGGAGCGAAGCGCGCCACCGGGATGCGCACCGCCACGCAGGCCTGGCAGTGCGCGCAATGCGGCCGGTAGACCAAGTCGCCGCTGCGGCGGAAGCCCCAGCTCAGTGCCAGCGGATAGAGCGCACCGAGGCGGCGGTCGTTCGGGTCCAGCACCAGGTCGCGTGCCACCCGGTCCGACCAGTACCCGCAGGGGTGCTCGCCGGTCTGGAAAAGTCGCAGTTCGTCGTCTCTGTCGCCATGTATCGCCATGGGCACAGCATAGCCCCAGGTTGTCGCAGTGGCGGCGACTGTCCGGCGGATGAATGGAATCGGCAGTAGCGTCAACCGACGTCGCGCCCGGGCGTTGTTGTCCCCCGAGGGTGAAGTGATCACCCCGACGCTGTTCCCATCCCCAGGAGTGACCTCATGATCCGTACCCCCCTGCTGCTGGCCCTGCTGCTGGGCACCTCCGCTTCCGGTATCGCGCTGGCCGCCGACACCCCGACCACGCCCGCGCCGCGCCCGGCCAGGCTGGACACCAACGGCGACGGCGTCATCGACCGCAGCGAGGCCGCCGCCAACCCGCGCCTGGCCGCGAAGTTCGACGAGCTGGACAAGAACAAGGACGGCAAGCTCTCGCGCGATGAGCTGCCGCGCTGGCAGCATGGGCGACGTGGCCACGGCGGTGAGCGCTGGGCCAAGCTGGACGTCAACAAGGACGGCCGCATCAGCCGCGAGGAAGCCAAGGCCGATCCGCGCCTGGCCGCGCGCTTCGACCAGCTTGATCTGAACAAGGACGGCTACCTGGACAAGGCCGACCGCGAGCTGCGCATGAAGCAGCATCGTGATGCCTGGTTCGCTGCCGCCGACACCAACAAGGATGGCCAGCTGAGCAAGGCCGAGTTCGACGCCGCCAAGGGCCCGATGCACGGTGGCCCGCGCCATGGCGGTCCGCGTGATGGCGCTGCGCCGAAGCCGCAGCGCTGAGGTTCAACGCAGTGAATGACGACAACGCCGGCAGGCTGCCGGCGTTGTCCGTTACACGTTTCCGTTGCGCATCAGCGCATATACCACCAGGCCGATCACGAATACGTTCGCCCCGATGATGCCGGTGCGCCCGTACACGGATTCGTATTTCCAGTTGGTTCCGCTGCGGCCGCGTCGCGCTGAATCGCGCGCGATCATGGGTGCCATCACGCGCTGCAGCGGCACCAGGCACTGGTAGTTCACCGTACCCAGGCCGATGACGAGAATCGCAAGTTGCAGCCAGATTGGCACCTGCAGCATCAGCGAGATCAGCAGGCTGGTGCAGACGACCATCGCGGTGAACGTATTGAGGTGCACGAAGCGTCGCACTGCTGTTCGTTCCTGCTGGGTGTCTGCGAAGCGCAGCAGGAAGCGGCCACCCAGGTAGCTGCCGATGATGCCGCCGACGACGCCACCTGCAACGGTGGCCCAGTCGCTGGCGGGAATCAGGTGCAGCTGGCTGGCGGCGGCCGTCAGTGAACCCATGGCTGCCCCGCCTGCGGCACTGACGCCGCCCAGGCCCAGCTTGCTGCCGCCCACGCCGACACCGGTGCCGAGCAGGATCGCTGCGCTGGCCGTGCCGGGCGCGGCCACCAGTACCATCGAAACCACCGCCGTAGCGAATGCGGCGCTCGGCGCGCTGCTGCGCGCGAACTCACCGAAGCGCTGCAGCAGGCCGTCGCGCACCAGGGCACGTGCACGTGACAGGCGCTTGCGCACGGCCGCATCGCTGAGCCCGAGCAGGTCGGCGACCTGTTGCGAGCGCTGCCCTTCGCGGTAGTACAGCAGCAGGACTTCGCGGCTGTCGGCCGGCAACGCGGAGATGATGTCCTCGGCGGCGATCTCTTCTTCCACCCGCTGCAGCCGGTCGGCCGCGCCCGGTGAAGGGTCGGCGGCCATGCCCATCGCCACCTCGGCGGCCTCGCCGGTCAGCGGCCGGCCACGTTGTGCACGCAGCCAATCGCGGGCCAGGTTGCGGGTGATCTGCCGAAGCCAGGGCAGGAAACTGGTCGAACTGCGCAGCTGGTGCAGCTGCTGCCAGCCCTTGACGAAGGCTTCCTGGGCGATGTCCTCGCTGGCCTGGCGGTCGCGGGTGATGGCCAGCGCGATGGCGGTGACCGTGTTCTGGCAGGCCAGCACGATGCGGCCATAGGCGTGCTGGCAACCGCTGGCGGCGGCCGGCAGTTCGCGTTCCAGAGTCTGGTCGATCGATGCGGCGAACGTCGTCATGGCGGCGGCTCTCCTGCTGGGATTGTGTCCCATGACGGAGCCGCGCGCCCAATGTGACCGACTTTCTGTGCGGTAGTGCCGGCCGCTGGCCGGCATCCTCATGACAAAAAAGGGGACGGAGGGGATTAAGTCGTTTGTGCCTCAAACGACTTAATCCCCTCCGTCCCCTTTTTGTGGCTGCCGGACGGCGGCCGGCACTACCCGTGCGTCATTTTGAGGGCTGGATGCGGACCCGGACTTCTTCTTCCTCTTCCGGCGCGGCCTGCGGTGCCGGCTGTACCTGCTGCGGCTGGGCCTGCGGCGCAGGGGCCGGTGCGACCGGTGCCGGGGCACCGCGATGGCGCAGGCCGATCACCAACGCCACGCCGGCGATCACCACCAGCAGGGCGATGCGGATGCGCCAGGCCCAGCTGCGGCCGCCGCTGCCCGGTTCCGGCGCGTCGCGGAAGGCGAACTCGGCGGTCGGGTGGTCGCGACGGGTGGTGTCGAGCAGGCGCGCCTCGCGCAGGATTTCACGCGCGCGCGGCTGGTCGTCGGCGCGTACGATCCACACCGCCGGATAGGCGTTGGCGTTGCCCAGGTCGGTATAGCTGAACTGACCGCGGCGGCGGGTCTTGTACGAGCGCCCGTTGGTCACCTTGACGTCGATGCCATGCTCGCGCAGGAGCTCGGCCACGCCTTCGACGGTTTCCACGCGCTGGCTGCTGAAGATCTGGCGCATGGGGTTACTCCTTGGCTGGCACGGCAGCGGCCGCGGCCTGGTCGGGAACGACGCGGATCAGGCCTTCCTGCGCGGTGCTGGCCACCAGCACGCCATTGCGGGTGAAGAACTGGCCGCGGGCCAGGCCGCGCGAATCCTGCGCGCTGGGGCTGTCCAGCGAATACAGCAGCCAGTCGTCGGCGCGGAACGGGCGGTGGAACCAGATCGCGTGGTCGAGCGAGGCCATCTGCACGTGCGGGTGGTAGTAGCTGATACCGTGCGGGAAGGTCGCCGTGCCCAGCAGGTGGAAGTCGGAGGCGTAAGCCAGCAGCGCCTGGTGCAGCTCCGGCGCATCGCCCACCGGTTCGCTCAGGCGCAGCCACACCTGGTGGTAGGGCGGGCGCTTGGGTGGGTTCAGTTCGTCGCGCGGGTACACGTGGCGGAACTCGAACGGGCCACCGCGCGACAGCCAGCGCTGCACCTTGATCGGCAGGCGTTCGAGCACTTCCGCCGGCAGCGGACGATTCGGCTCGATGTCTTCCGGCTGTGGCACTTCGGGCATCTTGTGCTGGTGCTCGGCGCCGGTCTCGGCCTGCTGGAACGAGGCCGCGCAGAAGAAGATCACCTTGCCGTGCTGGATCGCGGTGACCCGGCGCACCGAGAAGCTGCCGCCGTCGCGGGTACGGTCCACGTCGTAGACGATCGGGTGGTCGATGTTGCCGGCGCGCAGGAAATAGGCGTGCAGTGAGTGCACGTGGCGGCCATTGTCGACCGTGGCCTGCGCTGCGGCCAGCGCCTGGCCCAGCACTTGCCCGCCGAACACGTACTTGGTGCCGATGTCGCGGCTCTGCCCGCGGAACAGGTTGTCCTCCAGACGCTCCAGCGTGAGCAGGTCGATCAGCTCGGAGACGACGGGTTCGGGCGTGTCGTTCAAGGGGGGGCGGCCACAGCAGTGAAGAGGCCCCGATTATACCGGTGCAGGCCAGCCCATCATCGGTAGTGCCGGCCGCTGGCCGGCAGCCACAGGCGTCCCGGAAGGATTGCCTGGTTGCCGGCCAGCGGCCGGCACTACCGTTTACTTGCCCAGCCGGGCTACCAGTGCCTGCAGGGCGTTCTGCGCATCCGGAGCGAACCAGGCCTCGACGAAGCGGTCCAGCTGGATCAGGTCCGGGTGCAGCGCCTCATGCAGGTCGGCACGGGCAATCGCGCGGGTCAGCAGCATCGGCTGGCGCGGTTGCTTGAGCAGGTTCTGCAGCCAGGCAATGGCGCGTGCCACCACCAGGTCTCCCTCGGCCAGCTCATCCACCAGGCCGATCTGCAGCGCCTGTTCGGCCGGCACCAGCGAACCGGTGGTCAGCAGCACACCGGCGCGGTGCACGCCCACCGCACGGCGCAGCAGGCGCTGGATGCCCTCCGGCGCGATCAGGCCGACCTGCACTTCGTTCAGGCCGATGGCATACGGCCGCGACGGATCGGCGCTGCGCGCCATCACCCGGTAGTCGCAGCACAGGGCCAGCACGCAGCCACCCGCCGGGGCGTGGCCGGTGATCGCCGCGACCACCGGAATGCGGCTCTCGGCCAGCGTGCGCACGGCGCCAAAGAAGGCGTTCCAGGTGTCCAACAACTTGTGCTTGTCATCGCCATGCGAGAGCAGGTGCGGCACGTCCATGCCGCCGGTGAAGACGCGCTCGCTGCCCGACAGCACGATGCCATGCGCGTCTTCGGCCATGGCCAGCTCGATGGCATGGATCAACTGCCGGCACAGTTCGGTGTCCAGTGCGTTGACCGGCGGCCGTGCCAGGCGCAGTTCGCGGATGGGGCCATGGTTGATCACCTCGATGAGCGTCGTCATGCTGCGGTCTCGTTGCGAAGAAGGAACCTGGGCGATGATAACCAAACCATTCGTTGGCGTACTGTGGGTCCTGTGTGCGACCGCAGCATCGGCCTCGGCCGCCGAACCGGCCTGCGTCACGGTGGAGCAGGGCTGGGCGCGGTTGCCTCCGAATCCGGCAATGCCGATGACCGCCGGCTACGGCGTCATCCACAATGGCTGCAGCAAGGCGGTGGCGATCACCGGCGCGACCAGCAGCAGCTTCGGTGATGTGTCGCTGCACGAGACCACGATTGTCGACGGGGTCAGCCGGATGCGCGCGATCGAGCGCCTGCCGCTGGCAGCCGGCGCGCGTGCCGAGCTCAAGCCCGGCGGCCTGCACCTGATGCTGATGCAGGGCAAGGGCGCGCTGAAGGAAGGGCAGGTGCTGCCGCTGCGGCTGCAGCTGGAAGGGGGTAGCGAAGCGAGTGCGACGTTGACCGTGCGCAAGGCTGCGCCGTAGCGGGATGGCAGTGCCGGCCGCTGGCCGGCAACTCGGTATGCCGGCCAGCGGCCGGCACTACCAAACAGGCTTACGACCAGTCGTAAGAGAACAGCACCGTGCGGCTGACCGGCTCGTACAGCATCACGATCGCGTCGGCACCGGTGGCGCACCAGTTGTAGCCGGCTACGTCGGCCACGGCGAAGAATTTGTTGCCATCGCGGGTGATGATCACCGTTTCGGCATCGTCCGCAGCATTGGGGTCATCGGCCGCCTCGGTGAAGCCCAGTTCGAAGGCTGCGGGAATCTCCGCGGTCTCGGTCCAGTTGCCGAAACCAATGGGGCCACCCAGCGTATCCAGATAATCGCGCTCGCTGGCCTCACCCTTGCCGTAGCGCGAGTAGCAGGCGAGACGGCCGTGCGTGGCATGGTAGTCGCGGGCCTTGGCGTAGCTCTCGCGCATCTGCGCGATGTGTTCCTGTGCGTCCTTGTCCTGTACCGCATCGCCGATGAAATAGCCCTCGTTGCCGAGGAAGCGCATCTGGTTGCCGGCGGTCAGTTCGAAGGCGATCCAGTTGGTGCCGGTGAAATCGTTGTGGTGTTCTTCGGTGGTCTCGCCGATGCAGCCGTCGTACGGCTCGATCGGGCACAGCATCGTTGCCACCTGGCCAGCCAGTTCCGGGCGCAGCACGCCCAGGTCGATCTTCAGCAGCGGCAGCAGATGCTGGGCGAGCCACGCCTGGTCAGCGGGGAAGACGTCGGTGGGGAAGGGGACCATGCCGGGCAGCAGGTCGCTCAGTTCAGTCTGGTGGATCATGTCAATCCTTTGAATTGCAACGGTAGCGCCGGGCCATGCCCGGCGGACCAGACGCCGACCAAGGTCGGCATCTACCAGAAGCGGATCAGCTCGACGCGCTGCGGATCGCCTCCGGCAGCGGTGCGCTCCTGCCGGTCTGCGTATCCATCCAGACCACCACCACGTTGCCGTCGGAATACAGCTTCGAATCGTCCTGCTGGTCGACGATGCGGTGGCCGATGGTCACGCTGCTGTTGCCCAGGCGCTCGACGAACAGCTCGACCAGGATGTCGTTGGGCCACACGATCGGCAGCCGGTAATTGACGTTGGTCGCGGCCACCACCGGGGCGATGCGGTCGGTCATCGACACGCCGTCCACGCCCAGCATCCAGCGCACGCGCGCTTCCTCCAGGTAGGAAATGTACTTGGCGTTGTTGACGTGGCCCATGCTGTCCATGTCACGCCAGCGTACGCTGATCGGGATGCGGGCCAGGATCTTGTGTTCGCTGCTCATCAGGCGTCCTTCTTCTTGGTCGTGCTCTTGCTGGCCTTGCCGCTGCTCTTGGCAGCCACCGCCTTCTTCGCCACCTTGGCCGGCTTCTCAGGCTTCACCTTGCGCGGCGGGCGGGCATCGGGCTTGTTGGCCACGGCGGCCGGCTGTTCCGGGCGCGCGCTGGTGGACGGCAGCATGCGGGCCAGGAACTGGCCGGTGTACGACTGCGGGCAGGCCGCCACGTCTTCCGGCGTGCCGGTGACCAGGATGGTGCCACCGCGATGCCCGCCTTCCGGGCCCAGATCGACGATCCAGTCGGCGGTCTTGATCACGTCCAGGTTGTGCTCGATCACCACCACCGTGTTGCCCTCGTCGCGCAGCTTGTGCAGCACGCCCAGCAGCGCTTCGATGTCGTGGAAGTGCAGGCCGGTGGTCGGTTCGTCGAGGATGTACAGGGTGCGGCCGGTATCGCGGCGCGACAGTTCCTTGGACAGCTTCACGCGCTGCGCTTCACCACCAGACAGCGTGGTCGCGCTCTGGCCCAGCTTGATGTAGCTCAGGCCGACGTCGACCAGCGTTTCCAGCTTGCGCGCGATTGACGGCACCGGCTCGAACAGCTTCAGCGCATCCTCGACGGTCATTTCCAGCACGTCGTTGATGTTGAAGCCCTTGTACAGGATCTCCAGCGTTTCGCGGTTGTAGCGCTTGCCATGGCAGACATCGCACGGCACGTACACATCCGGCAGGAAGTGCATCTCGACCTTGATCAGGCCGTCGCCCTGGCAGGCTTCGCAGCGGCCGCCGCGCACGTTGAAGCTGAAGCGGCCCGGCGAATAGCCACGCGCACGCGCTTCAGGCACCTGTGCGAACAGTTCGCGCAGTGGAGTGAACAGGCCGGTGTAAGTGGCCGGGTTCGAACGCGGGGTGCGGCCGATCGGCGACTGGTCGATGTCCACCACCTTGTCGAACAGGTCCAGGCCATCGATCTCCTTGTACGGGGCGATCGGGTGCGAGGAACCGTTGATCTCGTTGGCGGCCAGCGAGAACAGGGTGTCGTTGATCAGGGTCGACTTGCCCGAGCCGGACACGCCGGTCACGCAGGTCAGCAGGCCCGACGGAATCGCCAGGTCCACGCCCTTCAGGTTGTTGCCGCTGGCCCCGCGCAGGTGCAGGGTCATCTTCGGATTCGGCTTGTGCCGGCGCGCCGGAATCTCGATCGCGCGCTTGCCGGACAGGTACTGGCCGGTCAGCGAGCGCGGTGCCTCCAGGATGTCCTGCAGGGTGCCCTGGCCGACGATCTCGCCGCCATGAACGCCCGCGCCCGGGCCGATGTCCAGCACATAGTCGGCCAGGCGGATCGCATCCTCGTCATGTTCGACCACGATCACCGTGTTGCCCAGGTCGCGCAGGCGGGTGAGGGTGCCGAGCAGGCGTTCGTTGTCGCGCTGGTGCAGGCCGATGGACGGCTCGTCGAGCACGTACATCACGCCGACCAGGCCGGCGCCGATCTGGCTGGCCAGGCGGATGCGCTGTGCCTCGCCACCGGACAGGGTGTCGGCCTTGCGCTCCAGGGTCAGGTAATCCAGGCCCACATCGACCAGGAAGCCGAGGCGTTCGCCGATTTCCTTGACGATCTTCGCGGCGATTTCGCCACGCCAGCCCGGCAGGCTCAGTTCGCTGAAGAACTTCAGCGCCTCGTCGATCGGCAGCACCACCAGGTCCGGCAGCGGGCGGTCGGCCACGAAAACGTTGCGAGCCGCCTTGTTCAGGCGCGCGCCGTGGCATTCCGGGCACGGCTGCTCGCTGATGTACTTGGACAGTTCTTCGCGCACCGCCGGCGACTCGGTTTCCTTGTAGCGGCGTTCGAGGTTGGGAATGATGCCCTCGAAGCGGTGCTTGCGCTGGGTGCGGCCACCGGCTTCGGTGAAGTAGGTGAAGGTGATCGCTTCGTCGCCGCTGCCGTACAGCACGGCCTGCTGCACCTTGGCCGGCAGCGAGTTCCACGCCGCGTCGACGTCGAACCGGTAGTGCTTGGCCAGCGAAGCGATCAGCTGGAAGTAGTAGGCGTTGCGGCGGTCCCAGCCGCGCACCGCACCGGCGGCCAGCGACAGTTCGGGATGCACCACCACGCGCGAGGGGTCGAAGAACTCGGCCATGCCCAGGCCATCGCAGCCGGGGCAGGCGCCCATCGGTGCGTTGAACGAGAACAGGCGCGGTTCCAGCTCCGGCAGCGAGTAATCGCAGACCGGGCAGGAATACTTGGAGGAGAACAGCGTCGGCGCGGTTTCGGTGTTGTCCAGGCTCTGCACCGAGGCCATGCCGTCGCCCAGCTTCAGCGCGGTCTCGAAGCTCTCGGCCAGGCGCTGCTTGATGTCCTCGCGCGGGCGGAAGCGGTCGATCACCGCCTCGATGGTGTGCTTCTGGCGCAGTGCCAGCGGCGGCACCGCGTCGATTTCATGCAGCTCGCCGTCCACGCGCACACGGACGAAGCCCTGCGCACGCAGCTGGTCGAACACCTGCGCATGCTCGCCCTTGCGGTCGCGGATGACCGGCGCCAGCAGCATGTAGCGCTGTTCCGGGTCCAGCGTCAGCACCTGGTCGACCATCTGGCTGACCGTCTGCGCTTCCAGCGGATAGCCGTGGTCCGGGCAGCGCGGGGTGCCGACGCGGGCGTACAGCAGGCGCAGGTAGTCGTAGATCTCGGTGATCGTGCCGACGGTCGAACGCGGGTTGTGCGAGGTCGACTTCTGCTCGATCGAGATGGCCGGGGACAGGCCTTCGATGTGGTCCAGGTCCGGCTTTTCCATCACGCTCAGGAACTGGCGCGCATAGGCCGACAACGACTCGACATAGCGGCGCTGGCCTTCTGCATAGATGGTGTCGAACGCCAGCGAGGACTTGCCCGAGCCGGACAGGCCGGTGATCACGATCAGCTTGTCGCGGGGCAGGTCGAGGTCGAGGTTCTTCAGGTTGTGCGTCCGCGCGCCGCGGATGCGGATGAAATCCATCGCCATGGGGGATCCGGTTGTGGGGGCGTTGGCTGGGTGCCGGGCCAGCAGGGAACGGCAATCGGTCAGCCTACCGAGGTGACCAGATGGGGGCAATGGGCGACAATGCCAGCCCGGTGTCTCACCTTGTGAGACAGGCCGTCAGCCAGGGGTCAGATCCCTTTTCACGGCGTGAAAATGCTTCTGACCCCTTTCCGGTGCCGTCTCCTTCGACGTTCAGGGGTTGACTTGACCCGCGCCCGCTGATCTGCGTACAATTCCGCTCCTGTCCGCCCTCGATGGCGGCAGCTCAGACCACAATAACTACAGAGGAAGGCCTGGTCATGTACGCAGTACTGGTCACCGGCGGTAAGCAATACCGCGTGGCGCAGGGCGAAAAGCTCCGCATTGAAAAGCTCGAAGTCGAAGTCGGCAGCGAGATCAAGTTTGACAACATCCTGATGCTGGGTGACAGCGACGGCGTGAAGCTGGGCGATGCGCTGAAGGGCGCTGCCGTCACCGCCAAGGTCCTGTCCCAGGGGCGTGCTGACAAGGTCCGGATCATCAAGTTCCGTCGCCGCAAGCACCACATGAAGCGTCAGGGTCACCGTCAGTACTACACCGAAATCGAGATCACCGGCATCGCCGGCTAAGCATCAGGAGAAGCAGTCATGGCACATAAAAAGGGCGTAGGCTCCTCGCGCAACGGTCGCGACTCCAACCCGAAGTACCTGGGCGTCAAGATCTTCGGCGGCCAGGCCATCGAAGCCGGCAACATCATCGTGCGTCAGCGCGGCACCCAGTTCCACCCGGGCACCGGCGTTGGCCTGGGCCGTGACCACACCCTGTTCGCCCTCGTGGACGGCAAGGTGGAGTTCTCGGTCAAGGGCGCCAAGAAGCGTCGCACCGTCAGCATCGTCTCGGCCGACGCCTGATCCAGGCATCGCCGGCGCCCGTGCCTCGGCATGGGGGTGCTGCATGAAGAGCCCCGCTTCGGCGGGGCTTTTCGTTAGAGTTGAAGCAAGACCGGCCAGGCCGGGCTGCCGGCCATCGGCAGGCATAACATTCAAGGTGGCGGCCGGCAGGCCGCGCCCATCGCAGGCATCGAAACAATGAAACTGGTAGACGAAGCAGAAATCGAAGTGTTCGCCGGCAACGGCGGCAACGGCTGCATTGGCTTCCGTCGCGAGAAGTTCATTCCGCTCGGCGGCCCGGACGGCGGCGACGGCGGTGCGGGCGGCAGCGTGTACATCCGCGCCGACGAAAACCTGAATACCCTGGTCGACTTCCGCCATGACCGCATCTTCAAGGCGCAGCGTGGCGAGAACGGCATGGGCCGCCAGGCCTACGGCAAGGGCGGCGAAGACCTGACCATCACCGTGCCGGTCGGCACCGTGGTGATCAACGTTGCCACCGATGAAGTCATCGGCGACCTGACCCAGCACGGCGACCGCCTGCTGGTGGCCAAGGGCGGTCGCGGTGGCCTGGGCAACATGCACTTCAAGAGCTCGACCAACCGCTCGCCGCGCCAGGCGCTGCCGGGCGAGCCGGGTGAGGAGCGCACGCTGAAGCTGGAGCTGAAGCTGCTGGCCGACGTCGGCCTGCTGGGCTTCCCCAACGCCGGCAAGAGCACCCTGATCCGTGCCGTTTCGGCGGCGACGCCGAAGGTGGCCGATTACCCGTTCACCACGCTGTACCCGAACCTGGGTGTGGTGAAGGTGGAAAACTATCGCAGCTTCGTGATTGCCGACATCCCGGGCCTGATCGAAGGCGCGGCCGACGGTGCCGGCCTGGGTGCGCAGTTCCTGCGCCACCTGCAGCGCACCCGCCTGCTGCTGCACCTGGTGGACATCTCGCCGATGGAGGGTGGGGTGGAAGGCATTTCCCCGGTCGAGCAGGTGCGCGCCATCGAGCGCGAGCTGGAAAAGCACGATCCGGAACTGCTGCGGAAGCCGCGCTGGCTGGTGCTGAACAAGGCTGACCTGATGTTCGAAGACGAAGCGAAGGCTGCGGCCGAGCAGATCGTCGCCGAGCTGGGCTGGAAGGAGCCGTGGTTCCTGGTCTCCGCGCTGGGCCGCGAAGGTACCTTCCCGATCATGAGCCGGATCATGGCCTTCTTCGATCGCCAGAAGGAAGAAGAGCAGGAAGCCCGTAACGCGCAGTAGAGTCGACTGTCAGTCGACTGGCGTTGGCAAAAACCCGGCTTCGGCCGGGTTTTTCATTTTCCGGTAGTGCCGGCCAGCGGCCGGCACTACCGGACCGCAGGCAACAAAAAACCCGGCCGGGGCCGGGTTCTTGTCTGCAGCCCGGCCCCGGAGGGCAGGGCGGCAACGCCGGATCAGGCGGCCTTGAGGGCCTTGATGCGGTCGTTCAGGCGGCTCTTGTGGCGAGCAGCCTTGTTCTTGTGGATCAGGCCACGCGCGCTGAAGCGATCCAGGATCGGCTGGGCAACGGCGAAGGCGGCTTCGGCGCCGGCGGCATCGTTGGCGTCCAGCGCCTTGATCACTTTCTTGACAGCGGTGCGCAGCATCGAGCGCTGAGCCACGTTGCGCGCGTTGCGCACGACGGTCTGCTTGGCGCGCTTCTTGGCGGACTTGATATTGGCCACGGTGGTGGTTTCCTGAAAAAATCGGTGTTATGGGAACAGCAAGCTAGCTAGTATGATGGCGTAAGAAATGCACGTCAAGTCGATTGTCAAGAGGGACGCTGAGTGAGTTCACCCAAGTTGTTGCGGGGCCTGCTGTCGTTCAGCAGCATGACCATGGTCTCGCGCGTTCTCGGACTTGTCCGGGACTTCGTGGTGACCACCACGTTCGGCACCAACGCCATCACTGATGCTTTCTGGGTCGCCTTCAGGGTACCCAATTTCCTGCGACGTTTGTTCGCCGAAGGCTCTTTCGCCACCGCTTTCGTGCCCGTGTTCACGGAAGTGAAGGAGACCCGCAGCCACGCCGAGCTGCGTGAACTGATGGCCCGCACCGCCGGCACCCTGGGCGGGGTGCTGATGCTGGTCACTGCGCTGGCGCTGATCTTCGCGCCGCAGCTGGCCTCGGTCTTCTCCAGTGGCGTTGATACCGATCCGGTCAAGCAGGGCCTGCTGGTCGACCTGTTCCGCCTGACCTTCCCGTTCCTGTTGTTCGTGTCGCTGACCGCCCTGGCCGGCGGCGCGCTGAACAGCTTCCAGCGCTTCGCCATGCCGGCGCTGACCCCGGTCATCCTCAACCTGTGCATGATCGCCGGTGCACTGTGGCTGGCCCCGCGGCTGGGCGGCACCCCGGAGAAACAGATCCTGGCGCTGGGCTGGGCGGTACTGGCTGCCGGCATCCTGCAGCTGCTGTTCCAGCTGCCCTCGCTGAAGGGCATCAACCTGCTGACCCTGCCGCGCTGGGGCTGGAGCCATCCGGGCGTGCGCAAGGTGATGACGCTGATGGTGCCGACCCTGTTCGGCTCCTCGGTGGCGCAGATCAACCTGCTGCTGGACACCGTCATCGCGGCCAAGCTGACCGATGGCTCGCAGTCCTGGCTGTCGCTGGCCGACCGCTTCCTGGAGCTGCCGCTGGGCGTGTTCGGCGTGGCGCTGGGCACGGTGATCCTGCCGGCGCTGGCCCGTCACCACGTCAGCACCGACCGCGAAGGCTTCTCGCGCTCGCTGGACTGGGGCCTGAGGATGACCCTGCTGATCTCGGTGCCGGCCATGCTGGGCCTGCTGCTGCTGGCCGAACCGCTGATCGCGACCATCTTCCAGCACGGCCAGTTCAGTGCCTTCGATACCCGCATGACCGCGCTGTCGGTGTACGGCCTGAGCTTCGGCCTGCCGGCGTTCGCCCTGCTGAAGGTGGTGTTGCCGGCGTTCTACGCACGCCAGGACACCAAGACCCCGGTGCGCGCGGGTGTGGCCGCGCTGGTGGCCAACATGGTGTTCAACTTCGCCCTGCTGGCAGTGCTGTACCAGGTCATGGTGCCGGACGAGCTGAAGGCGCAGGGCGTGATGGCGGCCATCGGCAAGCAGCCGGGCCTGCATCTGGCGCTGGGCATTGCCAGTGCACTGTCCAGTTACCTGAACCTGGGCCTGCTGTGGTACTGGCTGGGCAATACCGACGTCTACCAGCGCCGGCCGGGCTGGGGCGGCTATCTGCTGCGACTGCTGCTGGCCTGTGCGGCCATGGTTGGTGTGCTGTTGGCCCTGCTGCACTGGCTGCCAGGCTTCTCGGCGATGAGCGTGTGGGAGCGGATCGGCAGCCTGTCGCTGCTGGTCGGCGGTGGCGGTGCCACCTACGCGGTAGCCATGCTGGCGATGGGCTTCCGCCCGCGCGATCTGCGTGGGCATTGATCGCGGCTTGTGGCGGCTATACTTCAGGGTTACACCATTGAAGCGGCGGCCCCGGTCGGGCCGGAACGAGAGTTGATGAGCAGGCTGTTCAGAAGCGTCGAGGGCGGGGAGCTGTTCCCCAACGGAAGCGTGGTCTGTATCGGTGCATTCGACGGCCTCCACCTGGGCCATCGTGCGCTGGTCCGCCATGCGGTTGCCCGCGCGCGCGCCTTGGGCGTGGCCGCCGTGGCCGTGGCGTTCGAGCCGCTGCCGCGTGAGTTCTTCGCCCAGGGCACACCGCCGCCGCGGCTGACCCTGGCGCGCAGCAAGGTCGAGATCCTGCGCGAGCTCGGTGTCGATGCGGTCGGCCTGCTGCGATTCGACGCGGCGATGGCCGCGATGCCGGCCGAGACCTTCGTGCGCCAGTTGCTGGTCAAGCGCCTGAGTGCGCGTGAGGTCTGGATCGGCCCGGAGTTCTGCTTCGGCAACCGCCGCCGTGGCGACCTGGCTCTGCTGCAGAAAATGGGTGCCGAACTGGGTTTCACTGCGGGCGAAATTGAAGCGGTCGACCTGCATGGCGAACGCATTTCCAGCACCCGCATCCGCCAGCTGCTGCAGCAGGGCGACTTCGCCCGTGCCAACGACCTGCTGGGCCGTCCGTACGCGATCAGCGGCCGGGTGGTGCGCGGGCGCCAGCTCGGCCGTACGCTGGGCTTCCCCACCGCCAACCTGCGGTTCCCGAAGACCCCGGCGCTGTCGGGCATCTACGCGACCTGGGTGCATGGCGTGTTCGACCAGCCGTGGCCGTCGGTGTCCAGCTTCGGCACCCGCCCGACGGTGGAGGGCGTGGAGCCGCTGCTGGAAGCCCACCTGTTCGATTTCCAGGGCGACCTGTACGGGCGCCACATCGATGTGGAGTTCGTCGCCAAGCTGCGCGACGAAGAGAAATTCAATGATCTGGCGGCGCTGACCGACCAGATGCACCGCGACGCCGAACAGGCGCGCGCCATCCTTTCCGAACATAGATTGCGAGCCACTGCGTGAGCCAGGACTACAAGACCACCCTGAACCTGCCAGCCACCGAATTCCCGATGCGCGGCGACCTGCCCAAGCGCGAGCCGGGCATTCTGGCGCGGTGGGAAGCGCAGGGGCTCTACCAGCAGCTGCGCGACAACGCCGCCGGCCGCCCGCTGTTCGTGCTCCACGACGGCCCGCCGTACGCCAACGGCCGCATCCACCTGGGCCACGCGGTCAACAAGATCCTGAAGGACATCATCGTCAAGTCGCGCTACCTGGCCGGCTTCGATGCGCCCTACGTGCCGGGCTGGGACTGCCATGGCCTGCCGATCGAGATCGCGGTGGAAAAGAAGTGGGGCAAGGTCGGCACCAAGCTCGACGCCGTTGAATTCCGCCAGAAGTGCCGCGAGTTCGCCGAAGAGCAGATCAACATCCAGCGCGTGGACTTCAAGCGGCTGGGCGTGACCGGTGACTGGGACAACCCGTACAAGACCCTGAGCTTCGACTTCGAAGCCAACGAGATCCGTGCACTGTCCAAGGTCGTGGCCAACGGCCACCTGGTGCGTGGCGCCAAGCCGGTGTACTGGTGCTTCGACTGTGGCTCGGCGCTGGCCGAGGCCGAGATCGAGTACCAGGAAAAGGAATCGCCGGCGATCGACGTGGCCTACGCCGCACGCGATGCGCAGGCCATCGGCCAGGCGTTCGGCGTGAGCGTGCCGGCCGACGTGGAAGTGGCCGTACCGATCTGGACCACCACCCCGTGGACGCTGCCGGCCTCGCTGGCGGTGTCGCTGGGCGCGGAGATCACCTACGTGCTGGCCGAAGGCCCGGCGCACAACGGCAAGCGCCGTTGGCTGGTGCTGGCTGCGGCGCTGGCCGAGCGCGCGCTGCAGCGCTATGGCGTCGAAAACGTGGTGCTGCACGGTGAAACCACCGGTGCGGCGCTGGAAAACCAGCTGCTGGCGCATCCGTTCTACCCGGAACGCGAGATCCTGGTGCTCAACGGCGACCATGTGTCCGACGAGGACGGTACCGGTGCGGTGCACACCGCCCCCGGCCACGGCCAGGAAGACTTCGTGGTCAGCCAGAAGTACGGCCTGCTGGACAAGTACAACGCCGGCCAGATCACCCCGATCGACGGCCGTGGCGTATACCTGGAATCGACCCCGCCGGCCGGTGACGTGGTGCTGGCTGGCCAACATCTATGGCAGGCGCAGGAGGCCATCGTCGGCGTGCTGCGTGACAACGGTGCGCTGCTGGCCTTCCATCCGATCCGCCACAGCTACCCGCACTGCTGGCGTCACAAGAAGCCGGTGGTGTTCCGCGCCACCCCGCAGTGGTTCATCTCGATGGACAAGGCCAACCTGCGCAACGATGCGCTGGCCGCCATCGACACCGTCGGCTGGTTCCCGAGCTGGGGCAAGGCGCGCATCCAGAGCATGGTCGACGGTCGCCCGGACTGGACGATCTCGCGCCAGCGCACCTGGGGCGTGCCGATCGCACTGTTCACCCATCGCCAGACCGGCGAGATCCACCCGCGCTCGGTGGAGCTGATGCAGCAGGTCGCCGACCGTGTCGAAGCCGAGGGCATCGACGTGTGGTACTCGCTGGATGCCGCCGAACTGCTGGGCGCCGAAGCGGCCGACTACGAGAAGGTCACCGACATCCTCGACGTCTGGTTCGATTCGGGCGTGACCCATGAGGGCGTGCTTGCCGCGCGTGGCTTCGGCAAGCCGGCCGACCTGTACCTGGAAGGTTCCGACCAGCATCGCGGCTGGTTCCAGTCCTCGCTGCTGACCGGCGTGGCGATCGACAAGCGCGCGCCGTACAAGCAGTGCCTGACCCACGGCTTCACCGTGGACGAGCAGGGCCGCAAGATGTCCAAGTCGCTGGGCAACGGCATTGAGCCGCAGGACATCATGAACAAGCTGGGCGCGGACATCCTGCGCCTGTGGATCGCCTCGGCCGACTACAGCAACGAGATGTCGCTGTCGCAGGAGATCCTCAAGCGCAACGCCGATGCCTACCGCCGCCTGCGCAACACCGCACGCTTCCTGCTCGGCAACCTGGACGGTTTCGATCCGGCCCAGCACCTGCGTCCGCTCGACCAGATGGTCGCGCTGGACCGCTGGATCGTGCATCGCGCGTGGGAGCTGCAGGAGAAGATCAAGGCGGCCTACGACGGCTACAACATGGCCGAGATCGTGCAGCTGCTGCTGAACTTCTGCAGCGTGGACCTGGGCTCGCTGTACCTGGACGTGACCAAGGACCGCCTGTACACGATGCCGACCGATTCGCACGGTCGCCGTTCGGCACAGAGCGCGATGTACCACATCGCCGAAGCGTTCACCCGCTGGGTTGCGCCGATCCTGACCTTCACCGCCGACGAGCTGTGGGGCTACCTGCCGGGCGAGCATGCCGGCCATGTGCTGTTCACCACCTGGTACGACGGCCTGGCGCCGCTGCCGGCCGATGCCCAGCTCAACGCCACCGACTTCGACCAGTTGCTGGCTGTGCGCGAGCAGGTGGCCAAGGTGCTCGAGCCGATGCGTGCCAACGGCGCCATCGGTGCCGCGCTGGAAGCGGAGATCACCATTGCCGCCAACGAGGAGCAGGCCGCGAAGTGGCAGCCGCTGGCCGATGAACTGCGCTTCCTGTTCATCAGCGGTGACGTGCAGGTACGTCCGGCAACCACCGACGAGGTATTCGTCAGTGCCCAGCCGACCACCAAGGCCAAGTGCGTGCGCTGCTGGCATCACCGCGCCGACGTCGGCAGCCATGCCGATCACCCGGAACTGTGCGGTCGCTGCGTGAGCAACATCGACGGCGCTGGCGAAGTGCGGAGCTGGTTCTGATGAGCGCCGCCCGTCCACATCCCAACGCTCTGGTCTGGCTGCTGCTGTCGGCGGCCATCATCGGCCTGGACCAGTGGTCCAAGGCCTGGGTCCTGTCGAGCCTGCCGGAGTTCCAGCCGGTGGTGGTCGTCGATGGCTTCTGGAACTGGTACCGCACCTACAACACCGGTGCCGCATTCAGTTTCCTCAGTGACGCCGGTGGCTGGCAGAAGTATTTCTTCACGGCGCTGGCGATCGCCATCAGCGGCCTGATGGCATGGTGGCTGCGTGGCACCGCCCGTGGCAACTGGAAGGCTGCCGTTCCCTATGCGCTGATCATCGGCGGGGCGATCGGCAACGTGATCGACCGCCAGGTGCACGGTCATGTCGTCGATTTCATCCAGTGGTACGTTGGCAGCTATACCTGGCCGGCGTTCAACATCGCCGACTCGGCCATCGTGGTCGGTGCCATCGGCATCGCCCTGACCGGCCTGTTCGACGGCAGGTCCGCCAAAAAGGCGGATAATGCCACTCCGAAACCGTAAGCCGGCCGCTGCCGGGAGATTGAACTGATGGATGTGCTGCTCGCCAACCCGCGTGGTTTCTGTGCCGGTGTCGATCGTGCGATCGAGATCGTGAAGCGCGCGATCGAAACGCTCGGTGCGCCCATCTACGTGCGTCATGAGGTGGTGCACAACCGCTTCGTGGTCGATGATCTGAAGCAGCGCGGTGCGATCTTCGTCGAGGAACTGGACGAGGTGCCGGACAACAACACGGTCATCTTCAGTGCCCACGGTGTATCGCAGGCAGTGCGCCTGGAAGCGGAGCGTCGTGGCCTGAAGGTATTCGATGCCACCTGTCCGCTGGTCACCAAGGTCCACTTCGAAGTGGCGCGCCATTGCCGTGCGGGCCGCGACGTGGTGCTGATCGGTCACGCCGGCCATCCGGAAGTGGAAGGCACCATGGGGCAGTGGAACCAGGAAGCCGGTACCGGCCAGATCTACCTGGTGGAGGATGTGGAGCAGGTCGCCACGCTGCAGATCAACCAGCCCGAGAACTTCGCCTACACCACCCAGACCACGCTGTCCGTGGACGATACGCGCGGCATCATCGACGCCCTGCGCGAGCGCTTCCCGGCGATGCAGGGCCCGAAGAACGACGACATCTGCTACGCCACGCAGAACCGCCAGGATGCCGTGCGCGATCTGGCCAAGCGCTGCGACCTGGTGCTGGTGGTCGGTTCGCCGAACAGCTCCAACTCCAACCGCTTGAGCGAGCTGGCCCGCCGTGAGGGCGTGGAGTCGTACCTGATCGACGGCGCGCACGAGATCGACCCGGCATGGGTGGCAGGCAAGCAGCACATCGGCGTGACCGCCGGCGCCTCGGCACCGCAGGTGCTGGTCGATGGCGTGCTGGCGCGCCTGGCCGAGCTGGGCGCCACCGGCGTGGGCGAGCTGGACGGCGAACCGGAATCGATGGTGTTCGCGCTGCCGAAGGAACTGCGCCTGCGCCTGGTCGACTGACCGGGAAGCGCCTCATCCACGCATGGCGTGGATCTACTGGAACTGCTCTGGTGGGTGCGAACTGGCACACGGTGGGTGAAAACCAGCACAAGGTGGGTGCGAACCTTGGTTCGCACGCTTTTTTGCATTCAAGGATGGGCGGCCCGCCCATGACCTTTGGCCATGGGGCAGGGCACGTTACAGGCCTAGCATCGGAAGATTCTCCGCTGTTGGAACCTGCCCGATGAAGACCCGAGCCTTGGCGATGTCGTTGCTGTTCGCGCTGGCGGCCACGCCTGCACTGGCGCAGACCTCGCCACCGGCGAACGCTGAGGCCCCCGGCCTGCTGCGCATCGACGTCGACGCGCGCGATCTGGCCCGGCGCATCTTCAAGGTGACCGCTACGGTGCCGGCCAAGCCCGGCCCGATGACCCTGCTGTACCCGCAGTGGATTCCCGGCAACCATTCGCCCACCGGCCCGATCGACAAGTTGGCCGGGCTGCGCGTGACCGCCAACGGCAAGCCGCTGGCCTGGCAGCGTGACCAGTTCAACGTCTATGCGTTCAAGGTGAACGTGCCCGAGGGCGTGAGCGAGATTGTCGCCCACTTCGACTTCCTGTCCTCGCAGGGCGGCAGCCAGGGCCGGGTGGTGATGACCCCGGAAATGCTCAACCTGCAGTGGAACGCCAATTCGCTGTATCCGGCCGGCGTCGATGCGCGCAACCTGCAGGCGCAGGCCAGCGTGACCCTGCCCAAGGGCTGGTCGTTCGCAACCGCGCTGGAAACCGCGCGGCGCGACGGTGACACCGTGGTGTTCAAGCCGATCTCGTATGACCATCTGGTCGATTCGCCCTTGTTCGCCGGCGAGCACTACCAGCGCATCGATCTCGACCCGGGCGCGAAGGTGCCGGTGCACCTCAATGTGTTTGCCGACGACGCCAAGTCGCTGAAGCCGAGCGAGGCACAGATCACCATGCATCGCGCGCTGGTGCAGCAGGCCGACAAGCTTTACGGTGCGCGCCACTACAACCACTATGAGTTCCTGCTGGCATTGACCGACCGCCTCGGTGGCATCGGCCTGGAGCATCACCGTTCCAGCGAGAATAGCGCCGATCCGGGCTACTTCACCGAGTGGGACAGCAACGCGTGGATGCGCGATCTGTTGCCGCACGAGTACACCCATTCCTGGAACGGCAAGTACCGTCGCGGCGCCGACCTGGCCACCGCCAACTTCAACGTGCCGATGGGCGACAGCCTGCTGTGGGTGTACGAGGGCCAGACCCAGTTCTGGGGCCAGGTGCTGGCGGCGCGTTCGGGGCTGTGGTCGACCGCGCAGGCGCGCGACATGCTGGCCAATGTGGCCGCGACCTACGACCGTGGCCGACCGGGCCTGGCCTGGCGGCCGCTGCAGGACACTACCAACGATCCGACCATCGCCCAGCGCCGCACGCTGCCCTACCGCAACTACCAGATGAGCGAGGACTACTACTCCGGCGGCCAGATGCTGTGGCTGGAAGTGGAGGGCAAGCTGCGCGAACTGAGCGGCAACCGCCGCAGCCTGGACGACTTCGCGCGTGCGTTCTTCGGCGTCGGCAATGGCGACTGGGACGTCAACCCGTACACCTTCGATGATGTGGTCGCGACCTTGAACGGCATCGCGCCGTACGACTGGGCGACGTTCCTGCGCGGGCGCCTGGACGGCCACGGTTCGTTGACCGGCGGCCTGGAGCTGGCGGGCTGGAAGCTGGTCTACCGCGATACGCCGAACGACGCCTACAAGGCACAGGAAAAACGCGCCAAGGCGGCATTGCTGGCCTATTCGCTGGGCGCGACCGTACTCGACAGCGGTACGGTCGGCGATGTGATCTGGGACAGCCCGGCGTTCAACGCCGGTCTTGCACCGGGCATGAAGGTGATCGCGGTTGGCGGCCGTGAGTACAGCAGCCAGCGCTTGAAGGACGCGGTGGCTGCGGCAGAGAAGGACAAGGCGCCGATCGTGCTGCTGGTGAAGCAGTTCGACCGCATCGAAACGATGAGCATCGCCTACCACGGTGGCCTGCAGTACCCGGTGCTGGAGCGTATCGCCGGCAAGCCTGACCGCCTCGCAGAATTGTGGAAGGCGCGATGAAGCCGCGCGCCCGCGATGGCGTGATCCTGCTGATGGCGATCTTGGCCATCATCGGTGCCTTCCTGCACGGTGACGGGCGCTGGCTGCATTGGCTGGCCAAGCCGACCACCACGCTGCTGATCGCTGCCATCGTCTGGCGCGTGCATGATCCCGCGCAGCCGTTCTATCGACGCGCGGTGTTGGCCGGCATGCTGCTGTCGTGCGTGGGTGACATCGCGTTGATGCTGCCGATGGATGCGTTCGTGCCGGGCCTGGTTGCGTTCCTGCTGGCCCACCTCTGCTACATCGTGGCCTTCCGCGACGGCCTGCGTGCGGGACGTGGGCTGTTGGCGGCCAGCGTCCTGCTGGCGACGTTTGCCGTGCTCAACGTACTTGGCCTGTGGCCGCACCTGCCTGCACCGATGCGTGCGCCGGTGCTGGCGTATGTGGTGGTGCTGGCCTCGATGGCGGTGCTGGCACTGGCACGCCAGTGGCGCCGGCCACAGCCCGCTGCCGTGGAAGCCAGCAGCGCGCGCTGGGCGGCCGCCGGTGCGCTGCTGTTCGTCGCCAGCGATTCACTGCTGGCCTGGGACCGCTTCGCCGGCGGTCTGCCGCTGGCCAGCCTGCTGGTGCTGTCCACGTACTACGGCGCGCAGTACGCAATCGCCCGCTCGGTGAAATAGAAAAAGGGGACGGAGGGGATTAAGTCGCAATCCGCACCAAGGCACATGCGACTTAATCCCCTCCGTCCCCTTTTTGTGTGGCCTATCGGCGGTTCACGCCGCGCAGGGTGCCCTGCGCATCGAACTGCAGGCGCACGGATTCGCGGTCACCGGCGACGTCATCCGGCAGCCACACCAGCTTGCCGCCTTTGCGCACGATCACGTAGACGTGGCCGACTTCGGATGCGGGGTTCTGCAGCGCGTCGCGTTGTTCCTGCAGTGCCTGCGCCACGCGCGGCACGGCCTCGAAATCGATGCTGGCCAGGGGTGTGCTGCTGCGCTGCAGGCTGATGGTTGGCGCGAACTGCTGCGGGTTCACCGGATTGCCCTTGCGCCACTGGCCACGTTCGAAGTGGTAGCTGTCGACGTGGCCCGGCTGTTGCGGGTCGACCAGATCGAGGTTGATGCGGCCATCGTCATAGAAGTGGATGCTGTGGAACACCGTCAACCGCTGTCCGGCCAGCGCTGGCAACTGCTCCAGTGCCTGGCGGGCAGCCAGCAGGTAGTCCGCATCGAACAGGCGATTGTTGCGCTCGGGCGCCGCAGCGGTACTCGCCGCGGGGAAGGGCGCCGGGGATGGCACAAGCGATACGGGTTGTTCGCGCGGCGACTGAGACGGGACGGAGGGTGGCAACCGGTCCGGCTGTACCGAATGCCCCAGCGTTTCGCTGATGGTCTGCACTGCGCCGCCGGCAACGGCCACGCCCGCCAGAACCAGCAGCAGTACGAGGAACACGGCGCGGGTAGAGGGCGGCTGTTTCATACGCCCTCCAGGTGCACGTTGCCACGGTCATCCGGGTCGTACAGCAGGGTCACGTTTTCGCGCGGGATGTTGGCTAGATCGATCAGCGGGATGAAGCGGCGCACGCTCACCTGCTGTGCGCGGCCGTCACGATCGGTGTACTCCAGCTGGAACTCCACCTGCGGCTGTTCGTTGAGGTAGGTGCCGGTCTGACGCACCTTCAGCACCCTGGCCTCAACGCCGATGCCGCGGTACTTCAACGCGTCGCCGCGCGCATCAGCCTGCAGCAGGCGGCCAAGCAGGCGCAGCCCCAACATGTACCCACACAGCACCAGCGGGCACACCAGCAGCGGGTGGCCGAAGGACAGGAAGGTCCAGCCAAGGCCCTCGCTCTGCAGCCGGTAGGCCGCCACATAGGCAGCGGCTACCAGGACGATGCAGAGCGCTGCGCCGATGCTTCGCCGCCACAGGCTGGCGACATCCAGTTCGGGCTGGGCACCGTCCAGTACCACGTTCGGGAACGCGCCCGGCACCCGGCTCAGGCGTGCATCGACGTGCCTGCCGACGCCGAAGCGCTGCAGTTGCGGCTTGCTGTCGACCACCAGCAGCTGTTCGCGGATCGGCGTGCCGGACAGGTTCTTGAAGGACAGCTGCAGTTTCCATTGCGCGAAGCCACGCACCTGTACGCCGGTCTGTTCAGCGTGTTCGATCAGCGCATCGCGCGGTTCGCCATCGGCGAGGATCGAGCGGACGCGATGCAGGGCGCGCGGTGGGCCGAGCAGCAGGAAATGCAGGAACGCGAACAGCAGAGAGAGCCATGCAGCCAGCGACAGCACAAGCAGCAGCAGGGACAGCCATGGCGCGCTGCGATCAGCCAGCGCCACCGGCCAGGAGGTTCCGAAATAGAGGATGCAGGGGAAGGGCAACGCGAAGAACAGCAGGAACGCGCCCCAGAACCAGAGATAGGCTTTCATGGGGAAGGTGGCAGACCGGTGGAACAGGCCGCGTAGCGTACTACGCTCAGCGGAACTGCAGGGTAAGCAGGTAGTAGCGACCCAGTGGATCGTCCAGCCCCGGCAACTGCCCACCATTGCCGACCAGGTAGTTCACCGGTTGCGCATCAAGCACGTTGTGCACGTCCAGCGCCGCGATGACGCGTGTGCCCAGGCGGCGCGCCAGGTGCAGGTTCCAGCGCAGCTGGCGCGGATTCATGCAGTGGTTCTGTTCGATCTGCCGCTGCGGGCACTCGGCGCCGGGCAGCCATGCGCGGGTGCGGCCCACCTGGTTGCCGCGCAGGGCGATGTCCCAGTTGCTGTTCTGCCATTGCACGTTGAGGACCGCGGCCATCTCGGGCGTGACATGCCCGCGCAGGTCGATCGCCGGCTCGTGGTCCCGACGGCGGCGCAGCTCCTGCTGCTTCAGCGCGTCCAGCGAGAACAACCACTGGCCGGTGCTGCCGGTGTCGACCCGGTATTCGCCACGCAGCACCCAGTTGCGGGAAGTGGTGCGGCCGATATTGTCGAACGACAGGCGGAGGCTGCTCAGGTTGCCATCCTCATCCAACTGCCAGGTGTCACGGTTCCACACGGCATCGGCCGGTTGCAGCGCGAGGATCTCGTTACGCAGCTCGACGATGTTGTGGGTCAGCGAAAGCGAGAACGCATCGCTGGGTGACCAGGTCGCCGCCAGCGAATGGCTGCGTGAGCTCTCGGCCTTGAGCGCGTTGTTCTCCTCCACATCCGCAGTGACCACGCAGCGGCCGTCCGGCCCGCTCTGTGCACAAGGTGGCAGTGCGCTTGAGACGGGCAGGGTAAGGGTGCCGAACTGTCCTGGCGGGCGGCGCTGTTCGAACAGGCTGGGCGCGCGATAGCCGCGGCCGCTGGCCAGCAGGAACGACCAGTGCGGTGTTGGCGTCCAGCGCAGGCCGGCACGGGGCGAGAATGCCGTGTAGTCGCCGTCGTAGTCCCAGCGCGCGGCCAGGTCCATGCGCAGTTCCGACGTGAGTGGCAGGCCCAGTTCCGCATACGCGCCGCCACTCTGCTGCGACAGGCGCCGCTGCTGCTGCGGCAGCCCCAGTGCCAGATCGCCCTGGCTCAGCAGGGTGTCCGGGTGCGACGTCCAGCGTTCATGGCGCAGATCGATGCCGGTAGCCAGCTGCGCATTGCCGCCCCGCATCGGCATCAATGCGCGCTGTATGCCCCACCAGCCCTGCCACTGCTCGGTAAGTCCACGGTTGCGGATCGATGGGAAGAGCGAAGTGGCTTCATCGGCGGGCAATGCATCGAAGCCTGGCAGGAACCTGAGCGACTGCGCCGCCTCGATGAACGGTTCGGCGCGCACGGTGCCCGGCGTGGCCAGGGTGACGTCGCTGCGCTGCGCGCTGATGCCGGCGTCCCAGCTGTGGCTGCCCTGGTCCCGGCCGATGCCCAGGGTGAGATCGGCGTCGGTGGCACGTACCTGGGGACGCACATTGCCGGCTTCGCGCAGGACGCTGTTGAAGGTGTAGCCGTACAGGCCGAGGGCGACGGCGGTCGGGCCCAGATCGAAACGCTGCCGGTTGTGGCTGGCGCGGGCTTCGGCATAGACGTAGCGTCCCTGGCCACGCTCATGCCGGTAGCGCAGATAGGCCGAGGCGGTATCGGAGGCCGGTTGAAGCGAACGAGGGCGCGAACTGTCGAACCAGCAGGCGCCATTGCGTCGTTTCAATGGTCCGTCGCAGCGCGTAGCGGGCCAGTAGTCGCCATCGCGGAAGGCGCCGATCAGGTACTGCGACGTCTCGGCGTGCCAGTCACGCTGGTCCCCCGCCAGGTGATCGACGCGATGCAGGTCGATGCCTGCGAACCAGCGGTCGCCGCTCCCGCGCAGGCCTCCGGTGGCGGCCTGCACGCGGTACTGGCCGGCGTCGCCACGACTGCTCAGACCGGTCTGCAGCGTTGCCTCCGGGCCGTCGGCCTGGTCGCGGAGGATGATGTTGACCACGCCGGACATGGCATCGGCACCGTAGATGGCCGAAGCACCGCCGCGCACCAGTTCGATGCGTTCGACAAAGCTGAGTGGAATGCCGCCCAGGTCGGTGAGCCCGCCCTGTTCCAGGGACACCATCGGATAACGGGGCAGGCGCCGGCCATTGACCAGGAACAGGGTGGCGCGCGGTCCCATGCCATCCAGGCTGGTGGTGGCGGCCGCACCGACAGGCAGGTACTGCGAATCGCCACTGCGTGCGCTGCTCATCGCTGGCAGCCCGTTCATGCCGGGCAGGTGTCGCAGCAGGTCGAACAGGCTGCCGTAGCCACTGCGCAGGATATCTGAGCGATCGATCGTGGTCACCGGCAGGGTGGTCTGCACGGAGGTGCGCGGCAACCGGCTGCCGGTGACATGGATCGGCGCCAGGTCCACCTGGGGGGGCGACTGCGGGGGCATGCGCGGGCGCGGCGCCACCGTTGCCGGAACCGGCGGCGCGACGGCGGGCGCGACGCGGATGCGGCGGACCACGAAGCCACCGGACGGTGTTCGAAGGATGGTCACCGGCATGCCGGCGACCAGCTGTTTCAGGGCCGATGCTGGATCGGCCTGGCCATGGGTGCCGTTGGCATGGAGCCCCGCCAGTTCCCGGGCATCGAACACCAGAGCGATGCCGCTTTGCCGTGCCCATTGCTGCAATGCCGAGGGCAACGGGCCCGCGTTGATGCGGTAGTCGTGGGTGGCAGCCGGATCGCCTGCGAGGGCGGCAGGCGGCGCGGCGACCAGCAGCGCCAGGCACAGCAGGGGGCGGAGCAGCCCCCACTGCAGCGCGCCTGGTCCTGCCATCACCGCAGGCCTCCTCAGTACGTGCGGCGCAGTTCCAGCGCGCCATCCGGGCGCGTCTGGCCAGCAATGGACCAGCCAAGTTCCAGCGCGGACAGCAACTCCTGTGCGTCGCCTGCGCGGAACGTGCCGCTGACTGCCAGATCGGTGATCTCCGGGTCGGCGATCACCAGCGGTGCATGGCCATAGCGGTTCATGCGTTCGACCACGATCGACAGCGGGGTGGCATCGAAGACCAGCTGCCCATGCAGCCAGCCCTCGGCGGCTGCCGTGGAGGACAGCGCTGGACCGGGCTGGATGCGCCCGGAGGGGAGTACCTGCAGTTGCTGGCCAGGGGCCAGGGTGTGCTGGGCGGCGCCGTTGCTGACTTCCACCGCACCCTCCAGCAGCGCGACCTCGACCAGGCCATCGTGCAGGCGCTCGACCTGGAAGGTGGTGCCGATATCGCGGATGGTGCTGGTGCCGGCGCGCAGCTGCAGTGCTTTGTTCGATGGCGCGACCTGCAACTGCAGGCGGCCGCGTTCGAGGTCCAGCTCGCGGTGGCGCCAGCCAAAGCGTGCGTGCAGCGTCGTGCCGGCATCGAGCATGGCTACGCTGCCATCGGGGAGGGTCAGCCGCTGCGCCTGATGCGTGTCATTGGCAAAGCGCTGCGGGGCTGGGTTGCCATCCACCGCTACCATCCAGCCCACGCCGATGGCCAGGCAGATACCAGCGGCCGCGGCCGCAGCAGGCAGCCAGCGGCGTCGGGCAGGCCGTGCCGCACGCGCCGCAGCCGTCCGCAGCCATGGGTCCGCAGCCAGGCCCTGGCCTTGCTGGAAAAGATCTTCGGCCTGCGCCCAGGCTTTGACATGGGCAGGGTCTTCAGCCAGCCAGTCTTCGAACGACTCGCGTTCGGCAGGGGTGCAGTCCGGGGCCTCCAACCGCGCTACCCAGGCGCTGGCGCGTGCGAACAGCGAGGCGTCTTCCGTGTGCCGGTGGCTGCTCATTCGGTATCCCCGTCGTTGTGCAGCGGATCCGGTCCCAACTCCTGGCGCAGGCCCTGCAGGGCGCGGGCGATGTGTTTTTCCACGGTCTTGGCTGTAATTCCACAGTGCCGCGCGATCTGCGTATAGCTCATGCCGGTGATCCGGTTGAGCAGGTACACCTCGCGCGCACGCTCGGGCAATTTGAAAAGGGCCTGCCGCAGCAGGGACAACATCTGCCCGGACTCTGCCTGGCGCAAGGGGTCCGGCGACGGGCTGGTGGGCTCGTCGTGACCATCATGCTCGGCCAGTGACAGGTGCGGTCGCGACTGCGGCGATCGGCCGCGATCGGCCAGGCGATTGCGCGCGATACGATACAGCAGCAGGCGCAGTTCGTCGGTGCCGTGCGCGCGATAGCGGATCAGCCGCTCCATGCAGTCCTGCGCGATGTCCTCTGCATCCTCCGGCCCGACGCCCCGTGTGCGCAGGAACGCGCACAGTGGCGCGCGTTCCTCGCGTACGAACGCGATGAAGGCGTCCGCAGGCGCGGGTGGCTCCGGCGCGTGGTGGATCAGGGGGGACGGAACGGACAGGGCTGGCCTCGGCTGACGTTGGCGGGTGCGCCTTCGAGTTTTACGCGACGATGACCGGATGGGGAAGAGTGTGTGGTGCCCCTCTCTCATTGTGAATGCATTCATTTTTTCCGGCCGACCGGGCTGGGGGAGATTCCGGCGCTTTGCCGTTTGACTCCTTACCCGCGTGTTGCGGGTGGAGAGAGAGAACGTATGAAGCATTCGAAGTTGAGCCTGGCCCTGGCCGGGCTGATCGCCGTTGGCGCCATCGCGGCGGCTGATGACGTCATGGCAATGAGTTATCACGTGCAGGGGGATCGCATCTTCCTGAGCGGCGGGGTGACCTACGCCGATGTGGTGTCGTTGCCCGCGTTGCTGGCCAAGGCACAGGCCGAGGGGCGGCCGATCCGCGAAGTGGTGCTGCGCACCTCCAATGGTGGCGCGCTGATCGCCGGCGAGTGGCTGCAGGGCGTGATCCGCACGTCCGGCCTGAACACCATCGTGTCCGGCCACTGCATTTCGTCCTGCTCGATCATGCAGTCCGGTGGCGTCGAACGCTATCTGGCCGGTGATCTGCCGATCGTCGATTCGGTACAGATCCACGCGGCCAGCAACAGCGGCAAAGTGATCTACACGCCGTCGCCGCGGATGACCCAGATCTATACCGGCAACTACGGCGGTGGCATCGATGCCGGGCTGCTGCACAAGGCCATGTATGAAGTCGTGCAGCCCAACGGCCTGCTGGTGTTCCGCGATCCGGCGCGCACCACGGGTGCCTCGGTCACTTTCGATCCTGATGGCAGCGGCAGCAAGCTGGAGTCGTTCCCGGGGCAGGACATCTACAGCAACAGGGTCATCACCGCCAAGGGCTACCGCGATCCGGGCGATACGTTGAATGTCACCGCCAACGTGAGCGGCGACATCAACCCGGGCTACCTGCGCACCGGTCGCCAGCTGCAGACCTTCGTCGATGATGACTTCGCGCGCTGGAACACCAACTGGCAGTCCAGCTACATCAACCTGGCGCAGAGCATCTACAACGCGTCCAGCAATGGTCCGCAGGGCATCGGCGCGAACTCGGTACAGGACTACCAGAACGATCCTACATACAAGGCCCTGCTGCTGTCGAAGCTGCGCCTGGGCGACCTGGATGTGTCCACGCTGGACAACTCCATGGGCGTGATCCGCGTGACCAATGGCGCGACATGGCGGACCTCCGCGACCACCGGTGCCGACTTCATGCTGGTCGACAACGGTACCATCGCACTGGAAGGCGGCGCCCTGCGCGCTTCGGAGGTGCGGGTAATGGGCGCAGGCATGCTGGTCGGCAATGGTGACGTGGCCGGCACCGCTATGGATCTCAGTGCGCTGGCCAGCGGTACCCGCCCGTCCTGGCGCGAGGACGGCTTCAACCGCCTGCGCGTGTACGGGACCCTGATGCCGCGCGGCGGTGATCTGGTCACCCATGGCTACGTCAACATCATGCCGGGCGGGAAGGTGCTGTTCGATGTGACCGAGAACGGCGGGGCGGGCAGTGGCCGCCTGCGCGTAGGCAGTTTCTTCGACAGCAAGCAGACCGACGGCGCGCTGGTGATCTCCAAAGGGGCCTTCCTCGAACTGAACGTGGCGCAGGGTTACTACGGCCAGGACTTCCGCCGTGACCTGGTGCAGGGCCCGATCTACCAGGGCGGCTTCGAAGATGTCGTGCGCCTGGGTGACACCGGCTACAGCGCCAGCATCACCGGCGGCGAAGTGTTCCGCCCGCGCCACAACTCGCTGCTGAGCTTCAACGTGAAGCAGGCCGCTGACGGCCTGTGGCTGACCGCCAACCCGGGTTTCGACCAGCTGGGCCTGTTCACCAACGGCACTTCCGGCGATGGCTTGGGCCGCGCGCTGGCGACCGCTTCCGATCGCAGGGATGGTGGCCTGAAGTCGCTGCTCGGCGCCCTGCAGTTCGCCGACCGTGACGTGATCGCACAGCAGGCCGGTACCCTGCGCGGTGACGCGCACGCGACCCTGCGCCTGGCCGACAACGCATTGGTGGGCAGCATCGGCGACGTGGTGCAGCAACACCAGGCCGCGATGCGCAGTGGTGGTGATGCCGACGGCCTGGCTTCGCAGGCCGCGCAATCGGTGTCGGCGCAGCCGGGCATGCGCCACGGCAGCCTGTTCAACCAGCTGGCCATGCATCTGGTCGAGCCGGCGGCGGGTGGCGGTGAAGGCAGTGGCTCTGGTCGCAACCATGGCCTGTGGGCGCGCGGTTTCGCCAGCCACGGCCGCATCGATGCCGACGGTGGCGTGGCAGGCTTGAGCCATAACATCGGCGGCATCGTCGTCGGCGCCGATACCCGCGTTGCCGATGACCGCGTCACCCTGGGCGTCAGCGTGGCAGCGGCGGATATGTCGACCAAGGGCCGCGACGGCTCCGACTTCAGTGGTGACGTGCGCGCGCTGGACGTGGGCGGCTACCTGGACGCGACCTATTCGCGCGGCTATCTGTCGGCGGCGGTGCGCTACACAGACCTGCGTCACGACACCCGCCGCAGCGTCAGCGGTATCGATGGCCTGCAGCAGCCGCTGCGTGCCAAGTACAGCAACGATGCGATCTCCGCGCGGGTGGAGCACGCGTTCTCATTCACCACGGGCAAGGGCCTGGTGATCCAGCCGCTGTTGCCGGTGGTGGACTACGCGCGTACCTCGGCCACGCGCTTCAATGAAGGGCAGGGTGCGGGTGCACTGGTCGGTCGCAGCGGCAGCCTGGAGAGCATCCGCGTGGGCGCCGGCCTGCAGCTGTTCAGGACCTTCGAAGGCAACAACGGCGAGCGCATTACCCCGCGTGCCCGCGTGGTCTGGCAGAAGGAACTGGGCGACTCGCAGGCGCGCTACAGCACCGGCTTCGCCGCCGCTCCGGATCTGGTGTTCGGGGCAAGCAGCCAGGCCGTGGGCGAGCAGGTGCTGGCCTGGAACCTGGGCGTGACCAGCCGCGCCAGCGAACGCCTGTCGATCATGGCCGACTACGTGGGCGAGCGTCGTGACGGGCAGATCCAGAACGGCGTGATGCTGGGGCTGGGTTACAAGTTCTGAGTGGCACAGGGCACCGGCGATGTTCGCATCGCCGGTGCCATCCCCACGGACGCGCGGCTGCGGTATGGTCGGCATGGCATTCCATCCAGGTTCTTCCATGCAGATCGCCGTCTTCAGCGCCCGACCCTACGACCGTCGCTTCCTGGACGAAGCCAACCTGCGTGAGGCGGCGGGGCAGGGTTACACGTTCGTCTACTTCGATGCCGCGCTGGATGTGCATACCGCAGCGCTGGCACAGGACTGCGCCGCGGTCTGCGTGTTCGTCAACGATCGGCTGGATGCGCAGGTGCTGCGCGCGCTGCACGCGTTGGGCGTGCGTGCGGTGCTGCTGCGCTGTGCGGGCTTCAACAATGTGGACCTGGCCGCTGCGAAAGCGTTGGACCTGTTCGTCGCGCGGGTGCCGGCGTATTCGCCCGAAGCCGTGGCCGAGCATGCACTGGCGCTGGTGATGACCCTCAACCGCCAGACCCATCGTGCCTACAACCGCGTGCGCGAAGGCAACTTCATGCTCGACGGCCTGCTTGGACGGACCCTGCATGGCCGCACGGTCGGTATCGTCGGTACCGGCAAGATCGGCCTGGCCACCGCGCGCATCTTCAAGGGCATGGGCTGCACGGTGCTGGGGCACGACCCGTACCCGTCGCCGGCCTTCGCAGGTATCGGCGAGATGGTGGCGCTGGATGAACTGCTGGCGCGCGCTGACATCGTCTCGCTGCACTGCCCGCTGACGCCCGATACCCAGCACCTGATCAATGACGCCTCGCTGGCGCGGATGAAGCCGGGCGCGATGCTGGTCAACACCTCGCGCGGCGGATTGGTGGATACCCATGCAGTGATCCGCGGGCTGAAGTCGCGCCGGCTCGGCCACCTGGCCATCGACGTGTACGAGCAGGAAAGCGCGCTGTTCTTCCAGGACCTGTCCGGCGAGATCATCGACGACGAGGCCTTCCAGCGCCTGATGACCTTCCCCAACGTGCTGGTGACCGGCCACCAGGGCTTCTTCACCGTGGAGGCGCTGCAGGAGATCTCGGCGATCACGCTGGGGAACCTGCAGGATTTCGCGGCTGGGCGGGTGTGTGCCAACCGGGTAGAGGCGGACTGAGCCGGGTGGATTGACCGCCGGGGCGCCCAGCCCGTAAAATCGCGGGCTCCGCCGGAATAGCTCAGTTGGTAGAGCGGCGCATTCGTAATGCGTAGGTCGCAGGTTCGACTCCTGTTTCCGGCACCAGTTGTAGAAAAGCCCCGGCCTTGGTCGGGGCTTTTTTTATGCTCTGGTAGTGCCGGCCGCTGGCCGGCAACCCCAGAAGTGCCAGCCCATGGCTGGCAGGTCGCGATTTCTGAGCCTCGCGATCTACCCGCCCCTCCGCCTTCCCAGGCGCATGGCTCCTTGCACAGTTCCTGACCTGGCAACTGCAGCCGGTCATTCCTGTGCTATGAATACCCAGCCTTGCTTCAAGGCTCTTTCAGAGATTGGAAGGATGCGCAGGTTCGGGGGAACTGCAGGCGGCGTGTTTACCCGCTTCAGGAGATGTGGAGATCGAATTCGCAAGCTGGGGGCATCAGGCGCTTGGCTGTGTTGTGTGCTGCTGATCGGCCTTGGTCTGTCGCCATCCGCAATCGCCCAGACCACTGTGACGTACATCCACACTGACGCCCTGGGCTCGGTCGTGGCTGAGAGCGATGCCAACGGCAATGTGATCAAGCGCTATGACTACGAGCCCTACGGGGCCGTGGTCGGTGGTCAGGTCACGGACGGGCCGGGGTATACCGGGCACGTGAGCGACTCGGCAACGGGCCTGATCTACATGCAGCAGCGCTACATGGATCCGCAGTTGGGGGTGTTCCTGTCGGTTGATCCGGTCACGGCGTATGAGCAGCCGGTGGGGCAGTTCAACCGGTATAGGTATGCGAACGGGAATCCTTACAGGTTCACGGATCCAGATGGGCGAATCGTCAAGTACGCATTTGAAGGCGGAGCGACGCTGCGTGATGGTGCTGCCGTGCTCAACCATTGGATGAAGTCAGAAACCATCAGCTCTGAACTGAAGCAGATTCTCCTATCCGATGAGACCTACACCATACAGTTCAATCGCAATGGTGATTTTGGATATGACGAGAACAAGAGAATCATCAGCATTGATGTCACCTCTGGACTTCGCGTCAAATCCTCCGGGGAGATCCAGTCTCCTGCTCTGGGGGGCGGTCACGAGGTGAGCCATGCTGCCCAGCATGATCGGGTTGGATTGTCCGCTTTCCAAGCTTCGCTTGTTGCGCCACAGTCCAACTCGGAGAGCAACGGCGTGATGCAGATCCGAGTCGGCGTATCTTCGGAGGAGGCGCGGGCTACGGGGGTGGAGACCCGGGCCGCGCGTGAGCTGGGGGAGCCTGCCCGGAAGAGCTACAGCGACACGAACGGCACGGTTAATGTCTGCTCCCCCACCAGCAATCGGGAGTGTTGAATGAACCGCGTTCTGATGCTTGCGTTGGCCTTGTCCAGTGCCTCATGTCGCGCCGGTGAGGAGCTCCCTGGGCCTTGCCAGGCGGCAAGCAGTCCGGTGGAGTCCATTGCGCCGGTCGTTTCCGCCGCGACTGAGATGCAGGTGCGTGGCTCTGTCGTGGCGACCGTCGTCGTTGAAGAGGATGGGCGGGTGACAAATCCCGTCATCACGCGGTCACAGTTTGAAGCGCTGGACCGGGGGAGGGTCGACAATGCTGCTTATGAGCGCGCAGCCTTGGTTGCCGTGGCGAAGTGGCGTTTCCCTCCGGTCCCATCCCGCTGCACCAGGAAGGTCACATTCGATTTCCAACGTCTGGATTGAATGAGCCCGGTCAGGCCATGGAAGGCGTTGGCAATCCCCGCCATGGGGCAGCGCGAGTTGGGGAGAAGATCTGCCTCAATAAGCAAGATCGAAATAGTAGATCTTCTTTGCTCCGAACACGCCGCAACCTTCGCTGGTGAGAGCGTGGAAGCCGATCTGTGTCCGCGATGACGCCGCCGACAGGATGGCCGCGTACTTTTCCCGTCCGGATTTGTCGCTGGCCAGATCGATTGTCCAGCGCCCGTCGGAAGCACACTCGTTGTTGGTGGGCTGGCCTTCCAGCCACACGGAAACGAACGTGGATTCGACAACCAGTTTGGTGATTTTTCCGGTCTGGTGTGTATCGGCCCATGCGCTGCCGGACAGCAGCAGTGCACCGAGTGTGATAGCGAGCTGTTTCATGTCTTCCCTGCAGGCCCGGGGCATCAAGCCCTATATATAGCGCAGCAGGTGCCGGATCTGATGAGCACGAGCATCACCAGTTGCCGCAGATAGCCGCCGATCACCCCGGCCAGCACCCCGGCCGCGATCCGCATGGCCAGCCGGAACCATCGCCCGGTGTGTTCCCGCAGCCAGGGCAGTACCACCGTTACCTGTGCAGCCAGCAGCAACACCACCACATCCATCCCCAGTGCATCGATCAGCGACAGCAGCGGCAGCAGGTCGGGATTGCAGGCCAGTACAAGCAACAACACGCTGCACAGCAGCGCGAAGGCGCGGCGCCCGGTGGGCAGGGTGGTCCAGCGCAGTAAACGATCAATCAGGGGCATGAATCTTCTGCTCCCTTGTCAGAGCGGTGCTCGCAGGCGGTCATTCCGCGCGGACGGGCTGCCGCAGCACGGTCTTCAACCGCGTCGCGTCGGTCCTGCGCGGGTCGCTCAGGTAGATCTCATGATGGGGGCCGGCAAAGGTGTAACCCAGTGCGGGCATCAGTTCGTCGTGCAGATGGGCCAGGGCCGGACCCTCGTCATCGTAGGCGCCTACGTGAAGCGTCTGCAGGCAGAGGCCTTCTTCGAGAATTTCGTGGCGAAGGCTGGCCGGAACGTCGCCCAGTTTCTTCGCCGCCTTGGCAATGGCAGCCTCCAACTGCGCTGGACGGATCCCATCCGGCGTGCGGATCATCGCCGTCCACCTCCACTCATCCTTGCGGCGTGCCACAAAGCTCGACGGATCCTCGGCGGTCCAAAGCGCTTCCAGCGGTGGCACCACGTAGTCCTGGCCCCCGGCCTTCAGGGCGAACTTCAGTGCATAGCTCACCGAGTACAGCCATTGCACCGCCTGCAGGTAGGCCGTGGCAGTGTTCGGGTCGCCGCGACCATCGACCATCAGGTAGGGCAGGGGCGGTACATCGACCGGTACGAACTGGCCGGCGGGCGGGTGATAGAGTGCCCGGTCGCGCTTCTTAAAGTCGATCTTGTCCATCGGGGTCTTCCTCCTGTGCCGAGCATCCCATGCCAGGCACCCGTCAGCACGCCTGAACCGATTCAGGTGACTTTGCCGAACGAGGGCGAACGGCCCGCAAACGTCGGGGGCCGGAATGCCGCCTTGGGTCATGCGCCCCGTCATGCCCGCGCGGTGCGACAACGTGTCGCAGCCAGAATCGGGCCTTTCCTGCGCTCGATCAATGTCAATGCCTTTCTTAAATGGTGGGTGACGGCCTAAAATTGAAAGGCTGACTCGACCCACCTCCCTACCTGTCTCCCGGACCGGTGGGACCGGCTTTGGCCGGAACAGGCAGGACGGGGAACGGCATTCCCTCGCAATTGGATCGACCGATGATTCCGTTGAAAACCCTTGGGCGCTGGTTGCGCCCGGGCCTGCTGCTGTCGTTGCTGGTGATGCTCACCGGCTGCGATGCCGTGGCCATCCTCAGTCCGAAGGGCCAGATCGGCCAGGATGAGAAGACCCTGCTGATCACGGCCACCGTGCTCATGCTGCTGGTCGTCATCCCGGTCATCATCATGACCCTGACCTTCGCGTGGAAGTATCGCGCCTCCAACACCAAGGCCCGTTACGAGCCGAAGTGGTCCCACTCGACGGCGATCGAGGTGGTGGTGTGGTCCATTCCCTGCATGATCGTGCTGGTGCTGGCGGTCCTGACCTGGCGTTCGTCGCACGCGCTGGACCCGTATCGTCCGCTGGAATCGGACGTCAAACCGGTCACCATCGAGGCGATCTCGCTGGACTGGAAGTGGCTGTTCATCTATCCGGAAGAGAAGGTGGCGGTCGTCAACGAAATCAAGTTCCCGGTCAACACGCCGCTGAACTTCAAGATCACGTCCGATTCGGTGATGAATGCCTTCTTCATCCCGCACCTGGGCAGCATGATCTACTCGATGGCTGCGATGGAGACCAAGCTCCACCTGATCGCCAACGAGACCGGTGAATTCCCGGGCATGTCCTCGCACTACAGTGGCGCAGGCTTCGCCAAGATGCACTTCACCGCCTACTCGGTCACCGATGCCGAATACCGCCAGTGGCTGGACCAGGTCCGTGCCGGTGAGCAGACCCTGGACAAGGCCTCGTTCAAGGCCCTGGGTGAAGCACGCAACGCCGAGTGGTATCCGGTCACCTACTTCGGCAAGACCGAAGAAGGCCTGTTCGACTGGGTCATCGCCAAGCACATGGGCGACAACAAGCATTACGGCATGAAGCACTCGCACGCCGGTGCCGCCGCTGCCGATGCCGCCAGCCATGAAGCGCACGAGGGGCATGCCCCCAGTGACGCGCATGATTCCAAGGAATCGGGTGAAAACCTGGATGCCACCGAACACGAACACGCTGGCCATGCTGGCCACGCGGGTTCGGGAGAATGAACATGTTGGGAAAACTCTCTCTTGAGTCGATCCCCCACGATCCGATCGTGCTGACCACCCTGGTCGGCGCGGTGCTGGGTGGTCTGGGCGTCATGGCCCTGATCACCAAGTTCAAGCTGTGGGGCTATCTGTGGAAGGAGTGGTTCACCTCGGTGGATCACAAGAAGATCGGCGTGATGTACCTCATCGTCGCCTTCGTCATGCTGCTGCGCGGCTTCTCCGACGCGATCATGATGCGTACCCAGCAGGCGCTCGCCGTCGGCGGGTCCGAGGGTTACCTGCCGCCGCACCACTACGACCAGATCTTCACCGCCCACGGCGTGATCATGATCTTCTTCGTGGCGATGCCGCTGATCACCGGCCTGATGAACCTGGCCGTGCCGCTGCAGATCGGTGCGCGCGACGTCGCGTTCCCGTTCGTCAACTCGCTCAGCTTCTGGCTGTTCGTGTCGGGCGCTGTGCTGATCATGCTGTCGCTGTGGATCGGTGAGTTCGCTGCCACCGGCTGGCTGGCGTTCCCACCGTTGTCGGGCATCGAATACAGTCCAAGCGTCGGCATGGACTACTACATCTGGGGTCTACAGGTCGCAGGCCTGGGTACCACGCTGAGCGGTATCAACTTCTTCATCACCATCCTGAAGATGCGTACCCCCAGCATGAAGCTGATGCAGATGCCGGTGTTCACCTGGACCGCCCTGGTGACCAACGTGCTGATCGTCGCTGCCTTCCCGGTGCTGACCATCACCCTGGTGCTGCTGACCCTGGATCGTTACCTGGGTACGCACTTCTTCACCAATGACGGTGGCGGCAACGCCATGCTGTACATCAACCTGATCTGGATCTGGGGTCACCCGGAGGTGTACATCCTGGTCCTGCCGGCGTTCGGTGTGTTCTCCGAAGTCATCGCGACCTTCTCGCGCAAGGCGCTGTTCGGCTACAAGGGCATGGTCTACGCCACCGCCTGCATCGGCGTGCTGTCGTTCATCGTGTGGCTGCACCACTTCTTCACCATGGGTTCGGGTGCCAACGTCAATGCCTTCTTCGGCATCACGACGATGATCATCTCGATCCCGACCGGCGTGAAGATCTTCAACTGGCTGTTCACCATGTTCCGCGGCCGCGTGCACTTCACCACCCCGGTGCTGTGGACCATCGGCTTCATGGTCACCTTCGTCATCGGCGGCATGACCGGCGTGATGCTGGCGATCCCGGCCATCGACTTCGTGCTGCACAACAGCCTGTTCCTGATCGCCCACTTCCACAACGTCATCATCGGCGGCGTGGTGTTCGGCATGTTCGCTGGCATCACCTACTGGTGGCCGAAGATGTTCGGCTTCCGCCTCAACGAGTTCTGGGGCAAGTGCGCGTTCTGGTGCTGGTTCATCGGCTTCTACGTGACCTTCATGCCGATGTACGTGCTGGGCTTCATGGGCATGACCCGTCGCCTGCAGAGCACCGTCAACCCGGCCTACGAGCCGCTGCTGCTGATCGCCGCCGCAGGTGCCTTCATCGTTGGCGCCGGCATCCTGTGCCAGATCATCCAGGTGGCCGTGTCGATCCGCGACCGCAAGAAGACCGTCGACCTGACCGGCGACCCGTGGGATGCCCGTACGCTGGAGTGGGAAACCTCTTCGCCGCCGGCCTTCTACAACTTCGGCACCCTGCCGGAAGTCACCGAACTGGACGATTTCTGGGAGCGCAAGCAGCGTGGTGAAGCCTGGCCGAAGCCGGCCAAGTACACCGACATCCACATGCCGCGCAACACCGGCACGGGCGTTGTCATCGGTGCCTTCAGCCTGGTGTTCGGCTTCGCGATGATCTGGCACATCTGGTGGCTGGCCATCGTCGGCTTCGTCGGCATGATCGCCACGTTCATCTACCGCACCTTCGACCAGGACGTGGACTACTGGGTCCCGGCCGCCGAGGTGGAACGCATCGAGAACGAACACCGCAAGCACCTGGAAGCGCAGGGCCTGGTGAAGTCGGAGCTGAAGGCATGAGCACCAATACCTCGACCCTGAGCCACGGGCACGCCGCGCATGCGGCGGCCCATGGCCATGACGACCACGAGCACCACGACACCGGCGGCAACACCGTCTTCGGTTTCTGGGTGTACCTGATGAGCGACTGCCTCATCTTCGCCTCGCTGTTCGCCACCTACGTGGTGCTGGCAGGCGGCACCGATGGTGGCCCCACCGCGAAGGACCTGTTCGAACTGCCGTTCGTGGCATGGGAAACCGCGCTGCTGCTGACCTCGTCGCTGACCTTCGGCCTGGGCATGATCGCCATGCACCGCAAGCAGATGGGCCAGATGTACCTGTGGCTGGGCATCACCTGGCTGCTGGGCTTCGGCTTCATGTGCATGGAAGTGTGGGAGTTCCAGCACCTGATCCACCAGGGCTACGGTCCGGACCGCAGTGCCTTCCTGTCGGCGTTCTTCGCCCTGGTCGGTACCCACGGCCTGCACGTCAGCGCCGGCCTGCTGTGGCTGCTGGTGATGTTCGTGCAGCTGAAGAAGTACGGCCTGACCCCGACCAACAAGACCCGCATGGCGTGCCTGAGCCTGTTCTGGCACTTCCTGGACCTGATCTGGATCGGCGTGTTCTCCGTCGTCTATCTCAATGGAGCCCTGTAATGGCACATGACAACCATGCACACGACCACGGCACCGGCGGCGAAAGCCATGGCACCGTGAAGTCGTACCTGATCGGCTTCGTGCTGGCGGTGGTGCTGACCGTCATCCCGTTCTGGATGGTGATGTCGGGTGATTTCTCGCGCACCGTCAACGGTGTGGTCATCGCCATCACCGCGGTGCTGCAGATGCTGGTCCACCTGGTGTTCTTCCTGCACCTGGACCGTTCTTCGGAAAGCCGCTGGAACGTCAACGCTGCGGCCTTCACCGTGGTGGTGATCGGCATCATCGTGGTCGGTACCCTGTGGGTCATGCACAACATGAACGTGCACATGATGCACTGACGTCCGCGCGACGTTGCCACGCAGAAAGGCCGCCCTCGGGCGGCCTTTTTTGTTTGTCGCGCCCGCCGGGAATGGCACGCGCGGTGGTAGTGCCGGCCGCTGGCCGGCAATTACGGGAAGGCGGCCAGCGGCTGGCGCTACCAGGAGATCCATGCCATGCGTGGATGGGGTCAGAGCCCTTGCCTGCAGCGAGGGATCCGCCCCCAAAGCCATTGGCCTCATCCCACCCGGCATGGCCGGCACAGGGGGGTAGTGCCGGCCGCTGGCCGGCAATTGCGGGAAGCCGGCCAGCGGCCGGCTCTACCAGGATCCACGCCATGCGTGGATGGGGTCAGAGCCCTTGCCTGCGGCCAGGGATCCGACCCCAAGGCCATCGGCCTTATCCCACCTGGCATGGCCGGCACGGGGGGGAGTGCCGGCCGCTGGCCGGCAGTTGCGGGAAGCCGGCCAGCGGCCGGCTCTACCAGGAGATCCACGCCATGCGTGGATGGGGTCTGAATCCTTGCCTGCAGCAAGGGATCCGACCCCAAAGCCATCGGCCTCATCCCGCCTGGCATGGCCGGCACAGGGTGGTAGTGCCGGCCGCTGGCCGGCAATTGCGGGAAGCCGGCCAGCGGCCGGCTCTACCAGGATCCACGCCATGCGTGGATGGGGTCTCACCCCACCCGGCGCAGGAATTCCTCGGCGTCCATTGGTCGGCCCAGGTGGTAACCCTGCAATTGATCACACCCCAGTTCGCTCAGGTACTCGCGCTGTGCCTGCGTCTCCACACCCTCTGCCACCACCTGCAGCTGCAGGGTGCGCCCCAGCGCGATGATCGACGAGACGATGGCGGCATCCTCTTCATTGCATTCCAGATCGTGCACGAACGCGCGGTCGATCTTCAGTTCGGTGGCGGGCATGCGCTTCAGGTAGAGCAGGCTGGAATAGCCCGTGCCGAAGTCGTCGATGGCAATGTGCACGCCCATCGCGGTCAGGTCGTTGAGAATCGCCAGGCTGGCGTCCACGTCCTTCATTGCCGTGGTCTCGGTGATCTCCAGGGTCAGGCACGCCGGCTCGATGCGGTGCCGTTGCAGCACCTCGCGCACACTGTCCAGCAGCGCCGGCGAGGCGAACTGCAACGGTGACAGGTTCACCGCCATCGACCATTCGGAATGTCCGGCATCGTGCCACGCGCGCAGCTGTGCACAGGCACGGTCCAGTACCCAGTCACCGATCGGCAGGATCAGACCGCTGCGTTCGGCGATGGGAATGAACACATCCGGCGCCAGCAGGCCCAGCTCGGGATGCTGCCAGCGCAGCAGCGCTTCGGCGCCGGTGGCCGGTGCGCCGGCGGCAGGGAACTTGGGCTGGTAGTGCAGCACCAGCTCGTCGCGGGCGATGGCCTTGCGCAGGTCCTGCAGCAGGCGCAGCTGGCGGTTGGCACTGAGCTGCATCGAGGGGGTGAAGAACGTATAGCCGTTCCGGCCGGTCTCCTTGGTGTGGTACATCGCCGCATCGGCGTGTGCCATCAGCTCGCGCTCGTTGCCGGCATCAGCCGGATACAGGGCGATGCCCAGGCTGGCGCTGACCTGCAGCTCGGCTGCATCCAGCAGGAATGGTTCGCCCGCCGCCGCGATGATCCGCTCGGCGACCACCACTGCATCGTCGGGAACATCGATGGCCAGCACGATCACGAACTCGTCGCCGCCGAGGCGGGCGAAGGTGTCCTGCGGCCGCAGCAGGCCGCCGATGCGCTGCGCCACTGCCACCAGCAAACGGTCGCCGAGCTGGTGGCCATAGGCATCATTGACCGCCTTGAAGCCGTCCAGGTCGCAGAACATCACCGCCACCGCCTGGTTGCGCCGCCGCGCCTTCTCGATGGCCTGCTCGATGCGGTCCTGCAGCAGCATGCGGTTGGGCAGCTGGGTCAGCGGGTCGTGCAGGGCGGCCTGGATCAGCCTGTCGTTGGCGTGTGCCAGTGAATCGGCCAGCAGCCCGGTGCGCACGCGCATCTGCCGGTCGAACAGCGAGGCCACCAGGGCGATGCCCAGGGTCGCCACCGTGGTGACGATCACCAGCACCGCCAGCCAACGCGTGTCGATGCCGCCGCTGCCGACCGCGCCGCAGATGCTGCCCTCCGGGAAGCGCGCCGCGGCCATGCCGGTGTAGTGCATGCCGACGATGGCCAGGCCCATCACCAGTGAGGCGAGCAGGCGCAGGCGCGTGGTGTTGCGCTGCTCGGCACGCAGGCGGAAGGCAATCCACAGCGCCGCACCGGCGGCGCCGATGGCAACCGCGATGGAGGCAGCGAACCAGCCCGGGTGATAGTCGATGCCCGGCTGCATGCGCATCGCGGCCATGCCCAGGTAGTGCATGGTGGCAATGCCCAGGCCCATCAGCACGGCGCCGGCCAGCAGACGTCGCCAGGGCAGGCTGGACCGCGACACCAGCCACAGCGCAAAGGCCGAGGCGCCGATCGACACGGCCAGCGAGTACAGGGTGATGCCGAGGTCGTAGCCGACCGGAATCGGCAGGTCGAAGGCCAGCATGCCGATGAAATGCATCGACCAGATACCCAGGCCCATCGCCGCCGCGCCGCCGGCCAGCCACCAGCGGGCCACGCGGCCCTCGGCGGTGGCCAGGCGGCCGGCCATGTCCAGCGCCGTGTACGAAGCAAGAATGGCCACCAGCAGGGAGATGGCGACCAGGCTCTGACTGTAACTGCCAGTCATGTTGAATCCAGAGGGGGAGGGAGGGGGCGCCCGCAAGGCGCACGCCCGCGACAGCTATCGGCGCGGGCAGGCGGGACTTGAGCGGTCGCAGCACCTGCGACCCGGCTCGGCTATCCTGCCACGCCTGTTCCCGTTGCTGGAAATCATCCGATGGCCAAAGCCCGCACCGCCTACGTCTGCAATGAATGCGGCGCCGAATTCAGCAAGTGGCAGGGCCAGTGCACCGAGTGCAACGCCTGGAACTCGCTGTCGGAAATCGTGCTGGAGAGCGCGGCGGCGGCCAAGGCGCCGGCGTCGCGCCGGGCGGGTTGGGCGGGCAAGATCGATCCGCCGAAGATCACCGCGCTGAAGGACGTGGAGCAGACCGAGCACCGCCGGGTCAGCACCGGCATCGGCGAGTTCGACCGCGTGCTCGGCGGTGGCCTGGTCGAGGGCGCGGTGGTGCTGGTCGGCGGTGACCCGGGCATCGGCAAGTCGACCCTGCTGCTGCAGGCAGTGGCAAAGATGGCGGCCGAACTGCCGGTGCTGTACGTCACCGGCGAGGAGTCGCTGGCGCAGGTGGCCGGTCGTGCGCACCGGCTGGAACTGCCACTGGATGGGGTCAACGCGCTGGCCGAGACTGGCGTCGAGTCGATCCTGCAGCATGCCTCCAGGGCGGGCCCGCGGCTGATCGTGGCCGATTCGGTGCAGACCCTGTGGACCGAGAGCCTGACCGCCGCGCCGGGTTCGGTCAGCCAGGTGCGCGAGAGCGCGGCGCGGCTGGTGCGTTTCGCCAAGGAGACCGGCACCGCCGTGTTCCTGGTCGGCCACGTGACCAAGGAGGGCGGCATCGCCGGCCCGCGCGTGCTCGAACACATGGTCGATGCGGTGCTGTACTTCGAAGGCGAGAGCGGCAGCCGCTTCCGTTTGCTGCGCGCGTTCAAGAACCGCTTCGGTGCGGTCAACGAACTCGGCGTGTTCGCGATGGGGGACAAGGGCCTGAAGGAAGTCTCCAATCCATCGGCCATCTTCCTGTCCGGCGGCAGCACCCATCAGCCGGGCAGCTGCGTGATGGTCACCCGCGAGGGCACGAGGCCCCTGCTGGTGGAGGTGCAGGCACTGGTCGATGCATCGCCGCTGTCGAACCCGCGCCGTGTCGCGGTCGGCCTGGAGCAGAACCGCCTGGCCATGTTGCTGGCCGTGCTGCACCGTCACGGCGGCGTGCTGGTCGGCGACCAGGACGTGTTCGTCAATGTGGTCGGGGGTATCCGCGTACAGGAGACCGCGGCCGACCTGCCGGTGCTGCTGGCGGTGCTGTCCTCACTGCAGGACCGGCCGCTGGCGGAAAAGACGATTGCCTTTGGCGAGGTTGGCCTGTCCGGCGAGATCCGCCCGGTGCCCAACGGCGAGGACCGCCTGCGCGAGGCGGCCACCCATGGTTTCAAGCGCGCCATCGTGCCCAAGGCCAACGCGCCCAAGGGCGGTTCGGTGAAGGGCATGGAAGTGATCGCGGTGGAGCGCCTGTCCGAGGCTATCGACGCGGCGTGATGCGCGCGGCCCTGCCTCTACAAACGTCGTATACGGCAACGGTCAGCCTGCCTGTGCTAGTTTTTCCCGCTCGACGAAGGCGCCCTCTGGCGTCTTTCCGTGTCCAGGAGTAAACGATTACATGCAGGACACCACGCCCACCGCCCCCAACGCCGAAATCCGTCGCGCAGGGGTCGATCTCAATGGATTGATGACGGTGCTGGGCAAGCACCTGTATTCCACCCCGATGGTGGCGCTGCGCGAGCTGGTGCAGAACGCGCATGACTCGATCATCCGTCGCCGCATCGAGCAGCCCGGCATCGAAGTACCGTCGCGCATCTCGGTGCAGGTCGATGCCGCTGCCGGCGTGCTGCGCATCACCGATACCGGTGCCGGCCTGACCCGCCAGGAAATCCATGACTACCTGGCTACCGTGGGCGTCGGCTACACCCGGGGCCTGCGCCAGGGCGGGGAGGACGATGAAGGCCTGATCGGCATGTTCGGCCTCGGGTTCCTGTCGGCCTTCGTGCTGGCGCGCAGGGTCAGCGTGCGTACCACCTCGTACCAGACGCCGGAACTGGGTCATCTGTACGTGTCCAGCAATGCCGAGCAGTACACCGTCAGCGAAATGCCGGCGCGCGCGGTTGGCACCGAGGTGGAACTGGAGCTGCATCCGGATTTCCTGCCGCTGGCCAACGAGGCGCGCCTGCACGAGGTGCTGGGCCGCTATTGCGCGCTGCTGTCCGAGCCGATCTTCATCGGTGCTGCGGCCGAGGCGCTCAACCCCGAGCCGCCGCCGTGGCGCAGCCAGGGTGACGTCGTCGTGCATCCGGTGCAGGCGCGTCGCCAGGCGCTGCAGTTCGCTGCGCGCTTCGAGCACGATTTCGAGCCGATCGTCACCGTGCCACTGCGCGCGGATGGCGACAGCGATGCCACCGGCCTGTTGTGGGTCCAGGACGGCGCTACCTACGGCACCAGTGACAACCGCAATCTTTCGGTGTTCGTGCGCGGCATGCTGCTGGACGACGATGCGCGCGACCTGCTGCCGCCGTGGGCGGGCTTCATCGGCGGAGTGATCGAATCCTCGCGGCTGACGCCCACCGCCAGCCGCGAAGACCTGCAGCGCGATGACCAGTACCGGGCCGTGCAGCACGCGCTGCTGGAGGCGCTGATTGATGGCCTGGCCGACGTCGCACGGCAGCAGCCGGAAGCCTGGCGACGCGTTCTCACGCGCCATAATGAGGCCTTGCTGGGCGCGGCGCTGTGCGATGACCGCCTGTTCGACCTGCTGCTGGAGCACGTGCGCGTGCCGACTTCGCAGGGCGACCTGCCGGCCAGTGCGCTGCCGGCGCGTGGTGCCGTGCATGTGATTCTCGACAATGGCGGTGGCTTCGAGGAGATGCTGTTCCGCGCGATGGGGGTACCGGTCGCGCATGGCCACCGCTATGCAGTCGTGCCGTTCCTGCGTCGCTGGGCCCAGGCCAAGGGCCTGCGCCTGGTTGAACTGGGGACCGAGCAGGGTAACCGTGCACTGTTCCGAAGCGATGACAGCCTCGACGAGGCGCAGCTGGCATGGCTGCGCGAGCAGCTGGGCGACGGCGAACAGTTGCTGCCGGCACGCTTCAGCCCCGAGTCGCTGCCGGTGGTGGTGGTGCCCGACCGCGAAGCCGAGCTGAAGCAGCGCCTGGAAGACGACGAGAACGACAAGCGCGTGTCGATGGCCGCGCTGCGCCTGGCCCGGCAGTTCACCGCACGCATCGAGTCGCGCGCGCCGTCGCGGCTGTACCTCAATCTCGATAACCCGGCAGTGCAGGCGCTGCTGCGCGCCCAGCGCGAGGGGCATCCACAGGCCGAAGCCGCAGCCCGTCTGCTGCGCTCACTGAAGATCATCGTCGCCGCGCAGGGCCGCCCGCTGGCACGCGCGAACGCTACGCCCGGCCCGGATCTCAACGGCGCCTTTACCGATATTGCCGGTGCCCTGCAGCAGATGCTGCGCTGAGCACCGTACCTTCTCATCCAGCCTTCGCTAGACAGGAGCACTTACCCCATGGACATCTGGAACTGGGTCGAAAAACTGCAGGGTGACCTGCGCCAGGCCGGCCAGGCGCAGAACGCGCACCTGCTGAACCGTCTCGCCGACGAGGTGAGTGAACTGCAGATCGACCGCGTCGATGCATTGCTGCCCGAAGCGCGTGCGCTGGGCAAGGCGCTGGACAACCCGTGGGTCGACGTCTATGTCGGCCACTGGGCGCTGCGCAACCGCGTCGGCAACCGCGTCGAAGGCGAGAGCGCGCTGGGCGAAGCGGTGGCGCTGTTCGAACGTGCGCACCGTGATGACACGCTGGAATGCCCGCAGTCGATCTGCGTGACCCAGGATCTGGCTGCCTGCTATGGCAACATCGATGGCCCGGGCTGGGTGCCCGAGCGCATCGAGGTCTGCGATGAAACACTGGGTCGCATCGATCCGAGCTGGGCCTGTTTCCAGTGCCTTAGCTGCGAGAAGGCCGATGCGCTGCTCGATGATGGTCGTGGCCAGGCGGCGCTGGATTACCTGCAGGCGCAGGCCGATGCCGTGGAGGCCTGTGGCAAGGAAGTGTTCGACAGCTTCCCGGAGATGCAGATCAAGATCCTGCTGGGAATGGGCCGTGCCGATGAGGCACTGGCGCTGATCGAAAAGCGGGAGGCCGAAGTTGCTGCGTCCGGAGAATACGAGCCGGCCAACTGCACGGTGCCGCGCCGCCTGTCCAAGGCCTGGGCGCTGGCCCAGCTGGGTCGCGACGAAGAGGCGCTGCAGCAGCTGGTGCCGTGGAGCGAGCTGACTCCGAACTACTGGCGCCTGTGGGCCAACACCGCCGCCGCGCTCTGCCAGCGGGATCCTGCGCGCAATACCTGGGATCTGGGCACGCGCTTCAACACGATCATCGAGCACTTTGCCCGGGTCGGATCGCATCGCCTGCTGATCGAAGTGGCAGCACTGAGCCTGGAGCTGGCGCTGCAGCGTGGCGCGCGCTGGGTGGCACTGCGGCAGCTGGAACTGGCCCGCACCCATCTGGCGCAGCTGCGCCAGGATCGTGGTGCTGCGGCGCTGGTGGCCGGCCTGGCCGCGCGCATCGACGCGTTGCCGGATGTCGCACCGCTGCCGGTGCCGGCGGGCGAGCTGCTGGCATGGCTGGACGCGCAGGGCGAACAGAACCAGTCGCGCGATCCCGAGCGCGAAGCGCAGTGGTTGCTGCAGGCGCATGCCGAGTTGCCCGATGACGAGGCGCTGGCCGAGATGGCGGCCAGCGCACTCAATGCCTGCGGCGCGCAGCCCGAGGCGCGCGCGCTGCTGTGGCGGTTCGTACGCAGCCATGCGCAGAACGATGGTCCCGCGGCCTACACGCTGATGCGCTGGCTGGCCGAACAGGGCGACGACGATGGTCTGCGCCAGCTGGCCGATCTCTATCGCGGCAGCGTGCCGGTGTTCGCGCACTGGTGCGAGGTGCAGCGTGCACGCCGCGTGTCCGACTGGCCGGCGCTGGAGCAGGCGGCCCGATCCCTGCTGGAGCTGTCTCCGGGCTCGCACGGCGCGCGCGGCACGCTGGCGCGCATGTACATGGAAACCGGCCGCTTCAGCGAAGCACAGGCCTGCTATGCGCAGCTGGTTGAATTGCTGGAAGAGCCGAATGCCGCGCATTGGGACCACATGAGTGCCGCCAGCGCGGCGCGGGATTGGGACGCCGTGCGTCGCTCGGCGAAGGCGATCGGCATGGAGCTGTCCAGCCAGGAAGGCATGGTCGAAGAGCCGTGGGGCTGGGTGATCATCCGCAGCGAAGAGAACGGTGAGCCGATGGAGTACTACGCCCGTCGCAGCGGACCGGTGACCGCGCGCATCGTCGAGAACGCGCCGTCCAACCGCGCCCAGCAGGTGGGCGACTGGGTGGTGTTCGATGCCGCGCTGGTGCATCCGGCACCCGAGGAGGAGGAAGCACGCGAGCATTTCATCCCGACCTATGCGCAGGTGCATGTGCTGGAACGCGGCGGCTTCGCCCGCAGCTGGATGATCGATGGCGCGCACCCGGGCGAAGAGGCCTGGAACGTCTTCGTCGAGGCGGCCGAAGCACAGGGTTGGAAGGTGTGGTCGCACAGCCGCCCGGACTACACCGTCACCGACCCCGATGTGGAAGAGGGTACGCTGCCCGGCCTGCTGTTCACCGTGGCCCAGCCGCAGGACCATGCACCGCTGGCGCTGCACCGCTTCCTCCAGCAGCAGACCGCGACGTGGCCGCATCCGCATTGCTGGCTGCGCCTGGCCGAAGCCTGCGACCAGGATCGCCAGCCGCACCTGGACGTGATCGAGCGTTACGGGTTGTAAGCCGGGTATCGGGTAGTGCCGGCCGCTGGCCGGCAGCGCCGGGATATCCTGTAGTGCCGGCCAGCGGCCGGCACTCCCTCAAGGAGAAATACATGCGAAAGACAGGGATGTTCGTGATCGCCGGGCTGCTGCTGGCCCCCACCGTGCAGGCTGCTCCCGCCTGCCGGGAGCCTGCGGCTGTGGCCCGCGCCTTCTACGAGGCGACGACCGGCAACGGTGATCTGCTGGATCCGCCGGCCGCGCTGGTCAGCGCGGCCTTCGGCAAGGCGCTGCGTGATGAGCGTGCCTGCCAGCAGCGCGAGGAGGGCATCTGCACGATCGATTCCGATCCGTGGCTGGATGCGCAGGATGGCGACATCGACAGCCCCGTGCGTTACAGCTGGAAAGAGGCCTCGGCGACCACCGGCCAGGTAGAAATGCGCTATTTGGTCTGGAAGAAGGCCTACGTGACCCGGTTGCCGATGGTGCGCCAGGGCCAGGGCTGCTGGCAGGTCGATGACATCCTCACCAACAGCGGCCGTTCGGTGCGGAAGATCCTGGCGCAGCCGGTGCCCTGACCGGCGGCAGCATCCACGCAGGGTGCGGTCCAGTTGCCGGCCAGCGGCCGGCACTACCAGGTGATGTTGGGTGGGTGCCGACCGTTGGTCGGCACGCTTCTATCGCGTATGCCCGAACACCAGTTCGATCACGAACTGGCTGCCGAAGAACGCCAGCAGCAGCAACAGCATTGCCGCCAGCGTCCAGTGCACCGCCTTCATGCCGCGCCAGCCGTAGCGGCGGCGGCCGACCAGCAGCACGCCGAACACGACCCACGACAGCACGCTCAGCACGGTCTTGTGCACCAGCTTCTGTGCCAGCAGGTCATCGACGAACAGCACGCCGGTGACCAGGGTCAGGGTCAGCAGCGCGAAGCCGACGATGATCACCCGGAACAGCAGTGATTCCAGGTCGGCCAGCGGCGGCAGCGCCCGCAGCCACGGCCGGAACTCGCGGCGACGCAGTGCGCGTTCCTGCAGCCACAGCATGATTGCCAGCAGCGCGGCGATGCTCAGCGTGGCGTAGGCCAGCAGCGCCAGCCAGGCGTGGCTGGCCAGGCGCCAGCCCAGCACTTTGCTCGGTTCGTGGCCGTAGCCGTGGTAGGCCAGCAGCAGCACGGCAGCCAGCGGGAACACCACCACGCCCAGCGCCGACATCCGCCCTCGTGCGCCGACCAGCGAGGTCAGCCAGGCCATGCCCAGGCCGACCAGCGACAGCGCGGCGAAAAAGTGCATGTCCGGCCCGCCGTTGGTGCGCATCGCCACCATCACGTGGTAGCTGCCATGCAGCAGCATCGCCGGCAGGGCCGGCCACAGCCAGGTGGGCGAGCCGGTGGTTTCATCGCGGCCGAGCGCGCGCACCAGCAGGGCACTGGCAGCCAGGTAGAGCAGGACGGCGATGAGAACGATTGTCATCGTTGCAGTTTCGCATACCCCTGCGGTGGTGGCGACGGTCCCGTGGCCGCAGTCCGGGGAGACAGCCGGACCCGTTATACTGTCTGCCTTATTGTCCCCCGCTTTCAGACAGGTTGCGCCGCATGTTCGAGTCCCTGACCCAGCGCCTTTCCGGCACCATCGAGCGCCTGCGTGGCCGTGGCCGCCTGACCGAGGAGAACATCCGCGAGGCGACCCGCGAAGTGCGCATCGCGCTGCTCGAAGCCGACGTTGCGCTGCCGGTGGTGCAGGCCCTGATCGAGCGCATCAAGGTACGAGCGGTTGGCCAGGAAGTGCTGAAGTCGCTGACCCCGGGCCAGGCGCTGATCAAGGTCGTGCGCGACGAGCTGACCGCGGTGATGGGCGCCGAAGCCAGCGACCTGAACCTCAATGTGCCCGCGCCGGCCATCATCCTGATGGCGGGCCTGCAGGGCGCCGGCAAGACCACCACGGTGGGCAAGCTGGCCAAGCACCTGAAGGAAAAGCGCAAGAAGAAGGTGATGGTGGTCTCGGCCGACGTCTACCGTCCGGCCGCGATCGAACAGCTGAAGACCCTGGCCGAGCAGGTCGGCGTGCTGTTCTTCCCGTCCAGTGCCGACCAGAAGCCGGAAGCCATCGTCCGTGCCGCCATCGACGACGCGCGCAAGTCGTTCGTCGACGTGCTGCTGGTCGATACCGCCGGCCGCCTGGCCATCGACGAAGCGATGATGGCCGAGATCAAGGCCCTGCACGCTGCGGTGAACCCGGCCGAAACCCTGTTCGTGGTCGACGCCATGACCGGCCAGGACGCGGCCAACACCGCCAAGGCCTTCGGCGACGCCCTGCCGCTGACCGGCGTGGTGCTGACCAAGACCGACGGTGACGCCCGTGGCGGTGCCGCGCTGAGCGTGCGCTACATCACCGGCAAGCCGATCAAGTTCGTCGGCGTCAGCGAAAAGCCGGAAGGCCTGGACGTGTTCCACCCGGACCGTATCGCCAGCCGCATCCTCGACATGGGCGACGTGCTGTCGCTGGTCGAGCAGGTCGAGCAGCAGGTCGACAAGGACAAGGCGGCCAAGCTGGCCGAGAAGGTCGCCAAGGGCAAGAAGTTCGACCTGAACGACATGCGTGACCAGCTCGAGCAGATGCAGAACATGGGCGGCATCGGCGGCCTGATGGACAAGCTGCCGGGCCTGGGCAACATCCCCGACCATCTGAAGCAGCAGGTCAGCCAGGGCAAGGAAGTGCCGCGCATGATCGCCATCATCAGCTCGATGACCAAGAAGGAACGGCGCAACCCGAACCTGCTGAACGGCTCGCGCCGCGCGCGCATCGCCAAGGGCTCGGGCGTGACGCCGGCTGACGTCAACAAGCTGATGAAGCAGTACATGCAGATGGAAAAGATGATGAGCAAGATGGCCGGCGGCGGCATGAAGGGCATGTTGCGCAGCATGAAGGGCATGATGGGCGCCATGGGCGGCCGCGGCATGCCGTTCCGTTGATGCAGCGACGGGGCCGGCGCGCATTGCGACGCGGGCCCGGTCACAATGACTGGCGTATGCTGGATGGCGACTTCTCCAACAGGTATGTCGCGTGAATGCATCGCCGATTCTTGAACGCGCCGACACCTTCTGTCGGCGTTTTTCATTGCAGCTTCCGATCCTGCTGGCACCGATGGCCGGTGCCTGCCCGGTGCCGCTGTCGGCCGCGCTGGCCAATGCCGGCAGCATGGGCGCGATGGGTGCGGTGCTGTCGCCGGCCGCCGATATCGGCCGCTGGATGGATGACTTCCGCGCCGCTTCCAATGGCCCGGCGCAGGTGAACCTGTGGGTGCCGGATCCGGTGCCGACCCGTGACGTTGCCGCCGAGGCTGCCAGCCGCGCCTTCCTGACGCAGTGGGGCCCGGACGTGCCGGCCAGCGCCGCCGATGCCACGCCCGCCGACTTCGAAGAACAGTTCGCCGCACTGCTGGCCGCACGCCCGGCGGTGGCCTCGACCATCATGGGTGTGTTGCTGCCGCGCCACGTGCAGCAGTTGAAGGATGCCGGCATTGCCTGGATCGCCTGCGCGACCACCTTGTCCGAAGCGCGTGCAGCACAGGACGCCGGTGCCGATGCGGTGGTGGCGCAGGGCATGGAAGCGGGCGGCCATCGCGGTGCGTTCGATCCGGCGATGGCCGAGCGCCAGCTGGTCGGCCTGTTCGCGCTGCTGCCGCGCCTGGCCGATCACCTGCAGATCCCGGTGATTGCCGCCGGCGGTATCGCCGATGGCCGCGGTATCGCGGCCGCGCTCACGCTGGGGGCCAGCGCGGTGCAGATCGGCACCGCGTTCCTGCGCACGCCCGAAGCCGCGATCGCCTCGGCGTGGGCCGATGGGCTGGCCGCCAGCGAACCGGAAGACACCTGGCCGACCCGCGCTTTCAGCGGCCGCCTGGGCCGCGGCCTGGCGACCGCCTATGTGCGCGCCGCTGCCGCAGAAGGCGCCCCGCCGCCACGCCCGTACCCGGTGCAGCGCGGGCTGACCGCGCCGATGCGCAAGCAGGCCGCGCAGGAAAACCGCCTGGCGGCGATGCAGGCCTGGGCCGGGCAGTCGGCGTGGATGGCGCCGGCACAGCCGGCCGCCGACGTGCTGCGCGGCATGTGGAGCCAGGCGCAGGCGCTGCTGCGATGACGGTGACCTGCAACGGCCTGCCGGCACAGGTCGAGGATCTGCTGCCGGCGCTGGTCAACTACGGCCATTTCACCTCGCTGCAGGTGCGCGACCACGCGGTGCAGGGACTGGACCTGCATCTGGCGCGGCTGTCACAGGCGACGCGTGCACTGTTCGGCAGCGAGCTGGATACGGTGCAGGTACAGACCTGGATGGCACAGGCCCTGCAGCAGGCCGGCCTGGCCGATGCCTCGCTGCGGGTGACGGTGTACTCGCGCCGGTTCGATTTCCGCAACCCGCTGGCGGCGGTGCCGGTGGACGTGCTGGTGGCAGTATCAGCGCCGGTGGCCCTGGTCGCGCCCAAGCGCGTGCGCAGTGTGCTCTGGCAGCGCGAAATGCCGCGGATCAAGCACGTGGGCACGTTTGGCCTGTTCGCCGAGCGCCGCGCGGCGATGGCCGAAGGATTCGACGATGTGCTGTTCGTGACCGCTGATGGCGACGTGAGTGAAGGCAGCACCTGGAACCTGGCCGTGCACGATGGTGAACGGCTGCTCTGGCCGCAGGCGCCGGCCCTGCGCGGTACGGCCGAAGCGCTGCTGAAGCGGCATTGGCCCGATACGCAGTTGGCGCGGCCGTTGGCGCTGGCTGAACTGGGCAGTGTGAAGGCCGCTTTTGCCTGCAACGCCAGCGGCCTGTGGGCGCTGGAGGCCATCGACGGGCATCTCCTGCCAGGCTCGCAGGCGCTGGCTGAACAGGGCAGGGCGGTGCTGGCGGCGGTAGCTTGGCAGGGGCTGGGGTCAGATCCCTTTTGCGCCGCAAAAGGGATCTGACCCCAGCCCCCCCCGGGGGTTGGCTCGGCCGGACTCTACCGCTATAATCGCCCGCTTACCTCGCCATCCTGGCGACTGGGCAATAGGAAAAACACCATGGTCAAGATTCGACTGACCCGCGGCGGCGCCAAGAAGCGTCCGTTCTACCACATCATCGTCACCGACGTGCGCAGTGCGCGCGACGGCCGCAACATCGAGCGCGTTGGTTTCTACAACCCGGTCGCCCAGGGCGGCGAGAAGCGCATCGAGCTGGACCTGGCCCGCGTTGACCATTGGGTCAAGAACGGCGCCCAGCCGACCGACAAGGTCCGCAACCTGATCAAGGAAGCGACCAAGTCCCAGGCCGCTGCGGCCTGATCCTGACGGGCCACGCTTCGGCGTGGCCCTCTTGGTTGAAGCAGATGAAAGATATCGAGCGCCGCATCCTGCTGGGCAGGGTTGTCGGCGCTTTTGGTGTGCGCGGCGAGATCAAGCTCGAGTCCTGGACCGAGCCACGTTCCGCCATTTTCCGTTACCAGCCGTGGATCGTGCGCAGCCCGTCCGGCGTGGAAACCACGATTGAAGGTGTGCGTGGCCGCGACAGTGGCAAGCACCTGGTCGCCCGGTTCCCCGGCGTCGAGGACCGCGATACCGTCGAAGCGATGCGCGGCACCGAGATCTACGTGGCCCGCAGTGCCCTGCCACCGCCGAAGCCCGATGAGTATTACTGGGTGGACCTGGAAGGCCTGGACGTGAAGACCACCGAGGGCGTTGCCCTGGGCCAGGTCTCGCACCTGTTCAGCACCGGCGCCAACGACGTGGTGGTGGTCCGGGGTGACCGCGAGCGGATGATCCCGTTCGTGCAGCCGGACTTCGTCAAGTCGGTCGATTTCGAGGCCAACCTGGTCGTGGTCGACTGGGATCCCGAGTTCTGAGTGTGAGCATGCGTTTCGACGTCATCACCCTGTTCCCCGAGTTCCTCGCCCAGTCCGCTGGACTGGGCGTGGTCGGGCGCGCGCAGGAGAAGGGGTTGTTCAGCCTGCATGGCTGGAATCCCCGTGATTACGCCGAAGGCAACTACCGCCGGGTGGACGACCGTCCATTCGGTGGCGGCCCGGGCATGGTGATGCTGATCGAGCCGTTGCAGGCCTGCCTGCAGGCGATCCGCGATGCTGATCCGACCCCGGCGCGGGTGATCCATCTCAGCCCGCAGGGGGCGCCGTTGACTCAGGCCAAGGTGCGGGAACTGGCGGCGTTGCCGCGCATGGTCCTGCTCTGTGGCCGCTACGAGGGCATCGACGAGCGTTTCCTGGAAGCCAATGTCGACGAGGAAATCTCCCTCGGCGACTATGTGCTGTCGGGTGGCGAGCTGGGTGCGGCGGTCATCATCGACGCCGTGGCCCGCCTGCAGGACGGGGCCCTGAATGACGCTGAATCAGCGGCCCAGGACAGCTTCGAAGGTGATCTGGGCCTGCTCGACTGTCCGCACTACAGCCAGCCGGCCCAGCACCCTCTGGGCGACGTGCCGGACGTGCTGCGCTCAGGCAACCATGCGGCCATCGCCGCGTGGCGCCGCCAGCAGTCGCTGGTCCGTACCGCCCAGCGGCGCCCGGACCTGCTGGATGAACAGGCCCTGGGCAAGGCCGACCGCACGCTGCTGGAACAGGGCCGTCAGGCCCAGAAACAGAAGGCCGACCCCTAGCGCAGGGCCGGCTTTATCGGCTATCATGGCCAATTACCGCCAGCCCAGGCCGGCGCGCGCAGTACCCACAACAAACGTGCAGCACAGTCCGGTGACTGCATGAGCCCACGTTGTCTACATGACACGCCCACCCGAACAAGAATCGGTGTAACCCATGAGCAAGCTGAACAAGTCCATCGTCGCGGAATTCGAATCCGCCCAGATCACCCGTGAACTGCCGAAGTTCAGCCAGGGCGACACCGTTGTCGTCAACGTGAAGGTGAAGGAAGGCAGCCGCGAGCGCGTGCAGGCCTACGAAGGCGTCGTCATCGCCACCAAGAACGCCGGCCTGAACTCCTCGTTCACCGTGCGCAAGATCTCGCACGGCTACGGCGTCGAGCGCGTGTTCCAGACCCACAGCGCCATCATCGACTCGGTCGAAGTGAAGCGTCGTGGTAAGGTCCGCGCCGGCAAGCTGTACTACCTGCGTGGCCTGGAAGGCAAGGCTGCCCGCATCAAGGAAGACCTGGCTGCCGCTGCTGCCGCCAAGGCTGCCCGTCTGGCCGAAAAGGCCTGATAAACAACTTCGGTTGTTGCCGCGACGGCCACCTTCGGGTGGCCGTTTGCGTTTCCGGCATCGCATCGGCCACGATCAGGTGATGAACGACATCAACCCGCGCTATCCCGCCGTGATCCAGTCGGCGTTGCGCTTCCTCGACGGCAAGGGACTGGCGCGTGTGCAGTCGGCGCCGTTGCTGCATCGCCTGCTGTGGCGCATGGGCATCGCACTGCCACCGCCGATCCTGGCCGGCTTCGGTACCAATGCGCTGGTGCAGGGCCTGTTGTTCGGGCTGTTCTGGACCGCGCTGATGTGGCTGATGCTGTGGCAGGGCAGCGAGCGTCCGCTGGCCTTGCTGCTGGCGGCCGGCCTGTTGGCTGGTGCGCTGTTCGGCGTGGTGATGGCCGGCTTGATGCGCTCGCTGCGCCGTCACCGCAAATTACCGGAGTGGCGCCAGTTCCGCGCGGGGCAGGCGGACTGAGCCGATGGCGCACTGCGCCGTGACCGCCCGGCACAGGCCGCGGTAGGCTGCCGGCATCATCCCGATGGACGTGCCGTGCGATGCCTGCCAAGCGAACCGCACCTTCCGCTGCGCCCAAGCTGTTGTCAGGCGGTAATCCGCAGATCGCCAAGGGCGAGGGCGATGCCACGGTACAGGCCTATATCGCGGCGATGCCGGACTGGAAGCGGCCGATCGGCGCACGGCTGGATGCGCTGGTCGAACAGGCCGTACCTGGGGTGCACAAGGCGGTGAAGTGGAACTCGCCGATGTATGCGGTGGCCGCGGGCGAAGGCTGGTTTCTCAGCTTCCATTGCTTCACCCGCTATATCAAGGTGGCGTTCTTCCGCGGCGCTGCGCTGAAACCGGTGCCGCCGGAGCCGTCCAGGAGTGCCGATACGCGCTACCTGCACATTGCACAGGATGGCGTACTGGATGAAGCCCGGTTTCTTGACTGGGTGCGCCAGGCCGCGGCATTGCCCGGCGAACACATGTAAGCCCACCGTTCTGATCTCCTTGCCGACGAGAGCCGCTGATGGCCACGCATGCACCCAACCCGGCCGATGCCGGAACCCCGGCCGCCGAACTGATCGATGCGCGCATCGCCGAACTGGGCGACTGGCGTGGCGAAGCGCTGGCACGCGTGCGTGCGTTGATCCATGAGGCGCTGCCCGACGTGCAGGAAACCTGGAAATGGCGGGGTACACCGGTGTGGGAGCACAACGGCATCCTGTGCACCGGCGAGACCTACAAGCAGGCGGTGAAGCTGACGTTTGCCAATGGCGCGGCGCTGGCCGACCCCAAAGGCCTGTTCAACGCCAGCCTGGAGGGCAACACGCGGCGCGCGATCGATATCCATGAAGGCGCGATGCCGGATGCCGCCGCGTTCAAGGCGTTGATGCGCGCGGCGGCCATGTTCAACGCGGCGAAGAAGAAGCGGTAGAGCCGGCGCCGCTGGCCGGCTGTGCCGCGATGCTGCTGGAGAGGTGTGAGGTTGCCGGCCAGCGGCCGGCACTACCGTGGCGTTCACTGGCCCATGAGGTTGCCGGCCAGCGGCCGGCACTACCGCAGCGGTGCGGCATCCGGGTCGGCCACCGGCGACGGCGGGCAGGCCGGAATTTCCGACGGCGTGGCCAGTTCCTGGGCGTGCGAGGGCTTGCTGATCATCTTCGCCTTGCGCCAGCCGCCCCAGCGGTAATACGCCAACGACAGCAGCATCGACACCAGCGAGCTGACCGGGAAACTCCACCAGATCGCATCGGCGCCCCAATACGGCTGCAGCAGCTCGGCGAACGGCACGCGCACGCCCCACAGCGAACCCGCCAGGATCAGCAGCGGCGGGATCACCGCGCCGGTGGAGCGCACCACGCCGGAGATCACGAAGCTGACGCCGAAGAACAGGAACGAGCCGATCACCACGTGGTTGAGGTGACGGGCAATGTCCAGCGCCTGGCTGGTCGGCGGCAGGAACAGCGCCAGCAGCTGGCGATCGAACAGCACCAGCGGCAGGATCAGCGCGCCGGTCAGCAGGAAATTGAACAGCACGCCCTGGCGTGCGGTGCCGCGTACGCGGTCCCAGCGCTGCGCACCGACGTTCTGCGCCGCCATCGAAGAGCACGCCGCACCGATCGCCATCGCTGGCATCTGCAGGTAGTTCCACAGCTGCAGGGAAGCGCCGTAACCGGCGGCGGTGTCGGTGCCGTACTGGTTGACCATGGTCATCAGCAGGATCACCGACAGCGAGATCAGCACCATCTGCAGGCCCATCGGCACGCCCTTGAGCACCAGCGCTTTCAGGATGGTCAGGTCGAGCTTGAACAGCCGCATGTCGGCGCGGCCCAGCCACAGGGTGTGGCGCTTGTGCCGCATGTACAGCAGCAGGCCGGCCAGCGACAGCGTCTGCGCGACCAGCGTGGCCCAGGCCGAGCCGGCAATGCCCAGCGCGGGGAACGGCCCCATGCCGAAGATCAGCACCGGGTTCAGCACGATGTCCAGTGCCACCGACACCATCAGGAAACGGAACGGCGTGCGCGAGTCACCGGCACCGCGCAGCGCGGCGGTGAGGAAGGCGAACGCATACAGCGTCGGCATCGCCAGGAAGATGATCTGCAGGTAGGCCTCGGCCAATGGCAGCGAGGCGGCCGGCGTGCCCATCGCCGCCAGCAGCGGATGGGCCATGAACCAGCCGGCGATGGCGATGATCACTGACAGGCCGATGAAGAAGGTGGCGCTGGTACCCACCACGCGCCGCGCCTGCGCGATGTCGCGCGCGCCGATCGCCTGGCCGATCAGGATGGTCGAGGCCATGCCGAAGCCGAACACCGAGCCGATCAGGAAGAACATGATGTTGTTGGCGTTCGCGGTGGCGGTCAGTGCCGCCTCGCCGAGGAAGCGCCCGACCCAGACCGCATTCACCGAACCGTTCAGCGACTGCGCGATGTTGCCGGCCAGGATCGGCAGGGAAAACAACAGGAGATTGCGGCCGATCGGGCCGGAGGTCAGGTCAAGCGGCGCTTTGGCCATGGAGTGGTGATCGAATCCCGGGAGGCGCACACTAGCACCAAGCCGGTTTGCGGGATGTGGCAATGCGTCAACGACTGCAGGTGAAGCGAAGGCTGGCGCTGGCCTTGATCGGCGCCGCGCTGGCCGCATGTTCGACAGGTGACCGGCTGGGCGATACCCAGGTGCGGCCAACCGACCGCCCCGAGTGCCTGGTCGGCAGCCAGCGCCAGGATCTTTCCGCCGGCGTTCCCACCCTGATCGGGGGCAGCGGCTGCCGCACCGACCCCGACAACCCGCGTCCCCTGAACAAGCGAACGGAGTAGTCCCTGCCGATGACCGAGCTTTCCGCGCTGTCGCCCAGTGTCCGCCTGGACATCTGGCTGTGGGCGGCCCGTTTCTTCAAGACCCGCAGCCTGGCCAAGCAGGCCATCGAAACCGGCAAGGTCAGCGTCGCCGGGCAGCGCCCGAAATCCTCACGCGCAGTGCGCGTCGGTGAGCAGCTGCAGGTCGACCGCGGCGAAGAGCATTTCGAGATCCAGGTGCTGGGCCTGAGCGACCAGCGCGGGCCGGCGCCGACGGCGCAGCAGTTGTATGCCGAGAGTGAGGCCTCGAAGGCGCGCCGTGCCGAACAGCGCGCGTTGCGCATCGCGGCGCGCGATGGTTTCCAGCCGCCGGAGCACAAGCCGGACAAGCGCGCACGGCGGTTGATCCGCGCGCTCGGCGATATCGACGCGTTGTAAGCAGCAGGGCGCCAGACCGGATCCGGCGCCCCCTTGGCTCAGCGCTTGCCGCCCAGCAGGCTGCCGCCGATCTTCAGCAGATCGCCCACGCCGAGCTGGCCGTCACCATCCTGGTCCAGCAGGCTGCCGAGCAGGCCACCGGCAAGACCGCCCTGCTGCTGCACCTGCTGCTTTTCCTGGCCGAGGGCCTGGCTGAGCGAGCCGGCGTCGGCCTGGCCGCCACCGAGGCGCTGGGCGAGGAAAGCCATCACGATCGGTGCGAGGATCTGCAGCAGCTGGCTGGTGCGGCCACTGTCGAGCTGGGTGGCCTGGGCCAGGCCGGTTTCCACCTTCTGCTGGTTGCCGCCGAAGATGTGGCCGAGGATGCCGGCGCCATCGCTGGCGGCACCACCGCCACCGCCGCCCAGTACCGAACCGAGCACGCTGCCCAGGTCCAGCCCACTGTGGTTGTTCTGCAGCGCGCCGAGCAGCGCCTGCGCGCCCTGCGGCTGCGAGGCGTTGTTGCCCAGCGCGCCCATCAGCACCGGCAGCGCGGCACTGATCGCACCGGAAGCCTGGGTGTCGCTGATGCCGAGCTGCTGCGACACCTGCTGCAGCGGTGCGCCCTGCAGTTTGGCGAGAAGTTCGTCGGTGAGGCTCATCTGCGGAATCCTTGATTGGGGTGGGGCGTGCAGAAGGTACGACGCGGACCGTTAAAACGGCGACGCCGCCTCACGGGGAGGCGGCGTGCTGTTCACGGGGCAGGGCGATCAGAGCTCGATGTCTTCGGCGCCCGGGGTCGCGGTGGGGAAGTCCGCTTCCGGCTGCGCCGGCTTGAACGGATCCGAAGGCTGGCTGGCCAGCGCCTTCAGCGCTGCGGCAACGCCAGCGCCATAGGCCGGGTCGGCCTTGCTGCAGTTGTCGATGTGGCGCTGCTTGATGAAGTCCGGCGCATCGCCCAGGGCGCGGGCGGTGTTGGCGAACAGGCGGTCCTTCTGTGCCTGGTTGTAGCTGCGGAACAGCGCACCGGGCTGGCTGAAGTAGTCGGCGTCGTCCTCACGGAAATTCCAGAAGTCGGCGTCACCGCGGATCTTCATCGGCGGCTCGCGGTACTGCGGCTGTTCCTGCCACTGGCCGTAGCTGTTCGGCTCGTAGTGCGGCAGGCCGCCGTAGTTGCCGTCCACGCGCATCGCACCGTCGCGGTGGTTGCTGTGCACCGGGCAGCGTGCGGCGTTCACCGGAATCTGGTGGTGGTTCACGCCCAGGCGGTAGCGCTGCGCATCGGAATAGGCGAACAGGCGTGCCTGCAGCATCTTGTCCGGCGACGGGCCGATGCCCGGCACCAGGTTGCTCGGTGCGAACGCGGACTGCTCCACGTCCTGGTACCAGTTGACCGGGTTGCGGTTCAGTTCGAACTGGCCCACTTCGATCAGCGGGTAGTCGCTCTTCGGCCACACCTTGGTCAGGTCGAACGGATGGATGCGGTAGGTTTCCGCCTCCAGCTCGGGCATGACCTGGATGAACAGCTTCCACTTCGGGAAGTCGCCCTTCTCGATTGCGGCGAACAGGTCGCGGCCGTGGCTTTCGCGGTCATGGCCGACCAGGATCTGCGCCTGCGCGTCGGTCAGCGATTCGATGCCCTGCTGGCTGACGAAGTGGAACTTCACCCAGAAGCGCTCGCTGTCGGCGTTGGTGAAGCTGTAGGTGTGCGAGCCGAAGCCGTGCATGTGGCGGAAGCTGCGCGGGATGCCGCGGTCGCTCATCACCACGGTCACCTGCAGCAGGGCTTCGGGCAGCAACGTCCAGAAGTCCCAGTTGTTGCGCGCGCTGCGCAGGTTGGTATGCGGGTCGCGTTTCACGGCCTTGTTGAGGTCGGCGAACTTGCGCGGGTCGCGCAGGAAGAACACCGGCGTGTTGTTGCCGACCAGGTCCCAGTTGCCTTCTTCGGTGTAGAACTTCAGTGCGAAGCCGCGGATGTCACGCTCGGCGTCGGCGGCGCCACGCTCGCCGGCCACCGTGGTGAAGCGCGCGAACATCTCGGTCTGCTTGCCGACCTTCTCGAACAGCTTGGCACGGGTGTACTTGCTGATGTCGTGGGTGACGGTGAAAGTACCGAACGCGCCCGAGCCCTTGGCGTGCATGCGGCGCTCGGGAATGATCTCGCGGTTGAGGTTGGCCAGCTTCTCCAGCAGCCAGACGTCTTCCATCAGCAGCGGGCCACGTGGGCCGGCGGTCTTGCTGTTCTGGTTGTCCACCACCGGTGCGCCGAAGGCCGTGGTCATCGGCGTGACCGGATCATCGCCGTGCTTCTGCTTGGGCGTGGTGCTCAGTTCACGCTGCTGCTGGGTGCCTTCCGCAGGCGACGGCGCGGTGTGATACGGGCACTTGGGGCTGTTGTTATCGGACTGGCTCATGGCTGGCTCCTGCGGGTGAAGACGGGGTGGAACATCTTCACTCGACTTTAGCTATGGCCAGATGAAATGAATAATCGAATGAATCATTCACTTCTATAGCTTCTGTCTATCGATTGTCGGGAATTCATTGCCGGGGCCTTGTTCCGGTCGCCCGGCGGCTCGCATCCCGACACGCTCCGATCATGGGCCAGCAGTGCTCGATTCGACGATGCGCACCGGGCGCGCTAGGCCGTCGAATGCATCCACATAACGACGATGAAGCATCCCGTCCCGGCGCAGCTGGGTGTCCTGCATCGGCCGGATCTGGGTGGTCAGCGGATTCCCGCGTGGCGCCAGTTGCGTTCCATAGCGTGCGGGGTAGGGCCCCGATGCGGCTGCCTTCACATACCGGGTTTCCTGTACCACCAGGCCGGCACGGCGAAGGCGCTCGATCTGCAGGTCGCCGATGTTGGCGGTGTAGTCGTTGCCGAAGACATACTCGGCCTGCACGCCGTCGGGCCGGTTTTCCCAGGTTGTTGAAACGCAGTTGGAGGTGCAGCCACCGGTGAATGACCAGTGTGGTGAGTATGTGTACGTCCAGGAGGCGGGCTGGATGCCGGGCCCGGACAGGGTCTTGGATACCAGCGACTTGGCCATGTAGCAACTGTGTTGATGGAGGGACTTGGCCCCTCCATGAGACGGGCACGGTAGTGCCGGCCGCTGGCCGGCAGCCTTTGGTCTTGCGCCCTGGCTGGCCTTAGGCAGGGACCAGCCCGTTTTCAGCGTCGCGCACC